>JBARQV010000020.1:0-100949 GCA_049643885.1 Candidatus Omnitrophota bacterium | reverse complement strand
GCGCGCATGATGTCTTCCCTGTCGGAAATATCCGTGCCGAGGGCGATCGCGCAGATCTCCCCTTCCTTTCCTTTCTTCAGAAAATGCTTCAGGGATCCGCGCATCCTGAACAAGTCCGCTATTTTTGAAGCTACCGGCAGCATCGCCAGCATGCCGATAGTATGGAGCTTAAATGATTCATGGAACTTTAAGAGTCTTTTAGCTTTGAGTGGAAGTTTTTCAAAAGCGGGATGAAAATAGGATCTATATCCGGCGATCGCCTCGTTGTAAGCTTCGGCCGGTGAGGATCCTTCCTCTATAAATGCATTGTATGTCGACCTTCCCAGGAAGAAATATCTCCTGGCCGCTAAGCCGAAATAGATCCCGACGGCAAAAAGACCAGCCGGCAGCCAGGCCAGATCCCCGTTAAACGATCCGCTTACTGCTGCCAGGACAGCCAAAGTCAGTATAGGAGCGCTTAGAAAAGCGCTGATCCAGCCGTATTTCACGCCGTCATGGGCCGTGAAAGCGTGATCTTTATCCTCCGGCATTCCCTCCAGGGGAAACAGGTCTTTCGTAAAGTCCTCGCCGGACGGGCCTATAAAAGGCGGATCCTCTACCCTTTTGCCGGACAAGTGTCTTATCATGGAATCAAAAGCTTCTTGACCTATGCGCTTTACAAGCACCCCTTTAAGGATGCCACGGATCAGATCTTCTTTCCGTGGCCTGTCCGGAGAAGATAATATCTCCTCGCCCAATGCCCTGTCGACAAGGTAGTTCATCTCTTCTCTCATCATATCTTCGTTCAGCGGAAGCATAGCGGCGATGGCAGCCTGCAAAGCCCTGTAAACGTCATCTTTGCTTTCCGCTTTAAGGATCCCTTCTTTTAATCCTGCGATCCTACTGGTGTCATCAAAATTGCCAAACCGCGTTTTTTCCACGACACGGCCGTCTCTCAACCGGATACTGACTTTCCCGCCTAAGAAGAACTCTTTCAGGACGTTCCTTATGGCGGCGATGTTCATTTTGCCGGATATTTCCGTTACCCTGACTCTTTCAATACACCCGTAAATATTCTCTTTTCCGGTAAACAATACCCTTTTCGAAAGCAAGCGCAAATAACCCGCTACCAGGGTAAATGGATCAGTGTCGTCCATCACGCTGAAAAAGACGCTCCGCTGGGTGAACTTGTTCCACTCCCGGGTAAGCCCGTTTATCGCGCTCTGATAGCGCGAATCGCCCGATACGGGATAGTTCAGGAGGACCTTTATATTCTCGAGCTTGAAATAAGCATTCACGTCCGTTTTGCTTTTCTTCTTAAGACTGTCATAATCATCCAGAAGAAGGCTTACAAACGCTTCCGCCAGAAAATCCCTCAATGTCAAAGCACCAGCCGGGCCTCTCTTGCCTACCAACTGGTCATCGCCCAGGTATATTATCAATTCATCTTTTGTGCGGACGATCCTGCCGGTCCCCAGAGACGGGTCGTGCTCTACTTTCAACCTGAGGTCTTGATAAGAAAGCTCAAATCTTACTTCTTCGACCAGTTCACCTGGCATGCCGGAGACGACTTTTTCGATCTCCTGTTTGAGGGCGCCGGCCATTCCGCGGGCGATCTCACCGCTGATGGCGATATGCCCCAGGTGATCACAAAATTCGACGTGAGCGGCTTCTTCCACCCTTACCGCTTCCTGCCTTAACTCTTCCAGGCGGGGATGGGCACGAAAAACTTCGGGTTTCTCCCTCCGGATCATGTGCAGGAACGCAAGACGGGGGTCCGCTTCTTTTATCTCGTCCAAGAGGCTTTCATCGTCGGCTATTTTTTCTATGTTTTCCCTGAAGACGCTCACTGCCGACTCTCTTACCAGCTGATTTCCGTCCCTTAGCGCGGCCAGGAGGGCCGGTATGCTCGCCTTTCTGAATTCCAGGCCCGCGGCGCTCTGTTTCTCGCCTATATGCATATACGCCGTCAATATATCGTCATAAATAAATCCGAGCTCTCTCTCTACTATCTTCCAGTGCCTTGTCCGGCGGAGTTCCATCGCGGCCATGAACCGGACGTTCACATTCCTGTCCTTCAAGGCCTTGAAAAGCGCCTCAACGCCGTCTGGGTGATCTATCCTGCCCAGCGCCGTAGCCGCTGACATCCGGACCGCGGGATCCGGATCCTTCGTCAGGATCTCCACAAGGGCCGGCACCGCGTCCGAGGCTTCCGTCTGCCCGAGAATTTCCGCCGCGGCCTCGCGTTCGGACGCGAACGGGCTTTTCTCCAGGACTCCGGTAAAATGGTCAACAGCTCTTGGATGCCCTATCTTGGCCAGGGCTTTGGCAGCGAACCCGTGTATATCCCTGCCCGATTTCGCCGCTTTTTCCAGGGCTTCGGCAGCGTCCGGGGTGCCTATCTTTGTAAGGGCGTTTGCCGCGGCCTCCTGCATCTCCCAGTTATAAACATATAACTTTTTAGACAGGGCTTCGACCGCATCTTTCCCTCCTATATTTCCAAGGGCTTCCGCTGCCGCCAGGCGGACACCCGGGTCTTTATCATTGAGCGCCCTTGCCAGCAGCGCAGCAACTCTTGGATCTCCGGTCTTTCCCAGCATACGGACGGCAACAGCACGGACTTTCTTCGATCCGTCTTTCAACTGACTTATAAGTTTCATGATCTCTTCAGGCAACGGTTCCTCTGAACCGCCTCCGCTTACATGATCGAAAGCAAAACTAACAACGGTAATGACTATAAGGGCGATTATCAACGCGCCCGCGCTGAACATGCCCGACCTGCACGCGGTAAAAGCCTCGCCGGCGAGAGCGGGAGAGGTGAAAAAGAGCGCAAGCGCGGAAACAAGCAAGACCAGGCTTCCCAAAGACGGGCCTCCGGGTCTTCCCGGCCCTTTTCGTGCCTGGAGCTGCTTACTGACCGTACTTCCTACCCTTTGTGCTATCTTATCGACCATCGGCTCCGCCAGGTGCTTATTGATGCCGGCTTTTATAAGCATATCCGCGCACCGCTGCATTATCTCTTTCCTGCCGCTATCTGCCTGGCTGCCCGTCATGACCTGGGCTTTATTTTCAAATTCGGACAGGAGCGTGACCACTTCCGTCGCGAGCCTCTCCGCTTCAAGGGAGTGAATGCGCGCGGCCTTCAACATATCTTGCAGGGACTCGATCGTGCTGGCATGCACTGTCGGCACTTTTATCGGAGGAAGAAGCTCGCCCTTCATGCTCCGGAACTCATACCACGGGGGGAATATAAGCTCCAGCAATTTTATCTTTCTCTCCAGGAAGTCCGTGTCTCTTGAAGACTTTACCTGCCTCGCCCGCCTGGACAATTCCCTCCTGCCGGCCAGGAGACATTCGTAAATGGTCGCGAAATCCTCCGTCTCATCGACAGCGCCATAGGGATAAGCAAAATCGCTGTAATCGACGTGTACACTGTGCCTCCTGTCTTCAGGCGCGAGCATCTTGGCGGATTTATTATGCAATGAAGAAAAAACAAATTTGTCATCGCCTTCCATGCGGTAGAAATACACCCCGTGCCCCACTTCATGGAATATCGTTCTTTCGACTTCCCGGGTATCGTTTATCCTCACGATGCGCATGTCCTTTTCGTACGTGCCCAGTATCTTTATCCTTTCGGCGAGATCCTGAAGATCTTTAGATTCCGATATCCACGACGGGAGGCGTTCGCTGTATTCCTCGGAATATGTCTTCAATATCACCCGGACAACGTCCGATCCCAGGTGAGTATTCGGAACGGCGGCCAGCGCTTTTTCAATGCGGTCAAGGTCTTCTTCCGTAAACTTATGTTCTTTGTCGACCCTGATATCGATGACGCAGACCCCGTATTTATCGAAGATCTCGAGCCTTTTCCCTCCCAGCGCTTCCTCAAGGGCAGCCCTGGCTCTTTCCGCCCGTGACTGGTTCTTTCCCGGATACGAACACCACTGGGCAAGAACAACGGCCGCTGCCTCTTTTACTTCCGACATGGGATCTTTTTTCGCGAGTTCGGCTACCATCGCTTCCGTTCTCTCCCCTTCCATTTCCGTTAAAACAGGGACCAGGCCCTCAAGTACATATCCCCGGACCGTTTCGCTCTTGCTTCGTATGGACTTTAAAAGTTCTTCAAGAAAAGCAACATGATCCTGGTCCTTATCCAATATGGGTGTTTCATCACTGGACAACATGATCTCAAAAACGCGGCGGTATCCCCTGCCCGTCATCCCGTAAGATATCTTGCCTCTTTCGCTGCCCGCGACGCGGAGAAGGCCTTCTTCCGTGAGGGATTCAAAATCCCTGCGGTTCGTCGACTCGCTCACTCTCCTTTCGAATATCCTGTAAGCGCTTATCGTAAGTGAATCCAACTCAGCTAATCTTAAAAGTTTATCGTTCAGGGCGATCGTCCCCATGACGTCATCCGGCGAGCCGCCCGGCTTGCGCCCATAACGCCCGTCAGAACCGCGGGGCTGGCCGTCCTCATCAGGCTTTTCTCCATCTCCCTGAAGCAAATGGACAGGCTTTGCGGCTTCACTGGCTACTCTGCCTATCCGGGCGAAATCGGGAGAAAGCGGAAAAGTCATGGCCTTTACGGCTTCATCGGCCAGGTATTCTGCCGCGTTTATTCCTGCTTTTTCCAATTCTTCCCTCGCAAATCCATATGAAGCGTCGATCTCTTCAATAGGCCTTTTTGCTTCACCTTTTAATTCTTTGGCCTCCACTCTCTTTAAATAATCCGCGCCTCGTTCTATCAGATCGGCGACGACAAAATAGACATACATCTTCTTCAACCATTGCTTTTCTTTCTCGTCCATTTTCTCGTCTTCATCGAATCTTGCTTCGTTTATCTTCTGGAATATCTTTTTCTTGTCCCTGAAATCCCCGAACCGCAGGAAGAGGTCCATTTCACGAGTCACGACAATATTATTCCTTCCCAGAATACGGTAATAATCATCGACAGGTTTTGCGGGCTTTAACATTTCCGGGGTCCCGTAAGGGCTTCCCATGGCCTGCGCTATAATGAACTTGTGAAAGATATCCCTGTACCTGTCGTGCAGGTCCCGGTCTTCATCCTTCCCTCCGAGATCCCAGAGTATATCAAAAATATCGATGGTCCTTTTTATGTGCTCTCTGTTAAGTTCAGCCGGCAGGATACTCAAAAGATGTCCATCATCCATATTTATTATCGATATGATAGGCAATCCTTGACGGGGACTTCTGTCCTTTCCTGTCTCGATCACCGCACCATCCGGTATAATAAGCGTTTCCCCGTCAGGATTTTCCAGGACAACTTCTCCCTCACCCCTGAAAGTAACGTTTTTCCCTATGACCACAGGGCTGCCGCCGAGGATCTTGACGGTAGCGTTTTCTTTAAAGGTCACGTTATCGCCTATCTCTATTCCACAAGACGGCAACGTGCCCCCGCCGAAATATACTTTCGTGTTACCGGTAATCGAAACGTTCTTACCCACGCGATTGAATCTGGCCAGTGGGCTTATCTCCACTCCCGCTCCGTCATCGATAGTCACCCCGAGAGACCTCAAGAAGTCCTTATGCTCTTCCATCAAGGTGGCCCTGACAAACGAAAGTTTCTGAGGATCTTTCATGGGAGCCACTTTCTGAAAAGGCACCATGACCACCCCTACGCTGTCAGTGTTCTGGAAAAGATCAGTAAGTGAATACTGTATCTTGTTAACGACCACTTCGGTCCCGTCTTCGAGACTCTCTCTCTTGTTCCAGTGGATATACGGCACGAACTTTCCGGGCTCTTCGGTCACTATTCTCTTGGCTATAGCCAGGTCGATGCCCAGCACGCCCGCGTAGGCCGGTATTCTTGTTCCTTTTTCGGCAGCGCCGATCAGATCATTTATCTGCGGGGTCCTGTCCCGCCATTCCACGACCTCAAAGTCCACTTTCCCTTCGCTGCTTCGTCTTAATATGGTCCCGAGCTTATAGTCTGAGCCCGGCGGATAGCTGTATCCCAGGGCCACCAGGTCACGTTTTTCCCCTTCTTTACTCTTCGCGGCGACCATCGAACGCAAAAGTTCAGGAGTGTAGGCCATATCACATTGCGCGAAGTACAGGTCCTCGACCTCGTAAGTTTCCAGCCACTCAAAAGACGAATATTTTACATCGTGGACATTCCCGTCGATATCTACTAACGTGATCCCCTTGTGGTTGAGGGTCCGCAACGCTCCTCCCGTACCGCCTCCGCTATGCAAGAGATCCCTTTCCCTCACCGTTACCCTGCCCTTGGCGTCAAAAACCGGAGGACCGGAAAAATCCTCCACCAGTATAATGTGTTTCAACCCAAAATTCTTATTTTCCTTCAGTGTATCGATGATGCTTCCTTTATTTACCGGCGTGCAGACTATGATGAAGGGGATATCGACCCCGGAGTCCCGCGCGACGGCAGCCAAAGATTCGGCCATGAGCTGGAACGGGTTCTTCTTCATGACTTTGGTAAAAGGGACTGTCGGTTTTGAAAAAGTCCCGATATCTTCGGGGGTGATGTCCTCGATGCCCAGGGCTACCTTGTCTTCAAAACTCATATCACCGAGCGAGGCAAGCCTGGTCCCGGCGCCCGCGGCCATGATGAGAAAACCCGACTTCCTTAAAATATCCTTGTCAACTTTAGCGAGTTCCGGGCTGATCGTTTTTCCTTCTTCCACGTACATGTCGATCAGTTCATTTTCCCCCAGAAACTCATACCTGTATTTCCTGCCTGTCGGCTTATCAGGCGCCAATACGCCGACATTCACTATATTTTCTCCTGCCTTTCCGAATTCTTTAGAGGCTTCCAGGTACTCTCGCGAAGTTTCGTGCACATACCTTCCCCATATGATGACCTCAGTCCCCGTCTCGGAGGCCCTTATCATCTCCAGTATTTCATCACGGTTGACAATCCTTTTATTCGCGTTTATGATGACAACTTCCTCGATCCGGGTCGCTTTTGTCCAGCCCTTGTACATTTCTTCGATCTTACGGTAGACCATATCGAGCGACTTTATGTAAAATTCAAGAAGTTCCCTTTCTTCAATGGTAATATCGGGCTTTTTAGCGGATATTTTTGTTATTTCCGAGAGGATCTCCACGGCCGTCTCCTGTAAACGGATAACGCTTTTGTCGAAACTCGTCACTTCCACGGGAGCATCCAGTATCTCCCTGGCCTTCGGCCCGATCTGGAAAAGTATCTCCAGCGTCGGATTATAGGGATCTATGCCCCACTTGTTATGTATGTCTGCCGGTTTATATTCCTGCACGTTCAGATTTATCCCGCGCTTCGGGAGAACATCCCTTTCCAACACTCCAGTTCCGTCCTGAACTTCGCGTGCAAGATACGCGAGGGCGCCCCGCCCGGACACGTAAACAACTTCCTGTCTCTTGGAATCGATTATTTCACGGCCCAGTATCCGCTCCACAACGTTGCTGATAAACCCGGCTTTGCGCCCGGGGACATCGCCGAGGCATGATGCCCTTACAAAAATAACATCCTTTATCCCCAGCTCCCTGAGCAGATACCTGGTCATGGCCTCGTTAAGATTATTAAGTGAAGTCCAGTCCCTCTTGTAAAGCTCCTCGAAAAACCTGGCATACCTGGCAAAATACGGTTCTTCCGCGTATACATGCCTGAGCGCGCTCCAGTGACTCTTCTGCCACTGCTTGGAAGAATCTATCCTCTTGTCCACTGTCCTGTCTTTGACGTGCCCTTTGATAAGAGGGACCGACAACCATTTCCTGCCGCCGGAACTGTCCCTGAAATTCTGCCTGTTCATCCATTCTTTATCCACGTATTGATTAGTATCCGTTGATACGAAGATGTCTGCCTGCCGCATCTTGTGGAAAAATCCCAGGTACTTTTGATACCCAGGCTGGTGCATGGTAACCTTGACCTGCTCTTTGCCCTTTATCTTTTTCCGGATAATGTCCTGCAGATATATGGGCGTAATGCCGGACGCGGTGCATTTTTCGGTATCTTTTGAGAACGTTTCCGCCCGGATCGCCGATCTTTCCCCCTTGAGCAGTTTTACCAGCGCGTCGGCGTCATCCCCCATGAGAGCGGTTATCGCCTCTCTCAGGGCCTTCTCGAAAGCATCCCAGTCCTTAAAAGCCCTGTCTTTATCAATGATAATGGAAGTCAGCCCCAGCTTTTCAAGCAACCCTTTTTCTCCGGCTATTCTTTGCCCCGTTTTTACCGGCAGGAAATCAAAAGCGTCCGGCGTCTCAAAAAAGACGTTCCCGTCAAAGATATGGATCCTCATGTATTCTTCTTCCATCCGCATCAGACGGCCGGTTATTATGTTTATGGAATTTTCGATCGCTTTCTCTTTCCTGGCTTTTTCCTTTTTTCTCTGGATCTCACTGGGGACGACTTCGACCCTTAAGAGCGTCTCCGCGTAAAGGTCTCCCGGTTCCTTTTCCAGATGCCGCCATTTTTCAGCCTCCACACTGGCCTTTTCCATATTCAGCCGGTGTAACAGTTCCATGTAACGCGGGAACCTGTGCGTCTGCGACTTGTAACACTCCGAAAAAAGCTGTTTCTTCCTCTCGTCGCCGTCGCTGGAAAAATAATTTACGGCGTTGGGATCGATCCCGTAAGAGACAAAACCGTCCTTTGATATATTCGCCGAATACAGATATACCCTGACAGGAGGCTTGCCCTCAGCGGCCCTCATCTTGTTGTAATCCACGGTGACTTCCGTAATGACCCTTGCAGTATCACGGTGATTCTGATGGTAAGAGCCTCTTGGAAGGGGCATCACGATGATATCAGGCTGTTCCCTGAATATCTTCTTCCGGAGCTTACTTTTCAGCGCCCTGCCGGGTTTTTCAAAGACCGATTGGTAAGACAACAGGCGTCCCTTCTCATCAGTCACCCTTTTTTTCAAAGGAACGCGGTCATCAAAGCTTAGATAATTCTTCCCGATCCCGATCGCATCAGCAAGAGCCAGACCCTCCTGGCGCCTTATACTCATCTTTAACCGGTCTTTTTCGCGGGAGTCCATGTCTTCGAACTTTTTATCGCCGGCGAATCCCGAAGCATAGCTGTCTTCGACCCCCTCAGAATCATTGACCACAGTGACCAAAGTCGTCTTCTGGGCGTTCGGAATTATCCTTTTCTCCATAAGATTCCCTATGAACGTGAGCGCGTCGTCATGGTGCGGTTCGAATATCATTACGTTTTTCAGCAAAAACTCATTGTCTATCGCCTCAGGCTCGTCCACCACATCCCCATCGGGAACGAATGAAACTATGTTCTCTTCGTCCACGTAATAATTTTCCAGGATCGGGGTATCTATCTTTAAAAAGAAATTCAACAGGGCAAGGATCCTTTCGGTCCTTTCCGATTCGATGTCCATCCTGGAGAGGCCATTGGCTATTATTTCCATTATCTCCTTTTCCTGTTCCGTCATGTCCTTTCGCGGCATATTCTCCTCGAGGAACCCGGAAAGGTGGTCGATGATCCTGTCATAAGTATTGGGCCATACACCTTTAAGCTCGCCCGCGATAACGACCAGGTCGGAAGCCTTTTCAAAGGTCATCCGGGGCTCTTTGATGAGCGTGTGGGCCCTTTCGACCAGATGCTTGAACTGCTGGGGAGTAAGCAGCTCTCCCTTTTCCGCGGTCGGCATAGCCATCTGGATACGATGCATTATCGCGTTCTCAAAGGCCTTGGCCTTCGCTTGCACCCTCTTGACCTCGCGCCTGTCAACAGTTGTATCGACAAGGATACTGAGAGCGGCCATAAAAGAAATAAGGCCGTTTATTACCTGGGGAGGATATTTGAACGTCCATTCCGGTTTCATCTGGAGTTCGGTCAATATCTTCTCCCTTTCCCCTTCCAGCTTTTCGGCGACCAAAGCCATCTGGGGATCTTTCGGTTTGAGATGAACCGGGATATCGAAATTTCTTCCCGTTTTCTGGCTGAATACCTTCTGGAACGTATGCGGATATTCGCCCTTGTCCACTCTCTTGGATACCGGAGAACCGGGAAAATATTCTACGTGGGTGTTGACGCTGAACTGGACGCCATCGGACGTCAACCTCAGGACCTCGTTCGCGGTTTCCAGGAAATCCTCCTTAGTTTCATCCGGGGAGAGGAATATGATATTCGCCAGCGGCGTTATTCCCGCATCGACAATGCCCTTTATGGCGGCAACTGACATGTTTTTAGTCGTTTTTTTGAATACGGCAGGGCCTTTGAGCACTTTGTCGGAAAAACTCTCTATTCCCAGGGCTATAAGGGCAACTCCTGCTTCCCTCATGGCTTCCAGCAATTCGTAGTCAGGTATAAAAGTCCCGCCTACCCTGTCGATATTAGTGACGTTCCTGGCTTTTGTCTGGATGTAAAATCTCACATCTTTTCGTATATGCCCTTCCTGTTTAGCCTCTCTGATAAGCCTGCAGAATTCGAGGACCCTCTTCCTCGTATCCGTCTCGCGGCTGTTGCTGATGACGAAATCGTCATCATTGAAGAAAATAGCGTCCGGATCGTGCTTCCTGACATTTTGAAGGACCAGTTCATAAGTATCCCTTGCCGACAGGTAAAGGACAGGCGCGGGGCCGCCCGTTGAAACACTGAGAAAATTCGAGGAAGAGCAAAAACCGCATCCGTTTTGGCAATGACTGGACGTGAACAAGCGGATGGTCTTAAGCGTCGCTTCCCTGACCCTCAGGTTCTCAGGTTCATAAACCCCCTTGTTGAAGTTCCAGTATTCCTGGTAAGGGATGATGCCGGTCGGTTCGTTGAGTAAGGTGATATCGCGGAACCTTTCCGGAGACACATGTTTAGCGAAATTCCTTCTTTCCCCGCCCCGGTCATCATAAAAGACCAGGCCGTCTATCCTTTCAAGCCATTTCTTTTTATTTCGTTTCGCCGATCCCCGGGGCTGTCTTTTAATGATGTCTTCCAGAACCGTCTCTCCGTACCCGAGAACGACGCAATCCAGGTATGATTCCCGAAGCCATTGACCGTAATTATGAGTGGCTTCATGCCCGCCGCCCACAAAAAGAGGCGGGTCGACGTCTTTAGCTTTAAATGCCTCTCTCACTTGATCGATCAGTCTGAGCTCATCCTGCATATTCACGTGGGTCAGGTTGAAACCCACTACGCTATAACTATTTTCCAATATTTTCAAGGCCAGCCTTCGATGCGCGTCTTCCGGATAAAGGTTCGGGTCGAAAACTTCGACTTCGGCCAGGCCTTTCTTCTCCAGGTACGCCTTCATCCTGTAAAGGCCGTAAGGGGGGGCTGTGAAATATCCGGCATTTCTGCCGGCTTCTCTTTGCATGTAGTTGGAGATCGGTGAAGCTATGAGCAGTATCTTTTTATCGGGTTTTTTGGACAGTTTCGCCAGGAGCCTCCTGAACTTTTTCCTTGATAATATTTCAGGAAGGAACGCAACAAGCCCGGTAACATGCCACCTGAAACTTTCGTGTTTTCGGACCTGATAATACGTATAAATAGAAATATCCTTTAGCTTATCAAGCACCTCCTTGTCCCGGCTGATGTCATAAACAAGCGCCCGCCATATGCTGAGCTCGGGATGGATCTTCCTCACTGCCCTCATGCAATCCATCACCCTCATAAAACTGCTAAGACACAAGGTCACGGCTATGATACCGAGAATGACAAGGCCGGAATCCGCTATCCAATTCAGGCGTTTCCAGCTCATGCTAAAATAATGGGCGACATACCCGGCAAGCGTGCCGAACCCTACCACCCAGTCGACGCCTCCGCCGAGACCTATAAGCGACCAGAGAGAAACCGGCCTGTAAGCGTGCGAGGGCTTATCTTCCGCCGGGGGCGCGCGGCCTTCGGGTTGTTCAAGATCCGGAACATAGTATTTAACGGTCTTATCAATACCTACCGATAGGGGTGTCAATTCTTCCGGGTGAAGGTACTTTCTGAACCTGGCGTTGTCGCATATGTGCACGGACTTGTCTTCCCTCTCGCCTTCGCGTATTTCGACCTTTTTACCGATAGATGCCGTGATGGCTCTGGCGATATCGATGTTTGTGGTAGACTTTCCGCTTGCAATGTTTATCACCCTGGAATCATCGGTTATCGGGACCGTTGCCGCCCTCTGCAGTGCCCTGACACAGTCTTCAACATACAGATAATCTCTCGCCCCATGCTTCCAAACTTCAAAAGTCTCACCCGGCTTTAACTCGGATATCCCTGAAAACAACTTCTTCCCGCTATTGTCACGTCCACCAAGGATATACGTGGGAACTTTATATATTTCTTTTTGAGCGGGACCGTATATATTCGAAAAACGCACGATCACGCTATTGCTCATCTTCTTTACTAATCTTTCCGCCAGTAACTTTGTCAGGGGATAGAAATAATCGCCCGGGAGCCCCAGTTCTTTCAGCCTGTCTTCAGGTATGCGGGGTATATTTATTCCTTTCACAAAATCCATCGGTGTCTGTTCGACCCTGCCTTGCCTCACTACGAACTCTTCAGCATACTTATCGAACTTTTCTTCACATTCATCCAGAAACCGTCTTAGCGTCTGTATCTCCGGCTCATCCCCCCGCAACATTATCGCCGCCTCTTCCTCCCTCATAGGAGTGCCAACAGGCCGTCTCGTCAGGCTGTAAGTATAGAAAGTGGAAGCGAAAATGAACCGTGTCCCGTGGATCCCGGCCAGTTTTGACAATATCGCCGTAGTAAGACTATTGGCGATAAGGGCCTCGTGAGGCCTTTCCTTGCAGTCCCTGTGGTCGGACATCGCGCCGAGATGGTAGAAAGTCCCGTTCTGGCGCATCACCCTGTCGATCGTCTCATGATCCGGGTTCAATAAGTCAAATTCCTTGATCGTCGCTTTTTCACGTTCGTGCAATTTACTTAAGCCCGGGGAAGTCTTACTCCGACTCAAGCCTGTAACCTGCACGCCCTGTTCCTGCAGAAGATTCGCAAGGTTCGGTCCCAGAAAACCAGTCACACCCGATATCGCTACAGGTGAATTAGTTTCTTTAGCCAAAGTGGTGGTTTTTTTCGTAACCACCGGACGTTTAATTTCTTCTTTCGTCTTTTCTTCTTTACTTTCCAGGAGTTTTACGAAAGCAGCTACTTCTTCAAGCCGCCCTTTATATTCCGCTTCATCTTTTATCCTTCCCCGCTTCTTTTCAAGTTCGATCTCTTCTTTCCTTTTCTCGATCACTGTTTGCACAGCTCGATCCATGTTGAACTTGTCCCGCGGTATCTTATTAAGGGCTTCCTGGACCGCCGGCGTGAGCTGATTTCTCACCAGGCGGAAGCTGTCCATATCCCATCTCTTGCCTGACCTTATAAGCTCCCTCATCTTCGGCGTCGATTCCTGCAGGTACGCGTAATTCGCTTCGTATACTTCCAAAGCCTCGGCAAGCTCCTTCGCCTCGACACCCATCGCGGCGAGTATCATGCTGAACGTGAACCTTTTGGGATCGCCGTCGGCGTAATACTGCCTCACGGCAAGCTCGTATTTACCCTGCTTCACGAGCTCTTCGTACCCCTGTGTCTTGCCCGTAAGGATGGCAACGTACGGCCTTTCCTTCTCGTTCTCGTATTTGGGGACCACTACCAGGTACGACAGGCCCTTGCTCTTCATAAGGTCCACCAGCCCTTCGGTGTGGAATCCGCCGGTGATAAGAGCGGCCACGTTCTGGCCTTCGTCTTTCATCCTGGCTATCGTGTTCTTAAGCATGGCCTCGTCTCTACGCTTGGCAATATTGTAGAATTCGACCGCTTCGTCTATGTTCTCCATAATATAGGTAAGGTCGTAATCCCCTTCTAAGACGAGGCCGTGCTTCCTGTAACTGTCCCTTATAAAGGCGGCAAAGGGCTCGGCTTGGATATCTTTCCGGTTCTTTATAAGGTATTCGACGTCGCCGTTGGCGAGTTCTATACTGAATAATTTCCTTAATATGTCGGCCTGCTTGCGGAGCTCGTACAGCGTCCTTTCTTCTTTATTGGCGAAAAGCTTCTCTCTTACCGCTTCCTCCAGCCCTTCCACATCGTGGTAAAGGCCGAATATGTCGATGCCCTCGTATATCGTGATGTAGCGGGTGAACATTATAAGGTTCTGGAAAGGCTCGGCGTTTATGCCCATCTCCACGGCAAGGTCTATCAGGAACCTGTGGAACTCTCCCTGCGATATCTCGCCCATCTTGAAGGACAGCGACTTCATGACCAGCATCTCGATCTGCGACTTGGTGAGCACTTTCGAGAGCTCGTCTATAAGTACGCGCCTCTCGTCGTTGGCTCCGGAGAAGTCTATTTTTTCCTCGAGCATGAGCGATGTGAGGAGCTTCTCTATGTTCTTGTAACCGTCAAGGTCTATCCGCTTGGCTTTGGCTACTTCCTTGACGTGCTTCCAGTATTCCGAAAAGCTAAGGCCTTTTTCCTTGTGGAGGTAGGACTTGGTGAGGAACTCTTTAAGCTCTTTCGAGTAGACTTTCTCTTCGAGCGCCCTTAAGGACCTTTCCAGGGCTTCGGTGTTCTGGACTAATCGCGCCCTCTCTCTCATGACGCCCCTGAAAGATTCCACGTTCTCCTGGTAAAGCTTGTCCGACTCGACGCCGTACAGCGCTATCGGCTTCGCGGATACGATACTGAAGAATTCGCCCGCTGACATCAGGCCTTCTTCCATGAGGTACTCGGCGGCTTTTTTCCTGGCATCTTCGTTGGGGAAGGCCCTCAGGATGGACGTGTCTATGTACCCTTCGGAGCCTTCTACGGCGATAAGGTTTAGATCATAATTGGCGACCATGTGATCTAAGAGGCTGACTATGGACTTCTGGGCTGCTAGTGAAGCGTGGGCGTCCTGGATGTTGATGATGGTCCTCTTGCTGCCGTTGACGTATACGTCCTGGGCTGTGCCCGCGGCGTAAGGAACGGTTAGGCCGTTAGGGCCTTTGACCTGGCTGTCAATATCCTGGGGCTTGGCATGCTGCCAGACCGGCGCGACGCCGCCCTGGGCCCATGTGATATCGAAAACTATGAAGGCGCAGACCACCACCAGAGCGACGACCTTGAAAAATAAGGCATGTCGCCTTTTAAAGTCCGCTAAGCCCTCCAGCTTATCTTCCCTGAAATTTTCGCCTTTATACTCCATACTTCTCGGTTTCCTTTATCTTTCTCAGATTTCCAAACGGGGCGGATCTTTCATCCGCCCCGTTGGCTCACGTCTATATCTTGTTGTGCTTGTGTCCGCCGGCCGCTTGGCATAACCGACGGACACAAGCATCTGCCTCGTATCTCCCACGGCCAAATGGAAGACACAAGGTTGGGTAGCTACACATTAAGCTCCCTTCAGGAACTCGTGGTAATGTTCTATCTCTTTCCTGAGTTCCCCTGTATCAATTCCCTTTACCGGCGGCAGGCTGAACCATACTCTGCCTTGCTTGTCTCTCTTCGGATTCAGCTTTGCCAGTACCCGGGCAGCATCCACGTCTTTGGCTATCAGCGTCAGCGTGACGTCGTAGACCATGGATGTGGCCATTCCTTCGTATTCCATGAAGACTATGTCTTCGGGTATAGTCTCGTTCTCCCTGCCTGCCCTGGCAGACTCGACTATCGCTATATTCTCGGCATCGTAGCCCTTGATCCCTTTGTAGATATCTTTCACAGTCTGTTTATCCGCCGCGTTCTCGTCGACCATGACCAGGTCTTCGACTCCCAGCACGTCGTCTATCTCCATCTTCTGGAGCAGGGGCTGCTTGACTTCGGCGGTATCCTGCAGGACCAGTTTGTCCTCTTCTTTCACGGCAAGCCTTACCTGCAGTTTCACCGGCGCTGCCTTGATATCGCTGTAACCGGCCTGCTCCATCCTCTTCCTGTGTGCCTCAGCCAGCAATTTCACTTCTCCCAGGGAATTCGCCCGGATGCTCAGGATGCTCTTTGTCTGCGCGTCCAGGATATAACCCACGGTCTGCGGCGACAGGCTCCGGGAGGTATGCATCTTGACGTTATTGGTAAGTCTCATGTTGTACACACTGAGTTCTGAAACTTCCAGGTACTTGATGACCGGAAGACGCGCAGTTACCTCTTTAAAAATACTGTTAATATTCCTTATCTTGCCTTTCTTAACGGCCTTAAGGCTTCTTGAAAAATCGGATACGGTCAGCAGCTCCTTATCTCTGGCCTGGATCTCATCGACAAACCTGCCTATTATCAAAGGCAATTCTGATTCGCTTATACCGCTTTCTTCCATATCGATGATCCCCTGGCCGTATGCGCCGTATCTCCTCTTGGCCCTGGCCAGGATCTTCATGTTGTCTTCCTTGGAACTGCCGTTCAAAGCGATTATTTTCACGCCGCCTATTTTCCTGTTGATCTTCGCGGCTATTTCGCTTATCACAGGCATCCCTGTCACGCCTATGACGATGGCCACCGGCTTCTCGCGGCGGTATTGCAGGAAGTTTCTGAACATAAAACTCATCATTGTGGCACACAAGGCAATACAAATCGCCCCGGAGATCGCTACGATGGTTTCCGGACGCATGCCGCCCGTGCCGACAATTACACTACCGATCAAAGCAAGGACCACTACCGGGCTTAAGAGCGCTGACCCGGCGGTTGTCGGCATGCCGCCTGATCCTTCAGTAGAATCTTCGGTGTCAGCCGTTATATTAGCGATGGCCTCCCGGGCTATCTGGCGCACCGTAGACGTAGTGGAGCTGTCTTCCGCTATTTCTCTGACCACTGGAAGGGCCCTGATGGCCGCGGGGCCCATCTGGCTTAATAGTTTCATTATTTCGCGCCTCAGAAAATCGGACCTCAAACCGTAGTTCGCCTTTTCCAGGGATTTCATCAGGCCCGGGACAACTTTTCTCGGTTCGGGTTTTATCTTGCCGAGGACTATAATGATCTCTCTCTGGACGGTCTTGTCTTCCAGCATGTTGATAAGCGCCGGAACGGCCTTTTCAGCTTCGGGGCCCATCTGGCCCAGGGCTTTGACCGCTATCCTGCGGAGGTTCACGCGTTTCCCGTCCAGTAACGCTTTTATAAGGGTAGCGACTACATCAGTTTCACCGCGGCTGATATAACGCAGCCTGGCCAGCGCCATCATGGCGGCCTGGCTGAGACCGCTTTCTCTTTCCGGCAGCGCGGCTATGAGAAGCGGAAGCGCTTCTTCAGCATCGGGGCTGATGTTGGCCAGCGCCGTTGCCGCTGCCTGGCGGACACCCTCGTCGGCATCCTTGAACATCTCAATAACGGCCGAGATCTCATCTTTTGCGGAAAGTCCGGCAAAAGCAAGGACAATAAGAATTTCTCTTCTGATATTTACGTCTTCATTCTTGAGGTTTTCCAGTAACGTGGGAACCGCTGACCTGCCCGCATCAATAAGTTCCATGATCGCCTCGGCGCGGGTCTTTTCGGCTTTCAGTTGATCGATAAGGGAGAGTATATTCTTGCTGATCCCAGCGGGCGGCGCCCTCCTCTGGGCTTGTCTTAAAACCTTGTCAGTCTTTGTCAGGGTCTTGGTCTTGTCGATCGATGCTATGGCATTCATGGCCGCCTGGCGCACGGTCGGATATCTATCACCCTGTAAAGCCATAAGCTCCGGCAGGGCTTGAGTCGCTGAAGGCCCTACCTTCTGGAGGGCTCTTGCCGCGGCCCTGCGAACATTCTGGTCTATGTCCTTCAACGCGGCGACAAGGACCTGCATGACTTCCTGCGCCCCGTCTTTCAGGTATCCCATCATACGGAGAGCTTCCATGGACGCCCTGACGATCACGGGATCCTTATCCGCTAACGCGAAAAGAAGCGCTGGAACGGCCGACATCGCTTCAGGTCCGATATTACCGATGGTCATTATAGCGGCTATCCTGTCATCCCTTGTCTGTCTTTCTACCAGTGTCCTTACGCTTTCCGAAACACGTTTTTCGATATCAAGCTCTCTCGAAGTCCCTTTGCTGCCCCAGCTCCGGCGGTACCATTGCCTGTATTCCGCGTCACGTCCCCTGCCCCAACCGCTGAGGTACCATTCCCTGTATTCCGGCTTCAGCATCATGAGGTAAACCGCTCCGGGTAGCATGGCAAACATGCCGGCCAGGTGTGACTTGAACGCTTCATGTATATCCACGAGGTCTTTAGTCGTGTTTTTCAAATTGTCAAATTCCGGTTCTCTGGAGCCGTCCGATCCGGCTATCGCTTTCTTAAGCGATTCCCATCGTGAATTGCCCCTTCTTCTGAAGGCTTTATATACATTTATACTTACTTTCGAAAATCTTGCCGTTGACCAGCCGGAATATACGCTCAAGGCCATCAATATCGGGGTCACCCATGTAAAATCAAAGTAACCGGCGGAGAAAACACATGCCAGGAATATAGCACCGGTTAAAAATGCCGCTTTCAGACCGGAAAGAGCAGTAAACGCATGGCTTCTTCTCCCGTAACGACGGGGATACATGCTTCTCGCGTGCCTGAACTGTTTGCGTGTCTGGCTTACCATACCCTTGGGCGAGAAGATGCCCTGCTGTCCCGTCGGGACTATGGACCCTGCCGGTCTCTGTTGCGTTACCGGGATCGCGGTGCCTAACTGTCCATCGGCCCTTCCGGCCGCGCCTGTCCGCACGCGCCTGATACCGGTCATATCGGGTATACTGTCCTGGATCCTGAGGTTCCTTATCCTCAAAGTCCCTGCCCTTACCGGTTTGGTCGAATTGGCAGGTATGACAAAAATTATTTCACAGCTCTGGACTTTCGTCATGTCGAAACCGTTGTCTCTTATCGTAAGGGCGTTGGAAACATCTCTCGCGGATACCCTGTACCACCTGCCGCGTTCGCTCGCGCTCCTCCATGTTACGCATCTTTTTCCGGTTTCATCCACAAGGACCACACCTATAGCTGTCTTGGGCGGCATCATGTCTACCGGAGGGCCGTCAAAGACCCCGCTATCCATCCAAAACTCGAATATAAGTTCCTGTTCGACCGAGATCTCTTTGCCGTCGACGACAACAGATCTTCCCTCTCTAAGACGTTCCAGGTCTTCTCCCCTGACCCTGACACCGGCTATATGGGCGCCATATGTCCTTATCTCCGGCCTCAGACCGGCCATCCTGACTGCAAATTCTTCTTTCCGGGCGATCCCGGGCCTCAAATTCATTCCCAGGTCATATGTACCCGGTACAACTTGCGTGGCTGAATCTACGCCGCCTGCCGCGGTCCTCGCGTCAAGCCCGACATGCCGGCTATCAGCTCTTTCCAGAGGAATTATGTCGCCGTTTCTGTCTACGGTAAGACCGGCGTTCTCAAGTTCCCTTAATATTTCGTCCATTAATCCGTCGATCTTGACATCGATCAGATCGCTCAGTTTCAAGTGACCGTTTTTGACGTTCATCACGTTCCCGGCATGATCCAAAACCCTTCTGTATGCCGCGAATTCGGCCCTGACCAGTTCCCACAATATCCTTATCTCGTTATCTCTTCTTCTCAGCCGTTCGGTATCGTTCCCGTCGATCTGCTCATTCATGATCCTGACTATGCCGGCAAGTTCGCCTTCTTTTATCCGGCGGTTTAACCAGTCTTCGTCAAAATTCCCGGGATGGTAGTCCCCAAAAACCGTTTCAGCAAGGTCTTTTACAAAGTAACCTTCCCGGCGCATCTCTTCGATTATTTCCAGTAATCTCTTGATCTCTCCCGCGTTCCTTACCCTGTCAAAAACATCCTGGTCAAAGCCGCCCCGGCGCTGCAATTCTTCTCTCAGCCTCCTGGCCGCCTCGTCTATCCTGTTGGAACCATGGACAAACAGGTCTACCGTTCCGACATTTGGGTCCCTTAAACGGCGTTCCAGGTCAAAGCTAAGGTATAGACTTCTCCAAGCAAAATTCTTCCTGTCTTCCGTATGCCCGGGGGTTCTGCGCCCCGCTTCCTGGCGCTCCCCTTCCCATTCCTTTTTGGCATCATATACGTGTATCCTGGACATGAAAGCGATGATCCCGGCGGTCAATACGAGCAGCAGCAGCGTCAGCCATCCCCATCTCCATCTTACACTCTTGCCTTCATACTTTTCACCGGCTGTCTCTTTGCTGGTAAGAAGCATCTTTAAAACGATCCAGCCCTTTGCACGCGTCGAGTATCTTCCTGTAGCGACCATGGTCTGTATATCCTGTTCGCCGTGCAGTGTCTTGCCCCAGAATACGTACGCACCGCTCATTATCCTCTTCCAGGCATGCACGCACCCTATCACATAAAACATGTGGTAAAAACCAAGATACATTGCTCCTGCCGCCATCCTGATCTTCTTGGCATAGACGGCTCTTTCCCACTTATCATTTATTAAAGAACGCCCGAGTATCCTGAACAGCCATACCCCAAAGGTAAAAGCCCAGATCACGGCTATCGTCGCATAAAAAGCGAAAGTAGATATGGCGAAGACCGAGAGAAAAGCCATAGCTATAAGCGAGACAGCCGTAGCGAACATGGCTATGTGAAAATAAGGCTGTAACCCGATCTTTCCTTTTTCCAGCATGTTCCGGAGTTTTGTTTCTGTTTTCAGCAACTCCTCGAGACGCCATCTCAATAAGGTCGCGTCTTTTACCTGCCGCCTGGCTTCTTTCTCGCCCAGCTGTTTCAGGAATTCCAGTCTCGCGTTCCTGTCCGTCCCTGATCTTCCGATCTTTTTGGCCAGCTTTTTATTTAAGGCCAGATCCTTCAGGTATGTTGCTATTTCATGATCGGTCAGAGCGTCCAGTTCATTTTTTCTAAGTTTTTTGAGCACGGCATCCAGGGCTTTCAGGTGATCTTTTATTTGTTTCCCGTTCAACTCCTGCCTTTCAAGCCTCTTTTCCAGGGCCATGCGTTCGGTCATGAACTTCGCGTGCAGTTTGCCCACGTTGCCTGACCCTTCGTACCAGTTCAAAAGGTCTTTATCATCCATGCTCATCACTTCTTCGATCTCGTCTATCCTTTCCCCGAGATGTTTTATCTCCGCCTGGAGTTCGATCCTGTCATCAGGACCTTTAGCGAATACCGCGCTCACCGCGAAATACGGATGCATGAACTGCGGCACGATATAGATCAGGTATCCCAGTATCCATGCATGAGGTTTCGGCATCCACCCGAACATGGTGTTCAGGAACAGGCCGAGTTGACCCGCGAAATCGCCGAAAAGCACAGCCATTACCTGTTCGGGGCCGAAAAAGTAACCGAAGGCCCAGGATAAAGACCATAGGCCCCAATATGTCGCGCAAAGGATCGTCACGGTATACGCCAGGTACGCTATAATAGGCAGTACGGAGCTTGAAAGCGTGGCGTTCAGCCATGTTAACATTCCCTCAAAACCTTTCTTCTTGCGGATCTTATTAAGGTTGGAATCTTTACCTAAAGGATTCCAGGTGTTGCAGGCCCAGATAAGGCCTTCATGGTACCCCACCAGCCACCTCGTGACCTGGAATACCCTTATCAGGTAGTTCATCTCGGTGACGGGATCTTCCGGGGTGATCGTGTCATAAGCAACGACGTTATAATCCATCATCCACATCACAAAACCCAGCATATAGTCCTCGGCGATCTGGTAAGCGTCCCATGCCCCCGCCAGCATCGCGTCCCTGGCCATGAATATGCCGGTAGTGCCTCCAAGCGGTTTAAACCAGTCCTGCCCTGCCCATGTTCCGTCCCATCCGTGCTGGTACCATTGCCTGTATTCCGCGTAATGCGCCATGGAACCCATTGAATAAGTCGCGTTGATGGCGTGAGCCAGTCTTCCCTGACCGCCGGCCGGTCTGGAGATCCTGTCGAATTCCTTGGCCCATATCATAGACCTGAATATCTGCTTCTTTTCTTCAAGGTTTCTGTATTTGACCCTCTTGTCGTTCATGAGAAAAGCTACTATCCTGTCTACGTCATCGCCTTTCATGTACCTATAAAGCTCAACGTCTTTGCCTCTGGCCAGTTGGTCCGTCCTGATGCATTCCCAGTCCCAATTGTTTTCTTCAAGGAGCCTTTCCGCCCTGGCCAGAATTTCCCGGAAATTGTCCCTGACCCCGGCCAGTTTCTTCCCTGTCTTTATGTTGAACCGCCTGCACTCGAGCAAGAGGTCCCTTTCATTCCCGGCGACATCTATGGTCTCGCCTTCGAGCCTTTTCGGTTCCAGCTCGCTCCAGTCAGGCACGTTGTGCGGTCCGCGGTCCATCCTTCTCTGTAATTCGTTTATCAATATCCGCATCGAGAAATTAGTGGCGATCGTCTTTCTGGCCTGGTCCTCTTCCGGCCTGTCTTCGACGTCAAGTATTTCCCCGAAAATACCCTGTGTGAACGCGCAGGCATAAGTATTTGCTCCCGGTTTTGTATACGTCTGGACGGGTTCGCCGGGCCTGTTGGACGCTCTCGGCCAGCCGCCCCTGTATTCCAGCCACGAAGGTATCTCGTCCCAGCTCCGCTGCTCTTCAAGGCCGCTCCAGGTTTTTTCGTCTCTCTGCTCACCCGCGATAATGATGTGCATCTTCGGGTGATGGAAACTGAGCAGCGACTTCAGCAGAAATCCAAGAATGTTCTCTTCACCAAAAACGGTGATCCATATCGTATACGCCGGGATAAGCGGGTACAGGTCCAGGTCCGTATTTTCTTCCTCCGTCAATTCACCCAGTCTGATCTCCCCTATCGTCAACTGCCTGAAACCTCCCGTGGCGGCATCCGTTCTTACCAGCATCTCCGACATCATCAGCTCATCCGACATATCTTCTATCATGCTTACGATACCGCGCTTGATAAACCTTTCTTTCGCGTCATTTATGACCTGATTGACGTCGATCTCACGGGGCTGCTCGCCCATGACATGCGTGTACAAGCCATTGACCAGATCTTCCCCGGCATTATGCAGCCTGTTTAAAACCTCTGATACGATCGCGTCCGGCGTCATGCCGTCTTTCTTAAGACGGCCGATCAGTGTCCGCAGATGATCGTAAAACTGGGTATACTTATACGTTCCGACGGGATCGGTCAACATCTTCACTATCTTCCCGGCAGTAAGATTATCGATAAAAAGCTCCCTGGACAGAGTCTTCACTTTCTCCGGGGAAAGTCCCCTGAAATGCGCAAAAACTTGCGTTTTTAGCTGCTCGCCCGTCAACGCGCATATTGAATTGATCTTTTCATCCCTCGCTGCAGCTGCATTGATACCTCCTGTTAGTTCATATAAAGCATCCACGGCATCCTTAGACAGGTCCAGGATGACCGGGATATTCCTCCTGTCAAAAAAGACTTCCGCCAGCGTGTCTTTGGTTTCCCTGTCGGCCTCCCTGTAATAATCTCCCAGCGCGTTCACGAGGCCTTCGATATACGAGTCCTCCACAAGCTTCTCTATCATGCCTTCTCTCGATATCCCGCTCTTGTCGGGGTCTCTCCTGGCCTTGTCCGGATCCCCCTTGGGTTTATCGGACATATGGTGGTGATATACCCTCTTGAGGTTATGTTCGCTCATGCCTTCTCTGATCCGCCTTACAAGGTCAGCGGCAGTGAGATCCCGGTCATAAGCCATGTTTTTCAAAAGCCGGCGCCGCGTAGCGTACGAAAGCCTTTTTAACATGCTCGCCAGGGAAAGCGACTGGGTTAACACGCAAAGAGCCTGCTGTTTCTGGGCGTCCTCATCCTGGCTCCGGTCGATGCCTAATATCCGTGGCAACTCCTTATCATCCAGGTGCGCGACGCGCCGCCTGTCCCACCCGGCGCCAAACTCTTCGGGAGGAAAGAGATTCGAAAAAGACTCGTCATCTATCCGCTGCTCATCGATCGCGCGCATAACGGCGCCCGGCTCCTGCCTTTCTTCGGGAGTTATTATCCTTGTATTCTTTTCAAATACGTCTATATCCCTGGGAAGCGCGTAGGAACCGCATATGTTCACCCTTACGAGGGAAAGGATCTCCTCCATCGTATGCGCCTTTCTCGCCACCCTGTCAAGCACCTCGTTTTCTCTCAGCACGCCTTCTATCCTGAGCTCATCGTCCTCAAGCATGGCCCTTATAAGTTCGCGCTTCGCCTGGCTATCATTATCCATAAGACGATTTTCTACGAAATGAGTGATAGCTTCGTTCCTGTCGGAACCATCGGGGAGATAGAAAAACCTTTCCACCAGTTTCCTTAACAATGCCTTGTCGGCTTCTTCCTGTCCGACTCCGCCCGGCATCTTGATATCCGCGGCCGTCAAGTCAAGGTAATAAAGCTCGTCGCCACTGAGCCCCTGCAAAGTATATCTAAGCTCCTTCATAAATGCGTCACGGGTCGTATGCCATGGATCGATATCCGTAAGATGCCTGAGATGACTGCTTATCTTCGCCGACCCGAACTTATTCACCCCTTTTATCTTTGCGGCAAACCTGATCAGCAGGAAGATCTCAGCTATCACCATCACGGGCCAGAAATGACGGTAAGGCGCTATCTGGAACCAGACAAGCCCCCACAGGCCTATAGCGGGCAGAAGGATGTTCACTATAAATTCATATGCCCAATCCTTCCAGGTTCTCTCCCGGCCCTTCGCGTATTTCCCGAGAAGAAGCTTGTATACCGTGAACAGGTAGATGGAAAATGCCGCGACGACGTACGTGGCTACACCCAACTGAAGGGCCACTTTGCCCGCGAACCATAATATGGAACCGGCACCCGTCAGGAAACCATCGATGGTCAGGAAATCGATGCCTCCAAAAGAAGGCACGGCCCTGATAACAAGATACTCAAACGCCTTGGCAAAAGAACTTTCCCCTATGAGCGTGACCCCGCCGACTTCCAGGGCGATCACACCTATCGTCAATATGGCAAAAGGAACCCATATATTCGTGAATATCTTACCGATGCCCTTCAGATTTTCCTTCCAGCTTCCCCATTTATCAAGATGATGGCGGACATTGAACTCCGCCCGGGCATCATCTGCTTTCTTGCTGCCTTCCGTGTGGCCGATCAAAGGTTCTCTTACGGCCCGGTCTTCCAGGTGTTTCCTGGCTTCCTCGTGCGTGATCGGACGGCCATGGACCACTTCCCTCGTTACCCGCGTCCTGGCATACCCTAAACCATACCTCAAAGTCGTTAATATCCTGTGCACTTCAAAGAAACGAAGCGCCCGTTTGTCATTCGCGGTCGCTATCTGGTAATGCTTCGTGTTGTAGCGGTTGTTGTCCAGCATCTCTACCTGCTTGTCCAGGTCCCTGGTGACCATCTTTCTCACTCCCCAGCTGAAAAGCCATGCAACTGCCGCCACCGCGCCCACGATGATCAGGCTCACAAAAATGTAATTCCGGTTCCCCGCTAAAAGCATGCCGGAGATGGAACTTTCCGCTAAACCCGTTGCCGTGCCTATGAGCAGTATGACCCCCGTAATTACCGCCATCTTCAAAAACCATTTACCAAGGCGCCTGATACCGCTCTGTTTTCCGGGTTTGTGTTTGTATTCGGCGCCGGTATTGAGCGCGTCTTCTATCCACTTGAACATGCCGTCAAGTTTAAACACGAACGAAGAAGTGAGGTTCGCCACGATATTAAAATTAGGATTATGCCGGCGGTTTGAAAGCACGACCAGGTCTTTTAAAGCGGCATCTATGACCGGCATCATCCTGTGCCTGTAGATCACTCCCGTGATACCCTGCTCTCTTTCAATAATGCGCCTTAGATCGCTGGGGCTGTTTATGTCGTTGATGTCCCTCTCGGGAGTGCCTTCATGAACGGCAAAGCTTCTTTTTCCATTTGAATTGAGAAGCAAAAGCTCTTTAAGCTGTTCCGCGGACATGTTTTCAGTAACCTTGTAAAGATCGACAGCGTCCAGGTTCCTTCTTTCGACAAGGTCAAGACCCCTGATGTCATCCGCTACGTGAGAAGAAACGATCTCCAGCGCCGTAAGATTCGCTACCGCCTTTTCTCTCCTGTCTACCACCAGATCCCCCATCATCTTGCCGGTAGCGGACTGTATCTTTCTTCTATCCCTGACCAAATTGTCAACTTCATCCGGGTTAAGGAATTCTTTGATCTTGCTTATTTTATAAAGGAATAAGGCTTTATACGGCTGGACCTTCCCGGCGGGAAGCGTCCTCATGTTGTAAACGGCAAAGATAACCGCTTTCTTTTCGGGCGTCCCGAGGGTCGTGAATCCACCGACTTTATCTACGATCACGGAAGCCAGGGATTCATTGACGACACCACTATCCCTGCAATCGTCCTTTATTTTTTCCAAAAGCTCATCATCGATCAAAGGCTTGCCGCTGCGATCGTCCTTATCAAAAAGATCCATGACCCCGTATATCACCTGTTTCAGGTTTTCATCGAGTGGCACGGTAACTATCGGGGCTCGGCCTTTCTCGTGCAAGGTAGTCACCGTCTCCGCGGCTTCTTCCATTATATCCCTGTCTTCTTGAGTCACATCCGGGTCCAGGCCTACATCGATATTCCCGAAATCTGCTTCTACGGCCTGACTCCTCGTGTCCAGTTCACCGATCAATCTCAAAAGCGCCTCGCGGTCCCACTCCCTGTCTCTGATGTTTCCTATCGTCTCCATGAGGTCTATCAGCAAGGAGGAGTTTCCGTCCATCCTGTCGAAATAATATGACCGTACCATCGAGTCTTTCGTGCCTGCCAGGTAATCCCTGATCGCTTTTATGACTTTGTCCTGCTCTTTCAAACGTTCAAAGAAAGTCGTTATGTCGCGGACCCCTCGTTTTGAGATCCCCGATCCTATAAGGAAGGCCGCTATCAAGACCGCTGCAAACAAAAATGACATGGGAAGTATCTCGTAACGATAGTAACTGAAAGACAGGGCCAGCAATATTATGCCGCCCAAGATCGGACCGATCTTTATTTTGCTGAGCGGTTTTACGTTGCTTTTTTCATCAACAAATTCCCGCGGGGTTTTGGGGTTCATATGAAGACCATCATACAGCTGTTTCTTGCCCTCGATCGCTTCCAGGTGGGTAGTGACAAGACCCTTAAGGGCGTTGTACATCCTTTCGATATCGGAAGGCGCCTGGGCCGGGGCTTCCGGTCCTGCTGGAGGAGGCGCACGGGTCCCTCTTACCGCCGGCATTCCCGCGCCCGGTCTTAAAAATGCGCCGGCTGACGGAAGGGGCCTGTCTCTTTCGGGCTCGGGGAGTTCCACTTCACCCGCGCCGCCCTGGCGCGCGCTATAAACGCTGTCGACCACTATTTTCTGCTCCGAGGCCGAGAGTCCGCCGAATTCCGGAACATGCTGGACGATCACCGAGATCGTGTTTTCATCGACATACCCCCCTTCATAAGCGGCTTTTACCGTAGCCAGATAAGGATCACCGACCACCGCGGCCCCGTTATCATCGGTCTGGCCAAAAAGTGCCAGTATCCGGTCCCTTATTTCACGGAGATTCGCGGTCATCATGAAAGTCGTTATGGTCCTGACCGGTTCGCCCCTCAATTCGCTTATGCCGGCGGAGACGACCCGCATGAAAGCCGGGGGAGTATCTTCCGGAGACTCATAACGGGTAAAAGAACCGTTCAAGGCCTGTATCGCATCGCTCACTATCTTTTCGTTATCACCCGCTGCACGGACATCCGCATATATAGGATCGACAGCGATCTCGACTACGGAATCCACGGCCTGCCTCCAGTACTCCTCTATTTCGCTCATCCGCAATATGGCGCTCGCGGCCTGGATACGCACGCCCGGATCGATATTATTCAGATACGTGACTTCCGTGCTGATCGTGCTTTCGGGTCTGTATGGAAAACGGATATTCAGTCTTTCGAAAGCCTTTCTCGCAGCTTTACGCACGGTCCGGATCGGATCTGACAGGCAGCTCGTCAGCGCTTCCACCACCCTGTTATCCCTGCTGCCGAGTTCTATCAGTTCTTCTATGCCCACCATGCGTATATCCACGCTCGCATTACTGAACGCCGTGGTGATCCCCCCGATAAGGACATCATCACCGGCATCTAAGACCTTGAGAGCGGAAATGCTATCTTTAAATATCTCCGGCGAAGAATCGGATGATAATATATGAAGCAGGGATGCGATGACATTTTCCATCACATTGGGGTAATCCACGCCGAGTCTCCATAGCTTCGCGACCACGTCCCTGCGCACTTCGACATTGACGCTGTCATACGCCCTGAGATACGCCGTAACGTATTCCTGCTCCGTCGCCCTCAGTTTCAGGTAAGCTTCCATGGCCGCTCCATACACGGGGAACTGGCTGTCCGCAAGCACGCTGAACAGAGCCGTTATTATCTGCGTCCTCATATCATCATCTTCCCTAAGAGTCCTGCCGATATTACCCAAAGCCATGGCTGCCGCCCAACGCACGCCGAGCTCTTCATCTCCCAAAGCCTCCATCAGGAACGGGACCGATCTGATATGACGGATGCCGCCCAGGGCTTCGGCCGCGCACTGCCGGACCACAGGCGAAAGATGTTTCAGCACCGGGATCAGTGGGTCGACCGCGGGCGACCCGACTCTCATCAAAGCCCCGACCGCGGCGTCCCTGACAACCTGGCTCTGATCGGCCAACCTGTTTATTAAAGCAGCTGTTATTTTGCCGTCGGGGTCCTGACCAGCAGACTGGGCGATCAGGCCCAATGCATCCGCCGCGCCTTTCCGTCCGTATTCGGATCCGCCGGTATTCAGCACCGCGATCAGATTATCCACAGCAACAAGACCTGTCTCTCCGAGTGCCTGGACAAGGGCACGAAGAACTTCAGAATCTCTAGTCTCCACGCTCACGGCAGCGACTAATGAATAGGATATCGTAAATAATTGCCCAACAAGAGCGGGCTCGTCCATGGCGGCTATATTAGCTCCTATCTTGCCCAGGATCTGGGCTACACGGATCTGAACGCGTTCCTCCTCGGTTTCGGGCCCCAGAAGCTCACACAACGGATCCACAGCGTTCGCGCCCATTTCTACCATCGCATCCGTGGCTGCGATCAATACATCCGGGTCAGATCCTTTACTTTTAAGATTTTCGATTATCGCGTTGACCGTCGCTCTGTTCAGGGCACAAACTCTTCCTATCTTCCCTAACGCTCTTATAGCAGTCGCTTTTATGGGCACCGGGATCTCGGACGCCGTATATACGAGAGCAACTAACCGGGATTCCGACATGCCGGACCCGATCTCGCCTAACAGGTTTATAACGGCTATTTTTGTGTACGCCGCCTGTTCGGAAAGAAAATTGGTCACGCGTCTCTCTAAATTACTCGGTGTCTGGATATTGAACCCGGCGTTGCAATATTTTTGCAAACATGCCGTAAGGGCCTTCATGGCGGTGACCATGACCGAAGCCTCTTCATTCTGGTCGATTATGCGTCCGGCCAGGGCGTTCACAATATTCTGGGCTACCGCCTGGTCCCGGACATCGAAACTCTCCTCCAATGCTCCCACTATGTTCTCGCGGACCTCTCTGGACGGGTTGCCCAGGGCAGAGATGAAAGCCTCGACGATCTGATCCTCAGGCATGTTCAGGTCGGCGAACGCGAGGAAGATCAGCCGGCACGCTTCCGCGTCGGCAACCAGCAGCGCGTTTTTCAATACCTGTTCGATGCCGGAGATCAAAGGTGAACCTTCAGGTAAAGCGCTACCGATCTTCCCGAGCGACTTCACCGCCCATTTATGGAAAAATCCGGACCGTTTTTTACTCAGCACCCAGCTCCAGAGCTTCGTCCGTATAGGACGATGATATTTCTTTATTAATAAACTGCCGATGATCAGCGCGACTGTCAGCCCAAGGGCCAGATACGCGCCCCACCCGGCTTCCGCCAGGAAGACGGGAACGAATAACCCCATGTTCTGGGTCCCGCCGTCCGCTCTCCGGACATCGGCAAGGATGTCTTTTTTGTCCCGTATTTTACCACTATCGTAGAAAAGCCTGTTCTTTATCCTTCTTGCCTCCGCGGGGTTCAGTTTCGCAAGATATGTTCTTATTTCTTTCTTTTCTTCATCCGTCAAACAGGTAGTGACCAGCGCCTTCATGTTCACCAGGGGAGTGAGCATGCCTTTTACGGCGGCCTCCCGCAGCGTGCGCAGCCTGATTATCAGGTCATCATAAGCACCCGGCAGTTCCCTCCTGAGGACGCCTTGAACGTCTTCGGAATTTCTCGCGTCATCCGGCATAAATTTCACGAAAGCATCGATGGCTTTCTGCTTTTGCGCGACTCTTTCGTCCTGCGTGTACGGCACGCCGGGGGTCTTTTCTGATGTAAACATTTTCTTCGCAGTTTTTATGTCATACATCTCATTGATCTTCTCGTTGCTCATCTTCGCGTACATATCTAATACTCTCTGGACCAGGAACTTGAAAACAGCCGGTTCTATGACTTCCGAAGGCGCGACACCAGCTTCCATTATCTGCCTGGCCTCCTGTGATACCATCTCGACTACCGATGAACTTGGGTCTATGTCTGCAAGTTTCATTATCTCGTTCATGAAAGCGTGCAGGGAAGCCTCGTTCACTTCCGGAAGTTCTATTTCGGCGCCGCCCGCTCCGGGGCCGGTCCCCGGCGCCCCTTCCCCTTCTCCTCCGCCTTCTTCTTCGGCCGCGGGTTCGGCTTCGGGTTCGGCTTCAGGTTCGGCTTCAGGTTCGGCTGCCGGCGCCTCGAGAACCGCTTTTACGATCCTTAATTGAACGGCAAAACCAAGACTTTCGAATACTTCCTTGGTCAAATCCGGATTTATTTTGCTTGTCGCCGTACATACAAGTGAAACACCCATGATCTTATCGAAACTTTCCTGAGAGGCCTTCTGCACCTCACGGCCCTGCGCCGCTTCGATCTCCAGGGTTTTTCTTAATTTCTCCAGGGCATCCGTGGTCAAATATGAATACTTCTTTGATTTATCCGTTAAAGCTGCCCTTATCGCCCCTACAAACTGTTTTACTTGTCTTTCCGCGCCCTCTTCGCCTTCTGCTGTTTCCGCTGCTTCCGCGTCTTCGGCCTCTTCCACTGCTTCCGCGTCTTCCACTGCTTCCGCCTCTTCCACTGCTTCCGCGTCTCCGGCCTCTTCAGCTTCTTCTGCCGGCAGTTCCAGTTCATCTATGACCTGTGTAAGGATCACCAGTTTTCTTTCATCGGCAAGTTCATGAAAACCGGCCACGTTTACTTTTAAAAGCTGCATCGCCGAGTTGATCTCAGTTTTTCTCAATGCATCACTCGTAAGTATTTCGCCTGCTCTTACTTCTTTATTTTCAAGGGCCTTTTTCATTTCTTTAAGATGATAAAGGTACAAGAAAACAACGGTGTTGTTCACCTGACTGATAAGGTTGGTCTTGATGGCTTCTTCGGCTTCGTTTGATCCGGCCGGTCCTTCCGTTTCTCCTTCACCGGCTCCTTCCGTCTCGCCTTCAGCTGCCGCTACCCTGGCTTCTTCACGGATCCTCTCCTGGTCGTCAAGCCTCGCCACGGACAGTTCTTCCTCATATCCCGCCAGTATATCCTGGTAAAGAGAAATGATCCATTTTTCGTATGCACCGACCATCGGGCCGTACGTCTCTATATCAAATACGTAAGCTTCAGCCCTGCCATCTCCCAGTTGAGAAAGCATATGTGAAAACGTCTTTCTGGTCAGATCCTCAGCCGTTCCTTTTAAACGCGCTACGGTCTCGATAAGCCTTCTTATCTCCATTTCCTGGCTCTCCGGATGCTCCTGGGCAAGCCTGTTCGCCCTTGTAAAATGGTCCTCCGCCCTTCGCCCGTCCCTTTCGACCGTGCTCTTTATCATGCCGTCATATCCGGCGCATATAGTAAGTATAAGAAGCCTGGTAAAATCATCGACCCTAGTGGCATCGCTTAACAGGTCCACAAAATTGCGGGTCGCCTCGAGTACCCGGCGTTCCGCCTCTTCCCTGTTCTGGACAACCGCGCTTATGGCGCCTGCCGCGGCCTCCGCCGCCCTGGCTTCTTCAAGCTCTTTAGCCTTCTCGGCCATTTCTTTCATCGCGCGCGCGGCATCGGTGCCGACAAGGCTGTCTAGCACATCCACTGCCTGGGCCGCGTTCCCCTGGCCGGAATCCAGGTCGGACAGCGCGAGCATGCCCCTGCGGGTAAGATTATAAAGAGAAGGAGCATCAGCCTGGTGTCCGACCGCCAAAAATATAAAACTCGTCACGGAATCAGGGCTGTCGTTACAATACAATGCTTCGCTAAGGATCCTTGACTTGAGCACGTGTTTTACGATATACTCGCGGCGGCTTCCTGTGAATACCAACTTTTCACGCACGTCCCCTCTTCTATCCAGCATCTTTTGTTCTTTTTTCACCGCTTTTATGACATCATAAATAGCTCCCCTGTCGGTCATCTGCTTGATGATCCCCACGACCTTTTGGATCATTCCCACACAATAATTCTGGCTGGAGAGCAGCCCTTCGACTGGAAGACTGTCATCTATAAACTCTCCTATTCTCCTGAGGCTAAACATTCCGTGCTCGGCCTCATCTTTTGCCGCGATCTGGGTAAGCAGATTCCCGATCTTTATATCAAGAGCTTCGAGCAGGGATCTGATGTCTGTTCTTTCTCCTATCACTATAAGTGTGGTCGCGGCATATTCCCTGCAGATCGGATCGGCCGAAGTATTATAGACATCTTTTACGATCTCTTTGTTCTCGCCTGTCCTCAGCCCCGGATCCCTGATAAGCTCTCCCCCTAGCAGGAATATCGCTCCTCTCCTTACTGCCTCATCCTCATGGGAAATGAATTCCTTCAAAATGGCGATCCCTTCGGCAGTATTTATCAACCCTGTGATATCCTTCGCGATGCTTCTCATGTGCTGGAGCGGGTCTAAAGTCATGTCGCCCTTTGTATAACCCATCCTGATGCCTCTTTCGAGTATCATCCTGGCCGTCTCGGGGCAAGTTATGTCGCGCAACGCCCGCCCTGATTCCATCGCCAGGGTCATAATGTCTACGTTAAATTTTTCGCGTATCTCTTTGATCACTTTATCGCGCTGGCCCCCTCCCGCCTGAGCGAAAGAAGCATCTACCAGACTGTTGACTATAGGCGCCCCTATCCTAAGGGTCATCTCCCGCAAGGCCTTTTCAAAAGCACTCACTTGATTTTCCGGCATAGGCAGCACGACATCATTTCCCTGGTGCCAGATCACCATCCTTCCGCATAACCATACTCTTACCAAGGTCCTCAGTGTCCTGTCCCAGGACTCTCCGGGCTGGATAGCGGCACCGGCCCACCGGCCTACTATCTCCAAAGCTTCCGTCGCTTCCACGAGGGTCACTATTACTCTTACGCCTTCCCTGACCTCTCCGGTGGCTATCTTCCTCAGTTCCTGATCCCTGCTCTGGGCGCCTATTACTCCCCACCGGCTTTTAAGGTCATTGACATGCGTGGCATAGGAATCCAATATATCAATAAGATGCAGGACCACGCTTTCTCTTATATTTTCTCGGGTAAGGCCTTCCTTGTTCATCTTCTTCCATATCCTGGCCGCTAACCTTTCATCGCCCTCTGTGATCTGGTAGAGGACCACGGCAAAATATCCGTTCCTTACCCCGGCTTCGTACATGGCTTCCATCCATTCGCGGGCAAGGCCCCTGTCCCCGCGGGTAGCCCTGTAAAGTTCCGCTGCATTGCGCATCTCGTCTACGCCCTGGATCTCTCTCCATCTGGCTCTTTCCTCTCCGCTCAATTCTTCCCAGTTCAGGACGTCTCCCGGAAAGCTGATCTCTCCGGCATCCACTCCTTCCGCCTGGGCGATAATCGCTCTGGCTGCTTCTTCACCGGCCGCTTCGGCCGCTTCTTCACCGGCTTCTTCCGCTTCACCGGCTGAAGGCGGAGTTGCCGCGCTTTCATCCATCCACGAAGGCACTTGTACCTCTGAATCTATCCATCCGGGACCAAACGGAGGGGTTCTCGCCGGTCCTTCCGCCGAGCCTTCATCTTCCGTCCTTGGGGCCAGCCGTCTTGGCGGCCTGGAAGGTGCCGGAGGGCCTTCTAAAACATCCAGGCGCCCGGTACGGGGATAGATCCGCCTGAGGCGTCTTTTAGGTTTCAAATGTTTCTTTAGCCACCATGCGATCGCCGCCAGGATCGCAAAAATATATGGACTGTACTTACCGACAAAATCAGTTATCTTCTTCCGGAGGGTCCTGACCACTATGATCTCATCCGGCCTTCCGGTATCTATCATGTACCTGTTATATTTCTCTCTTAATCTTTCAATGGCTTCTTCCTCGGTCAGTTCACCGGCCTCGATCTTCCTGATCATCTCGAATACGACCGAAATATACGGTGACGGGTTTTCTCTCGCCGGGCCTTCAAGCTCTTCGATAAGTTCCCATGCTTTTTGGACTTCCTGGCTCCTGGAAAGACGTTCAAAAAGCTCCATGCGAGCCTGGTAGATCTTCATTGTTTCACGCCCGGTGTTGGGCCCGACCAGGTTTTCATACCAGTAAAGCAGATCGAAAAATGCCCTCTTATCAAGTCTGAGGTCCGCATCCTGCAAATCTAAAAGTTCCAACAAGGGGCATCCCGCCATAAGTTCCTGGTAATTTATCTTTGTTCCTCTTCCGGTGACATCAAAACGTTCACCTGCATCGGAAATATCGCCAAAGACCACGCCGGTCCTTATCTCAAGTATTTCTCCTTCTATGATGTCATCGATAGCCGCATTTTCACTCCATCCGTACACAAGAACATATGGAGGCATACTGTACTTGTTTGCCCTTTTCTCAAGCTTCCTGCTCCATGCATATACTCTTTTGACCCTTACACCCGCTATTTCTTCCTCAACAACGATGTTCCTTCTGACCACGTCTTCCTCAACAATTCTTCTGCGTCCATTCACATCCTGTCCTATTTGCCTTATCTCTATGGAACTTTCACCCTCTACATCGACGCTTTCGCCATTGTCGTTCGTGATCACGGCATAAGGCTTGATGAATATCCTTTTCGCGAGGCCGGGATCGTGTCGATTATGCTGTAAGGCTTTCGCGTCGTCGCCGTACTGGATATACAGCGTTCCGTTTTCCAGGTCATGGACAAAAGTGCGCACGGTCTGCATGTCGCCTTCCCGCGCTTCTCTTCTCGTGCCGTCCTCTTCGACCACCCATACCCTGCCTTCGTCGATGACTACTCCGGAGACTTCCCTTATAAGCTTCCCATATTCGATCCTTCCGGCTTTCTTGTTCGCGTTTTCGTGAATATAGGTCCGGTTGGCGTTTTCGCCCGGGAAATTTTCAGAATACTGCACGATGACCGACGGGGTCCTTCCCTCGACTTTTTCGCCCCATGGGGCGACCGTCTTGGAATGACCTTCGGGGTACACTATCCTAAGCACGTTCCAGTCCAGGTCAAAAACGCGCGTCTCGCTCAGGTCAGGCTGGCCGTCGCCGTCCACGTCTTTGTCCGGGTCAAAATATTCCTGTGTGATCATCCCCCGATCCATATCGCGGGTTTCTTTCTGGATGATCTTGCCGTCGCCGTTCCTTTTCACCCTTTCTATCCATTCCCATTTGGAGTGATCGGCGGGATCTATACTGTAAGTAGTGGTCTCATTTCTCAGATGGTTCTCTTCGATGACAGTTGCGCCTTGGACTGTCCTCCCGTCCGGACCTACCTGCCAGTTCCAGGTCCTCTCCAGGATCGTGTTCTCGCCGGCGGCGTCTCTTACTTCTTCCCAGGTCGTAACCGGTGCTCCATCCCTGTCCCTCAGGGTTTCGTGGAATCTCTTATGAAGGTAGGCTTCGTCCCTGTTTATCTCGCCTGTTCTTCTATTGAATCCTTCCATGCCCGGCTTGACCACCCACGACTCGGTGGCATGCCTCGGTTCGGTCAGGACAGTGTCATCCTCGCGTGCCCTGGTCACGTAAATGATATTTGCCTCGATCTCATGCTCTTCTCCGTCTGCGTCCATGTACTTCAAGGTCTCCCGGCCGAAGGTATAAACGATCTTCCCGCCTATCCCGTCAAAAACCGAATAAGCGTTGACGGTCACAAAATCGCTCAGGTAATGGGTGTGCATCGTCTTGCCGTTGTCCAGCCTGGAAGGAACGGTCCTTCTGTAAAAGAAATTGAACATGTCGAAGAACGGGTGCTTATATTCGGGATAGAACCTGCCTTCACCGTCCCTCATGCCTTGCAAAATAGTGCGGATCCTTTTTATATACGTGTTCAGCGTGCCTTCCGACAAACTCGCAGGGTCGAACTGATCTATGGTGAAACCGTTGGCCATGTGGCCTTCCGCAAGAAGAACGAGCGCGTCAAGCAGGCGCTGAAGCCTGGCTTTCTCCACCATGATATTCCTGTCCCGCTCGATAAGGCGCTCAAGATACGAAACCGTTGAAGTATCGCCTGCTTCCCGGGCTTTTGTCAGCTCGCCCTTGAGGAAATATATGCGGGCCGCGTCGGGCGTGCTTTCAAGGGACTCGTAAGTGATCTCTCCGAACCATTCGTCTAACAGCGGCAAAAGTCTTTCCATGAGGGGCTCAAGGGCTCTCACCTGGCCCGAACTCAGTCTCCTCGTTGTCATGAAATGATAGAAAACGTCAACAGCGGACTGGTCCAGCGCCCTTCTCGGCCGGGAAAGCCTTATATTCCTTCCGGCAGCTTTGCTTGTTGACGGGACGACTGAACGCTCCGCTCTTTCCCTCTCACCCGGCTGGATCCTGAGTCCAAGCTGCTGTATCTTCGCCTGCATTTCAGCGACCCAGTTCGGCCAGTTTGAGCGTCCCGTCATTATCTTTTCTACGATCTCGCCCAAGACCCCTGCCACGATCTCATTCGCGGTCCGGCGGCCTTCGTCTCCCTCGAATCCCCTGGACTCGAAAATAAAATCTTCGTAATCCTGCAGGAAAAGAGCCAGGCCTATACGGGCAAAAAGATTCGGATTCGTTCCTTTTTCCGGATCATTGATCCTGCCGGCTGTATCTATGGACATCGCGGGATATATATATGTAGCAAAGAATTGCGGGATCTGTTTGTTGCCAATACCTTCAGCCTCTATGGCACCGTTCCACCTGATAACGCTTTCGAAATACGCGACAGCCTCATCAGTGGTCAAACCCCTGAGATTGGCGATATGCTCAAGCAGGTCCCGGCATCTCTCGAGCCTGATTGCCTCATCCTCGGAGATCATCCTGAGGTCCATGTCGTTTAATCCAAGCGCTGAGATGATCCTCGTGACAAGATCATTATCAGTTAATTCGGCCTCGGAGCCCGGTGTGTATACGATATCCGTTGCCGGAACGGGAAGTTCGATCTCTTCCTCCACGGTTGCGGCAGCCTCTCCGGCTTCTGCTGCTTCCCTGGGAAGTTTTGTAATGTCAACACCAAGTAGTTTGAGTTCTTCCAGCCTGAATATATAATCAAAAGCCGCGTTACGATACGTCCTGTTGTTCTCACCGATCATTTCTGTTACATCGCGGACGACAAACACGTCCATTTCTTCTATGCTCGTATCCAGGCCTCTTAATCTTCCTTCAAGTATGGCCCGCGCGGCCTCGGCTCCCCTGATCCTTTCCGCCGCAAGAGAAAGCATCTCTATCTTTGAGATCACCGTCCTTCTAAGGTCGGCTCTTTCATCGTCCAGCTCGGCCTGGCGTGCCATGTGGGCCAGCCATCTCTGAGCGTTATCGGCGGCTTCTCTCGGATTGACGATCTGCCATGAGATACCGAGGATCGGTCCGTAAAAATAATCCTGGCCTTCGGCCAGGTCCGTGTCAAAGGTCGGGATATCGCCGAAAGACACGCCCGCAAGCGAAAAGTAGACGTGCGGCTGCAAGAGTTTTTGCCAGAAAGTCACCGGGACATGCGCCCTGGCGGCGGCCGCTTTTACCCTGGCCCTGAGTTCTTTCAGTGACGGATCGCCTTCTTCTATCGCGTTCCATATCCTTTCGATCTGCGCGTCGTCAAGGTCTGCCGCGGCAAGTCTTGCAAAATCCAATTTCTCTTCACCCGATACGTCCGCGGGGATCCTGCCGGGCTCTGTATGCGCCCAGAGGTCTCCCACATATCCCATGCGGGCCATCACCTGGGAAGTTATCCTTCTATGTTCATGCCTTCTGCTTGTCAGTTCCCTTTCTATTCTGGTTTTCAGCTCCCTGAGCCCTCTTATCCCTTCCTGGGCGGCGGCCCTGTTCCTGGCGTACGCAAGTCTCGCTTCCGCTCTTTCCATCTCGCCGTTCAGGGCTTCTATCATCTGTTCAAGCTGGGCGATCTCGACCGCGCCCCTTCTTCGCAGGACGTCCTGTCTTAAAAGTTCTATCCTCGCATCACGGCGGGAACTTTCTATTTCGGCCTGGTCCGCCCTTCTCTCTGCCGCCATCGCTCTGGAGATGTGTCCCCCGCGGGGATCCCATCTAAACCGCAGATCCATCGTAAGGGTCCATTGCGAATCCGTGGCTTCGTCGATGATATCCTCTTTTACGGAAGCCTGGACCATATCCACTTCTGACTGGAGCATGTCATCAAGGCCCGGATCGAACGGATCAGTGGTTATCGGATCCCATGTCTGCGTAGTTTCGTTCCATACGTGATACTGCTCGAAATTTGTCCATATCTGGTCTATCTGGAGTATAAGGGTAGCGACAAGCGCGACCTCGTGCATGTTCGCGGAATCCAGCAGATCAAGGTCAAAGCCCTGCCTGTGCTCGTAAAGCGGGAGACTGGTAAGGCCCATTTCACGGTATGTTTCCATCGCGAGCGTGTCCAGCGCGCGGGCTATAGTGTCCGCTCTCGCGAGAACACTGACGGATTCGGTTCCGCCGGTCATCTTTACTTTCAGGCGCGCTCTCTGGATCGCGAAATCGACACGGGCGGCGCTGGCCCTGAGGTCCGCTAAGGAGACCTGCAGCCAGATTTCTCTTGTCCTTGAAAGCGACGTGTCGCCTTCCGTGCGCATCCTTTCACTGTACCTGCCCAGTTCTTCAGTAAGGGTGCGTTCTTCTACTACCAGGCGCGCTTTCTCCTCGATAAGCGCCCTGAGTTCGGCTACGGCCGCGGCTTCCGCCGCTTGTATCCGGCCTTCCTCTCTCTGGAGCAGGCCGCGCCATCTTTCCTGTATACGATTGGCCTCGGCCTTTGTGATGCTCCCTCTCTGGAACTGCTCGCAAAGCTCTCCGCCCAATCCGACTATAAAATTGTGGAGTTCGGCGCTTGTCCTCTCTCCTTCAATACGTGTGAAACTGTATGCAAGAGGCAGCGCTATCTCATCACCAAAAGCCCTGCTCAATTTCACCAGCATTTTGGCCTGGTCCACGGCGGCTTCCATTATGCGCAAGCGTCTCCGCGGATCGACCGGCAGGTTCGCGATAACTTCATCCGCTAAAGGCGCTACCCGCCTTACTCCCGCTGGATCTATTTCCGCCGACCTGAACACCTGCCTTCTTTGTTCCGCAAGATATCTTTCGTTTTTCGCCAATTCGCTTCTGGCCCTGATAAGCTGGCCCTGGACGTTCGGGTCCCGCGTTGAACGGGCCAATTGCTCGCAAAGCTCGACTCTCGTCCTGGCATATTCCGCATCCGCCTGTGCCTGTAAAAGATAAGTGTATGCCTTGATATTCTCGGCATTTTCCGTTTCCCTGAGCAAGGCTTCTTTCTGGGTCTGCCTTTCAACAGCCAACCTGGCTATCTCCTTTCTTTCGCCAAGTCCGGTCCTTACAACAAGAGTGCCGCCGGCTGAAGCGGTTATTCCCCGTGCTGTCCCGGCCGGCGTCGTTCCGATCGAGAACGCGCCTTCAAAAGCGAGCCTGTGTTTTTCCTCGCCTTCCCTTCTGGCCTGCTCGGCTATGCGCCTTTCGACTTCCGCGACCCTTTGCCGCCCTACCTGCCGCGAGTGCTGGGCGCTTCTTTCTATTATGATCTGGGGCGTTACTTCCTCTACCGTCGCGATCTCTCTTGCGGGCGCGCGCGCGATTTCCGGAAGTATGTTTATATTTTCCAGCTGCACCCTGTATCTCCTGATAATCCCTTCCACTTCGCCGGAAACGTGGCGTTGTAAGGACTTCACGTAATCAAGGTCGACCCTCAAGCCGTGATAGGCCCTGTATGTTATTTCTCCGTTCCTTTCCCTTTCCCTGGCTTCTCTGACCGCTTCCTCCATTTCGATCGCAATTCCGTCCACACTCGCGAGGTAGTTCGTGAATATATTGATAAGTTCTTCATATATGACTTTCTGTTCGGCAGCATCTGCCGAGGCGGCCGCGCTTTCCATCGTCTCTCTTCTCATGATAAGCCTGGCCATGTCTTTCGTGAGCTGTGAGGCCCTCCTGGCTGAAAAGATAAATCTTATCGGTATCGGAAAACCGAGCTTTATACCGAATGTCTTTACTCTTGCCCTGCCGTGGTCGGCTTCTCTCGTCTTGTGCCCGGCCCATTCAAGATCGGCTCTTTCTTCAAAGAGAGACTGAAGGATGCCTCTCTCTATTCCCTGCTCTTCGAGTATGTTAAGTATTTCATCAAGGTTCACATCCTGTGGTTCCATACCTTCGAAATATTCAGTCGGGACATCCGTAAGGTTACTCAGTTCAATGACGAGCTCCGCCATCCTTTCCCTCTCTACCATTATCTCGTCCCGGGTCCTGGATATCTCCATGGCTATTTCAGCAGCGTCAGCGTCGACACGGCCCTGGCGGACGCCCTCTCTTGCCTCATTAAGCTCTGTGATCCTGGCTTCAAGGTCTCTTATGCTGGCAAAAGATTCTGCCCAGTAACCGTACGTGGTCATGGTCCGGAGCGTCCTGTCTACCAGGCGGCTCCTTGCCTCGTACGTGGCCCTGTCCGCGGCGGAAAGCCCCTGGCCGACCACGTCCCACTTGACCGGGTTACTGACCCCCTGTATGGTAATGCCGGCTCCCCAGAAGGCCGACGGTGAGTCACCACCAAATCTGACATCGGTATCCCTGGATATCGCCCAGTTCGTGTCCACGCCCAAAGAAACCGACGCGTCAGTACGGGAATCCCTTACCGGACGGGAAACTCTTTCAAGCTGCGTATACCAGTCTTCTCTTGCATCGTTGCTTATAGCAATGAGTTTGGCAAGGCCTGTCGGTGAAGTGTCGGCAGCGGAAACTGCCGTTTCTCTGATAAGCGCTGCCACGCTGTCCCTCATCCTGGCAGCGGCGTCATAGTATCTTCCCTGCTCTGCCAGGGTTCTTGCTTCGTTTAAAAACGCGTCTTTATGTCCATTGTACCTTCTGTAAGTCCTCTGGGCGGCTTTCCAGCTCCTCACATTGACCGTGTCGCCGTGGATGCTGACTACGGTTTCTATGCTCTCGTTCCTTCCAAGCGCCCTTATCGCGCTTTCAACTTCACTAAAATAATCAAGCTGCCTTACTCTCCTGCCGTCTCTTACGAGATGAAACTCAAGAGGCTGACCGGTCAGGAAAAGATATCCTTTTCCCGCGAGCTTCATCACTTCCGGCCAACCTTCGGCCCTTCTTTCAATGTTCTGCCTCGCTTCATCAAGAACAACCAGGCGGAGCCTGGCTATGCGGCTTGTCCTCTCCCGGCCCCTCTGTTCGACCTGCTGCCGATGTATTTGATACACGTTACCTGATCTGTCCCTCATGTGGGTGACTCTAGCGAACCTGCTCCTCATGCTTTCATCCGCGGGGTCTACCTTTACTTCCGTGTTGCCGTCCATGAAGTAATAAGTAACGTCTTCAGTAGGCAGTTCGTTGTAACAACGGACTCTCGGCGCATACGGCCTATCGTTGACCAGTGTCATCAAATATACGTCCTGATACACGTTCTCATAAAGACCGAACCTTCCTTTTATCCCGGTTATCCGCAAAAGATCTTCCGTCGGCGCGCGCGGGCTGAAAGGAGTTTCTTCCGCCGGCGCTACCGGGGTTACAACCGCTGCCGGCACCGCGGCCGCGTCCGGTTCCGGCGCGCTGAATACCAGGTCAGGCTGTCTTGCCTCGTCTACTGTCAGCGGCTGGTATGCCTGTCCTTCCAGGTGCGGCGCCAAATTCACGTTACCTACGCAACCAACCGCTCCTGTCACCGCGGAGAGAACTGCTCCGAGTGTGACCAGGGTCATGAGAACGGAACTAGCCCCGTTGAGAACCGCCGTCCTCCCGTCTCTTCCTAATATCCTGTTCCACAAACCAGTTCTCTCGCCGATAACCTGGGATCCTTCCGGCCCCTTCCTCCAGAGTTCTATGGCATGATCCATGCCTTCGACTTTTACTTCTTCGCCGTTAATGATAACAAATATCTCTTCATCTCCTTTAAGTGCGGCACCTTCTCTCATCACTTCGCCGAGATTCTTAAGTACTTCAACTTTTTCTTTTCTATGATAAAATTTCGGCTTGTCCAGGAGAAACCTGGCGTGCCCGGGCGATTTCAGCTTCTTCTCCTTGCTATTCGAGACAACGACCACTTTCTCGTCCGTTTTCAGTTTCCTGAGCGCTCTCTTGACATCGTCAAGGGTCTCAAGTCTTACCTTTTTGCTGCCCCTCACCAGGTAGAACTTCGCCCGGTAGAGTTCGACCTGCGCATAGAGGGCTTCGGCGTGTTTGTCGGACTTGACCGTTATCTCCTGGGTACCTTGCTTATCTTTGGTCATTACGATCTCTTCGCCCTCTTGCAGGGTCTGGAACGCTTTTTTGACGTCGTCAAGGGTCTTAAGTCTGATCTTTTTGCTGCCCCTTACCAGGTAGAACTTCGCCCGGTAAAGTTCGGACTGCTGATAAAGGGCCTCGGCGTGTTTGTCGGACTTGACCTTTATCTCCTTGGTACTTTTCTTATCCGTAGTCATTACGATTTCTTCGCCCTCTCGCAGGGTCTGGAACGCTTTTTCGACTTCCCTGAGGGTTCTCAGTCTTCCCGCACGTTGTCCACCTTTTGCCTCGGCGTCTCTTGCCCTGTCGTCTCTTGCGTTCCTTAAAATGTAGAATCTCCTGCCGGCGTAAAGCGCCTGTTTATAAAGCTCTCTGGCTTGCCTCTCGGACCTGACGGTGCGTTCTTTTCCGTCGATCTTTACGAATACTGCCTCCCCCGGATCCATGCTTCTTAACGCCTCTATGACCTTGGGCAGGGTTTCCAGCCTCACATCGACGTGGCCCCGGCGAGAAAATTTCAGCCTTTCGGCCCGCTCCCCCATTACAACAAATACTCTTTCGTCCTTGACGCAATAGAATTCCACTCCTTCTCTCTTCAAAAGCCCGGGGACCTGTTCCATGCTCACTACTTCCACCTGATCGCCGCCGGGCATCCCGGCATATACTTTCTTGATCTTATTTTCGCTTTTTTCTTTCAGGGCCTCCTCGATCTGTTCGGACGGCAGCCACTCTTCGCGTCCGAATCTCGTCCCTTCCATTGCCAGGAACTTGTAAAATTCTTTCTCGGATCCTATCTGTTTCTTTTCACCGTTTACCACAGCGTACATTTCGCTGTATTTGACAGACCCTTCTCTATCTAAATGCTTTTTGAATTCAACCGGGGTCAGGATCGTTTCCTTCCTGACGCAATAGAACTTGACTTCCTTTCTCTTCAGGAGTTCGGCGGCATGTTTCCTACTCACCACTTCCACCTGGTCGCCGTCGGGCATTTTGACATATATTCTCTTGATCTTGCCTTCGCCTTTTTCTTTCAGGGCCGCCTTGACCAGAAACTCGGCGGCGGCCTCCGCGGACGTTACTTTGTTCTTTTCGTCCTTTATTGCGGCTACTATTTTTTCATCCTCCAGCAGATCTTCTTCTTCTCCAACGTAAAGAGATCTTGCTCCTCCTGTCGCCAGAAGCGTGGCAGCTCCTCTCGCGGATTTTACTTCTTTCTTTTCCCCGTTTATTACTACAAATGTCTTTTCTTTCTCTACCAGTTCCTTTTCTTTAAGGGCCTTTTCGGCTTCGACCGGGGTCAGGTCGTTAGTTGTTTTTCCGTCCTCCCTGATGTAATAAAATCTCACTCCTTTTATCCCCAGAAGCGCCGGTATTTGTTCCGCGATCACCACTTCCACTGTCTCGCCGTCCGGTGTCCTGGCATATACGTCCTTGATCCTGTTTTCCCCGAATATATTCCTGATATCATCGATGGAATCCAGTTTCATCTTCTTTTCTTTTCTCACGCGGTAAAATGTGATCTTATGGTGCTCTCCTAAATTGGCCTTTCTTCCCGCCGTCAGCAGCAACAGACGCTGGGCGGCTTCTACGCTCACCACATCCACGAGCTCGCTCGGTCCATCGCCCTCTATCCTGGCTACTACCTTTTCGTCGGCTTTTATCTCCCTGAACATACCCTTGACGTCACCGGTGGGATCGATATCGTTCCATGTCTCGCCATGCGTGATCTCGGAACTCCATCTTTCCGCGGTATCCTTCAATCCTTTGATCATGGGGGTGCCGGGGCTGACATCCTTTATCCCCTCAAGAAGCTCCGGGGCCCAAATGTTATCTCTAGTGAAAGAAAAAGCATTTACAATTTCCTCGCCGCTCTTGGCGCGATAGAACCGTACTTCGCCTTTTTCCTGCCAGAGCATTTTACTGAAAACTTTGTTTACCAGCAGTCTCCAGGCATCATCGGCATTCGCCACTTCATCCGCATGGAACCTGTTGCCTTCGGCCCTGAGGGCGAACACCTTTTCGCCTTCACCGAGTTCCGCGAACATTTTTTCGACCTTCCCCTCGGGGTCTATCTCACCCTGCTTACTTTTGATAGCGTCGAGCGCCTCGTTTTTCCATATATCCAGCAAGCTCCTCATGATGTCCGGCGCCGGGCTTACGTCTTCCCATTCGCTTTCTTCGTCCTCTTCCCTTATGCGGTAAAATTCCGGCTCGAAATTACTGTGTACGAACTCTATAAGATTCTGCTTAGCTTCCTCTATTCTATGATCGAGTTCGGCCAGCTCTTTTTCTGTCCTGGCGGCCCTGCTGCGGATATCCGCCTTCATTCTTTCGCCTTTTTTCTTCTCCTTCTCCAGCCCGGACAGTTCCTTGGAATAATCGTCTATTTTTTTCAGCAGCGCCGCGAGGCTCGTGGTCTCTTCCGGGTTCACCGCGTTAAGTTCGGCCCTGGTTTCGGCCCTCTTACCTGCCACGCCCTTTATCTTTTCCTCCAACGCCGACGGGGATATCTGCGAATCTATGTTCCGGAGAAGCCTCATGCTCTCCATCTTCAGCTCGGCTATCTGGGAAGAAACGACATCTATATCAAGCTGCAAAGCTTCGATCTTTTCATCGACTTCCGCCCTTCTAAGCTCGTCTTTCGCTTGTTCGATCGCCAGTTGGGCCCTGTACTGCCTCTCGGTAACAGCCACGGCTACATCAGCCGCTACGCCCCCGGCCCTCTCCAGGGCTTCCTGCTCTCTGCGCATCTTCTCAAGTCCCGATTCGGCTTCCCTTACCGCCCTTTTGGCCTGGGCCATCCTGCTTTCTGTTTCCGACTCTTTTTCCTTGGCTTTCTCCCGGGCTTCTCTCAGCTTATCGGTTTTTACCGCTGCCAGGTCCGTATTCAGTGAAGCTTCCGCCCGTTCCAGCCTGCCCGCGAGCGTCCTGATCTCGGCGGCCAGTTCCCCCTTGCGGGCCTGGATCTCGGAACGCCTTTCCTCTGTGATCTCACCGGATTCCATGGCTTTGAGCCTTCCGATCTCTTCCTCGGCACTCATCTTCCGATCCCTGTAATCTTCTATCTGCGCGATAAGACGCGAGATCTTCGTCTTTTCCGTTTCCAGCCTATCCAGTTCTTTCGTAAGCTTGTCTATCTCTTTCTCCCTGGCTTCTACGCCTCCATCCTCAAGCTGTTTAAGCTGCATCAGTTTGGCGTCCAGGTAATGTTTTTCGTAATACGCCGTGAGGTATTCCGCCAAGATCTCCTGGAGGTGCGCGGAAAGGCCCGTAAGCTGCCTTTCCTGGTCCTTTGACAGGGCCTTGTGGTCGATCATCTTCTCTTTAAGGACCGTGTGCAGGACAAAGTCTCTCATGAAAGGATCGTCCTTTCTATGGTCAGAAAAAAGCTTCCTGATCTGATCGGTGAACTCTTTCCTTCTTGTGGTGAAAAGCTCCCACATCCTGGTATCGATACGCATCCTTATGTCGGCTTTCTCTTCGGGGGTAAGTTTCCTTTCCCTTTTCTCGTCGATGATCTTGATCACAAGGTGCTCAAGGAAAGGTATGGGCTCGCTTGTAAGCCACTCGATCCCTTTGAGCCCATAAGCTTCCGACAGATGCCTGGAAAGCTCCTCACAGGCTATCCTGACCAGCTCATCGGCCGCTTCCGTGACCAGGGGGTCCCTGCCTTTTTCCACCTTTTTCAGTTCTGCCCAGACATCGAACCTGGAAACGACATTCGCGTAAAATCTCTCATTGTCCTCTACCATCTTTTTGACTTCTTTTGTTTCTGCTTCCGCGGCGGGCCTCTGGACGGCTTCACCGGCTATATACCTTTTCAGGCTTTCCAGGCGGTCGACCACCTGGGTGAATATTCCTTTCGCCACGGGTATGGATGTGCCTTCGAAAATTTCGGTTTCTTCCGGTTCACCGGCCTGGCCTTCTTCGCTTTCCTTCTTTATGGATGTCACTATGACTTCTTCCGGTTTAGCTATTAATCTGTAAGCGCCGCCCGCGATCCGGTGCATATTCTTCAGCCAATTCATGTGTTCCGGGATCAGGTTCGCGAACAAGCCGTCCCTGGTGGGCGTCACTTTTCCCGTCTCTTTTTCAAGCCTGCTTTTTATGCCCTGTTCACGATAGAATTTTTCCCTGCCTTTCTGCGTTTCTTCCAGTTCCTTTTTAGTGTTCGCGATATGGGTCTTGAGAGCGTCTACCATGTCTTGCGCGCGCAGGTGATCTTTTTCGTGATGCGTGATGCCTCTGCCGGCGGACTCGGCCAATTCCTTGGCGCGTGTTTGTTCCCTGACCAACCGCTCCCGAAGCGTGGAAAGCTGGGCACGAAGTCCTTCTTCTGCGGCCTCCTTCTCGCCTAATATGCGATCGAAATCGTCATTCTTGCGCTCGGTTCTAACGCGCCTTAACCTGGCCAGGACCTCGGCGCGGCTCCTGTGAGGCGCCCTGACCTTTTTAAGGTTCTTAGCGGTCATCTCGAGCCCGCTCTCGATGATAGCATTACGGCTCTTGTACAGGTCTTTAAGGCTGATAAAAAGGAGCGGGAACGATCTTGAATCCAGCTGGATGCCCAGGTTTTCCAGGAACTTGACCTTTATCTCAAGGTCGGTCATCGCGGGGTACATCCCCGGGAACAGGGACATGAAAGAAGCGACTCTCCTGCGCCTTATATCGAAACCCTTGCGCCGCAGGAATTTTATCCTTTTCTTGATATATTTCAGCGTGATCGAATCGTCAGCGATATGCCTTTCGAAGAACTCCTTGACCCACCCGGGAGCTTCTCCTATGACCTCGGCAAGGGATTTGAGAAGGTCGCTGCCGATAAGGCCTAAAGAAGCGAAATAGACCCTTTTCTGGGCTTCCAGTGGGAATAAATGTATGATCTCTCTTAAGCTCTTTATGAAATATTCAGGCGTCAGTTCAACCCCGTATTTTTTGAGGATATTCAGCCTTTTCAATATCACAGCGTGCGGCAGGCTCAAAAGTCTTTTAAATCCTTCCTGATCCGGTGATAAACCGGCCACGTTCGTGAGAAGCTCGTACCTTTTATTAAGGACCCAGAAGTCTACCACAAGGAGGACCGCCGTATCCGGGGTTATTTCAATATTCTTGCTCCTAATGTTTTCGGCTCTCTTCTCGAGTTCTTCCAGGCTGATACGGTCGTTGAGGATAACTTTTGCCAAATATTTTGCGTATTTCCTGTCGACTTCACCGAGGGCTTCGCTTATGGGTTTTACTTTATCCATGAGGCCCAAAGACGCAAGGTAATCGGCTTTCTTGCCCCAGAGAGGTTTCATGTGCTCGAGTTTCGCCAGTGTCTTGCCCAGGTTGGCGGCGTTCACCGGAAGCTTGTATCTCTGCAAGAATCCGAGCCTTTTATGCAGTTCGGCCTCCGGGATAGCCAGAAGCGTCGCAAAACCCTTTTCGCTTGTCTTCACTTTGGCCTCTTCTGTGAGAAAACCGTAATTGCCTTCCAGCGACGCGTAATTCACCGTGAGCAGGAACAGTGTATTTACATTGAGCGTTATTCCCTTCTCCTGCATGAACCTGGCCTTGCCGTTCAGGCTCGAGAGCTGTATGTCGGCGCTGTAGATGATCCTCTTGAACAGCTTCCTGTAATGCTTTGAAGATATGGCGTCTACCGCTTCCCGGATGGGCATCTTCTTATTCCTGAAATTCGTTCGAAACTGGGTGAGATATCCGCTCTTCGGGTCCAGCCCCAGGTACGCGAGATAATCCGCTTTCTTGCCGGCTTCGGTCTTTATCTGCCTGATCCCATCCTCGTCCTTGGCAAGATTGGCCGCGGTAACCGGGAGCTCGTAATTCTTCAGTATATCGCGCCTCATGGCGATCTCTTCTTTCGGGGTTTTCATCAAAGCCGGGAATTCCTTTTCTTCAGGCCTGATCTGCAATTCATCTCCCGTGAGGAAATCGTATCTTTCTTTAAGGGTATCGAGCCCTTCCGTGAGAAGCGGCGCCGTATCGGCGTTTATCGCGATGTTCTTTTCTTTTAAAAATTCCGCTCTTTCCTTGAGGTCCTCGAGGCTGAGTTCGTCTTCGTAAACGATCCCCTTCAGGACGTCCCTTATGGCTTCGGGCGCTTTGTCGATAGCGTCATCGACCGTTCCTGTCTCGCTCAAGAGGCCCAGAGACGCCAGGTAATCCGCCTTCTTGCCCCAGAGAGGTATCATGGAACGAAGGTCATCCATGCTTTTCAGCATGTTTTCCGCGGTAACCGGCAGGTTGTACCTTTTCAGAAAATTATATCTTTTCTCAAGCTCTTCTTTGGCGACGTCCAAAAGCGGCGTAAAATCCACTTCTTCAGACTTGAATCCCGCTGTTTTCTCGAGGAAATAACTCCTCTCGAAAAGGGTATGGAAATCCAGGCCCAGCAGATGCGCGGTCTTGGAATTTATCTTTATGTTCTTCATCTGCAGGTGGCCAAGCCGCTGATTCAGCTGCTCTACGCTGATATCATCGTTATAAATGAGGTCTCTTAAAAGATCCTGCAGCGCTTTCGGCCTTCTCTTCTTCTTGAGGGCTTCAAGGGCTTCTTCTATCGGCAGGTTCTTATCTATAAGTCCATACCTCGCGAGTATGTCGGCTTTCTGGCCCGGAAGATCGACCATGGACTTCAGCTCGTCCATGTTCTTCTTCAGGTTTTCGACCGTCACGTCAAGGCCGTGCCTTTTCAGGAGCTTGCATCTTTCGTCAAGCGCGCTGTTCCTGATAGACAGAAGCTCGACAAACCCGTCTTCCTTACCTGTAAGTCCGGCATCCTCTGTCAATATCTTGATCTTTTCCGTCAGAAAATCGATATCTTTTGTAAGTAAAAATACCGTATTGTCGTTTATCTCTATCCCCGCGTCCTGCAGTTTCTTAGCCCTTGCTTGCAGGTCTTTGAGACTGAGATCCTTATTGAAAACTATGAAATTGATGGCTTTCCTGACTTCTTCGGGTTCTTTTTCACTAATGGCTTCTGAAAGCATTTTTTCGGCATCTATAAGACCCAGTGACGCGAGATAATCGGCTTTCTGTCCTGAAAGAGGTATAAGTTTTTCGATGGCTTTCTTGCTCTTCAGTAGGTTGGCGACAGTTACGGGGATCAAGTGCCTCTTGAGGATCTTGTATTTCTCCTCCACGGTCTCTTTTTGGGTCTTCAACAGCTTCACAAAATCCTTTTCATCGCTGGAAACCAGGCACTTAAGGTTTAGGAAATCATATCTCTTCTTAAGCTCATCAAGTGATAACTCAAGCAGCTCCACCGACTGGGCGTTTATCTCTATATCTCTTTTCTGCAGGTATTCAGCTCTCGCTTTCAGGTCTTCCAGTGTTAAATTGTCGTCATTCACGATCCTGGTCAGTATTGTCTTTAAACGCGCGGGTGTCACCTCTTTCAACGCATCCTTATAAGGCTTCTCACCGTTCAAAAGGCCTAAAGAAACGAGGTAATTCGCTTTTTTCTCGGGAAGCGGTATGGCTGCTTCGAGCTCAGCCTTGCTCTTTAAAAGGTTTTCGACGGTGACATCCATGCCGTGATCTTTAAGGAACTTTACCTTTTCCGACACGTCGTTCTTTTCCTGGAGCATAACCATATAGAAACGATCTTCACTGCCGGAAAGGCCGACATCCTTTGATGTCAAATACTTGTGTCTGTCTCTAAGGGTCTTTGAATCAACGTCAAGCAGCTGCGCACCGGTAATTATATTGATACCTTTATCCTGCAGGAATTTTCCTCTTGTCTTCAGCTCCCTCAGTTTGAGGTCATCATTATTGATAAGGTTTCTTAAAAGGTCCCTTCTATAATCGGGGGCTTCGTCAATAGCTTCATCTATCGAATCTTTCTCTTCCATCAGTCTTAAAGAAACAAGATAATCGGCTTTCTTTTCCCGCTCGGTCTTTTTCTTTTTGGGAGTACTTACTGAACCTACTGTGCCAAAACCTACTGTACTGAACAGGGAAGGCATCGCTGCAGGAGCCTTTGATTTCTTTGCAGCCTTCTTCTTTGCTGCTTTTGGCGCCGCTGCCTCTGGTGCAGCCGCCTTTGGTTCTGCCTTCTTCGCAGCCTTCTTCTTTGCAGCCGCCTTCTTTGCCGCTTTCTTTGCAACTTTTGGTTCCGCTGCTTCTGGTGCCGCCGCCTCTGGTGCCGTCGACGCTGATGCCGCTGCCGCTGGTTCCGCTTCCTTCTTTGCCACCTTCTTCGCAGCCTTCTTCTTTTTTGCCACCTTTTTCGCCGCTTTCTTTTCTGCCGGCTTTGCGGCTTCCTTCTCCGCTTTCTCATCTTCCGACTTTGCGGCCAACATTGCCTCAAGATCGTCTTCCGTCTTCCTCAAAGCGGGAATGGTTACGTCAAAGCCATGCTCCAATATTATCTCTTTCCTGCGGGCGATCCTGTCCTTATTGATGGTCAGAAGCCCAAGGGCTCCCTCATCTTCGGTCGATACTTCCGGCACGTTCGTAACAAGGCTGTCATACCTGTCGGCCGCTGTATCGTCGCCTACGCCTAAAAGGCTTAAAAAGCCTTTTCTTTCAGTTACGTCTTTGCCGATCTTTCTTTTCAGCTTTTTTACACGTTTGGCATACCAATAGGGATTATTAAGAAATTGCTGGCGTTCGGTCCCGGTCTTTGTAAGTTCGTTTAACGGAGTCAGTATCTTTTTCTGGGCGCTTATAATCCTGGCGGCCTCTTTCGCGGTAGCTGTCTTTTCATCGCTCTTCTTTAACGCTCTAAACCGGGGGTTTGTCCGGGTCAGCATATTGATCAATTCATACATGCCGATCTGGTTTATCCCGGCGACAAGGTCCCTGTAATCCTCTACTACTGCCAGGCCTGCGGGCATTTCCAGGTCGCCTTTGATATTCATTCCGTAGGACTCGAAAAGCTTCTGGATATGACGATTGGCCCTGGCCTCCCTTATGGTAGTGGGATTTGTCATGATATTGAGCAGAGCAAGGTAGATAGCAGCTAATTCCTCGGCGTTCTTATCCTGGGTATCGCCCGAAAGCATCGCGTGAAAAGTCTCATGCGGAATATCGAAAAGCTTTACTTCTTCTTTCAGGCGCCCTTCACTGTCGAAAGCGTCCGAGCTTATGAAAATGACACCATTCGCGTGACGCGCATCGGCTTCTTGGAACTCGCAGAACCGGTCCCTTAGATTCTTGTTGATCTTTATCTGCGGAATTTCTTCGCTGGGAAAGAATGTCCTTATAATATTGCGGACTATCCTTCTGGCGGTATTGGTGGTTATCTTTTTCTCGGAGGCCTCTTCCCCATCCGACGGTCCCCCTGTCCCTACCGGCGAAGGCTGTTTTGCCCCTTCTTCATCGCCGTATATCAATCTCTGCAGCGTCTTTAATTCTTCTTTTTCTTTCGCATGCCTATCAGCATCCGGTCTCCTTTTCTGATGGAGCTCTATTTCTTCCTTTCTCGCGTTTATCACGGTCCTGATAGCACGGTTCATGTTAAGCTTATCCGGTGATATCTTTCTAAGGGCTTCCTGCACCGCCGGCGTGAGCTGTTTCCTGACCAAACGGAAGCTGTCCATATCCCATATCTTGCCCGACCTTATACGCTCCCTTGCGTCAGGCATAGATTCCTGCAGGTTCGCGTAATTCGTCTCGTAAACTTCCAGCGTTTCAGCGAGTTCCTTCGCCTCGACTCCCATCGCGGCAAGTATCATGCTGAACGTAAACCTCTTGGGATCGCCGTCGGCATAATACTGCCTCACGGCAAGCTCGTATTTACCCTTCTTTACCAGCTCTTCATACCCTTGAGTCTTACCCGTAAGAACGGCAACATACGGCCTTTCTTTCTCGTCCTCATACTTAGGCACCACTACCAGGTACGACAGGCCCTTGCTCTTCATGATGTCCACAAGGCCTTCTGTATGAAAACCACCTGTAATAAGAGCGGCTACGCTCTGGCCTTCATCCTTCATCCTGGCTATGGTGTTTTTAAGCATGGCCTCGTCTCTTCGCTTGGCAACTTGGTAGAATTCGACCGCCTGATCGATGTTATCGATAATATAGGTAAGGTCGTAATCTCCTTCTAAGACGAGGCCGTGCTTCTTGTAGCTACTTCTGATGAAGGACGCAAAGGGCTCGGCTTTGATATCCTTCCTGCTTGTTATAAGGTAATCAACATCTCCGTTGGCGAGTTCTATACTATATAGTTTCCTTAATATGGCGGCTTGTTTCTGAAGCTCGTAGAGCGTTTTTTCATTTTTATTGGCGAAAAGTTTCTCTCTTACCGCTTTTTCCACCTTTTCAACGTCCTGGTACAGGCCGAATATATCTATGCTCTCGTATACGGTGATATAACGGGTGAACATTATAAGATTCTCAAAGGGCTCCGAGGCGATATTCATCTGTAGGGCAAGGTCTATCAGGAACTGGTGGAACGCTCCCTGTGATATCTCGCCCATCTTAAAAGAAAGTGACTTCATCACGAGCATCTCGATCTGCGACTTGGTGAGCACCTTGGAAAGCTCGTCTATAAGTATGCGTCTCTCGTCATTGGCACCCGAGAAGTCTATCTTTTCCTCGAGCATGAGGGATGTGAGGAGCTTGTCGATATTCTTATAGCCATTAAAATCGATTTTTTTCTTCCTGGCGATCTCCTTGACGTGCTTCCAGTATTCACTGAAGCTGAGGCCTTTTTCCTTGTGGAGGTAGGATCTAAGCAGGAAGTCCTTAAGTTCCTTCGAGTAGACTTTCTCTTCAAGCGCCCTGAGGGCCCTTTCCAGCGCTTCTACGTTCTGCACGAGGCGGGCTCTTTCTTCCATGACGTTCCTGAAAGAAGTAACGTTTTCCTGGTAGAGCTTGTCGGACTCGATACCGTAAAGGGCGACGTCTTCATCGGACACGATACTGAAGAACTCACCCGCTGACATGAGGCCTTCTTTCATCAGGTACTCGGCGGCTTGTTTCCTGGCTTCGGCGTCAGGGAAGGCTCTGAGGATAGACGTATCTATGTACCCTTCTGAACCTTCTACGGCGATAAGATTAAGATCATAGTTGGCGACCATATGATCTAAGAGGCTGACTATGGACTTCTGGGCTGCGAGTGAAGCGTGGGCGTCCTGGATGTTTATAATGGTCTGTTTGCTGCCGTTTATGTAAACATCCTGGGCGGTGCCTGTGGCATAAGGAACGGTAAGTCCATTAGGACCTTTGACCTGGCTTTCGATGTTTTCCGGCTTGGCGTGCTGCCACACGGGCGCGGTGCCTCCCTGGGCCCATGTGATATCAAAAACTATAAAGGCTATAATAACAGTAAAAGCGACAACCTTACAAAATAAGGAATGCCGCCTTCTGAATGTAGAAATTCCCTGTATATCGCTTGTGGAGTTAAGATTGCCAGGAGTGCTTTCTTTTTGCCAAGCGTTTATATTGTTTCCCAAGCTATTTTCTTCTTTTCGCCAAGTCTTCATATTTTTCGCCAAGCCTCTTTGCCAAGTTTTTGTTCGCCAAGTCTTTTTCGCCAAGTCTGCCAAGTCATTTACCAAGCTGCTGCCAAGTCTTCTTTGCCAAGTCGTTTTTCCCGACGATAAATAACCCTAACTGCCTTTTTTATCGTCTAATTACTATATAATGATACCACATTTTCATACCCAAGTCAATGATATCATTCTACCTATTTTATACCTTAACATCAGGTATATCCTAGCTTTTGAAATCCTAATTTCTTGCATTTTCCTTCGTAAAACAACTGCATACTTTTTGTTATTATACGGACGCTTTCTTTCTGCTTCCTTAACGTTCTGACCATCATACCACACCCCACCAGTGTTTGTCAATATGGTTATAACTAACTATTTTATAACTAAACAAAGTGGCTTAAATCGTCCAGTTACAAGAATTTAGGGGAAGGAGTTGTCTATAAGTGTAGGGAGAAGCTAGAAATTAGAAGATAGAAATTAGTATGGAGGACGCCCAATGAAGAAATTTGCCTTTGAGGGATTAACCGTGTACCAGGTATCTTTAGATGTCGCTTCATCAATATACCCAATATTCAGCAAGATGTCCTACAATTTACAAAGATCTATAGGGAATAACCTTGTACGGGCGACTTTGTCCATTTCCTGCAATATAGCCGAGGGAAGTGGTCGTAGAAGCAACCGGGAAAAGAAGCAGTCTTTCGTAGTATCTCAAGGCTCTGTTTCCGAGTGTATCCCTATAATCACTGTTCTATACAGAGCCAACGTGATCAGTAAAAGCGAGTTCGAAAATCTGTATGCCCAATTTCTTGCCCTATCTAAGATGCTAACGGCCCTTATAGTGCGCTTCAGACCCAACTAATTTCTATCTTCTAATTCCTAGCTACTCCGCTACTTTTCTAGCTTCAAACTACTGCTTTCCCACTTATAGGGTGTATATTCCTTTAATACGTCTATTATATATAAAAAAAACGGGGAGGGCTTACACGGCCCTCCCCGCTTCTTTCGTCAGCTGCCTCTGTAGCTGGTAGGCATTTGGTTAGCTGACGTGTTACTACATATTACAGTGCCCTCGCGACTTCGCTGAGAGCTTCGATGCGCGATGTGATCTCGCGGCTTATATCAATGGCCTTGATCTTTATGAGTTCAAATATGCGGCCCAGCACCTCCCGCACGTTGGATATCGCGGTTTCGTTCTCTTCCGAACAGCCGACCGTCATAACACTGGGACGTTTATTTATATCCCTGGCCCTGTTAAGGATGTTCATTGCCGCCATCGACGGTATCAGGCGGTTTATTCTCCTTCCTGCGGCATCAACAGGAACCACTCCCCGGCCCACTACAACGAAACTGGTACTTTCCATCAGGTTTTCACCTATATAATCCGTCATATCTTTCGTTAGATACTCTCCCGCGGTTACGGCAATATCCGCGGTCGCCACTTCCTTATGACGGTTTTGGACTTCCTGCACTATTCCCTGCATTGCAACATCTTCACCGGCGACAATATGCGTAACAATACCTTTTGCGGCAAGCTCTCTTATCTCGGCAGGCGGGACGGCGTCTCGCGTGATCACGCACACCTTTATCAGCTTATCGGCGGCAAAGGCTTCAAGAGCGGGACGCATCGCTTTAAGGTCAAACCCTGATTCTTCCGTGTTTCTCGCGTCAATAACTATCGCCTGCGGTGTCTTGGGCAAGAGTTCACCTCTTCTGAATTCCCTGAATATCCCCATTACCGCCGCTTCAACATTCTGCGCCTTTGCGACACCCTCATGCTCTACAAGTATATCTCTTTTTACCTCGTCACTCTTCCCTCGCATAAAATCGACCATACCGGCAAAGTAGCCCATGACTTTCTCAACCGGACCCCTATCGACAGGTTTGCCGGTCTTTATCGCCTGCGCTCTCGCTTCCAAAAACTCATTAAACGCGACTATGCTCTCTTTTGTCCACCCCTCAGCGTCCGCCGGCTCTCTCTCGGGCGCTACCCCGGCCATATAACCGGCACTAAAGAGATCATCAATGCTTTCCCTTACTTCATTCGGTATGTTCTGCGAAATTATCTCAGCCGCCCCGCTTAAAGCAGCCGTCTTGAGCTTTTCTATACTACCTTCGTTCAGTCTTGCCAGGCCCGGATATCTCAAGGCAAAAGACTGGACTCTCACTATCTTGACAGCTTCCTGTATGGGTATTCCTTCCCTGAGATCCAGGAAGACACGGACCTGCGGACCCTCCGCATTTTCCAGGTCTTCCATACTGGTTACCCGCATGAACTTGATATCCAGATATTTCTCTCCGAATCCCGCCAATGCCTCATCGGCAACATCCAATATTCCGACCGTGGCAATCTTCCTTTCTTCCGCGATCTCAAGACTGTCACTGACTACGACCGGCTTCATCCTGGGGACCCCTGCGGGCCTCATTATTTCCTGCGGAAAACCGGTTTCGCGGCTGATTATCCTTTCCGCCGAGGCATAGCTTAATACTTTCTCACCCGCGTAACGGTTGATGCCGAAAATGATGAGATTGACCGCGGAGTGCGCCGCTATCGCAAGAGCAATATACACAAGCGGTGACAGACTAAAGAGAAGAGGCAACGCTACACTGGTAATTGAAACAGCCATGGCTGCCGGTTTTCCTTCTTTATGCGCCTTAACAAAACTAGGAATGAATACGGCGGCGCCCAGGGCAAATCCCGTATTAAAGACAGGGCCGAGCGGAAGCAGAAAGAAACCGAAAGCACCGAGACCCCATGTCGCAATACCGCCGGCCAAAAATACAGCAAGCAGCGGTACGGCAAAGTAAAGAGACCTTTCTAGCAAAGGTGCCTTTACGCCATGCTTTAACAGTTCCTTCCCTATTCCGCTCGGCTCTATCGCGAGTGGCATAATTATCCTGTCTCCAATAGCTTTTACCTGGCCACGGTGATATGCTTCTCTTTCCGTGTTGCCTGTCTTAGCAAAAAGACCGGCAAATTCCCTGTGGGCGTCTTTAAATTCAGGCCAAAGCTGGAGGGCTCTTTCAAGATATTCCGCTTTATCGGTATCGGATATATCTTTTGTTTTTGTTGCGACAATGAACAGCGCTTCCGCGATCTGGCGCCTGGCGCGGGGTGTTGCCTCAGGATCTGCTTTAGTCAACCTCTTCAGCGCCAGCTCGGCTCCCTGAATATCCGGCTTATCGGGCGCTAGCATCCCCCTGAGACGGGCAAAGATCACTTCAGCCCTGTCGTCATCGGTTTGTACAGTGACCTTTTCGATCTCCGCAGACCCATCGCGGCCAGAGTACATATACAAGTGGGCGTTCAACAATGTGAATACGTTATTTATTCCGGTGTTCTCACGGTAAACATCATCTTTCTCGATGCTGCTTCTGATATCACTCATAGCATCGATTATTTTGTCAACTTCCGCAATTCCTTCTTTATCGGAAACCCTCGCCTTTGTGTCTTTCAGTAAATTTGTCAGGCTACGCAGGAAATCTATAATTGCCGCATCGGACGGCCTTTCCTCGATATCCGGCTCTGTCAGTAACGCCCTTATACGGTCTAAGATGTCCCGGAGTGTGCCAAGTTTTTCAGGACTCGGCGCTCCGCTTAGTGCGGCCCTGGCAACAGAACTCAAAAACGCCATATCCACCGCCGTTTTCAGGGCATTTTTAAGGCGTTCGAGATTTTTATCCGCGAATATTTCATCTGCTTTGTCCCTTCCATAAAAAGCCATGAACGCGTCCAGCGCCGCTATGTTCGAAGGATCGTCTTCAATAGCCCGCCTGTAATAATTGATAGCATCTCCTCTCAACACCGCTTGTTCTGCTTTTAAAAGATCGGGGTCACCGCTCCGCCCCGCATACATATTGGCTATCCCCAGGGCGATCTCTGATCTCATCTTTTTATCTGTTATTTCATCGTAGTATTTTTCCGCTTCTTCAAGGTTTTTTCCTTCCTTATCATCGCCACTCTTAATATATGAACTCGCCTTAAGAAATGCGGCCCTTCCTCTTCTCTTTGCGTCAGGATCCCTTCGCATGACAAAATCGGCGAGATAATATGCCTTGCGTAACTTGCCTTGCTCTAACAGTTCTTGCGCTACCACCAGCGCCCGGTTAAAGAAAGAATCCCTGTCGGCCGGCACACTGGGTTCGGTCTCCCCGACTTCTCTGAATAAGTCCATCCCTATATCAAAAAATCTCTTCCTCTTTTCCTCATCCGACCTGTCGCCTTCTTTATCCATGAAATGCCTGTCCAGTATCGCCCTGCGCGCGCTTACCCTCTTTTTTGATGCATCCGAAAGCTCATTCATCCACTTGTCGAGCAATTTTTCTTTATACTTGTCATCTTTCCCCTCCACTTCAGCTTTTGCCATCTCCCCTGTTAACTTCTTGAATATCTCATGATCGAGTATGCGGTCTATGCCCCTGTCAACGGAATCTATCGCTTCTTTATCGGGTTTGACCGTGTCTTCGAGTTCTTTATCCCTCTTAACGGCTTCCTCAAGAAGCGCTATCGCTTTTTTGTGATCTCCTTCTCTTCTCTTTTGCATGGACTTTACCAGAAGTTCCACACCCGTCATTCCCGCTTCTGCCTTTTCCTCCTTTTCTTTTACCATTTCCGCGAGCGCGGTCCTCGCCTTAGCGTTCTGCGGATCATATTTAGAGGCCAACCGGAAAGCGTCTTCAGCTTCTTTGGTCTCACCGTTCTCACGGTGCAGGCTGCCTATTTGATAATTCAGCTCCGAGATCTGCTTTCTTAGGGCCGGAAAGGCCCTGCGTTTCCTGGACGGCCTTGCTGAGCGGTACCTGTTCATCCGGATCCCGGCGGATTCCCTTAAAGACGCTATAAGCTCGGATCTTATCCCGGCCTTTTCGTTATCAGGTGCTGTCTCCAGGGCCTTCTGCAGCATCTCCATCTGTTTCGGTAAATTTCTCCTCCTGTTCCTCGCTCTTTTATACCGCCCGGCTTCCCCTTGGTATGAGCGGGTCAGATCTAACATAAGAACGGCGTCCTTCTTAAGCGCGGGGTCCATCGAAACGGCCTTTTCATAATTAGCTATGGCTCTTTTATATTTTCTCTCCCTGAAGGCTTTTTCCGCCCTCTTTCTGTAAAATTCAGCCGTCCTGCCCCTTCTAATAACTTCCTTTAGTTCTTCCTGCAGCGCGGTAGCCTTTTTAAATAACTGTCTCGCCCTTCTTCTGCTCGTCTCGATAAGACCGAGGACCATCATAGCCGCAGCTTTCACACCTTTGTTATACGACTCTTTAAGGGACCCAAGGACATCCTGCATCCTTTCTATCGACCTGACCCATGCCTTCTTTTCCTCTTCCTTCACTGTGTCGTCGATAAGCCCCTTTATCATATTTTCCTTCATCATATCACTGACACCCTTGTCATCGAGCATAGCCACTATAAAAGAACCTGAATCCCTGTCGCCGGGTCTCGATAAAGCCACCTGCATTACGTTACTCGCGGCATTTCCGTCATCACCGAGACGGGCAAGGGCCATAAATATACCGAATATATTACGCTTCATATCCGTATTATCGGCTATGGACACATCGGCTTTCCGGGCTTCCGTGAGTATATCGTTGAACCTCGCATACGCTTCACCGACACTCAATTTTGTACCATAGATCAAATTATATATTGCGATGATCTGCACAGCCGAGTTCATGTCCGACACAGCACTCATGAATCTCTCCGGTTTATCTGTTTTAAGTGAAAGTCCGGCCCTGAGAATGAGGGCTTCGATGACCAATTTGAGATGTGACCCTTCCGGAACGGGAATATCATCTGATACTATGCTTGAGATAATACTTTGGATATCGGTTGTGTTTATAAGAAGATCGACCTTTTCGCGCGCTTCACCGAAACCACCTTTCTTGTTATACGCTTCCGCCAGGGCAAGATCGATCCGGTCGCGGATGTTTCTGTCTTCAAGTAAACGATTGATACCGAGGAGATAATAAAACGCTTCCAGGTACGCTATTCCCTCATCCGCCGGCATGCCCCGAGCGTTACCTATCACCTGGTTGAACATCTTCATATCCCCGGCAAGCCTTTCAAAAGCACCTCTGTTCGATTCCAGGGAAGCCTCTTTTTTGTCTCTGACCGTTTTGTCTATCTTGATGCTTTCTTCCAGGCGGACATAATCCGGTCTCTCTCCTTTTTTATCTTTGTCTCCTTTCGTGATCGCTTCGAGTTCTTTTTCTTTTTCCTTTATTCTCTTATTCAGTTCGTCATATTCCATCTGCTCCCGCACCATCGCATCAAGCGCGCTTGCCTTGTCTTTCTCCCTGCTTATCACCGTTTTGGACGGTTCGACCTCTTCCTTTAAAGCGCGTGCTAACATCGCTTGCCTTACTTCATCCGCGGAAGCGGCATCTCCAAGCTGATCCAGGTAGATCCCGATAAGTTCCCCTGAATATTGCAATTCGGCGCCGTCCAAAGAAGGATCGAGCTTAAGCGCCTGTTTAAGGGCTTCTGCCGCCTGCTCTGTAAAGGTAAGGTTAGTCCAATTGTCGCTCAACGTCTTGCTGACCTGATATTTCCCGAAATGCGCTTTTGAGTTCGCGGGATCCTCCGCTATAGCCTCGTTATACAGATCACGGGCCTCGGCATACCTTCCTGCTTTAAAAGCCAGGTTGCCCCTCTGGACCAATGCATTAGCCCTCACCTTTTTGTATTTGTCAGGTACGCTTCTCCCTTTAATAAGCGCATATTCTTCCAGGTTTTCCAGAAAGACCTCTACATCCCCGATGGGGACTTCATTCCTTTCGAATTTCGCGTAAACCAGCTCCGTGTTATCGGCCCGCAGCTCCAATATCTTGTCCATTACATCTTCGCGTTTGCGGCTTATAAATTTCATGAAGCGGGCTTTTTTCGCGTAGTTTTCGTACTGCTCCTGAAGATCTTCCAGGTGGTCCAGCTCTTCGTAATTGATATTCATAAAAGCAACGTCAATTTCCGCGGCCCTTTCGGCATCTGCTTCTCTCGCCTCCTTCAGTAATTTCCTTCTTTCATCACGGCCTTCCTGGGCCGCCTTCTGCCTGGCCGCGGACCTTATTCTCTTCCAGAAGGAAATAGGACCTTCAACACGCGCAAGCTTGATCTTAAGCCCGGCGATACGCTTATTCTCGGTTTCATCATTCACGCCGGGCCGGCCTTTTCTCATCTCACGCAAGGATATCGCTTCGGTCAAGCTTTCATAAGTCCCTTCAGCTTCCCTTCTTGCGGCCATAGTATCCAAGATATCGGTATCGATCTCTTCTTTACGTTTCTCGACCGCTTTAAGCGCAAGTTTTCTATATTTATCGGCCAATTTCTTTTCCCCAAGCCGGCCATACCTTTCTGATAATCTTGCCGCTACCCGCGCCGGAACGCGCCTTAAGAAAGCAAACCATCCCTTAGGTTTCAATATATCTATCGCTTTTTCATTATTTCCCTCAAGGTCCGCTTGTATCAAGTCCGCCTCCTTAAAGTCTTCTTCTGTAACTATAAGCCCGAAAAGTCTCTCTTCCGGCTTAAGATCCCTGATACGCGTAACGGTCTCTATGTCCATACTGGCAAGATCGTTCTCGCCCATATCCATGAGCAATCTGGATCTTTTCACCCGTACGGCGCCGCTCCTCGGGTTTGTCGTGACGGCCATGTCCAGGTTGCCTATCGCTTCGATAAGGTACATGCTGGCCTTTTTATCGTTCCCCTTGGCTCTCTCTTCCCTGTACCTCTTAACCAGGTGCTCCACGGCGCCCATATAATATTTATAGGCTTCCGGATTATTCCCTTCGGAGTTGACATTAGTCCCGAACCTGTCGTTTTGTTCCACCTTGTATATGTCACCCATGAGCCTGCGGGCTTCCTCCGCCGGTTCCGGGGTCTTTAGATATTCGTCCATAAGCTTTTTGGCTTTTTCCCTTGAATAACCTGCGACTTCTTTACCGTCGGATGTTAACCTATTCCCGCCCCTGAAATAAGCAAAGGCAAGATACCACTTCGCTTTGGTTTCTTTGGAATCAAGTTCCGCAAGTTCTTCCGCCAGGTCCCTTACAAGATCATAATCCGGGTCCCTTTTCTTCATTTCCATTTCAGCCAGAGCCATAATGCCCGCTTTCCTCTCCTCGATATCGCCGGAGGAAGCCAATCTTCGGTACATGGGAAGCCTTGCCGTGTCTTTTCTCTCTTCTACAATAGATTCGATCTCGCCAGGCGCGCTCTCTCTTTCAATATTAAAATCCATTACAAGCACCGTCTTGTCGCGCTCGCCTAACTTGTCCCATTCCTTTTTATCCTTTCTTAATTTGTCGAACATGGCAATTATAAGTTCCATCAGGTCGTTATCTGTCCGGATGTCTCCCGGCAGGCCTTTTTTCTGGAGTAATAATTGAAGACTCCTGAGCATCATATCCCACTGGTCGGCTTTTTTGAGATCCTCGTCTTTTTCGGCTTCCAGCTGTGTATAAACTTTGGAGAATAGATCCGCTTCAAGGAAAGGCATATCAAGCCTCCGGATCCTCTTCAGCGCGTCTATCAGCTTGATGATAAGTTCATTCTGCAGTTTCTGTTTTTCTTCTTCAGGAGCTTCTTTAATGACCTGGTTCATTTTATTCACTATATATCCCAGGACAAAGTTCACATTGAAATCCCCGCCGAATATGTTTATCTCGGTTTTCCCTTCTTCGGCGGCTTTTACTATACTATCTATCGCCTCGAGCATCTTCGTTTTATCTCCCCTGAAATAAATATCAAGAATAAGGTTATCTATAAAAGCGTCCCGTTGATGCCTGTCTTTCCCACTCAAAGCGCCCGCCCTTGTCCTCATAAGGCCTATACCGCTCAATATCCTGCCGTCATAACCGGCGGGCAGGGAAGCAAGAAATCCTATGGCTTCTTTTACTTCCGCTTTTTCGCGGTCATACCCGCTCCTCGACAAGACCGTAAAAGCCCATTCTGCCCCCTCTTCGATCGGCGCGTTTTCATAAGTAAGTATGTGTACTTCCCTACTCTTTAAGGCGTCTCTCTTCTTGCGCGCTTTGTCCAGCCTGGCTTCAACATCCGCCCTGTCCCGCTCCAGGGCTCTTTTCTTATCTTCAGGGACCTTTATAGGCTCCATTTCCTTTTCCAGTTCCTGCCTGCGGATGTTTTGCTCCGCGCGCTCGTCACCGGCTATCGCCTGGGCTTCCCTCAGGGCAAACTCGGCATCTCTTATCCTTCTTTTGCGGTCTAGATCACTTTTTGCCTTGTTTATCTCTTCATCCAAAGCCGCTATTTGAGAATCCATTTCTTCCTTTTTTTCTTCGTCTTCTTTAACAGACTTTTCGGATTCTTCTAACTCCCGTCTCGCTACCCTGAGACTCAAAGCTTTTATCCTCATCATCTCCAGCGCGACTTCCGGCTGGTAGGGATTGAGCATGTTCGCGTTCACCAGGGCTTCCTCGGCCTTCTGGGTATATTCCGAAACATCCGCCAGGCCTTCCACGATTATCCCGTACTCGGCCAGGAGCCTGTATCCCCTGACAACAAGTATTTCCGCCTCGTAATGTTTACCCTGTCTTCTGTAAAACTCTGTCACCTTCCCGGTAAGAACATTAACCTTGTCTACTAACCTGAGGACCTGGTCTTTGGCATATAACTCTTCTCCTTTTCGCGCTAATTCCATATTCTTTTTAAGCACATCATTCAAACGCTCGATCGCCTTTTCCAGTATTTTCTGGGCTTGCCCGTATTCACCCATTTCCCCCAACCTTGCCGCGATCGCTTCCTGGCGTTCGATCTCTTCCAGCATAAGTCCGACCTCGGCCTTCTCGCTTTTCTTCATCTCTTCCAGCATAACTTTTTCCAATCTGGGCCTTAACGTCTCAAAAACACCCTTGTGGGCAATGGGTATTTCCTTAGTCGCTTTGGATGAAATAACATTGATCACTTCTATCCCCTTGACAAGAGCATCCCTGTCGGGGGGCAGAGCCTCTAGAAGCCTGGTTAAACTGTTCTCAAGATCCTTCAGGTCCTGCGGCTCGACCTCGCCGGTCCGTTTTTTCAGGTTATCAAGGGCGATATAAAGGTCGTCTCCCGTGAACTTTTCTTTTTCCATTAAGGAGATCAGGACCTCAAGCTTCTCCCTGGGCGAAAGACCGCACTTATCGATGGCTTCCAATTTCTTGTTCAAAGGCACCTCTTTTAACCCCACCAGATATTCGATAAACTGCCTCTGATTATCATACATAACAGGCATGAGTCTTACCTGAGCAAGCACACGCTGGATCCTGCTAATATCGTCCGGGGTAAGCGTCTCTTTCGATATGATTTCAGCAAGCAATTCATCTACCGCACGATCAGCGCCGTCTCCGAACCAGAAATTAACTATAGATAACAGCAGATTGAACGCTTTTTCTCTTACATCTTGTTTGGGATCTACAACCTTGCTTTTTAAAGAGGTTAAAGGCGCGTTTAAAAGTAGCGCCGCGTCAGCCCTATCTTTGAGATTTTCTTTAAGATCATCTTTGCTTATTTTCCCGGCTTCCGCGATCTGGAGTCCCGCCCAAAGGAAGCGGAGTGATGGGATATCTTTTCTACGGATCATACTGGCTATGACGTCAAAAATCGGTTTCCGGGTGTATTCCTTTTCCTCTTTATCCCAATTTCCGAAAAGCTTGAATCCGGAGATCTCTTTCAATATTTTTTCTATCTGCCGCTTAAGGTTTTCATCTGCGCCGGGATACATCAAAAGAAGCATAGTCACTTGCTGCGTGAAAACGTCCATTTTGCCTACTTCAAGCTCTGCAGGCACTTTGTCTTTTTCATAGGACATGCCCAGTTTTTGCCCCATATACTCTGTCCAGTTTTCTAAAAATAGAGCGTAGGCATCCCTGCCTCCTTCCGAAAGATCTTCCACCAAAACCCTGTCATCCAAGCTTAAAATGATGCTTGTAAATCTCTCCGGGGTGAAATCTTCCTCTTTTTTCATCATACCGGCTATCTCACCGATCTCCGAGGCCATTTCCCTCCTTACTTGCTCTATGACCTCAGGCCTTCCCGCGTTTTGATTGATGAGTTCTGTGTACATCTTCAATATCCTCGCGCGCTTGTCACTGATATCTTTTTCTGTTTCTTCGATCTGTCTACCCAAAGACATTTTCTCATCCGCCGATAATGCCCTGCGTTTTCTGTTCCTTAGCTTTCGCAGATCACTTACCATCACGTATTTAGCTTTCTTCTCTTTCTGGATATCCCGGAGTAACTCCTTTGATGCAGCCGCGCTCTTCTTTTTGTCCAGATTTGCCCGCATTTTCCCTTTTTCTGCTTCGGGTATTTGCGCTTCGCTCAAAATGCCACCCACCCAATTGACGGTATCGATCTCGTCCTTCTTTGAAGCGATGGCCCTTTCGACGCCGAGTGTGAATAGTTCGTTATTTAAACCTTGTTCACCGGTCAGCTCTTTGTCCTCGGGTTTGGGAGTATATGATATCTTCTCGCTCGCGGCCTTTGCCTTACTAATGTCAAAACCTTTGATGGTGCTTTCGATCCAGTCGGCCCATTCTTCCTGCCCTTTGATACTCCTCAGACCGTTTATCGCGGACGTCATCCTCAATCTCGTTATCAATGTGAGGTACCACCATTTGGGATCCTCAAGCATCCTGTAGCAACACATGGCCATCCTCTTTAAAGCCTCGGCTTTCTCGGGCGCGTCCTGCGGCATTGCCCGTAGCAGATTAAGGGCTTTCCGCCAGTCTTTGTTTTCCATGTAAAGCACCGCAAGGGCAAGGCGATCTGACGGGCTCAGCTTTTTCTCCTTTTTAAGCTTTTCCAGGTCTTCCATCGCGGGCTTATGAGTTTCGGGCTTGGCAGGCTCTTCGGCCATCTTGGGTTTTTCAGGGACCGCCTCACCGACCTTTGTCTCCTTGGCCTTTTTCCAGACCGCCCTGTCGCTATCTTCGGGCTTAACGGCTTTGGCTATCTCCATCTCGCTGGCCCTCCTTTCCTGTTCAGGAGTCAGGAGCCCCCGTTCTGTAAGCTCTGTCAATTTCGCGAGGATATCATTGAACTCGCCCGGCGTCTTTTTATCTTTTTTCTCTTCCTTCTCAAATCTCTTGGCCAGGGCTTCGCCCTTCAATAAAAGCGCTTCGGCATTTTCAGGTTCCCTGCTTAAGACCCCGTCGGCGCTTGCGGCGGCTATCTCGATCGGGTCTTCCGGCTCACCGGCCATTTTCACCGGGTCCAGCGGCTCATCTCTCAGGGCCATCTTCGCCCTGAGTATCAGTAAGGGCACGGGAACCTTATCGACCGGTACGCGAGGATAAATGCGGATGAAAAGTTCTTTCGCTTCGTCAACCTTGCCTTTCTCCAATAAATATTCTATAAACTTCGCCGCTTCTTCCGGACTCATGCGGTCCTTTCTTATCATCCGCATGGTTTTCTTGATAAGTTTTTCCGCTTTTTTCTGCTCGCCCGCTTCCTCGTAGGCTTTCACAAGTTTTATCCTCGGCTCTGCCTTCTCCGGCGCCCGCTTCTGGGCGGATATCTCGCGGGCCAACATCCTTCCCAGTGTAAAATTATTAGTCGTCCAGTTCCTGACCCGACTTGCAGCGTACTTGAATACCCACATGGCTAACTGTACAAGCAATTTGTTATAAAAGACCGGTGCTGATATAGCAACAAGGCTCCAAATGCCCGTTACAACGGGAGGCGCCGTAAAACCCAAATAAACAAGAGGCAGGAATTGCGGGGCCAATATCGCGAGCAGGAAAAGCCCAACAAATATCCCGAATCCTATTGCCTTTTGTTTTTTAGACGCCCCCGCTTCAGGGAAGAGTAACCTCTTTACCCTATTAAGCAAGCTTACTTTTTCTTCTTTTTTCTCCGAAGCCTGTTTCTTAAGTTCGCCCTGTTTTTTCACCGATAATTCTATCTCCTCACCGGCCACGGTCACTTTGTCTTCTTCCGTCAAACCCTTCGCTTTTTGGATCATACCGGCGGCCCTATTATAATCCTTCTCATCCTCCAGCATCTTTGCCATAGTAGCGTAAGCCATCCTCCTGACGTCCCTGTCGGGTATATTACCCAGTTTTATCTTATCAAGTATCTTTTTCGCGCCTTCCTTATCTCCGGCCGCGTACAGCGTGACCGCCCTGAGTGTTTTCACGTCAATGTCTTTTTTGTCTAATGCGGACGCAAGGGCGATATAATTCTGTGCGAGTATCCTTGCCCTTTCGGCTTTCTTTTTCTGGATTTCATTCTTTTCATCTTCTTTTGCGGCCTTCGCCTCTTTTTCGTGTAATCCAAAGAGCGTGCGGCCCAACCGGGCGGCAGAATCTTTATGCTCCGGTTTTTTGTTTACTTCGTAAAAGTACATATCGGCGAGTATATTTGCTATCCCGCCGACATCGCCGAAACCTAATGCGTACCTGTACTCTCCTTCCGCCTCCAGGTATTCCCGCAACTTGTCCAAGAGACCTGTCTTTTCAACCCCGGAAAGCCTCTCGCCCGTGAGACTCTCGGCCAGATCTGTTATTTCTTCGGCCTTTTCGGAAGGCTTCCCGGGCGTGCGAAGAGTATCAGGCAACCGGATATTTACGACCTCTTCGGGTTTTGGTTCAACTTCCCTTCTTGCCCGCCTGGCCTTGAGCCGTTTATCCAAAGCTGACCAGGGCCAGTAAAACCACCCGTAAGTTACAAGTTGTACCGCTTTCTTCCCTAACCATAACACCCCCTGGGCGGCTCTGGCGGCCAACAGCGCGCCCTGATACGCGCGCAGGGCAATATGCCATCCTGTGCCCTTCCATCTCCCCAGTCTCCTTCCAAGCCACCATAATCTGACATTCGCCAGGGCTTTTGACGCCCACGATGCGTCCTTGTCTTTTGCGACCGCTTCAAGCCTGTAAACCCTGAGCTGGTACTTCGGGTCTTCCCTTTTCCATCTCTGTTCCATCTCGGACATCGCTCTGTTATACCGCGCGTTTATCCACTCTCCCAGGACAGCGAAACGTCTTTTTGTATCATGAAATATGAATTTGAGGATGTCCATGGGAATGCCAAGAGCTCTTCTTAACAGCCAAAGACCAAAAATAAGTCCGCTCCCGATACCCGAGACATTTCTCCAGGACGTCACGAATCTTGACTGCACCAATTGATGCCGTTCTATTAACCAGTCCCATGCATCACCGATACTGTCCCTGAGTCCTCTCAGGAGCGATAAGATACTGGTACCTAAATATCGCGGGATGCCTATTACACCGCCCGTTAATATCGCGGGTCCGGGCGCTTCTTTCAGCGGCATAGGCAATCTCTCTATAACCTCTTTTTCAGGAACGTTGTCCGTGATTATATTATCGAATTTAACCACATATTCTCCGGGAACGCCCGTGGATCTACTGTAAATACCGTCTTTATCGAGGACGTATTCTCCCTCCTGTATGCCTTTCTTCCCGCTTTCCTCGTCCTTAGCTGAAAGCTTTTCGTTCGCGCGGACAATGGCAAGCCTTGTCTGGCCATAGACATCTCCACCCAGACTTCTCACCACAATACCGTCTTTCGTGTCGGCGACAAGAAAAAACGAATCTCCTACCCTCCTGATGGATATTTTTTCACCCTTTTTGGGTGAAATGCCTAAAGCGCCTTCAAGCTTTTCCTGTGATACCACGTCACCACCTTCGTCCGCTGTAAACGCCTCGCCTCTTCTTTCGGCACCCGCTTTCGCCTTCTTGAAAGCTTCATCCTCAAATGACGCCTTTTCCTTCTCCAGCGCCTTCACGGCGGAAGGATGGAATACACGCAGGCCTGTAATATTAACTCTTCCTTCTTCTGTGCCGAGCGCGCCGCCTCTCGGCGCGCAGCCTTCGAATGTCACATACATGCCGGGAAACCTTTCACGGAGTTCTCCTATAAGCTCTTTTTGTCCGGCTTCACCAAGCTCATTCCACGCCATTTCACTTGTAAAAACAACGACTCCCCCTTCAGACAGGACCTGCTCAGGCGGTTTGGCGGGAGTCGTCCCTGCTATAATGTCCGCGCCCTGTATCACCTCGGCTTCGCTTACGGGTCTTACTTCACCTTTATTCGTGGCGACAACCGCTCCCTCGGCATGCTTTACATCGATCACGCCTTCATCTACGATCCTTCTCCTGTGAGCGGCAACGCTCTCCTTCTCCCTGTCTTTCCTCGCAGTATCATCCTTACCGGCCTTTCTTGCGAGGTCTTTTTCAACCACAGCAACAGACACGTCATCGGCAGCCACGGAAGGCCTTTCTCCTTCTACTTCCATTTCTTCAAATTCCTCATCAAGGTCCACCTCACTGGTATGCCAATCCTCATCAGTATTTCTTTCCCTGGAAGCCACGATCTGCGCGGGGATCTCCAGGCCCATTTCATGTTCATGGGGCGCCCTTACCTTTCTTTCGACCTTTTTCGCCGCTTTTCTGGATGAGGCCTCCTGCTTAAGGGGAACCCATCCGCGTTCGTTCTCCAACCTCTTATCTCCCTGGTCCTCATCCTTTTGCCTTTCCTTTGCCAGTCTATCGCCAACTTCCTCCAGTCCTTTATCAATATCTTCAGCTGCCTCATCGATCACCGCCAAAGACGCCTCGGTATCATAAGTCGCAGTGCCGGCGACTCTGTCCTTATAACTTTCAAGCGCCTGTTCCTCCGCGCTATCGGCCAGGCCGTTCTCTGAAGTGTCTACCTTGACTATTTTTCCGTAAGTCCGGAATTCGCGGATGATCTTCGACTTAAGCGCCTCAAATCCGTTCTTATATACTTCCTTGATGGCTTCCAAATACGCTCCCGCCAGAGTCACCGCGAAGAACCGCCTGCCCGCCGCGTTTATGCCAGCTTTTATGTTGAATTCCCACTGGATCTGTTCTGTTTCCGGATCGACCAACTTAACACTGCCCGGTTCACGGACCACATCGTATTCCTTCCCCGCGATGATCACTGAACCATCGGGCAGCTCTTCCGCTTTGAATTCAGCCTTTGACCCGTCAGGCTGATTTCGCACCAGTGACTTGAGGCTTAACACACCTTTTTCGTCGATCTCAAGATGGAAAGCGTCCCTTCCCGCCTGAAGCACTGTCTCTTCTCTCGGGCTCATCCTTACGCTCCCCAGTGAGCCGATCGCCTTTAAAAATATCGCCATATACATGTCCCGCCGCCAGCGGAGCTCGTCCCTGGCTTCTTGATCGTTTGTCGGATTTAAAGTGATCTGGTTCCTCTTTTCCGACAATTTGAGACGCAGCTTGAACTCTTGTTCGATAGTGCCGATCAAGTCCTTAAGGTCGATCACTCCGCTTTCTTTATCCATGCGCTCCAGGTCAAAATACTTGTCGAATAACCTTTCCAGTCTTTTTATCACTAGATCATCGGCTACTGTCGGATCAACTTCAACCGCTTTATAAAACTCCGGGAGCATTAAACTCACCTTTTCAAGCTCTTCTCTCATCTTTCTCTTATTATTCACTTCCCGTATAGCCGCGTTATCGGCCCTTCTCTGCCACTCCACCCTTACCTTGAGCAGAAGATCCGAAAAATATCTCTGCAGTTCAACCCATTCATTCAGATCGTTTTCGGTCACATCGGCCCTGCGATGACCGTTTTCATCGTACATTTTCTCCTCAAGCGCTTTCAGCCTTTCGACATTTCTCTGGAATTCGGTGAATATTCTTCCGTTCCACCACCTGCGTATGGGGCCCCACTGCTGGTTATAATCTTTATCGTACAGCTTCATGACCATCGTGTAGAACTTCGACTCTTCCTGTAGGGAATATATGGGATCGACATAACCTGTATCGCCCGCCCTCATGTTCCTGCCGAACTTCTGTTCTTTCGCCTGCAGGTTGCCGTCCGGCGAAAGGTCTATGAGAAATAGTCCGTCGATGTATTTTCTTCTTACTATATCCCAGACCTCGCTTTCTTCACCCACGCCGATCTTCCTGAGGAAATCTTCCACCTTGCGCCTCTTCACTTCCCTCGAAGCGACATCCGTTTCATAAAAAAGTCCTACGTTATCTTTCCCGTCTTCTTGGTACACACCTGCCAGGACGCCTACGAATTCTTTGACGTAATGATCGATTGTCTTCAGGGTTTTTTGTTTCTCTTCATCACTCAGCACTTCCCCCCTGCTGACAGGTTCATCTATAAGTGTCCTCATTAAATATTCCCTTAGGGCTTTTGAGGAATTGGCAGGATTAAAACCCACAATTTCCGCAAGCCGCACGTTGGTCGCACGGCCGAGCTTTGAATCGGCTAAAGTTATCGTGTTCCGTTTTCCCGCCTGCTCGACAAGGTCTATTTCCTTCTGTCCTTCGTCGTCGAACACGTTCACATTCACTTTCCCACCCGCCAATTTTTCGAATTCCTCGTTGTCCACTATCTTATTCAGTTCCTTCTCGAACTCCTTCGCCTGGCCAATATCGTCAAAGTATATGATCATGCTCGCCCCTGGGGAAAGCGTGTATATCTGCTTTATCCTGTTAAGCGTTACCTGCCACAATCTTTTGTCACTCGGCACGAAAATGCCCTGTCTATGCGCTCCCTTTTTGGCGATAGGCGGGGGCAGTTTCTTTATCCTGGGTTTACATTTCTTCCCGAAGAAACCAAGCATCACCCTTGCCGCGTCCTTGACCGATCCGCTGGCGCCACCGAGTGAATGCGCCTTATCGACAACGTTAGCGATATTCCACTGGTCAGAACTCTTGTTATCGCCCCTTATCTCCGGCGTATCCGGCCTGTCTCTCTTCAGGTGGTGTTTCATCTCATAAAGCGTGTGGAACGTATCCTTCCTCTGCTTTCCCTGTTCCCTCTTTGTCTGTTCATCAAGAAGGACTATCTCCATAGCGACTTCCTGGAGCTCGTATCCGCCTTTCTTGCCTTTTGAGACCCTGTACCGTTTACCACCGAGAAAGATGACCCTTTCATCATCGGTCTTTCTTTGTTTGAAAAACTGATCGCTGATGACATATGACGCCGTCTCATCCCCGATACGGACCGAACCGTCCGCGCGGCGTTCCACGTTAAAAGCGGGTTCGACGATCTGTTCTCCTTTGAACACAACCGCTTCACCGTCGACTTCCCTTACCGAAATAGCGGGCACTTCGTCCTTTTCCTGGTACTTGAGCCTGTAATCGACGTTTTCCTCGTCTACATACAGGACCTTGACGACATCCAGGAACTCCTGCCATGTCGGTGTATCCTCTATGACTTCCTTACCGAGGGTACTGGTCAGGCCGAACGTGATACTGCGCATTATCCCGGCCACCATATCTTTGGTGCTTTCGTTCCCGTACGCGCTCCTCGAGACAAGGTCGATCTTCGCCCCGCTGGCACCGAGGGCTTCTTTCCGGAGCTCTTCCTCTACTTCCTCTTCGGTCTTACCGGTATCCTCCATGCGCTTTTTAACCTTTCGCGGGTCGAGATCCACCGGGGCGGTGTATTCCATCCTGGTGAAAACAAAACCCTTTTGATCCGAATGCTTAACAAGAAACTTGGAGCCCTGCACGGCTATTTGTTTGGCTTTTTTGAGCTGTTTTTTCGTATATTCCTTACCTTCTATTACGATGTTCCCTTTATCGTTTATCTCCACCTGGTCCGGCTCTTCTTCAAACCCCAGCATCTTCCGAAGCTTATCAAGATTTGCCCTGTCCTGCTTATCCAGGACGCCCACGATATTATCTTCGAACAGGGAGTATATGGCGCTTATTCCTCCTTTTTCATGCAGTTTTTCGGCGGTCTTGAAAAGCACGTGTAACTTCATGTATTCTTTCAAACTCAACTTGTTCTGCATCGCCGCGGTTATGAAATCGGCAAGTCTCGGCGCGACATCGCATTCGTCAAAGGTAAGCCTTGTCTTTTGCAGGAGCTCGAACCAGTCTTTGCTCTTGGGATTGTCCATCTTGCCCGCTTCCAGGCACAGGAAACTAAGGGCTGAATAGGAAGTTATAACGACATCGTTATCGCCCAGGGACTTGTGCGCCGCTTCAAGTTCCCTGTCTTCGTCAGTAAGATACGCGACTTTATATCCCATCATCTTGTAAATGAAATGTGTTTCCCTGAAATCCCTCTCGGTATAATAACCGTGCGTGACGAGATGCATGCTCTTGAGCCCCTCGGGATGCTTCCCGCCGTCCGAATTGCACCTGGTCAGCATGTTCGCCAGAGGAAAAGAAAGCGTTTTCCCCGCTCCGGTAGCCATATCCACAAAAAAGCTGTCGGCCATGAAAAGACCCGTCAGGACCTGCTCGATGAAAGGCGACTCGCCCTTCATAAGCAGAGCGGACATCTGGTACAGGGCAACGAACTCGTATACAAGCTCGTTATCCTTGTTATTCGGGTCGGAAAAACGCTGTTTCCTCTTTTTCAGCTCTTCAGCGATCTCCTCCTTTCTCTCGCGGATCATTTCACTCAACTCGATGCCTACACTTATTTCGTCTATAAGACCTTGACGTTCTGCCGGGCTCACGTTAAAAAACTCCATCTTTTCCGGTTTAATATGTCCGGTGAGCATGAACTTTACAATGTATTCGGCAAGCCTTTCTCTTCTCTTTGTGTTGTCCACTTTTTCAAGGACGTGTTTTACGCACTGGTCTATTTCCGCCTTATCATCTACGCCGAGCCCTCTCATAATGTCATCGATGTCCTTCTCTTCGATGATCTTGTCGACTCCGAGCTGCACCTCAAGAAATTCCTTTATTTTGCCAATGGAATTTCCGTAAACAACATTATCTAAAAGTTTGATGAGCTGGAGGGTCTTTGTCATTATTACGCCCGAGCGGCTTACTTTCTTCTCTACCTCTTCAAGTATTTCACCGATAAGCTTCTTTGCATCCACAAGGTTCTGCTTTTTGGCAGCATCGAGCCTGCCGCCAAATGCCTCGTCGATCCTGACAAGAAGGTCGCTGAACCCTTTAGTGGCCTTTTCTTGAGCCTTCTTCTTTTGTTCATCGCTGACTTTATCGACTTCATCGGAAACTGGTTCGGGATTCAGTATCTGGTTAAGTTTATGCATGACTGAACCGACTTCTTTCGATACCTTGTCCACGGTTCCCAGCGAAACGGCCGTATCATCGAATGAATAGAATTTTCTCGTCACTCCTTCTTCCGTTCTCTCTTCGGTCTTCATGCCGACGGTTACCATAGATACCTTGGCCAGATAATCTATAATATCGACGGCATTTTTGAAATCGAAACCTTCATGAATCGTGAACGTCTTTTCTTTTTCGTTGTATTCGCCTATTATTTTCAGTTCATCCTTGAATCTATCCGCTTGTTCTTTCGGAAGCAGTTCCATCAATAGTAGCGCCCATTCCTGCAGCCTGTCCTTCAGCTCATTCCGGATCTTTGCTTTCTTTCCGGTTACCAAGGCTACCAATGAGCCCCACCTCCACCAGGCCATCTTTTTTACAACGGCTTTGGCGATCTCTCTCATGCCCAAAACTTCGTCGCGAAGCTTGGACGCCTCATCTACTATTTCCTGGCTGTATCTATCCGCCTGGCCTGTCGAGGCATTGACATAATATGTCCTCCCGTCCGGGCCTTCGGCCTCCAGCGGTTTCTTATCCTCAAGCGTTTTCTTTGTCTCTTTCGAGCCCCATTTGATGGTCATTAGAAAATAGCTGTTCCTGGACTTGAGTCGTGTCAGTTTGTCTTTTGCGAGTTTCAGTTCGATCTCACGCTCATCGATCTTTTTATACACATCCTCTAATATGAATTTCCCGTCTTCATCTCTGAGCTGGACCTGGGTATCCGACATGAGACTGATCCTGCGATCGTTTATATCCTTAATGGCGGTTTCACATGCCTTGAGCTCTTTTTCAATCCTCCTGGCCTCACTTATCTGCCTGAGAAGGTCTATCGGATTCTTTTGATCTCCCATTGCGAGAAGATCATCAAGTTCAGCTCCTAACCTTTTTATTCTTGATTGGAGTAATGCGCTCACCGCTTCTATATGACGGCGGCTTACATCAATCGCGCCTTCGGTGACAGCAGGATCTGCGGTTTTCAGTAAAGCGGACCAAAGGATCGCTTCGATTATTTTTATGGACTCCTGTACCTTTGCAAGCTCTTCCGCTGATATTTCAGGGTCAAGGGTTTGACCGCGAAGGCGGTTGTATATTACCAGCAGCTCCTCCCTGCCTTCACTCGTAGTCAAAAGGTTATTGACATCGCCCGATAGCTTGTCTTTGCCTTCAAGAAGATTGCCGAGGGCTTCCCGGGCGAGCTTCGCCTCGATAGCGTCATCGCTTCTCGAAAGAACGATAAGAAGGCTTATGGCTTCCGCCCTGGTGCTTTCAGCCAGTATTTTATCTATCCTGGCACGGGCACGGGCAGTAGCGTCTTCAGGGGCAGGGGCTTCTTCTTTGACTTCAGGAGGGGCTTCTTCTTTGGCTTCAGGAGGGGCTTCTGCTTCTTTGGCTTCAGGAGGGGCTCTTTCTTCAGGAGCGGCTTCTTCTGCTTTGGCAATTTCCGCTTCAGCTTCGCGGGACGCTTTTTCGGCTTCCGCGAGTTTCTTTTCAAGTTCCGAGACTCTTCCTTCTCGCCTTGCCTTTATTTTCTGCGCTATTTCATATTGCCTTCTTACCTTTATAAGTTCCTGAGACACCAATCTTCCGCCGACAATTTGAAGACCGGCTGCCACAGCCGCTGCTGCCGCCTTTTCGGTAACTTCCTGTAAATGCTTATCAAGCCCTTCTCTTTTTTCCCTTGCGAGGCGCGCCGATTCTTCCGCTTCCGCCAATTTTTCATTCGCCTGTCTTATGCTGAGCCTGCCTATTTCCTCATCGACCTCAACCTCAATTCCATCGACTACTTTATAATATGCTTCTTCCGCTTCCTCGAGTTTATTTTTCTCCGCTTCCAGGTCCTTCCTATCTAACTCCGCCTGTCTTCTTTGCATTTCTATCTGTTCCCTAAAAGTCCGCCCGTCTGGGTCATCTTTGTCGCGCTTATCAAGCGCTTTTTCAGCAATACTCCCGTCTTTTTTTCCTTCCTGCAGTCCTTTTATATCGGCTGCCAGTGAAATCTTTTCTTCCTTTCTGGATCCTATTTCTTCGGTAAGCGTTTCGATTTCCTTTCTGTATTCTTTTTTCACCTCTTCTCTCGCCTTGCCAAGTGCCTTCTCCAACGCCTCCTCCAGGGCATCTCGTGCGGCTTCGGCTTTCGCTTTCGCTGCCTTTCTTTCAGCATTTAACTTAGGATCTCCGGTATTCAATCCCAGTTTGCCCCATTCACCAAGACCGAGAGCTACTTTATTGTTTATTTCTGCTTTTTTCCTGGCTAGTGCATCCTCGAGACGCAACACTTTTGCGGCAGCATCGGAGGTCAGCCTTCCTTTTGCGTCTTTTTCTATTTCGTCCTCGGATTGCAGACGCTGCCTGACTTTTTTAAGTGCTTCTTCCGAATTTTCTAATTCTTCGTCAGCAAAAGCAAGTTCGCCCTGGAGTCTTTTTATGTCCGCGTCTGCGACCTTCTCAGCCTGCTTCTTTACGTCGATTTCCATAAGATCGGCAGCATCTTCCACCGATTTAATACCAGCTTCGCGGCTTGCGACTCTATCCTGTGCTTCTTTCATTTTTTCACGCGCGCTGTCCGCTTCCAGCCGCTTAGCTTCATCCTTTTGAAGTTCTTCCGATATCTCGACCCGCGCCTTAACGTCTGACGCAATGTTTTTCCATTGATCTAAGCGTTCCTGCGCGTCTTTTTCTTCCCTCTGCGCTTGTTCCGCCTCTTTCTGGCTGGATTCAATTTCATCAAAGACATTAACGGCTTCGGCGACTTTGACTTCTTTATCCGTTTTTGGCTTTTCCGCCCTGGCGGCGGCCTGTTCCAATGCGTCTTTAAATTCCGTGTCTTCCGCTTTTTTCTCGGCCACCATCTCTGTCCACTCCGCCTCGATAAGTTTCTGCTTTGCATTTTTGAATTCTTCGGAAAGATTTTCAACTTCCCTGTCCGCTTCTTCTTTCTCTTCCAGACGCTTTTCAGCTGTCGCTCGTGCTTCTTTGCGTTTTTCTCTTTCTGCTTCGCGTTTCGCGTCCCTGCTCGCTGATTCGCGAGCGGCTTCACGCGCGCCTTCATAAGTCGCTGCTCGATCGGCTCTCGCCTGAGCCATTCTCTCGACTCTTGCCATGGCGGCATTAAGCTTTTCCTGTAAATTTCCCGCTTGAGCCTCCGCTCCTTCCGCCCTTTTCCTTAACTCCCGGGCCTGCTCGGGCATTTCTTCCGCCGGCGCTTGCGCCAGGGCTTTTTCAAGCTTGGCTTCTGCCTCGGCCACGGCAGCAGCGGCCTGGCTCCTTGCGTCTTCCTTCTCGGACTTTTTACCTTGCTGCTCGGTGAGTTTTTTCTCGGCGGCGGCCAGTTCTTTTTTTGCTTTTTCCAGTTCTGCCTTGAGGTCGGCGACGCTTACCGCGGGAGCGGCTTCAGCGGCAGGGCCTTTTTCAATAGCATCAATAGCATTCACAAGACCGCTTCTGATAAATCCAGCCATAGCCATAGCAAACGCTTCTTTTACTTTACCAGCTCGTGCTTCCCTACCTGCCGATGTTGGCTCCGCCATGTTTATGTACTTTGCAAAAAGTTCATAATAGGATGAGGCAATTGGAGATGTCTTATCAATAATCAGAGCATCAAGTTGCTTAGCAAAATCTGTTGCTTTCATTTGTTTATTAGTCGCAATTTGGCTAAAAAGTGCTATTCCGTTAGCCATATTTGCTTTAAAATCTGACAATTGTTTGGCGTCAAAAACTGATGCCGGATCGATGCCTTTTTCGATAAGACTGTTACAAAATTCTTCCAGCATAAGAATAGCATTAGCGGTCTCATTACGACTAATAATTCCTAACCTCTTTTCTATAAACCTCTCGACACCGCCCTCATCTAACACCTTCTGTACTTCGGGACTGATCGCTTTTCCTACTACAGCCGCCGGGGTGGCGGGGGCTTTTTCGGCTTCTTCGGCCTTTTTGGCCAGGTCGTCTGCTTTTTCCTTTAAATCGTCTACTTCTTTGGCGGCCTCTTCTCTTGCCGCTTCTGCTTCATCCAGATCTTTCTGGACAGCGTCCAGGCGCGCTTTAGCATCACGTGCAGCATCCCGCATTTCCGGGGAAATGGCCACTCCGGTGTCTGCCTGCAGCTGTTCAGCCTTCTCCCGCGCAGCTTTGGCATCAGCCCTGGTCTCTTCGATCCTTGCCTTTAGATCCTTTATCTCCTGCTCAGCCGCTACCCACTCGTCGTCCTCAGCCCTGGCTCTGGCCGCGGCCTCTGCGGCGTCTCTCCTTGCCTCGGCATCTTCGGCTTCCCTCCTTGCCTCGGCATCTTCGGCTTCCCTTCTTGCCTCGGCATCTTCGGCTTCTCTCCTTGCCTCGGCCTCTGCTTCGGCTCGTCTCTCTGCCTCTGTCTTGGCTTCAGCGGCTCTTCTGTCTGCCTCTGCCTTTGCTTCAGCGGCTTTTCTATCTGCCTCTGCCTTAGCTTCGGCAGCTCGTCTATCCGCCTCTGCCTTAGCTTCGGCTTCTGCGGCTTTTCTATCTGCCTCTGCCTTAGCTTCAGCGGCTTTTCTATCTGCCTCTGCCTTGGCTTCAGCGGCCTGTCTATCTGCCTCTGCCTTTGCTTCAACAGCTCGTCTATCTGCCTCTGCCTTAGCTTTGGCTTCAGCGGCTTTTCTATCTGCCTCTGCCTTAGCTTCGGCAGCTCGTCTATCCGCCTCTGCCTTAGCTGCGACCGGTGCGGCAGGGGCGACTTTTTTCTTTGCTTCTGCCTCGGCTAATTTCGCACGACGTTTTTGCGCCGTTGTTATGCCATCATCCGCCATTTTAATTCCATCTGTCTCCAGGCTATCCATTTTTTCAATGATCCCGGATTCGCGTAGAATAACACCTGCTTCGGCGCCTTTTTTACGCACTTCTATCGCGGCTTGCATCTTTGTTCTCAGCTGACTGTATAAGCCTTCTTCCTGCAGGTAGTCAGCGGCAGTTTTCGCTTTGGAAACGTGGATCGCGATCTTTTCATCATAAAACTTCACAGCTTCCTCGTGGAGCGCTTCAAGCACCCTGGTCTGCGCCTCCTCGAGCATTTTTATAACTTCCGCTTCATTTCTCATTAAAATATTTATCGCAGGGACTATTCTGTCTGCGCTTATAGCTTTGTATCTCCTGCCCAGAACTTTTACATAATTACGGGCGATGTATTCCCGAACTTTAGCAGCTATTTTGCCTTTACCCACAATAGCATCGAGTCTGGCCTGGACCGCTTTCATCACATTGCTCGCGAATTCAGAACTTGTTGTTTCGATTTCAGCTGCTGCCGCCGGGGCGGCTGGGGCTTTTTCGACTGCCTTAGCTTTTTCGCCACGCGCTACTTTTATGATCCCGCCGATCTCACCCATAAAACTACCAATATCAAGATTCCTGACCTTATCCTTACGTTGTTCCAGAAGCGGGTCTTTAGGGTCTTTCGCCCTCTCCTGCGCATTTTTTAATCCGCTCATCAGATGATCGGCCCATTTGGCCGCCTTAGTTCCCTTAGCCTCAGCATTAGCATCCAGGGATACCTGATAAAGCTGGGTCAAAAGCATAATAACATTGGCATTGACCTTTCCTTGCCGGTAACCGTTGACGGCATCGATGAGATCAAATAATAAGAAGCCTGTATTGATCTTAATCTCACGGCCAAGACTTTCTATCATGACCCTGTCTTTATACCTATCCCCCGCGCGTCTCATATACTGAAAGGCCAGGTCTTCATATCCAGCTGCAAGCCAGGAACCATATGCGGCCTCCTGTCTTCTCTTCGCCTCCTGCATTGCCCTTTCCGCATCCGCTGTGGTTTTTATAGGCCTTCCGTCCAGGTCAAGGCCCTTCTGAGCGTTCCCCAAGGCCGTTAGAAACGCTCCCGCATCGCGGTTCATAAGCGATCTTAAAAGTTCCCTATTCAGGGCATTAGGAGCTAGCTCAGCCATTTCCAGGGCTTCCTGGACAGCCTTTTCATTGAGCATCTCCGGAGATGTTTTTCCTACTTTACCCGTTGCCGCTTTTATTTGATCTTCAAGCCTTGAATATATCTTTTTCATAAGGCTCGCTGCATCATCAAGCTTGCCTGAATCGATCAGGCCCTGGACTTTGCTCAGTTCGGCCTGTACCTGCGTGTGTATACTGACAAACACGCCCCTGACTTTATCGACAGCGTCTTTTTTGGCTAGGACCGCGGCGTCTTCTCTCTTTTTCTTGACCTCTGGGGACATCTTGCGCTCGGCCTCTTCTCTCGCGGCCTTTTGCATATTTTCTTCATAACCTATGGCTTGATCCATCTTCGCACTTTTGAGTATCTTATGCTGGTCAGTCCTGTCCTCTCTTGCCAGGGCCTCAAGCTGTTCAAATCCCATCATTTTAAGTTCTATGTAATGGAACAAAGAAAGGCCGCCCAACTCTTTTGCTCTCCATGTTAGAGCAGTTTCCGCGCTTGCCAGAATGTGCCCCCGCCTTTCACCGACCTTACGCTTTGCTACCCAGTGATCCTCTTTTTTCTCATGATCTATAAGTTCCTGTTCAAGCGCTTCCCTCACGGACATCTTGACTTCTTTCTTCCGCCTCCTTTCGACAACGGTCACGGTGATCTCCGTTATCCCTGCCGCTTCGAGCATTTTAACCGCTTCATCTATATAGCTTTGGTTGAGCGCTACAACTAATGTCCTGCCTTCTTTGAGGATGCCAGTCCTTTCCCCTTCACGGTAGTTGAACGCGGCGACTCCAGTACCTTTGAAATCGTGCTTTACAACTTTGATAGACCCCATCATATCCGAGGGTTTCTGCTCTTCTGCTTTAGCTACGAGATCTTGAAATTCTTTGCTTGCCCTGACTTCCTTCTCTAGATCATCAGCGGCTTTTCTTGTCGCTACCGCTTCGCCAACACGCTTGGCTGGGGACACTTCCCCTTCTCTTGCCCGGGCAAGGGTGGCAGTCAGTTCTTCTACACGGCTACTTATTATCTTCTGGGCTTCGGCCTCTACCTGTCCTTTATCGACACGCATGGCGTTCGCCATTTTCGTCAGCTTAGTTTCGAGCCATTCTTGAAGGTCTTCGGCATCGGCCAGCTTGCCTTTGAGTATCTCTATTTCCAGCTGGGCTTTCGCCTCAATGCCAAACCTCTTTAAAAACTGCTCGTTCTTCAGTTTCTGGACTCTGGCTAAGAGTTCCTTGCCCATGTCTATTGCTTCTCCCGCGGCAAGCTCCGCCTCCATTATCTGGCTCTCCAGTTTCACGCTCTCGATCTTTTTACCCGAAATGCCATCATACGCGGCGAGCATAACAACGGGTTTTGTCTCTCCTTCCACCTTCTCCGCTTCAACGGCATACATGAAATTGCCTTCCGTGGACTTAATAAATACCTGGGGAACCTCTCCTTTCCAGGTCACGAACGTATTATCCAGGAGCGTCTCCATCTCATTTACCAGGCTTTCGTATTGTCCCTGGGTGATCTGTCCCGCTTTCAGCTTCTGCTCCTGGCCCGCCTTGAACTGATCCATGAGCCTTTCTTTCATATTGTTCAGTATCCTCTGGCTGAACGTGCCTCTCTCCCTCCTTCCCTGGCTGTACAGGCCTATCATGACGGCCAGGGCTTCAAGTCTTGTCTTGCGGGCCGTATCCTCCTGGCCGGAGCCTTCCAAAATACCCTGCATCATCGAAAAGTAAGAGGACGCGGCAAGGTATCTGCCCGATTCCACATAATGCTTATACTCAGCGGCTTTGTTCGTCAGGACGGTTATGTAGGGGCGTTTGTTGTTCCGAGCGTTGAACCGGGGCAGGAGTATCAGGTAAGAGACCTCATCGGACTTAAGCACCTCGGATATGCCCCTCGTATGGAACCCCCCGGTCACTATCGCTCCCACCGTAACACCATTTTCCCGCATCTGCTTTATGGTGTTGTCGACCATAGCGCGGTTCCTTTTGGTGGCGGCTTCGTAAAAGTCTATACCCTGGGGAAGCATCTCGAAGAGTTTATACGTGTTCCTGCGGAGGTTTTCCGGGACGCGCATGCCGTATTTCTGGTACGTATCCTTTATAAAATCCAGGAATATCTCGGAGCTGAAATCTTCCTTGTTCTCCCGGAAATACTTCAACTGTCCGCTGGTAAGCCGGACCTGGTAAAGATTATGGAGTATCTCCACGTTCTTTAAAAGATGCGTGAGCTCCCGGTCCTCTTCGCCTGTGAAAAGCTTATCCTTTATCTTGCATTCATATTCATCGATCTCGTCCATGAGGGTGCCGATGTCTATAGACTCATACGTGTTCACAAAATCGCAGAAGACCTCGATGCTGTCATAGGTTTCCCTGTCAAGTTCCTCCCCCTTAGCAAGGAACAAGAGGTGAGTATAGAACTGGCTCTTCGATATTTTGCCGAGTTTGAAGTTCAGGCTCTTGAGGATGAGCTCCTCGAGCTGGTCCCTCGGGAGCCGTTTGGTCAGTATGTCCAGGAGCTTTTCCCTCTGCGCGTTGACGGCCTTGTAATCTATCGAGTCCTCTATCACCATCGTGTGTATCAAGGCCCTGATATTTTCATACTCTTCTATGCTGACGCCGTATTTCTTGCCGAGGTTCTCGATATACTCCCACCGCCTGGTGAACCTGTTGTTCCCGTTTTTACTGAGGATCGAGCTCCTGTTAAGAGTTTTGAGTTCTTCCGAAAACACGTGGTCTTCAAGCGCGTACAGAGCCCTTCTCAGGCCGTCCACATACTTGAGGTTACTTTTCATCTTTTCATGGAGGGCTATAAAATCAGTGTAATTCCTGAGGTAAAGATCGGTATCTTCTATACCGTAGAGCATTATGGGCGTCTTTGAGGTCGCCGCGAAGAATTCACCGGCCGATATCTTACCCTGGCGCATAAGGTATTCGGCGGTTTCTTTTTTGATATCCTCGTCGGGAAAAGAAGAGATCAGGCCCATATCGATCAACCCTTCAGAGCCTTCTACCCCGATGAACTTGACGTCGTAATTTATAAGGAGGTTTTCAAGCGCCGCGACTATGGACTCCTGGGCGCCGAAATTGTCGTGGGCGTCCTTTATATCGATGATAATCTCTTCGCTTTTGGCCATGCTCACTTCTTTAGTGATAGCGATATCACGCGGAAGAGAGACCTGCCTGAGATCGATACGGCCGTTAACTACAATGGGTTTTTCGGCTGGTGCCGCAGGGGTTATTTCCTGGCCAAAGACCACCTGTTGGAAGAGAAATGTAAGGATGATGACACACGAGATAGTCTTCATCCATGGCCTGGCTTTCGGGCTCCTGAATGCCTTGTTTGCCAGCATCTCTTTACCGCCCATGGGGTCTCGGCGTTCTGTGGCGTTTTGAGATAAGTACTTCATTTTAGCACCTTTGCCTGTACTTATTAAATGTATTTATTAACATGCCAAAAAAATAATCCCTCCTTTTACCACTCGCTTGTTGTAACTCTATACATAATATTATGTTCCTAGTATAGAGTATATCACAAGGTGAAAACTAGACCTGAGAAAAAGCTAAATTTTTTAAACCCTAACACCTCCCTCCATTAGAAGGCGACGTCGGCTTCCATGTCCGACAGTATATACTCGTCCATTTCCTCACGTGCTTCTTCTTCCCTGATATCGACGTTGAAGTTGTTGCTGCCTGCGGCCCTGTTGCTTCCCTTTCTCAACTGCTGTAACTTGTCTCTTGCCGCGTCCGTAAATCCCGTACAACTGAGCTCGCCTTTCCCCACAACGCGATGCCTTATATAACTTGCAGTCGCCGCGCCGAAGACGTTCATGTTATCCACAATAATGAGACTGTCAACCTCACGCGCAAACGCGTCCGCGTAGGCCTCGTCGCCCTTCATCACAGCTGTCAGTGTGCTCTGCAGTTTCTGCTGATTAAGCACGTCGTTAATGGCTGCGCGTGGAGAATCTTCGACAGCCTTCTTCCCGAGACGCTTAATACCATTAGAGTCCAGCCTCCTGGCAATTGTATCTGAAACATCACCTACGATAATCAGGCGGAACTTACTGCCTTTGTGAACGTTCATGCTCTCATATAACCTTGCGATCCTTTCGATCTTTTCCAGGTCTTTTTCGGTCGCAAGTAGCCCGGCATCCACTGCCTGCATATGGACCACTTCCGCGTCTTCAAGTATTCCGTCATTATTATAAATGGCTTCCCCTGCAGCCATTGACAGATCCCGTACCGCCGGATTGGCCTGCAGGGCCGCTTCCGCCATCGTCATGTCAGACGCTACATCGGCCCCGAACATGGACGCCGGGGTCAGCGTCTGCATGATGACGTGAGCCGGCTGCATCGGCGTCGCTTTCTCAACGACCTCTTTCACGAAATTCGCCAGAGCCTTCTGTTCCGCGATCGCAAGACGGCGCGCAACCTGTTCCGGTATACCCACAATATCCTTCATGACCATTGACGCCGCGCTTGTCTTCTCTCCTTCAGGCGCGTGGCTCTTCACAAGGGTAAGTAATTGAGAGAGGTTACCCGTATCTACCATCTGCTGCACAATGCTGTTTATCATATTGGCCGTCGCTGAATCCGGAGCAAAGTTAAAACCAAGCGCGGAGTATCTCGACCATTCAGCCAGGATCATGCCTATCATGTTCATCACTTGCCTGTCGGCCGCGTTCAACTGACCCGAAGCTACGCGGTCAAGCAGCCCCGCGTCGAGCGCTGTCTGTATCTGCGCAAGTGTAGCCGCGTTCAAATTCATCGTCATGTTCTGGAAGTCATTCATATCGGCGCCGTTAGCGAACTGGAGCAGGAGCTTACCGTCGGCCGTTTTCTGTATCATCACACCGTCAAGCGTGAAAAGCGCCTGTTCCACCGCGCTCACCGCGCTCGGGGTCTTCCCGGTCCTCAAAGCCACGATTATATCCATAACGTTAGCCGGACGCGTGCTTATATCCACCCCTTCCACATCAAGGAGGCCCTGCAGCTGCTGGCCGAGGCCCGGGTCGATCTTCATGATCTCTGCCAGGTCTATCTCTCTCGTCCTGCGTCCAAGCGCATCCACAAAATCCCTTACAGTACCCGCGAGGGCATCGGTAGCCTGCGCGGCGCCTGCCGTTATGTTCATTACTGTCCTCAAGGCGCCTATCTTGGAACTTGTAAGAGCCGATCTGAAGGCGTCCATGACCCTTGCCGCCATATCCGCGGCGACTTCCGATACCGGCGCAATTTCAATTTCAACGCCAAGCACTTCAGCGGCCCTGGCCAGACCGGCTTCGGTAAGCATGCCGCCGGGACGGACTTCAAGCGATATCCTGCCTATCTCTCCTGCCCGGGTCGCCAGTAATCCCGTAACTTCATTATCCGTCACCCTGGATTCGAGTGATACACCGTCGGCAACCTCCATCTTTATGGCTATGCCGTCCTTCGCGAAATCAGCGGCCACTTTGTTGAACGAACGAGCGTCATTCACAGAACCTCTTACCGCGCCGGCAGCGCTTACGAGCGCATCTATTCCCGTACTAGAAGCGTAAGCGCGGGCTTCCTGCACTGCCACAAGCATCTTTTCGGCAAGATCGACGACCTGGCCGGCGGCTGTCCTCTGCGCGACAGCGTTCACCCTTAAGGTGCTATCCAGTGCTATCTCTGAACGGAGCATGGTGCCCTGAGCGGTCTCGGCGGTGATCTGTTGACCTCTGGCATCAAATGCCTGCGCCAGCTGGACAAAGTCATCGACACTCACCTTACTGGTCACCTGTGAGGTTATATCTGACAGCGCCTGCAGCCTGCTCAAGCCCTCGGCAGTGCTTACAATGCTCATATCCATATGCCTCGCGAGGTTTATCGCCTGGTCAGCCTGTGTGACGAGTCCGGTGACGAGCGTCCTGTCTATGACCCCTTCCCTGACCTGCGACTGGAGGACAACTGACGAATCCACGGCATCCAGTTTGACCTGAGCCGTAACCGACATACCCGTCTGCGCCATTGTAGCCGCAATATCGCTGAACGCCTGCATGCCGACATCGACGAGATTCAATCTGGCTACACCGTCAACAACCGTCATGTCCCTTATCGCGGAAGTAGCGCTGACGAGATCATTCATAAGTGTCATGGAAGCGTTTGTAAGGGTGCCGTCGATATTCATGTCCAACCTCATGACCTGGGCCAGGTTTATGACCTGGCCTGCGGATGTCCTGAGGGCAGCGGCCTGCACTCCGGTTACCGCGTTATTTTCAACAGCCGACCTCAGAAATACACCCTGGACCTCAGCCGTAATACCTCTTCCCAGAGCCGCAAATTGATTTGCCACTGACACAAAGCCGGCAGCGTTATTCATTATCGCACCCTGGGCTATCGTTGACATCGCGCTCAGGCCCGCCTGCGCTTGAGAGAACTGTTCGGCTGTGCTGATATTGACACCCGCGTCAAGACTTATGACCTGGCCTGACTGCGCGACAAAACCGGTAGCGAACGTATCCGCCACGCCATCCCTTATCTGGGACTGGAGGACCACAGGCTGAGCCATGCCGGCCAACTGAACCTGCGCCGTTACGGTCGCACCCATTAGCCCCATTGTATGGGCTATACTGTTAAACGCCGCAAGACTTGTAACACCCTCGAGGTTCAGCGTTGCCGCGCCGTCCACAACCTCGGCTGTTATGCCTACCGCGCCACTGCTTAAAAGGTCGTTGCTCATAAGCGCCCTGACGGCTATACCGAAGGAGCTCGCGGGAGTCGCTATATCATTCAGCAATGCCAGCATGGATGTCATGAGCGCCGGGTTCTGCTGGGACATATTTACAAACGTGGCGGCGTCGCCGAAGGCAAGCGCCATCTCTTCCGCGGCGGTGTTGCCCACACCGGCTTCATGGCGCATCTCGTGTGTGAACCCTACCCGCAGGAGGGCCGCCCTCAAAGCGGGATTGTCCGCTGTCTTGTTGAACACCGAGCTGTTCACTACGACGACACCGTCCTGCGCGTGATTCTCAAAAGCCGACTGGGTCTTGGCAGCGGAAATGATCGTCATGGGCCTGCCCTGGAGAGTCTGACTTATAGCACTCATCTGCCGGGACGTCATACTGCTGAGCGCCGCCTGGAACGATGTCTGGACTGCGGCCACATCGGCAATACTAGCGTCGACCGCTACATTGACGGTTACGCCATGCGCCTGGACACTGACGGTATTACCTGTCGCCTGGACCTCCGCGGCTTTGCTTAGAAGAACCTCGCCGGTCATCGTCGGGCCGTAAGAAGCGCCCGTCATGCGCACACCCATATTCGCGCTATCTGACATCGCGCCTACAAGCTCCTGTATACTCCCGCCGGCCGGAGCTGAAGGCCTGCCGCGCTGCGGCACGCTTGTCAACTGCCGTAACATCGCGTCAAGCTGGCCGGAATGCTGCGTATTTATTCTCTCCAATGCTTTACCCGTAAAGAAATTCTGGGCAGAATTAGTCGCGCCAAAACTGGACATGCCCAGGAGACCCGCTGCGGCTGTGAACGCGGCGATATGACCGGTATTTCCACTATCTAACTTTTCTCTACCGAGCATACGCGCGCCAAGCGCGGCTGCAGCGTTGTGGTCGGCGTCGCGTCCCCTGGCAACCCTTCTTATGCTCGGTATCTCTCTTAACTGGGCCGGGCCTACATCAAGCAGCCTTGCAGCGCCGCCGGCAACAATATCATGGCGAATAAACTCAACAGGACTTGTATCTTCCGCGAGGCCTTCTGACTTAATTATCTCCTTTACGCCTGCTTCTCCTCCGAGTACTCTTTGCGCACCGGCTATCTGGAAGAATTCGGATACGGACATATCGCTGCAGAACGCGCTGACAGCCATGCCCTGCGACAGGCTATCCATACCCTTTACTCTGTCAAGTAATCTCCCCATATTATCAGAGTCAGTCCTCTCTCCTCCCATATCGTTGACATCATTGACCGCACCGATCGCGGCTACGACCGAATTCTCGTTCAGCGAGGAAAGTGAACTATCCGCCTCGAACGCACCCGTGAAGAGACTGGCTTCCACTGAATCCAGGGATTGAAAAGCAGTGCTGTCATAAACCGCCGCGCGCCTGTCTTCAGTGTTCATAGTGTCCCATTCCATATCATAGGTCCCCCGGACCTGCGCGGCAACCTGGACCAGCGCCGGGGCCGCTGTTTGCGATACCGTTCCCGTCCTGAAACTTATATCCTTGCCGGAAGTCCTTACGACCTGGCGGACCTCTGTCGCCTGCCGGACGTCTATCCTGTTATTCATGCTTTTCATTATGTTCCAGGCAGCATCGACGGCTCCCCTGGAACCGGCTGCAAATTCAGCGCCCGCATTGCCCTTGTTCCCTGCAAGACTGCCTTTTACTTCTACGCCGCCGGCTTTCTGCATAGCCGTCCTCAATTCGCTCATCTGCCCGGCGGTCCCCTGAAGATCATTTATATCCATGAAGTGGTGAATTTCAATTGCCATCCTCCTGAAAGCGGTTTTACCATTTGCATCAGTCACCTGGATATTACCGCGAGCGGCCTGCTGCAGCATGTTCGAAGAAGTATTCACACCATTTGTCAGGAATAAGCCGCGGTTAAACATGTCAATTTGTTGTCCGTTCGGACCGGTTGCCTTCATAAATCCTGCATCGTTAGTCTTGAAAAGGTTAACGGCAGTCACACATTCCGCAACAATATGTATCTTCTTGCCAAATGCCCTAAGCGCGGCAGGTCCCTTTGCAGCTGCCGCGGCAAAGGCTTCCTGGAACTTAAGAGCATTACCATGTGTCTGCATTTCAACCTTCATGCCTCGGGCTTTGGCGCCGGCGGTAATAGCGCGGTACACACCCCCGGACTGGCCCTGCGCACCACCGGCAATGGCCATTAATTCATTAGGCGAGGCCTGGATACTTTCATACCTATCAAGGGCACGGTTTGCAAGTCGTCCCGTACAATTCCCATCGCTCAGGCTCACCAGCCCCATAGCCTCCAACCCGGTCGTCCCGAGGTCATAAAGGACCGCACCCTTCGCTCCCAGGATATTCCTACAGCCCTCTATAGTTCCGCCCCATCCTATGCTGACGCTCTTTGAACCGAAAGCATTGTTCGCGTCAATAAAGTTCAGGGCTTCAAATATGCTCACACCGCCCTTTGAACTGGTCTTAAACGCATTGAAGGTTTCCGCGTCCCAGGTGCTTCCGGCTTTTGCCTTGAGGCCCATTCCTCCTATACTCTTACCGGCTTTCGCGCGGAAAAGAACAGCCATGGCAGACATCGAGTCACCAAGCTGTGTATTAGCCATGGTGGCTTGGCCTCCACCGAGCAAGTCATATTTTACGAATCTTCCCTGTGCATCGGATTGTATCTTAATGCTTCCCGCCTGATTAACTCTCTGCAGGAGTGTCGTAGTGGCCCTGTTCGCGAAAGCAGTAAGCATCCTCTTTGCCATTTGTTTGCCGCCGACCTGTCTGGCAAGACTCCGGCCTGCTTTGGTGCTCAGAAACGCCTTCACTTCTGTGTTGAATGCCTTTGCGTTCCACCTTATTTGTCCTGTCTCTCCGCAGCGCTGGAGAGGCGATACTGTTGTGATCTTCCCGCCCATTTTCACATTAAAAACTTCCATGGTCCTATTTGCGAATCCTTCCCACAGCGCGTTCTTTGCTTTCCAAGCCGCCTGCGTAGTAACTCCCGCTGCAGCCCAGGCATTCACTAGGGAGCTGTAACTCAACCTGGTCGACTGGAATACCGCTTCGGCTTCGTCGACATTGACCATGCTGAAGCCTTTCAATGCGCCGGCTTTCTCATAGAAAGTGGACATGAGTGAATGCGCGTTGAATATAAATAGCCCGCCGGCATCGGTCATCTGGCCCGCGTTCTCGACAAGTGTGATATTGATACCGTTCTCCTTACAGAATTGCTTCAAGGCGTCCATCTCGCTTTTCTGGAGAAAATCCTGCGCGTTTGTAGCCGTATCGGTGACGATACCAAGCTTCATCTTCTGCAGCGCAGCCTGTATCTGGGTTTTGGTCATGCCCTTTGCTCCCATCTCACTTGCCTTTGCCTCGAGAAATGCCAGGTTCATGGCAACGATCGGGAAGGATTTACCCGCACCGCAGGACAATCCTATCATCCCCATGGCCGCTTTTGTAACATCAAGCGTCCCGCTGTTATTCATTGCCTGCGTCAAAGCAGCGGATAGCGCCTTTACCTGAACAGTCGTCAATTGATATGTGCCGCCCGAAACGGTATACATCCTCATCATAGCTTTTACCATGCTTCTTGCTACTCTCCCACTGGTACGTAACTGTTTTCCGGTCCAACCCATTTCTTTGGCTAAACTCAATCTCGCCGCCTTAAGTACTTTAATATCAGCGGCTTGCCTTGGTGTAGCTACTCCGGATATCTTTGCCTTGAATTCTGTTTGGGCCAATTCAGCGTTCGTCTCAGCCATGTGCTTATATTTACCGGAAAGTTCCTGGGCTTGTTTCGCTGCTCCTGCACGGCCTTCTTTCACTCCTTCTTTTATGACTTCACTTTCACCCAACGCCTCCATTTGTATAGAAGCTTCTGCTATCCTGGCTGCGGTATTTCTCCCAAATATTCCAGACCTGAACGCCATATTTCGCGCCAGTGCCATTACGTCAGTAAGATGAGTCATGCCCGCGTTCGAGAGTTTGGAATGAATAAGCTCCAGGAGACGTCCATCCTTCGCCCCACTGGCCTTTCTATAATATTTTCTGCCTACTTTACGCGCTTCTCTCTTCATTTCCGCCTTGGCTTCCCTAACTATCTGTTTGGCCGCGTTCACCTTCGCACGGGTAAGTAGTTTCTGGCCGTCGGGACGGGACGAGAGTTCTTCGATCAAAGTGGTTTTTCTGAGTCCTCCCTTATCGTACACTTCGGAAGTATAACGGCTGTAAAAATTACCTGCGAGTTCTCCTGTGCTCACATTACGGTAACTCGCCCTTAGGAGAGTTGCTCCTACGACCGCGCGGTTCGCGCTCGTTACCGTAACTTTCCTTCCAAGAATATTGACCTCTGTCGACTGTCCTTCTTTCAAGCCATCAACAGCTTTGGCTTCATTGCTAAGCCTGGTCATTGCGCCTTTGCCTTCGGCTTTAGCCTGTCTCGCCATCCTGTCGGCCGCAAGGCGGCTTGCCTTTGTTGCAAAAGCCGACTTGCCTGAAATCCTTACTTTCTTGCCGCCTATCTTCATCGTTGTATTTTTGCCTAATGCAAGGTCTGTAAGCTGTTTTGCATACGCCTTGGCCGTCAGGGTGACACCATGATATTCCGCGACAGCACTCTGCAACGCGTCCACGGACATCTTGACCTTCCCGAAACCTTTCAATGTCATCTCACCACCAGCCGAACGGTTGGCTATCTTCTGCACCTGCGTAGGACTCAACTGAGCCACATTCGCTCTTACATAGTCTGCCATCGCCCCGGAAACCGCCTGATGCGCCTTGGCCATGGCCCTAATGTCTTCAACCGAGGCTATGCTTATACCTTCCGTCATCTGCTCGTTGACTATTGCGGAGTGGACTTCCCTTGCTACAGCATTCATTTTCTTGTCATAGACCCCTTGCGCCCTCTTAGCCGCGTTGAGCTTGGCTTGACCTCTTCTTATAAGCGCGGGGTCATTAAGATGTTTGCCTTCTGCTATGTCCAGAGTGCCTCCAGCCTTTAATCTGTTAACTGCTTTGTTGTATTTTTGTTTCATAGCCTTTCCTTCGGCGCTAGACTCAATCGCGCTGACTCTCATCCTTACCAGTTTATCGATCCTGGCCTGCATGTAATTACTTGCCGCCTTAAGACCCGCGAGGCCGCCGCCCTTTGCTTCGCACATCTCTACACCGCGCGAGATCTGCCTAAAGACGTCTGCGCGCGCTTTGGCGCTTAAGTTCTTGAAGCCTTCGCTCTTGAGCGTATTGTTGGCTCTCAGCAGTATGCCTCTCGTCCCGCCCTTGTATGTGTAATTCGGTTTCATGAAGAGGAGCGCCCAGCTGTAGAACATGCTCTCGGTCTGTGATATACCGGTCCTGCGCCTTTCGATCACCGCTCCGGTCTCTATATCCTTCACTTCGGCAGTTACCAGTGAAAGGGCCCTGCCTATCATTGATACGGTAAAGGCGACACCGGTCAATCCTTCCCACCTGGCTAACAGGCGACCCACCACGGGAATACGACCAAGCAATCCGGCCAACCCGATCGGCCCTCTGCTGGCAGCCACATGCATCGCCATTCTGGCCTGTTTTCCGCTGACAAGATATCTTACTAATGTGGTGATCTTACCGAAAAGACCGCCGGAAACCCTGTCGCTCATCATCTGGCCTAGACCCATTGCCCTCTCTATTTCGCGCGCGCCGAACAGGCCAACAACGACTTTCATATACCTACCTTTTAAAGGCGCCTCAGTCGCAGCGACAAGAAGCGCTTTCCAGCCCTTGACCTTCTCTTTGGTGACCTGAGAGACGAACCCGGCACCCAGCTCCGTTCCTTGAAGGATGGAGTTAAATACCATGAACGCCGGTTCGACCACCATCCACTCTACCGCTCCGGCAAACGCCTGCTTTGCGATCTTGTTGCCGGCAACCTTAGAGACGGCCCCTCCAATTTTTGACACGTTACTGAAAATCGAGTCTATGTGGGCGATACCTCTGACGCTGAACGCATAAGCCATTACAAGTCCCGCCAGAGCGCCCTGCGCAGCGCTCCTGAAGAGGTCTCCTCCCGTCTTTATGTCTCCCTGTACAGTATCGATGGTTACATTTATCAAGGTCGTCGCTCCTATTATCATAGCGGACCTGGAGACGGCATTCGTAGAGGCGATCCAGGCGCCCATCCGGGCTCCCGCTCCCGCGGCGCCTGAGGCGCCCAACGCCTTTGTCAATGCCTTGGCCTCCATCTGTCCCTGGCTGGCTTTGACAAGGTTCCTGAAGAAAGTACCCGCGGGACTTCTGGAGAGAACTTTACCCACAAATCTCACAGCGCCAAAGACAGCCGCAAACATCGCGCCGTTTACAAATCCGCCCCTTCCAGCGGCAAGCAAATCTTTCCTGTTGAACATCTCGCCGAAACTCTTACCCGTCAGCGCCGACTGAACCAGACTGCTGCCGGTATAAACAGCCATATCTATCATGGCCCACGCCCTTGCGGTAGGAACGACCTGTCTTATAATTTTTACAGCAATGCCCCTTATGCCGACACGGTTGTAGAGTCGCGCCACTCTTGAAGCGGCTCTTACTGCAACATCTCTGACACCGCGGGCAATAGTTACGACAGCTCTCCCCACGGCTCTTGCTGCCGTTACTGCAGCTCTTCCGGCAGTTATTGCGGCGGTTACCAACATTCCCGTAACCCTTCCAATAAAACCGCTTGCACCCGTAATAGCACCCCGGCCCGCCGCCAATGCCGCGGCCCGAGCACTCTGGGTTACCGAAAGCGCCGCACCTCTTGCAGCTATACGCAAAGCGCCTTTGCCTGCAGTCTTTGCGGCCGCTTGTGCAGCTGTCTTAGCGCCTCCGCCTAATCCACCGGACATCATGAAAGCAGCGATAACCGCGATAACGGTGATGATATGCTCGCCTGTTACGCCACCGAAGAGTTCGGCCTTAAGGGCACTGCCTGCGTGGACTTCAAACCCCTTGCCGATCATCCCTCCTATGCCAAAGGAGAACACATCAGCGAATATGATAGCAACATTGAGCGTCTCGAACGCGGCCCGGCCGCCTGTCGTCTTGGATTGAGACAGTGTATCCATCAACTTGTTTGTAGCCGTCCATTCATAACTCCAGTGAGCCGCGCCTTTCTGGGCTAATCCATATTGCGCTATAGACGTCACGATACCGACGATAGCACCGACCACTGCGCCCGCAACAAACCCGACTATAGTACCCACAAGTACGCTTACACCTGCAGTGAACACACCAACAGCGGCACCGATCGTAAACCCTATAGCCGTAAATACTGTGACAAACTTGGCAGTCGTCGCGTAAACGCCACTGGCCGTCATGCCGACAGGCGCGAGCGTCTTGTTCAGGAAACTAGTAACCGCTATGGCTGCCGTGACTACAGCATCCTTACCAGCAGCATAAGCTATACCCGCCGTGATAGCTACCGCTACCGCGGCAACATATACGATAGCGGACATCACACTTACGATGGCTTTGAGACCGGTATACGTATATACTGCATTTAATACTGTCCCCACCGCACTGAATACATCTCCTACCCAGGACTGTGCGATCGTATCGACCAAAGCAGAAAGATCTTCGGAGATCATACTGAAGAGAGTGCTTAAGCCTTCTGGTATACCACTGAAGAGATAGGCGGCCTGACTGGCTAATTCGGCTATATAATTTCCAAAAGGCGCAAGAGCGTTGTCGTAAATGGCACCCCCGATAGCCTTGGCACTCATCCACCATGCATTTGCAAATATAGCAATTCCCCTGCCTATTGCGGCAAACGCCGGCTTTAGAGTTTCATTCCAGAACTCCGTTTGGCCGATAGCAATAGCTGCCTGAACAAGACCGTATACGGGAACCCACAGAGGAGCAGTAGCTACGATGACTGCGCCCATAACAACGCCTACTACAACTGTTGCTGCGCCAGCCACGGCGGGTTTAACATAATCGTTCCATGCTATGGACAAACCTTCTTTCATGTGGCCCAGCCACACTTCTTTACTGTCATATACCTGCCAGTTTCCTGAAGCATAAAAGAGAACCGTAGTGAGGACATCACCGACAACTTCGCCTACAATACCCAGGTCACCCAGGAAACTCGAATGATGTTTTGCGTATTCTTTTGCCGCCTTGTAAGCTTCCGCATCGGTTGCTCCTCCGAGCACCTGGGCTATATAATGCCATCCGCCGCTTATCTTGCCCCATATGGTCGGGAAATTCTGTTGATATTCCTGCATGGCCGCGTAGGAATCCTCTGAGCTCAGCCCCATTAGTCTAGCGCCCGCATATCCACCGAACATGCCGACAAAACCGATCTCGTTATACGCCGTAACCGCGGCGTCAAACCAGCCCCCAACACCTTCCGTCCACTTCAATCTTTCAGTGCCCAGGTCTTTCAGCATTCCATCGACCATAAACCGAACGCCGGCATCCTGCTCATAACGTGTTAAAACCTCTGAAAGAGTCAAATTAGCATTACGGTCCGCTCCAAACATCATATTAACTGCACCTTTAGATCCAGCTTTCGCTGGATCTGTGTAATGGGCATTATAATAGGCCGCGACGGACTGCAGTTTGCTGACTTCATTGTTGGCATCTATGTACATGATCTGCGCCATAGCCTGCTGCGAGGCAGAACCTTTGGCAAGTTCAGCTGCCTGGTCCAACCTGGCAGTCACGTTCTTTGCCCGGCTCTTGAATTCGCCTTCATCCGGAAGTTTAGCGATATTCGCATTTATCCGATCCCTTAAGGTGCCTTCTTCTCCCGGTTTAGGCAGCTCGTGTGGCGTCGCTGTCAGGCTCTCGGCCACTTCAAGGCCTTTAACACGGTCAAGCGCCACCCACTTGCCTTTCTGCGAGTCATACATTTTAACGTTCATAGTCCCGTCCGCCGCTGTGCTTATAAGACCGTTCGCAAGTCTCAAATCCACGCTCTCACCGTCAGCCACAGTATGGCCTTCCACAAGATGAGAAAGACTCTCACCGCTCTTATTCGTCGCCTTGAATCCGACCCTGTTGTGCATTGAAACCATATTGCCGGTCATGGTAAGTTCATACTCAACCATCCCGTCAACCAGTATCTCGTCTTTACCAACAGCCGTGATCTCATAATTTGAATTTGTCTTGAGAGCCCCGAGATATTCATTGCCTCTGGGAGGTCGTTTGGGTTCAGCTTCCCCCGGCGCCGCGTGCGCAACCGATTGTTCACCCTCGGTAACAGCTACGATCCTTCCATCACGCTGCTCCAGTCTGGAAACCCTGGCGGTCAACGTTCTTTCTTTTCCATCTTTGTCAGTGAAAGTGCTGGTAACAGTACCGCCGACATCAAATACCGTCACCTCATATTCCTTTTCCACCAACCCGGTATCCGTTATAAATTCACCTGTTCTTACTTCGATTCTCGTGCCTTCGGGCATCGTCTCTATTGTAGCCCTCTTTGCCCTGTCGTCTTTATTTCCTCTTGTAACAACGCGTATCTCTGTGGTAATTTCTTTATCCAGAACCGTCTTTGTGCCGTCTGCGGTAGTTATTTCTTTTTCGGCTATGACCCTCCAGGCAACTACCTTCTTTTCACTGCCCTCGTTGTGTGAGTAATCATAAGCCCCCTTATTTCCAAATTCCAATATAGTCCCGGCCGCAAGTATATGTGTCCCGAATCTGATCTTGTCACCGCTCACGTTCGTGATTATTGCTCTTTCACTAGTATCATTCCAAGTAAGCTTAAGACCCTCACTGCCAAGGAGAACACCGTCTCCTATCTTGGTATTTATAATAGCGAACCTGTTCTCAAACCCGCATTCTTTACCACTTATCGTCATGGTCTGGTCTTTACAGCTCGCATCGAACATGAATATATCTCCGTCCGAAGCCGCGAGCCTGCCGCTGCTTATGGTCAAGCCCTTATCCGCGTCCACAAACGCGAGCTTGCCGTTCCTTTCAGCTACAGTGATCCTGTTTTCCGTTCTATCGGGGGCCGGAGCGGCAACGTCTGAAGGCGGCGGTTTGGCAACGTCAAATTGCTTGGGAACGAAAAGTAATTCTCCCCTCTGGTCTATGAGAAGCTTACCTTGATTTATTATGGCGCCTTCTAACCCTTCAGCCAGCTGCAGCACTGCGCCTTTGTCAAGCCGCGCGTTCTCACCCGTGACATCGGATCCCAACCTGACCTGGGTGCGGGTAGTCAATACACCGTCCTCCGACATGCTCAATCTCAACGGGCCTTGTGTCTTCAGGTCCATTCTCCCGGCCGCCGCCATTACAAGCCCGGTTGCCGGTATGGTTATATCAAAGCTGACTTTCATTATAGAGAGTGTGTCTTTTCCGTCGACGCCGGCTTCCGGTAGATATGTACTTTCATCTGTCAATGTCATAGTGACTTCCTGCCCCATGAATGTGCCTTTGATCGAGGGGACCGTGAAACCTTTCATTTGCATACGTCCCTTCGCGAACCACCTGGCTTCAAGATGACCCTTTCCAGGAGAGGTTTCAATCAAAGTGCGCTTAAGTTCATAAGTAATACCGCCCGACTGCATCCGCGTGAAATCGTATTGGAAACGTCCTGTTTCTTCATTGAACCTTATCCCTAAGCTTGTGCCCTCTGCAAGTTTAATGCCGTTAAAACTGTCTACCATGCCCATATTGTTGCCATCGACCTTGAGCAGGGTCCCCCACTGCGCGCCGATGCGTTCGCCGTTTTTAACCTCTATCCCTTCAACTTCAAATGAAACGCCTACTCCGGCCTTAAGGGACGTCCCTTCGGTCATAACGAAAGAACCGTCCTTTATATTCACCATGGAAGGCAGGCCGTCAGCGCCTTTCGCGGTCAGGCTGTAATTGCCCTTCTCGCCCCCGACCTCAAATACATTAGATGTCGGCTCTGCCTTGGCAACCGGTTCTTTAGGCGCTGCCTGTGAGGGAGGAGCAGAAGGAGCAGGCTTTTTATACTCGATGCCCTGGACGGTTATGCCCGCGCCGCTCAGGAGCCTCACAGAACATTCTTCTATGGCACTCATATCCGCGGGAACAACGGCGCTGACCAGCGTCCTTTCCCTGACTCCGTCACGAAGATTGCTGCTGATGTCGCCACACGCCTCGACAAGGCTCCACTTGCCTGAAACGTCCATGTTAAATACGGCGCCATCCAGCTTAATGCTGTCGCCTTTAGTATCAAAATTACCGCTCACTTTACCGCGTATGAACGTGTTATCCCCTTCTTTATGCACGCTCAGCTGCACCGTCTTATCGCCTATCTTTGCCGAATCAATGCCTGCCGCCAATGTGGACTGCGTGGTGTTCGTCAAAAGATCGTATGTCATTGTCGCGAACTGCGTACCGGCTTTATCAGCGAAGTTCCTGTTACCGGTGATCGACTTCAGTTTTCCGTCGGCGTCGCGGACTATGCTCACGTTCAGATTCTTGTCCGTAAGCATGTTGCCCAACACGAACGCCTGCTGTCTGGTCAGCTCACCTGTCGTCATTTGTTTCCCGTCAAACAATAATCCTTCGCCCTGGAGGTTTACTCCCGCGAAAGCGGTGATCTTGCCGTCCTCTTCTCTCGCACCCGTTATCACGCCCAGTTTATTGCCCTGGTTATCGAACAAGACCTGGAGTTCGGGGCTATTTATCACTTGCGCATTGGCAAGCATGGTGTTCATCTTCTCGGGAGTCAATCCCGCGGCTTCTATGGCGGCCTTGGTCGGCTCATCAAAGACCACGCTTTGAGGTTTCTTTAGGACATATTGCCCGTCTGCCGTACTCACGCCTTCTCCGAATGGCTGCTCTTCAAAATTAATACTCTGCATTTCCCCGGCAACCATAAGGAACGCTTTCCCGTCAACAAGACTTATGCCAAACGCGTCCGTTACCAGACCCGCGGCGTTCCTCTTCATCTTCATTTGTCCAGTCGCGATAAGAGCCTGAGGCTCGCCCTCAGCGTTCATAAGAAAATCTCTGCCGACATGTTTGATGACGTTTGCAGCGACAAGCGCTTTGGTCATATCACCGAACGTCAGTCCCGCTTCTTTAAGCGCCTGGTTGAATTCGCCGCTGAAGGTGACATCCTGCGCTTTACCTATCCAATGTCCCGATGTGGTGCCAGCCACGCGCGCGAACTCCTGCCTGGATATGTCGCTGGTAACTATCTTTCCGTTAGCCACCGCCAGAGCTTTTCCAGTGTTGTCCAGACCCAAAACAGACGTAATGGCTCCGGCTTCATTCTTGTTTACCTTGAGCGCCATGCCCCGGTCTTTACCGCTTGAATCCCTGATAAGGAGCGAACCCGGATGGTGAGCTATCGCGCCGGTATTCACCAACAGGGATTTCATCTGCCCCTCGGTCATTCCCATGCTCTCAAGCATGTCCGAGAACGCGCCGATAAACTCAATATCACTGACCTGCGTCAATGTGGCGACCCCGTCTTCGGTCTTGCCGACATCGGTATACTTAAGAGGCACGGCCTGGGTTATTACCCGCGTGGCGTCCCTGTTCCCCGCAACGGCGTTACCGTTCTCATCGGATCCCGCGAATCCCGCTATTGTCCTGCCGGTTTTATCGGTCGCCTTCAATACGAACTTGCCCTTGTTGCCGCAATAACTTTCAAGCATGATCTTCTCGACCGAGATGCCCAGTGTCCTCGCGGCCTTTTCCGCTCCGGCGGCATCGTAATTTCCCGACAACCTCGGCCGGCCAAGGAGTTCTCCGTCTCTGGTGAAAGCGAACACGCCTTTTATGCCTTTAACCCTTGTCGCCACGACCTTGCCTGCCGAGAGGCCGAAGGCCCTCATGAGGCCGCCCGCTGCCGCGCCGGCTTCCGCGAGGCTGGCGAAATCGTGGGCCAGGGCGCCGCTGGCGTAGTTGCCACCGTTATCGTAGCTGAACTGGCCCGCGTGGCCCCGCCAACTTCCGACTTGCGTGATATCACTTATCGGCACGCCGAGGGCCCTTGCCGCGCGGGAGAGACCGGCCTGGGCTTCCGAAGTGTTAAGATAGTCGGTGAACAACGACACCTTGCCCTTGTCATTGAACGACACCGTGCACGCGAGGCCGTTGATCGTGCCGGTGACCCTTATGTCGCTAATACCAACACCGCGGGCCCCTGCCATCGCCTGCGCCCTTTCGAACGCCGCCTGACGCGAACCGAAAGTGCCGGGCAGGAATAACGTCGGCCTTTCCGCTTCTTTCTCGGCAGGTGCTCCAGCGAGCACAGCCTCGGGCGCGAGGGGAGCTGCCTCAGGCGATATGCCCAGATATTGTGCTACCGCGCTTACTATGTCTGCCGGGGCTCCGGACACGGCTCTTTGCACGGAACTCCTGACTTCAGCAGCGGTATCCCTGCTAATGATCCCCTTGTCCGCGGCCACTGCCGCCTCGCCGGTTATGGCTGTCGCGGTCTGGACAAGATCTTCCCTGGTATAAGTGCCTTGCTCTACCGAGCGTTCCATGCTGCCGGCAGTATCGGCCGCCCTTGCCTGGAACTGCTCGCCCACAGAATCCTTCGCGGCGGTGATCATGCTATCCGCCCGTTCCGGGGTTACGATCCTGCTATCCACCGCTACCGCAAGTTCTGTTTCCAAGCCGTCTATGACTTCAGCCGCCTGCGGCACCGTTTGCGTTCCCGCGCCTACCTGCTGGCTTACTTCTTCGGCCGTTCTTCCCACATGAACGCCGACTCCGTCCCCTAATACTCTTGTTACTTCTGTCCGGGCCGCGGTGATCGTCTGTTCGGGCATCCCGGCGTCGGCCAAAGCTCCAACAACATTCTCTTCCACTTCAGCCTTGGCCACGACCGCCTGCGCGGGACTTAACTCGCCGCCTGCCGCCTCGACCTCATGGGTGGCCGCGGCATGCCCGACCTGTATGGCCGTGCTGCGCATGGCCGTGTCGGCAACAGGCGCGGGAACGATATTTGCTGCAACCGCCGTGTCAAGTTCCTGCCTGACTGATGTCAAAGTACCGGCCAGGCTATCGCGGGTATGCTCGCCGCGGCTTACCGCACGGCTTGTCTCGCCGCCGATACTTTCTGTACGGTCCAGTAAACCGCCGCTAACAGAAACGAACGCCTGATGAGTTGACACGCTCACACTATCCTTTTCAATAAAACCGGTGTCTGCAGCGAACTGGGTCATATCATTCTCTATATCAAACAGCCTAACAGCGGCACTTCCCGCATCGGCTACACCCGCTCTTACGTCCCTGGCCAGTGACGCTACCTCGTTGTCCTTGCCTCTCATGTACGCGTTAGCTGTCAGCCTGTTAGCTCCCGCAAGGGCGCCCGTAACCTGCGCAGCATCAGCGCCGGCAGCTGTCAGCGCGCCGCCTATGTTTTCTTTAATGCCCGTGGCTATCGCCGTCGCCTGCGTCCTTGTCAGCGTATCTCCTATACCGCCTTCTGTGGATATGATCGATTCCGTTCGCTGCGCCGCGCCCTGGCCTACCTGCATCACCGCAGTGCCGAATGTGAGTTCTGTCGTGCCTTTAGACACGAAGCCAAGGTCCTCAG
>JBARQV010000019.1:0-4792 GCA_049643885.1 Candidatus Omnitrophota bacterium | reverse complement strand
CCCGGCGCCTTCCCCGGTTCATCACATGATACCACGCTCCGGGATATTCTATTCGTAATGGTCTTGACATGATGTAGCAAATTTATTTTATTTCTATGTAAAGTGTAAAATGAAGATTTGACCCCTTTTCGTCCTCTATGTAAAGTGTAAAATGAAGATTTGACCCCTTTTCTCTTTTTGAGATACTCCTCCCAGTCGTCGACTTTAATATAGTCTGCTATATCCTTTAGCTTTATGCGCCCCTTCTCTCTATCTCTATCTGTATGCGCCCTGGCACTGGACCAATTCCAATCCCACGCCTCTTTTACAAGTCTTGCCCTTACCGGATTATTTTCTATGTATCGTGCTACGGCATATAGATGCCTTTCATCCATTACACATGAATAAAACCTTCCTTGCCAAAGATGCCCGGTAATATCGTTTTTCTTATTGAAATATTGCGAATAGCGCATGTGACAGGCATTAAATGTTTTGGCTAAGGAATCCGGTTCGCCGGGAATGGCTGCGAAATGGACATGATTAGGCATTAAACAATATGCGAGTATGTCGAGCTTATATTTATCCGCATACTTGCCAAGCCATTTAAGATAGATATCATATTCCGTATCTTCAGCAAATATCCGCTGGCGGTAATTACCTCTTTGAGTTATATGATGAGGGTAATTTGTCGCTACTATTCTTGCTGTCCTTGGCATGTGGCTATAATTGCAAGATTTATAACACTAAAAAATAGGCGCTGTCCCTATTTTTGTTACTTCTGTTCTTTCAATCCCCACCATTGTGGTGAAAATACTCTTGACCAATTACCTTTTGGATAGAATCGCCTGAGCCCTGTTCCATCAATGTTAACTATATATATTTCCCTGGGACTTGTGCCCGATATTTGAGGTATATTATCAAGCATTATTTTATTCCCATCAGGCGACCAAGCAACATTCCACCCATGATACTCCAAGTTAGGAATCCTATGATTATTGGTTCCATCTACATTAACTATATGTATCCTGTTGTCTGTTTCAGAAACATAGCAAAATTGCCTGCCATCTGGAGACCATGCAAAGTTGCGTGTAACAACATCTCCTACTTGTTTTAAATCAGTACCATCTACATTTGCAATAAAAAGTCGGGGGGTCCTTTTACCTTCATTTTCTACGTACTTAAAAAAAGCAATTTTTTTGCCGTTAGGCGCTAGTGTCAATTTTGCTGCTTCCGATGATTCCCTACCACCTACTTTCGTTAAACTGTCGGTTTTAAAATTGTAAATAAAACTGCCTTCTCCATCGGAAGTTTTTCCTTCGTTTTGACGTGGCCCTCCTATTACTAAGATCTTATCATCTGAGACCCAGGCAAGATTAGCAAGCCCATAATCTGAATTTCTTACTTTTAGAGTAGAAGTAGTTTTACCGGGAATGTCTACAATAAAAACATACGAATTATCCAAAGATGTGTACGCTATCCTTCTTCCATTTGGTGAAATCTTTGGGCCAAAACTCCAATTGGTATTTTTCGTGAAAATAATATCTTCCTTCCCGGTTTCAAAATCATAAATTCCTATAGCTGGTTTTACTTCTCTGTCTTTTTCTATTTTTCCCCAAAATACAACTTTCCCCTTTAACTCCTTGGGCGGCTGTTTTTGTAAATTATAATATGCGGTCCAGCTGCCAATAAGAAATACCGCCACAATTATAGCTATAATACTCTTTTTATTCATTTCTACTTTGCCTCTCTGCTTTAAACCTAAAGTAATCTTCGAGGTCATGATCTAAATCTGGAACATGTATTACATTATTATACGGCAAAGGTGGCAACAAATACAACCTTGCAACCCAATCTTTTGTGCCAACATACGCTTCTGAGGCGTAGTTCTTTTGTGCCCCCGACAAGCTAATTTGAACTCCAAAATAGTATCCATTTTTACTATTATAATGATTCCCATGCAAGAAATCCGCACAACCAGCCCCGCTATGAAAAAATTCATTTTCAATAGGTTTATCGTTATAATGAGTGATTATCTTCGTGGCCGGTGTTTTTATTCCCAGTACAGTGTTGAAAATCACTTGTATACAATCAATATTCCTGTTTTGTGTATAACATGAAACAACATCTGTATTGCCGAACTTCAAAATATTTCTTTCTTCAAACAAGGAATTTGGGTTTTTCCGGGGATGATATGGTTCATTCAACATTGTTTCCCACTTATAGGCGTCACTTTTGCCATTTGCGATGCCTAGAAAAACCCTGGTGGTAGCTTCTTCTTCTGTTGGCCTGCATCGTTGCGCAATTAACTCCTTGTAAGTTATTCGTTTATATCCCCAAAATTTACAATCCCATTTTTGTCCGATCTCTGTATTAACAAAGAATCGAAAAACATCGTTCATTATTCTTATGTTTGGCACTGATCTTAGCATGCCACTAGTTGAATTTTGCGTGTTTCTGATTGTCCCAACGGCATTATTTTGAAAATGGTTAATTCCCACTTTTATCCAAAAATCACGAGCATAAATAATGTCGTCTTTGATTTCACTAACAAAGTTTTTACCAACATCTCCCCAATAAATCGCCTGCCCAACCAACCAATCCTTTGCTTCAATTGCTTTATCTTTCCAAAAACCACCCGCATAGACAATATCGTCTTTGACTCCCTCAATAAAATTTTTGCCGACATCGCCCCAGTAAATCGCCTGGCCAATTAGCCAGTCCTTTGCGTCAATTGCTTTTTCTCTCCAAAAACCACCGGCATATTCAATATCGTCACCAATGCCTTCTACAAAATAATTTGTTACATCTGACCAGTACGCCAACTTGCTGTCGACATCCATCCAGAAATCAGCTTTTCGTCCTTCTATGTCTATTGACGTCTCCAACCAGCTTTGCCTTGCCATTGTGTAAAGCTTTTCGAATCCTGCAATAATCAACCCGGGAATTTTCTGCCCAATCTTCGCTCCAGTATCTACCGAATTGAGGAATGGGGTGGCGGATTCTTTTAGGCTGAGTGCGCCTTCCTTTAAGAAGGTGAACGCGTCATAGCCGCATTCCAATCCGAGGATTACACCGGTGCTTAAGCCGCCGTGATTCACAAGCATAAGACCCGGCATTGGAAAAAAGATCGATCCCGAATTAAGGGTTTTTTCAACATTAAATTGTTCTTTAATGAGGCTATCTTCCATGCCTTCTTTCGCAGAAGTCTTATCCATTTCCAGAAGAGAGCTTTCAGCCTGCCAGCACTCCAACAACAGGTCAATCAGGTATGCACCATATTTCACGTCTATGAGAAGATTAGCAAATTCATACTCAGAGAGTTTGTTAAATCCTGGAGAACCTTCCTGAATGCCTAATTTTGACATTAAAGCAGGCAGATCCCGAAGAACATCGGACCTTATCTTCGCCTGGATGTAATACTCTCCCCTTTTGCCCACGCTGAGAATGATCCTTTCAAAGTTCTTTGGATCGTTATCGGCAAGCTTTACCAAAGCTTCTATTTCCTGCCCGAGTTTTTGGAGTTTTGCCGTCTGTTTCTTAAGACTGTCGAGGAGTTTTTTCACGCACGCCTCATTGGGATTCAACGACAACCCCCTTATTGTGGTCCTCGCATTCTTAGGATCTATATCAAGAACCATATCGGCGTGTTCGCTCCGCAGGCCACTGAAATTACTGCTTAAATAATCATGTACTTTTTCCGAAAGAACACGGTCCGATATTTTAGCGGAACCTACTATCATCGTCGCGTTTACGAGCTCGCTGGCGTCGCCGTTAATCCTTACCGCTATCGCGAGGCTCTTTATGTTCTCCAAGCTGCCGCAAATGTTCAGGGCCATCTGCTTTAATCGTGATACATCCTCGCGCTCTTTACCTTCCTGCTGGGTGAAAACCGAGATAACGTTCCTGACATCAATGAACATGAAAAGGTCGCCCGTTCTAAGATTAAGTTCGAATTTGATCTTATCTTCGAGCCCCAGACCCGCGCGAACCGCCCATTCCTTTGCCTGTCCCCGAAGTTCGCTGCCCCAGGCCATGCCCCTCAAGTAGGATTCTTCCCCGTTCTTGGACATTACCAGTTCTAATTCTGCGTTCCGGTCTTTCATGAATTCGATATTCCGCCCTAAAGTATTTACGCCATCAGGACCGGCGATCTTTTGCAATAACGGGCTTGCCGAAAATTTAAGAGCATCTTCAATATTGATCCCATAATAGATCTCTCGGGTATTAGTATCCTCATAAACCTTTACTTCATTTACCCCGGCTTCTTTGGCCGCATCTACAATACGCTTATTTGCGCCGTCTTTTTTAATGTCTTCCACTTTTTTAATTCCTATTTCCCTAAGATCAGGCATAGCCTTATCTTCTTTCGGCAGGCTGGATATCTGGTTGATCGCCATCTTGGCTATGGGCGCCATGAAACGCGCCCAATCGCTCGGGTTCTCCTCAACGAACTTATCTATGGAAGCCATCGCAAGGGATTTCGCGGCTTCGATAGCGAAATATTTGCCGATATCCATCATGTTCGTAAACTTGACCCTTCCTGTCGCGCTGCCATAAGCGAACCCTACCGCCGTGGATGAAAAACTCGCCACCGCGGAAGTCAAAAACGGGTCCCATTCGTTCTCTCTCCCCACTTCGTATATACCTTCGCCAACCAGAGCCTGCGTAGAACCGAGAACAGCGTTAGGAAGGAACATATCCCAGCCTGTGCTCGCCGCGTCCCTTCCTATTCCCAAAACATCCCCGAAAAATTTCTGCATGCCTTCCAAGCCGGGGATACTTTTCAATAGATCCGCCCCGTACTGCCTCAAGC
>JBARQV010000018.1:0-4671 GCA_049643885.1 Candidatus Omnitrophota bacterium | reverse complement strand
AAGATAAGTTCATCGCCCTCCATAACGATTTTATTGACGATCCCGTAGCTGTTTTCCATGAAGCTATTGAATACATGTTCCTTTCCGGGCAGATACGCTTTGAATATAAAGGAATTATTGCCTGGTTAATCCACGCATTGGGGCTTAAGAGATTTTTCAGGTGGACGGATAAGATCAAGGGCGAGCTGATAATAAAGGACTCCGGCGGAAAGGTTATCGGGCAGGTCCCGCTTACGGGTGATGCTTTAGCCATCGCATTAAAAGGAAAGAAATCGCCTCATTATCTTGCCCGTGCTTTGCAGAGGGTGTTTCTTAAAAGACACGATCCGGAGTTTACAGAGTACGTGAAAGCCGGACATTTTCTTCAGACCGGGAAAATCAAAGAGATCATAAAAAGAGGAACAATTCATGAAAAAGATCCGCGATCTACAAGAACGGCGAAGATGCATTTTCAGCAAGATCTGGTAAAAGCCATCAGCAAGGACCCTCTCGAAAACTTCGAGAGGATAAAAGGTTTGATAAAAGCATTGGAGATGGAAAAAGACCCCGAAACAACAGCGTTCCTTATAGACATTATTTACCGGGCTATGGACGAGAATGATGTTTATATTGGATGGCATGAAAACCGGAAGCCTATTGTGCTTTCACAAGACCATTTCAGGACCTTCTTTAAATTTGCAGAAGGCATAGCCGAGGACAGGGTAGATTGGACGCTGTATGGGGTATCGCTTTTTGCTATTCTTTCACACGCGATCGAGAATAATCCCGACATAAAACTCTCTTCTCAGGATATCGATATATTGACAAAAGCGGCTGAGGAAATGGCATCTGTTGTCGCGGAAGATATGGCGAACATCGTTTATCACGCGATGAACAGGGATAACGAATTGTCGCTAAGCCGGGAGCAGTTTGATTTGCAGTGTGATATCGTTGCCGATGTAACTAAACACGGATTTACCGGGCCCAGGGAACGCTATTTAGGCGAAGCGATCGCCCTGGCCATGGACCGTGACAAGAAGCTGACGCTTCGCCCAGATCACCTTGATGCGTTCCTTGGCGCCTTTGAATTGCCTAACCGGAGAACATCAAAAGGGATCGTATCCGCTGTCGATATGTCACTGGCCCGAAGCGGATTTATCGTCTCACGTCCAAGATACAAAGCATTGATAGAATCTTGCAAGGACGCTTATCTTGATGAGTGTGAGGAATATATGGCTTCGATATTATCCAGTGGCCTGGCGCAGGACCCGTCCCTCGTCCACGAAGTCGCCGGAGCCATCAGGGATCTGGAAAGCGAAAACCAGAAATTCATGACGCTTGTCCTGCAGGACGCGCTGATAAAATCACCTTCTTTGCTTGGTAAAATTATTCAGGAAATTGAGGGCACAGTTGGCTTCGCAGTGGCCCCCATTTGCGCGGCCGTCAGGGGCGGAATAACATACAATCCAAAGGTCATAGATGAAGGGTTGCAGAATATCAAGAAGTTCGAACATCGCTTCATCTTCTGCCGGTCGCTTGTTGAAGCAATGGAAGACTCAGAATCAACAATACTAAGCCATCCACAGGTAGCTGCTTTATTAGACAGGATGCGCGAGTTATTAGAGCCTTCCGATGGTGAGGAACTGAGCCAGAAGCTTGCACGCATGATTGAAGTGTCGGTCCTGGAAAGAACGATCAGCCGGGCATTCGAGAAAGATGACAGCATAGAGCTGAATGGATCACATTTTGATGCAATGGTCAAAATGATGGCAAGACGGGCGAAACAGGAAATAGATGCCAACGGGTGGCTAAACCCCATGAATATGCTCAGTTCCCAGTGTACTTTTGCGATAGCCGCGGCGTTGAAAAAGAACAGGGAGTTCGCCGCCCGGATGATGGATTTCATAAAAAAAGGAGTTATGGAAGAAGGAACGGAAGACGGGGATTACAATCGGGTTCTCTGGTACCTGTTCGCGCTACTCGGAAGTTCTTTTGAAAGCCATAGGGATCTCAAGCTTGACCGGCCGCAGATGGAGATGTTGATGGACGCAGTGGTGATCACGGAAACTCCTTCCATTGGTGCAAATATTGGTTTTGGAGTAGATGAAGTAATAGCATACGGGCGGAGATATTCAAGCGGATAAAGAGATTCGATGTTTCATTTCTCGTGCCGGCAGCACAAGACCTGGCCCAAATGTTTGATTCTGAACTGGAAAAAAGGCTTGTCGGATCAGGGGTAGAATCACGGGATCGAGGATCAGGGGAACCGATCGATTTCGATCTTTCACTTCTGGGCAAGGGGTTTAAGACGCAGTTTAAAGGTAGAGATGTCCATGTCAGGGGTATCGGCTCAGTTCCAAGAATGGTGCGGAATTACCTGTCGGCCCTGCGCATAAGAAAAGAAGACGGTCAGCGGGTCGTGCCGGAGGTGTTTCGCGTGTATGTTCCCATGAAAGGAATAGACAATGAAGCGAGCATGAGAAAAGGTGAAGCAGTGATAGTGGATAAGCCGGAATCCGTGCTTCCACGGGAGACGCTTTCACTTCTCAGAGAAGCAGAAAAAGAGGGGATCATAGAACTCGTTGAGGTGAAAACACTGGAAGAATACGATCAAGCCGCAAGAGATCTTAACGTAAATGAAAGTTCATTTACAGGCATGTTCTATAGCTCGGAACTTATATTTGTTTCACATTATTCCGGACTGAACGTTCCTGATTTTATTGCAAAAAATGCCGGCAACGAAGAAAACTTGAAAAAAATGGGCAGGAAACTTGGCGAAACGCTTAAAGCGCTACATCAGAACGGCGTAATATGCAGCGATGCCCATGACTGGCAATATGTTGTAGAAGAAGATGTCGAAAATGTCCTGAGGGTGGATCTGGTTAATGTCTTTTCCTTGAAGGAGGCGCACACCGAAAACATCAGGGAAGAATATGCCTATACTATCATGGGTCTGCCCGAACCGGTCTTAAGCGCATTTCAGGAGGCTTATCCGGAAGAGGAAGTGGAAAGACTTACCAAGTTGTGGTCAGCCCAGAAGGCGAGACTTAAGAAGTTTAAGGAAATACGTGAAAAGATCAGCAGGGGAGAAAAAGTAAATGTACTTTACATATGCACTCTTAACGCGCAGAGAAGCCCCTTAGGGGAGTTTATTACCAAACTTATTTCGGCGGAATTGGGACTCAAAAATGTAAGTGTCAGTTCCCGCGGAACCCAGGTTAGAGAGGAAACGGCGAAGCACATAGCCGTGCCGCCTTCTTTGATCGACATTCTAAAAAGGAAGAATCCGGGCCGGCTCGCCCGGGAAATAGTAAGAAATTTTAAACAGCGGCAGGTCGATCTCGAGGCGATCGAAAGCGCGGATATAGTAATACTGGCAGATGATTCTGTAAGGGAAGATCTCGAAGGATTTTTCCCTGACAACTTTGACGGGATCAACGAAAAGCAGGTTTTCTTTATGGATCTTGCTCCTGAACTAAGGGAGAAATATGATGGAATATTTCCCGATCTCACTTATTGGGACGGAAGCGTTGAGGAGTATTATGATCTTGTTTACGGGATATTGAGAGAGAAGTTATTTGGTGACATTTCGGGTGGGGAGGTTGCCCCCAGCGCCTCCTCGCCTGATCCCCGGGCGGACGAGATCATCGAAGGGACATACTACAAAGGCGAACAGGTCTTTAAAGCAGCGGAGGCCCAGTTTGAGAAAGTCTCAACGCCGGTTGATATCGTAGTCGACCTTTCATTGATCGCGAAAGACGATATTGAAAGGAATGCCGAGACCTGGGCGTATCTCATACTGATGTGCCGTGAGATGAAGAACGTAAATTTCAGATTTGAACTTCCGAACTTTCCCATGATAGGGAAAAAGCCCAAGAAGCTTCTGTCGGATATCTGGAATGCCGCTGACAGGGAGAATTTTCTTGATGTATTAAAGACCAAGATCGAAGAAAAGAAGATGTTTTTCGGGATGGACATTGATGTGGAGCACTTATTCCGCGAGCGCGTTAATAATACAAAAGAGAGGCCGGGAGGGACGAGGACTTGCCGCAGCTCAAGAAACGCCTCCTCCCCAGGCTCAACCGCCTATACGAAGTGATCTTCGGCAGAAACATGAACCTTACAACGGATACCCTTGATAGTATGATATTTAATGGAGGCAAAGATAACGGTTCCCGGACAAAGATGAACCTGGCCATACATTTTGCCCTGCCGCCGATCGTCAGGATGCCCGTCGACGCCTTGCCGCAATACCACCAGAGGATACATTTCTTCCTGCAGGCCGCGTAATGCAAAAAATCAAAAATATTTCTTGACATAAAAAAATATTTTGATACAATTCTTACTCCGACATCTCATATTAGAGATTTTATATTTAATATAATTCCCTCTAGAGCTAGCGGAAGTCCAGCGATAGGGGGATTTTAGTGTCTTTTTAGAATATTAGAAGGGCAGAAATCTAAGCCCATGTAGCTCAGCCGGTAGAGCACATCCATGGTAAGGATGGGGTCGGCGGTTCGATTCCGCCCGTGGGCTCCAGCTGATCAAGATCGCCAAAACGTAACTTAAGGAGGACGTAATGGCTAAGCAAAAATTTGAACGAACGAAGCCGCATTTAAACATCGGGACGATAGGGCACGTAGACCACGGCAAGACCACGCTTACAGCTGCGATCACTATGTACCTGGCGAA
>JBARQV010000017.1:0-9082 GCA_049643885.1 Candidatus Omnitrophota bacterium | reverse complement strand
CGCCGAATTTCAGCCGTAATCGCCCTTATTTGCCTCGTTCTTGTCGCCCTGGCCCCAACCATCACCCCTGTATCCGCCGCCGAAACCCACCCGGCCCAGGTCCTGGACATCTCCGACCGTGCATACGAACCGGCTGTCATCAGCCTAATAGACAATGCCAAAGAATCCATCGTCATCTCCATGTACAGGATAGTCCCTTCAGAAAAAGGCCCCATGGCGCGCTTGATGAAAGATCTCGAAGAAGCCCTCGAAAGGGGCGTCTCCGTAGAAATATACCTCAATGCCGATTTTCCCGCCGGAATGTTCGCTCCCACGCTGGATGAGACCGCTTTTAAACGCCTCGAAGAGAAGGGCGCCAAAATAGATCTGGCCATCAAAAATAACATGCTCCACGATAAGCTTGTTATCGTAGACTCGCGCTACATAGCCGAGGGCAGCCATAACTGGAGCGCCCAGGCCTTTAAGCGAAATTTCGAATCTTCAACGCTTATAGATTCACCGGCTCTTGCCCGGGAAAAGCTATCCCGCGTCCGAGCCCTCCCACTCGAAAAGGACCGCCTCGCCCGGCAGGAAAAGCTAGAAGAACTCAGGAACCCGCCGCCTTTACCCGAAGACACCCTTATACCGCTCCCTAAGGCACTCCTCGAGGATAAGAACCTGCTACCCAGATTGTTCTCAAAAAGGGAAAAACGCGCCTTCGATGCGTATTTTCTGGTTATACTAAGGGGCTATACAGTGGGAAGGGGAGCGCTCCCTGAAGAATTCCCCGTCTCCGTGGATAAGCTGGCGGATGAGTTGGAGTTTCCCAAAACCTGGGCCGAGAAAAAGTACAGATGGCACGCGGTAACCGAAATACTGCGTAAACTTAGAGATAAATACGGCCTTATCGAAATAGAGCCCCAAAAAGGGATCGAAGAATGGGTGTCTATAAACAAGCTCCCCGGCGATACCTTCCCGGTAGGGCTGGATTTTTTCAAAGCCGATTCCCTTAACTCAAGAAAAACCGTAGCTAACTATGTTTACCTTATAAAGGCCTTGCTCAAAGAAGAGGGCAAGACTATCGATTCATATACAAGAGAAGAACTTGCAGAAAAATACCATATGCCCGTAAGACAGCTATACTATGGATTAAAGGAGCTGAAATAGGGACGTACCTGTCATCCCGCCTGTCCGCCGTAGCCAAATAACATGAAAGTAGTTCGGCGAAGGCGGAAGCGAAGCCGAGGGATCTATCCCCACTGTCATCCCGGAAACTGCCGAAGGCAGTTATCCGGGATCTTTTAAGTTTATAATAGAAAAGCCCAAAATTAGCGCCGTTTTTGTAGAACTTAAGCCCGTAAGTGGTATAATTGGGGAGTAGGAGAGGGTCATAATGGCTGAATACTATGTAGATGAAACTGCCAATAATAACGGCTATCATGAAGTTCACACATCAGATTGTAAACACCTTGGCAAAGGAAAGTATAAAAAAGCTTCCACGTTCGTTTTAAATGAGGGAAAGGTGGAAAGAGAAGTTTTATTTGACGATCTATCCGGTGTAAAAGCCGATCTTATTCTCACGGAAAAAAACGCGAGATGGGACCTGTTATAGAAACATTGAATAAATAAAGGGTATGGGTGTAAAATAAAGGAAACACAAAGGAGGCATAATGAGACAGTGCCCTAAATGCAAAAGAAAGTTCGATGACACATGGAAAATATGCATTAATTGCAACTGCCAACTTGAAGACATTGCTTCAGAAGACGCAGCCAAAGAGGGTGCGCCAAAAGGCCCTAAAGCCCCGGAACAGCCAAAACCCGCTAAGCCCGTCAAGGAAAAGAAAAAATTCGGCGAGGGGTTTGAGATCGCGCTTGCGATCAAGTGGTTCAACAAGCTCGGCCTTCTTGCGGTCGTTGTCGGGATAGCGCTTCTGATATCTTATTCCTTCCAGTTCCTGACGCCTGCCTTAAAGATCCTGATAGGATATGCTTCCGGGGGCATAATGATCGCCCTGGGAACCTACCTGGAGAAGAAAAAGAATCTTTCCGCGTTCGGCATGACCATAGCGGGGGGCGGATGGGCTATAATTTATTTCACGACTTTCGCGATGTGCTTCATGCCGATCGTGCAGCTGATCAAAAATCCCTTACTGGGGATGGTCTTGCTTCTCGGTGTCTCGGTCGGAACAGTAGCTCATATTTATAAATACCGTTCACAGATAGCTACGGCTTTCTCTTACCTTTTGATATTTATCACGCTCATGGTCGCGCCTCCGACAATATACTCGCTGATCGCCATCGTATTCGCCGCCGCATCTTTCCTGTTTTTTGTGTATAAAATGAAATGGACGGCATTTCCTCTTTATGGCGTAGTCATGACCTATATCACCTATGTGGCGACATTCAGGGAGCCCGAACTGACCCAGCAGTTTCTGATCAGTTTCGGATTTCTGGTGCTTTACTGGGCGATCTTCTCTATAGCGATCTTCCTGCTAAAAGAAGAAAAGAAAAAAGATGTATCAGCGAGCACGGATTTCAGCAATCTCACTTTCAACATAAAACACATGACCCTTATAATCAATACGGCTTTCGCCTCCCTTTGCGGGGCAGCTTTGATCGAAAAGGGCTTTCAGAGCTATATAATACCCGCTCTGATACTGGGAGCTGCGCTTCACCTATTCTTAACTTTCCTCTTCTATACCAAGGGTCAAAGAACATCGTATTTAATAAGTTCAGTTATTTCCATATTGTTCACAGGATATCTTATTGTGACCGAATGTACGGGTTACTCGCTTACCGTATCTCTGGTCCTTATGGCGCAGATCATTTTGCTGCTTGGGGTCATGCTGAAGGAGATATACTGGCGGATCATTTCGTTCACGCTCCTTGCTTTAATATTGGGAAAACTTTTATTTATCGATATATATATGAGTTATATACCCAATATGGAAGCTCCGTTCCTCATAAACAGCATGAGCAGGGGATACAATACGCTGATCTTCGGAATAGCTTTCCTGGTATATATAGTCAACCAGGTACTGTATTCAAACCTCAAAAGCAAGGGAGCGATCTTGCCGGCAGCGGATAAATACCCATTCTGCGTTTATTATACTTACCCGATCATCTTCGCGCTTGGAACCTGGTTCGATCTGCCGAAGGTCCTGACAGCTCCCTGCTGGGTCGCCCTTGGAGTTATCCTGCTGCAGATCGGGATCACAAAGAATGAATACAGGAACAGGATAATGGGATACGTATTGACTGTCGCTGCCTTTATAAGGCTCCTGATGTCAAACATCCTGATCCAGGGAGGCATCTCGGGATTCAGTTACAGGCTAATTACTTCTCTGCCGGTGATCATCATTCTCTACTACTGCCTGATGTCCCTGCAGGATAAAGATACTGAAAAGATGCTGGGCGACAAAGAAAAGAAAATGATCTTTTTATATCCCTACATGGTTTTTGCCGGCATTATGCTGCTCACGTCATACGAACTTCCCACTGCATGGGTCGCTCCCGCGTGGGGCCTTCTTGCGGTAGCTTACTCCTTAAGAGGGGTATATACAAAACGGAATCATTACCTTTCGATAAGCTCCATTAGTGCAATTTCCGCGATGGCGAGAGGGGTTTATATCAACCTTCTCCCGGGAAAATACCTGGCGGGGGCCGAGACAAGCGCCATTTACCCGATCATAGCCGTAAGCGCCCTGTATGCGGGGAACCTGTTCTATCTGAGATCAAGAGAAAGTCTGAAGCTGGCAGAAGAGACGGGAAGGGGAAGGATAAGGTTATTCCTGCATTCGTCGAGGTTTGTATATGGGCTGGCGGCTACTATTCTCCTGACGACAATGTTGATCGTGAAACTCGAAGGGGCTTTGGTCACCGTGGGGCTTGGACTGGAGGGCTTGATCCTGTTCTTAGGCGGTTTCTGGATGAAAGAGAAAAGCTGGAGAGTGTTTGGCCTCCTGGTTTTATTGACTGCCATATTCAAGGCCTTCATTATGGACCTTAGGCAGCTGGGCGCGGTATATTACATACTGGCCCTGATCGTTCTGGGGATAGTGCTTCTTTTTGTCTCGTATATGTATACAAAATACAAAGAAAAGATCAAAAAACTGACCTGAGGTATAAAGATGAAAATAAGATATATAGTGCTGGCATTATGCCTACTGATCTGCTTCTCGTCGATCGCTGTTATAATCTTCCTCGGTAAGCCGCAAGATATCGTGAGCCTGGACGTTGTCACGGAAGTAGCGGAAAGAGTTATCCACCATGTCGATAAAACCGGCAAGATCGTGACTTCTATCACGGACGAAGAAGAAATGCGGATAGGGGATGAGCTGCACGAGACGCTGGTACGGCAGGGTGCGCCGTTCGTCCCCGAAGATGACCAATTACACATATATGTCAATCAAGTCGGGAAAAGGGTCGCAATGAACGTAAAAAGGCAAAATATTAAATATAAATTCCACGTCATCAGAAGTCCTTACCCCGACGCATTTTCTGCTCCCGGAGGCCATGTTTACATCACAACGGGTTTTCTGGAAACGCTTAAATCGGAAGCCGAGATGGCAGCGGTCCTGGGGCACGAAATAACGCATATCGATGCCAAGCACGCTATCGGAAGGGTGCAATACAAGATCGCTTCGGAGAAGATCCTGGGCAAGAACAACGATGTCCTTGTCGATATTGCCTATCAGACGCTTCTTGTGCCGGGTTATTCTGAGACAGAAGAATTCGAAGCAGATAAAGGAGGAGTTTATTTTAGCCGCATGGCAATGTATCATCCCATGGCTATGGTCTCCATCTTTGAGGAAAAGCTAAAAAGCGAAAAACAAATTAATAGCTCGATCACGCCCGTAGGGGAAACGCTGGTCGCATTCGGCGGAGTAGTCGGCAGGTATTTCAACACCCATCCGCCCACAAGAGAAAGAATGTGGTCGGTTCTTAGGTATATCGAAGAAAAAAAACTTACAAGCGGAAATACCAAATTTTACATAGGCAAGAAAAATCTTGAAGAGAAAAAATCTTTTTACAGCAACCCCTACCAGGGAGAAATAAGTGAAACTTACAAAATCGAAAATAAAAATAAATAAAAAAATGCGTTCCCGCTGGGGCTTCAAGCATTTATTGCTGTGCGGCTTCCTGTTCGTATTTTTCGCCGGTGTTTCATTCGCGCAAACCGGAACTAACGATAAGCTGTTCATTGATTCTATAAAAAAAGCCGCAAGTCTTGCCCAAAAAGGCCAATATCAGGAAAGCCTGAATTTGCTTGAAGAATCTTTGATCTTCGCGAAAAAGAATTTCGGGCCCGACCATGAAAATGTAGCCGTGAGTCTAATAAATATCGGGCTTATCTATAAAGAGATGGCTGAATACGACAAAGCGGAAAAAGCCTATAAAGAAGCAATATCGATACTTAAGGCAAAATCCGGCATAGGCCAGAACTACCTGCTTACGGCTTATGCTAAATTGGGCGACGTTTACGCGATACAGGGCAAATATGACGAATCGCAGCGGTATATGGAGCTATCCCTGGCGTCTTCAGCGGGCCAAAAAAGTGTAAAATTGCTTCCCTTGATGATCACGCAGGCAAATAAGTACCTTGAATATAAAAGATATAAAGAAGCGGCGGCTTATTACAAATTCGCAACCATGCTGCTGGAAAAGGAAAAAGCGGGAAAAGATACTAATAAGGATTCCCTGGATATCATTCTCGGGCTATCAAAAGTATATCTCGGAATGGGGCAACATGATGAGGCCGAAAAATACGCCCTGAAAAGTCTCGAAATGGCCGAAAAAACCCAGCCTTACGAAATGTACTACGCCCCGACCTATGAAAACCTTTTCAATATCTACTTGGCTAAAGAAAACTACCCTGAAGCCGGAAAATATTTCGGCAAATACCTCCGGGCCAACGGAAAAGACGATTCGAACGTAATGCTTGCCCTGATCACAAAGGCAGGGATGCTTTTTAAGTTAAAACAGTATCAAACTGCCGAATCCTACTATAAATGTGTCTTTCATCTCGTAAAAGAGATGCCCGCGAAAAAAGAAGAAAAAGAAAAGGCCATGCTGGCGCCTATATACGGCCTTATCAGAATATACGGGATACAAGGCCGGTACGATGAATCCGAACCCCTTTTAAAAGAACTTATTACAATATCGGAGCGGGTGAACGGAACTGATTCATACGAAACAGCCATGTTTTATGAATTTGCCGGAACGGTATACGTTGAAATGGAAAAATATAGTGAAGCAGAAGAATTTTTCAAGAAAAGAATAAGCGTAAGTAAAGCCTCACCTCTGGATGATTGTTCCAAAATAGTTAATGACCTTGAAAAAATCATCAAAATATTCAGAGAAAACAAACAATACGCGCACAGGATAGAACCCGTTCAAAAACTCATAGCGAATATCGAAGAATACGCTTCAAAAATGGAGATATCCGATGAGGACGCCATAAGAAACATATCAAATGCCTATTTGGACGTCTTGACGACCCCCATTACATCACCAAGCGGTGCAGCAAGCGCCGGTTTGAGGATGTTGAAATACGTAGATATGGAAACAGCCGAAAGCGACGCCTCAAAGTCATTGACGGAGTTATTCGAAAAACAAAATAAAAGGAAAATGACGGCTGAAGAAATAGAAGCTCAGCAATCTGTATACGTAGGCGGAAAGATCATGGGCTATCAGGTGGGTCAGGCCATGACCAATATACCTTTGAATAGAGGGGACTTTGAAATAAAAAAGATCAGCCTCACGAATAATTCGGAAAAAGCCACGGTGAAAATCGAAAACAATAAATACAAAAAGGCCTCTCTGACGCTGAAACTTCATAAGAAAAACGCAAAGTGGCTGCTTAGCGAGATCTAACAATAAAACAAGGGCAATTTCAGGAAAACAAAATAAAGGAGAAAAAAAATGGCGGATATCGGAACAAAAGAAAAAATTGAAATAAATACATGTCCGAAATGCGGCAAAACCTACGATGACAGCTGGGGCCAGTGCATTAACTGCGCAGTTCCTCTGGTAAAAAATATGGTAGAAGTAGAACCGTTAAGGAAGCCCGAGTCCGGCGAGATCGTCTGCCCGAATCGTGTATGCAGATACGTGGGCAAACCCAAGAAAGAACGCAAGCGGAGTACGGGTATCGCGATCCTTATGTTTTTCATGGGGATCCTACCGGGAATATTTTATCTTTGCTTCACCGAAGGCTATAACTACGTCTGTCCCAAATGCGGAAGAAAGATAGACGTAGAAAGTCTGATCGCTTAATAAATAATAAATGTGAATACTTAGCTTAGCCACGATGAAACCCGATCCTGCGTTTCGGTTTTTCTTCAACAGGCGGCTCAATTAGCTGCTGGATCGCCTCAAAGATTGCCTGAATTTCCTCATCGTGTTTTTCGATTTTCCTTTCCAATTCACCTAGTTTATGCGCAAGCTCCTTGTGCGTTGAAAGAAAACTTCTCAGTCTTACAAAAGCACGCATAATGGCAATATTCACATGAATCGCGCATTTACTGTGCAGAACGCTCGATAACATAGCCACGCCTTGTTCTGTAAAGGCAAAAGGAAGATATTTTGAATGCTTTCCTTTTTTGGAATCTCGCTTATCTTTGTTCTCTAAGGTCACAAATTGTGACCTTAGAGAGTGAACTTCTTCCCATGTTAATTGAAACATAAAATCTTTAGGAAATCTTTCAATATTGCGTTTTACTGCCTGAATTAACGTCTTCGCTTCTACACCATAAAGCTCTGCAAGGTGAGGACTTAGCATTACACGCTGCCCTCGCATGATAAATATTCTTTGCTCGATGCCTTCTCCCGATATCAATCCTTTGACCATGAAAACTCCTTTCTCACTTTAATTTTGCCCTTATTTATATGGACAACTTTTCCCCCGAAATTCTTTCAAATTCTTTCGATTTTCCTGTAGAATAGAGTAGGGACTGTCCCCGTAGTCAGGGACAGGTATAGTAGAGTAGGGACTGTCCCCGTTCGTTTTACCGGCGATATAGAAGGGGACTGTCCCTAATGTTTTTAAGGGATAGGCGAAATTAGGGCACTTCTCTTTTTTTGGGAGTTTTAGCGGGCGGCCGGTGGTGTTATAATGTAGGGGTGTGGATGTTTGGTTTGGGTAGGTTGGAATGGTAGCGGGGCGTTTTTATAGGTGTTTTGGTTGATCATTGACATATGAGCCATTTCATAGTATAATGTAGTTGCAAATGTGACTACATTTAGACCTATTTAATTGACAATTTTAGTAGAATATGATATAATTAATGTAGTTGCAAATGAGACTACATTAATTATAAAATGGGGGTGTAAAATGGGTGTTTCAACGGAAATATTAAAAGCTCGCAAGCTTGGAGTAAGAGAATTTAAGGAACATGTATCGAAGAAACTTTTGGGGGGGCTTCTTGTTATTACTGACAGAAGTAAACCAATAAGTGTAAATGTTCCTTATGATGAATTATTAGAACTAGTGGACATCCTTGATGAGTTGTCAGACAGGGAAACTTTATCTATTATTGCAAAAGGCAGAGAAGCTATAGATAGAGGGGAAGAGGGAATTCCGGTTGAAGAAGTATTCGAAAGAATAAAGGCAAAACGTAAAAAATGAGCTACAAAGTAAGGTTCCCTTGTAAATCGAGTGAGCAATCTTTCTGTAATAGATTGGAAGCTATTCCCTCGGAAGCCACTCAAGACAGGATAATGGATGAAATACAAAACCTCCGCAAAAATCCGTATCCACATGGAAGAAAGCTTTTCAAAAAATTAAAAGTTCCCGTCTTTTTATTTAATCGTACAGCAGATTATAGAATCAGGGTAGGCAATTATAGAGTATTGTATGATGTGGATGATAAGAAAAAGGTTGTTTATATATTGGCATTAAGAACGAGATCCGAAAAAACCTATAGATAATGCGTTCCAAAACACGCCAAATTTCAGCCATAATTGCCCTTATTTGCTTCGTTCTGGTGCCGGTAGCCCTCACCCCTGCATCCGCCTCCAGCTACCTTATAATAAACTACAATACCAAAGCCAATACCTTTTTAACCCGCCCCATCAGGGACCACATAAAGCGCGTTAAAGA
>JBARQV010000016.1:0-3111 GCA_049643885.1 Candidatus Omnitrophota bacterium | reverse complement strand
TTTCTTCGGGTTTTAAGCCTTCAAGATCCCCCATCATGTCGAACATGGCGAAAGCGGCATTCTCGAAAAGTTCCTGCAGGGAATCCCCGTATATTTTCGCGGCCAGGTCGGCCGTATGCGGGATCTGTTCGTAACGCTTCATTTTAAAGCTCTCTCATCACCGGTACCGAATTATGCATATGAGCTATAAGCCACCTGTCCGCGCGCTTTTCCAGGACCGCGGTGATCCTCATCGGCAAAGTCATTTCCTGACCCTTGACGTTCGCTCGGGCAAGACATTCGGTTGACACCCATGCCACCGGTCCTGCCGCTGAAACCGATCGCTCGCCCCACTGCCAGGAGACATCCTCGGCTATGGCGAAATCGCGTTCAAGAAGGGACTTAAATTCGTCCAAACTCGCGCATTTTTCGTTAATATCCGTGCCGATAAAAGTCAGGTCGGAACCCGGCGTAAACAACCTTAAAACGGAATCCATATCCTTTTTAGCGTAAAATTCGGCGTAACTATTCAAAACGTTGAATATCTCGTTTTCTATCCCCGGATCGATCTTCATTTTACCTCCTTTTAAGCGATATCCTTAAGCGCGTTAAGCGCGGTTTCATAATCCGGCTGCGACGTAATATCTTTTACGTATTCCACGTACCTTATCTTATTTTCCTTGTCTACAACAAAAATGGCCCTTGCCAGCAAACGCAGCTCTTTTATCAGGACACCGTACTTGACCCCGAAATCGCCGTCCCTGTGATCGGAAAAGGTCTTCACTTTTTTGATGTTGAACTCCTGGCAGAACCTCTTCTGGGCAAAGGGCAAGTCCATACTTATGAATAATATAGCTACGTCTTTGGATATTTTCGCCGCTTCATCATTGAACCGCTTGATCTGGAGATCGCATACGGGAGTGTCCAGAGACGGTACCGAAGCGATAAGCTTTATCTTGTTCTTAAAATCACTGAGACCCTTCTCGTTAAGTTCCGCGTCCAGAACCTTGAAATCCGGGGCTTCCTGCCCTGTTTTTGCCTCGTTACCGAGCAAGGTTATCGGGTTTCCCTTAAACGTCACCGCGTTCTTGCGTTCCATAATGCCTCCTCAAAACCACTTTTTCCTTTTAAAAAACGCCAGTAGCGATATGCCGATGAGAGCCATCACTCCCAAAACCATAAAATAACCGTAGCGCCACTCAAGCTCGGGCATAAACTTAAAATTCATGCCGTAAACACCGGCTACGAAGGTCAGTGGTATAAAAAGAGCCGCGAAGATGGTCAATACCTTCATTACCTCGTTCATCCGGTTGCTCGCTTCGTTCATCCGGTTGCTTAAGCTGGAAAGATAGATATCAAGCGTACCGGAAACCATATCCCTGAAAGTCTCGACGTTATCTATCACCTGTATAGTATGATCATAGAGGTCTCTTAGATAAATGGACGTAGCTTCCCCTATGAGCGCCACCTCTCCCCTGTACAAACTGTTTATCACTTCTCTCAGCGGCAAGACCGACTTCCTCAGGAAAACCACGTCCCCCTTCAACCCATGTATCGTGCGCAAAATATCGGAAGTGGGGTTCTTCACAAGGTCTTCTTCCATTCCTTCGATCTTATCCCCTATCCGCTCAAGCACTTTATAATAATTATCGATGACCGCATCAAGAAGGGAATATGCCAGGTAATCCGCGCCCATCTTCCGCACGCGGCCTTTGGCTTGCCGCAATCTTTCTCTCACGGGATCAAATACGTCCCCTTCCTTCTCCTGGAAAGAAATGACGTAATTAGGACCAAGGATCAGGCTGACCTGTTCCGCTGTTATGCCGTCATCGCCCTCCTCCTGGTAAAGCATTTTCAGGACAACAAAAACATATTTTTCGAAATCTTCAAATTTCGGCCGCTGCCCGGTATTAACGATATCCTCTAAAGTAAGAGGGTGCAGATCGAATTGCTTGCCGATCTTTTCTATAATATCGAGTTCATGAACCCCGTCTATGTTCACCCACGTGACGGTCGGGGTATCCTTAAAAGGGAAGCACTCCTCGATCGTCTTTGCTTCTTTCTCCTGGAACTGTAATTCGTCATAATCAATGATCGTGATCCTGGTCTTCGCGGTCCTTGCCTTGCCTACATGGACAAGAGCCCCCGGCGCGAGGCCGGCCGTTTCTGATATCTTCTTTATAAGTCTCGTCATAACTACCCCCCGGATTTATATGTATTATACCATTTGCAAAACTAAACACCAACCTGTACGCGATTTTAAAATTAAAAGTGCAAACGTCACCCGGACAAAGATAAAAAAAGCCCCTACCAGGGAACCCTGGTAGGGGACAAAAAAGAAAGGTACTTAAAAAAATCTTCGTGCCTCTATTTTTATTAACAAAAGCTAAAAATCATCTCGCTCGTCCATTTGTTTTATACTATTGACTATTTCTTTTTTATCTCTTTTTCCACTTCTTCAGCTCCTTTATTATAGAATTTTTGCTCATCGGGAGCGAGTTCCTTCAATAATCTTAAAAACTCGCCAGCATGTACTCTTTCTTCGTCCGCTATGTCTTTCAAGACTTCTTGTGCCAGCTTATTATCGGTTGACTCGGCAAGCTGCATATAAAGCTGTATTGCTTCATATTCGGCAGCAATCATAAAGCGAATCGCGCGAATAAGCTCTTCTTTGGTTATCTTTCTATCCTGTGTCAATCCTGAAAACGACGTTCCAAATTTTGGCATTGGTTGCCTCCTTTCTTATTTTAACTTTGTTCGTTTCGGTATTTCACCGGATTCAAAATGCTTCTCAAGCCAACCGTTCTTTGTATTTTCTCTAGAATCAAAATACGCAACATACGGCTTGACCTTCCCCATTTTAGTGGACGTTATGTAAAGATGACAAAGACAGGCTAGCCTGTCTTTCGAATTCAAAAGGACTCAAATTCCCGAGCGTTGAATGAGCCCTTTTTCGATTATAATACATCTCCACGTACTTAAAGATCATTCTTTTCGCCTCTTCTCTGGTCCTGAACTTGTTCCTATGAACCAGTTCGACCTTAAGCGTGTGAAAGAAGCTCTCAGCGACAGCGTTATCCCAGCAGTCGCCCTTACGGCTCATACTGCCGACAAACTCGTTCTGAGCCAATA
>JBARQV010000015.1:0-184503 GCA_049643885.1 Candidatus Omnitrophota bacterium | reverse complement strand
TCCCTAATATCGACCAGTGCAGGGCAAAATATATTCCCGCGGTGAAAAAATACGGAAAATGACGGGTGATCCGGAAACCGGCGGTCCTCCGCAAGACAATGGCGTCCATAAAAAGCAGGAGGAAAGGTAAAACCAGCGCCATTTCCTTGCATAATAACGAAAAAATAAAAAAGATCACGCTCGCGGCTAGCAGCTCTTTCCTCTCGCTCTCCAGGAACAATATATAAAAAAGCATGCACAAAAGCCCGAAGAAGACGAACAAAAGGTCCGCCCTCCCGGAAACATACGATACCGCGCCGGCCTGGGCAGGATGGATCAAAAAAAACAGGGAGGTAAGGACCGCGGCCGCCTTTCCTCTGGTGATCTTCCTGACCAGAAAAAATACCAGGACCCCGTTCAGAAAATGCAAAAGTATGTTCGTAAAATGAAAAACGGCCGGATCCATGCCCGCGAGGCGGTAATCAACCGCGTAGCTTAATATCTGGATAGGCCGGTAATATATGGTGTAAGTGAAGTTGGAATTGACTATATCCTGTTTAAAAACCTGGAACGACCATATGGGGGCGCGCAAAAGAGGATTTCTCAAAACAAGGTACTCGTCATCCCAGAGGAACCCGGCGTCAAGGACCGTGCCGTAGCATACCGCTACCGCCGCAAGTAACAGTAATATCACAAAAAAATTTTCCCAAGGCCAGCTGCGCATAGAAATAAAATATCATGGAACTGGCACAAAAACAAGACAGATGGTAGAATTACTTTATGAGGTTACCAGGAAGAAAATTATACCTAGCCGGCGGTTTTGTTTTTCTTTCGGTTCTTTTTCTTTATCTACGGCTGAAGAACATAGGCCACCTGCTGATGTGGGACGAAGCATGGAACATCCTTTCCCTGCGGGCATTTCTCCTGAACGCCGCCGGTGACCCTTTTTACTGGTTCTACCGCTTCCATCCGCCGCTGTATATGACCTTCGCCGGCCTTCTTTTCCCTTTCAGGGACGGGTTCGCTATAAGGCTGGAGCTCTTATCTCTATTCTTTGCCTACGGGACATTCCTGGCCATGTATCTTCTCAGCGCAAGGATCGGTGGATGGCGATACGCATGGTTCAGCGGGCTTTTCCTGAGCGTGATGCCGGGGGCAATAGGTTTTGACACGTGGATAAAGAGAGACAGCCTGGCTTCTTTTCTAGGCTATCTTGCCCTACTGGTACTGGTCAGGAAAAGATTTTTTTGGTGCGGCGTTCTCCTGGGCCTGTCCATGCTGAGCAAGGAAAGCGGCATCTTTTTCCTTCTCTCGGCCTTGTTCTTGATCCTTGTGTTCAGGGAAAAGAAATCTTTCTTGCGTATAGCTGTTTTATGCCTGACTGTATTTGTCGTGTCATCATGGTGGTATATCTTTTACAGTGAAATGACCACCCACGGGCCCGCCTTTTTCTTCTCCAAGGGCGAGTACAGCATGCTGTGGGCTCATTCCTCCATGTATTACCTGAAAAAACTCCTCCCCGACATGGGGATAGGAATACTTTTCTTTCTTATCATAGGGGCTTTTTACCTGTTGTATCTTGTTTTCCGGGAAAGGGCTATCGAGTGGTCGGTCCCCGTCATAGTAGTCTTATGCGTATACTTACCGGTCTCTTTTCTGTTCACTCTCAAAGCCCCCTGGCTGTCCTACCCCGCTTTCCCCGCCTTGGCCATGGCCGCCGGGGGAGGTGCCTTGTACGTCTTTAAGCGATCAGTAAAATCTAAACTCTTACTTCCCGTTCTTTTTCTGGCCCTCTTTCTTGCGGTCTTCACGGGGCTTGCCTTTTCATATCAAAAATATTTCATGAAAACTTACCCGAACGGCTGGCCGGGAGCTTATTCATCAAGAGAACTGGCTCAATATCTGAACGGGCGCATGAAAGACAAAGACAGGCTGATGATCACCAGGTTCACCTACTGGGAAATGCCGACTTGCCCGGTCTTTCTTTATTACTGGAAACCTCACGAAATACTGATCCTTCCGACCGGCGACCGCCTGTCCGCCGAAGCCTTGGCGAAGGCGGGACGGCCGACAACCGACGAAATAATGGAGAATATCCGGAAACATAAAATATCGTGGTTCGTGGTGGTGGGTTCGCCTGACCCAAAGAAGGATCCCGTCAAGCTGGTGGGCGAACTCAAAGAAACTCCCCTTAAAGACCCCGAGATCGTAGGCTGGTCCTACGTGTGGAACACCGAGAAACTCTGGCAGGACCGGTGAGAGCGAGGAAGTGAAGATCACAGCGCAGTATATTCCCTACCAGGGCCCCTCCGCCCGGTGTGGATCCTCCCTGTACGGGAACATACCGCACTGCGCAATTTACATCCGGACGAAAACTATCTCCCGCAAAAACAATAAAATCTTTCCGTTTAACTTAAATGTTTTTTACGGCGAATGCATGCCTTCCGTCCCGCCAAAAATTCTTAACGCTTTTCCGGACATTTTAAGCTGACATGGCAAAACTCGCCCCTCGCTACAGGAATGCTCGAGACTCGGACAGTTGCCATGCCTACATATTGTATAAAGCCATGACAACTTCAGCTTAAAATATCCCGAAAAGCTGAATTTTTGTAATGGTCCGCCGGGCATGCATTCGCCATTATAGATATTTACCCTTTCCTGACCACGCGTTGCATTGCATACAACGCTTAGTTGTTCTGCGGAATCGGCATTGCGAAAACAATAAGATCCAAGGGACCCATTGCCGAATTTTAGGTATTTTTATAACTTTTGAAGGAAAAAGCGTAAAAGCTGTTTGAGTCCCCGCCACGTTGTCCCTCAAAGTAACGCAAAGGGGGCGAGTTCTTTTACGCCCTTCGAAAGTTAGAAAAATACCGTTAACCCCGTTACAAATTTACGATTAAATTTGTAACGGGGTTAAAAAATTTGGTTGGGAAGGATTTTATTGTTTTTGCGGGAGTTTATTATCGTGTCAAATCCATAGAGACGGTGGCTCAGACAAGACCGCTAGTTGTCATGTTTTAGCGGAGTTTGTAGACGACCATGATCTTTGCCCCGCCGACCTTTATCGAGAAGAACTCGTCCTTGTAAGGGTATTCTTCCTTGTGCCAGCGGTAGTTGCTCATAAAGTATTTTGCGTCTTTGCTGTCTTCGACGAACACGAACCTGGCCCTGTCCGCGAGCTCGAGCATCAAAAGGTTGACCCTGGCGGGAGGGTTGGCGGCCGATATCTTTATGATTTCTTCCTTATCATTCTGCGCTATGTATTCCAGCGCCTGCCTGTACGAGAGCCCCCAGTAGTCCAGGTCGAATTTATCCTTGGCGTTTTCCATATTACCGGTCAAAACATTAAAATAGACGTTCTGGTAAGGATGCCACTTCACCATCAGCCAGGCAGTATTGATCAAACAGGCCGCGGCAACGCCCGCGCACACCGCGCAGGCGATCGTACGGGCCCTGCCCCGGGATCTCACCTTTAAAAAGTCAAAAAGCGCTGTCACCCCCGACAGGGAGATAAGCACAAAAGCGGGATAGATAAAAAACACATGCCTCCATCCGTCATAGAGGACAGACCTTAACGCGATCACCGATGCCAGGGGAATAAAAAACCATAAAACCGATATTATGTCCACTTTTTTTGCCCTATAGAAATCCGCCGGGCCCGTAAAAAAATTCTTTACCGATACGGCAAGCCCCGCCGCGAAAAACACAATGTATATCACGGGCGTGGTCACCAGTATCCACACAGGGATATAATGCCAGGGCAGGCTTTCCGCTTTTACGTATTCACCCAGGTAAAGGACTGTAGACCAGAAATGAAAACGGCTCATCTGCCTGAAAGCGGTAAGGAACTGGCCCACGGGATCCATCCAAAGGATAGGCCAGAACATCACGGTAAAGAAGGCCGCCAGCGCCAGATATGCCAGGAAAGAGATGATGACCTCTTTCCTTCTCCGCTCTTTATCAAGAAATATATCCGCGGCCACGAACAGAAAAGTGATAACGGGGACAATGATGCCCAGGATACGCGTAGAGACAAGAAGGGCCGAGGCCAGGGCATGCAGAAAAGCGCGCAGTAACGTCTTTCTCTCCAGATACTTGACCAGGCTGAACATACTTATGATGAAAAGCGACAAAAAGGCAAGATCCTTGGAGTTATAAAACGAGTGAGCGAATATCCTCGGAGAGAGGACCAGGAACAGGACCCCTACCATGCCTGCTCCCCTGCTCCTGAACCTGTCCCGGCATAAAAGGTAAAAAACTATGGTGCTTAAGTAAAATAAGAGGAAAGTGGTCAGGTGCCTCATTAAAAAGATCCCCCGGGGATCATCGAAACCGATCAGCTTTTCGACCAGTATCAGAAAAACCTCGAAAGCCGTCCCGTAATACCTGTCGCGGTAGGTCAAAAGCTCCTGGTCACCCTGAAAAACGTATTTATAAGTCAAAAGGCCGTTATTCCTGGACACAAGTTCATCCCAGGAGATGCCATAATCCCTGTAAATAAACAAACCCACACAGAGGAATACCGCAAAGAACAGGATAACGATTATCCTGTAGTTTGTAGTTTGTGGTTTGTGGTTTGTGGTTTGTTCCGTCATTTTTCCAGGTAGAACGGACCGTTCAGTTTTTTATACTCCAGCTCGCCGCTTACAAAGCGTTTTGTCACGTCTTTATTCTTTGAGTCTACTCTTAAAAATAACTTGGCCACGGGAGAAGCATAAACAAGGATCCATTTCCTGTCCTGTGACAGCTTCATGGCCAAGGGATTATATGTATGCAGAAGCATTATATCCGTCTCGGGGTACCGGTTCAGGAAATCAGCATAATCCTTCCCGCCGTAAAGGACCGCGAAATAACCTTCTATAAGGTCCTCGCTATAGACCGTCCTGTACCTCCCGTCGAAAAATACTTTACTGGAGGGAGAAAGTTCCCAAATACAATATTCGGCCCAGTCAAAAAAGCAAAAAATATTCCCGTTTATCCCGTTTTCCTTCATGAAATATACGGCGTTTACCGGGTATTTTTCCCTTGGGATCTCGATCCTGGCCGGGTCTGTTTTCCCCGCGTATAAAGCCCCGGCTGAAAATACAAGGGAAATACACAAAAGAACGGCGGCATAAAACATGTCCCGGAGCTTCTTTTCCCTTGCCAGAAAAAAATCGCCGGCAAAAGAATCCATGTATTTCGGGACATACATCGAAAAAAGGATCGCGAAGAGAACTATATGACGGTTTTGCAGGAAAGAGACCAGGACGGCCCCCGATAAAATGGCAATTTCACAGGTGTTTCTCTTTATTTTTGAAAAGGCAATACCCATGAAAGCGGCAAACAGGCACACAAAATAATCGATGTAATAGGTCGACAGTGTCACCCTTCCCCACTCCGGCAGATAAGGACGCGGCCCTGAAAGCGTCCTTAACATAAAAGTCCACAAAGCCGCGCCATTGGGATTGATCAGTGTCACTGCCAGAGAAAGAAGTGCAAAGAACGCCAGGCTTTTCATTTCTCTTTGATCATGAAAGCTTGCCAGACAATATGCCGCTAATACTGCCAGACCGGCAACGAACCCTCCGTGCATGTTGCACCATATAAAGAAAACCGCGGGAAGCGGGTACAGCCATTTTGACTGCCCGGTCCGCTTGAACCTGTCGATAAGAAAGACCAAGGCAGCAAAAAAAAGATAAGTGAAGATCTGGGGCCGCGTGGCAAAACCGTAACTTATCACTGAAAGCGGCAGCATGAGAAAGAGCAGTTTCAAAAAGAAGCTTTTTGTGTCACCTGATACTGTAATATAAATAAGAAAAGCTACGGCCAGTCCGACAAGGAATTTAAGCGCCAGGAGGCCCGTTCCCCCGGCCAGGGTGAAAACAGTATAAAAGGCCAGTTCGGAAAGCCATTCATGATTTATCCATCTTGCCCCTGGAGAGGAATAGGAATAAATGTCATACTTAAGGATATGATGTTTTTCGAATATATCCTGGCCGAACTTAAGATGCCCCCACAGATCTGGATCTACCTTGTTATCCGTAAAGAAATAGAGAGAAAAGGATACCAAAAGTATGATGAAAAAGGCTTTCAGGATCTTTATGGATATTGAGGGTGTCATTGGCTAGACCGTTCAAATGAGCTCATGGTCCATAACTGTGCATTCAGGATATTCATCCACAGCGTTGATAGAATATGTCCCGGCGGAGGGGCAAGACGGTGTTTTTTTAATATAATTCGGCACAAGGACGCTCCATGACGGGGTTTCAGACGAGCCCCTTCCTTCCATCAAGGCCCACATATCCTTGGCCTCGTCGATGCTCTTAAGGTTATGTATACACGCGTTCTGGTTCGCTATGCGCCTGACTCTCAGGTAATTAGGTATAGCCACTACAGCCATACCGGCGACGATCGCGATCACCATCATGATCTCTACCAGCGTGAAACCAGCTTTATTGAACAGCTTAAACTTTTTCAAGACAGTCCACCTCCGGTATCTTCTCACGGAAGCCCGTGCCCCTTCACCGTGCATGCCGGCTTTTTATCAACGCTTCCTATCGTATACTTCCCGCCTTCCGGGCAAACCGGCGTCTTTTTAAAATAAACAGGCACGAGGTCCGACCATTCCGGTTCGTCTTCCGGACCCTTTTCCTCTCTTATCGCCCATAAGGATTTGACCCTGTCGATAAGTCTTAAATTAGCGATGCACACGTTCCTGGCGTTAACCTGTTTCCCTTTGTATAACCCATTTATCGCGACAGCCGCGATAAGGGCTATGATCGAAATAATAACGATTATTTCAACCAGCGTAAAACCCCTGTTTTTCACAGCTTTTCCCATCATCAGTCAGTAAAGTTACATTTTTTATTATTATACCTATAATTAGCTAAAAAGCAAAGTCACATGACAAAAAAGGGGAGCAATCTTCCGACTGCCCCCCTTCGGTGGCACTTGTTAAAACGCATTCCTAAATTACAGCTGATGCGGATAAGAACCAGTTGTTTCCGTACATACCGGATCAGTTGTCATGTTGCCGATCGTGTATGTGCCGCCTCCCGCGCAGGTGGGGGTCCTCTTGATATAAGTATCAACAAGATCACCCCATCCGGGTGTGGATGTAGACCCAGCGCCGGAATCCAGCGCCCAAAGGGTCTTCGCCCCATCCATCTGCTTCAGGTTAGCGATACACGCGTTCTGCTGCGCTCTCTCTCTGGCCCGCATGAAGTTAGGAATGGCTACCGCTGCCAATAGACCTATAATTGCGACAACGATCATGATTTCAACAAGCGTGAAGCCACCTTTTCCAAGTAGTTTCTTGAGCTTCATTGTTCTCACCTCCTTTAAAAGAACAGATTTGAGGAGATATCCTCAATTATAAGTATACCACCCAGGTTCTGCAAATGCAAATTCTTAACTAAATCTTAATATTTAAATGAGTTACAGCAAGTAATACAAAATATCTGGCTATTTTATTGTCTCACTCCAACTAGTTCATCCATCCGCAAAAGTAATAAAATCCTTCCCATGCAAAATTAAATGTCTTTTCCGGTGAATATATGCCTTCCGTCCCGACAAAAATTCTTAACGCTTTTCGGGCATTTTAAGCTGACATGGCAAAACTCGCCCCTCGTTATATGAATACTCGGGGCTCGGACAGTTGCCATGCCTACGCATGTTTAATAGCCGTGACAACTTCAGCTTAAAATGCCCGGAAAAGCTAAATTTTTGCAATGGTCCGTCAGGCACATATTCGCCGGCAGTGACATTTGCCATGTCTTTGAAAATGATCATAGTTAAGAAACTACTTGTCCAACCGCAAAACAATAAAATCAAAGGGACCCATTTCCAAATTTTAGGTATAAAAATAAGGGGACAGGTTTCTTCAGAGGTTTAAACTACCGCAGGAAACCTGTCCCCAACATCAGAAAAGTGTTGAGAACTTTAGGCGGTTGCTAAGTTTGGGGTTTACTAGACCTGGATAATGGAGGATATCTTGAAGATCGGGAGGAACATACAAAGAACTATTCCCCCTATTATTATACCAAGGAAAGCGATGATCAAGGGCTCGATCAAACTTGTAAGCCCTTCAACTGAAGCATCCACCTGTTCATCGAAAAAGTCGGCTATTTTTATGAGCATCTTCTCCAGCTCACCGCTTTTCTCCCCTACCGATACCATGCGTGTCACCATCGTTGGGAATATTCCGCTCCTGGCAAGCGGAGAGGCGATATTTTCACCGTCCCTGACGTTATCTTTGACGTTATTCACCGACTTTTCGACGACAAGATTGCCGGATGTCTTAGCCACGATCTCAAGAGCCGCAAGTATCGGTACGCCGCTTTGTATAAGAGTGCTTAACGTCCGGCTGAATTTGCTTATAGCGACCTTTTTAAACAGATCGCCAAAAACGGGAAGCTTCAGCTTGATGGCATCCATCATGTATTGCCCCTTTTCCGTGCTGATATACCACTTAGTCACCAGAAATACACCGGTCACTATGCCCATGAACAGCAGGAAATAATTAGTCATAAAGTCGCTCAGGTTTATCAAAAACTGTGTCGGGGCCGGCAGCTTAGCCCCGAAACCCGCGAATATGTCCTTAAAAACAGGTATGACCTTCAGGATCATCACCAGCGTAATGGCAACAGCCATGAATGTGACCACGGCCGGATAAATAAGCGCTGATTTTATCTTTTTCTGGAGAGAGTTGGTCTTCTCGAGATAGCTCGCGACCCTGTCTAGAATGTCGTCAAGGGTACCGCTTGACTCTCCCGCTTTGACCATGCTCACGAAAAATGTCGAAAAAACGGACGCGTGTTTCACCATCGCTTCAGAAAGGCTTGACCCTGTATTCACCGAATCCCTTATCTCCGCCAGTGTCTTTTTCAAGGTCTCGTTATCAGACTGCTCCGCCAGGATGTCAAGAGCGCTGACCACGGGAATACCGGAATCTATCATGGTTGCCAGCTGCCTGGAGAGGATCACGAGCTCGTCGAGCTTGACCTTTTTCTTGAACTTAAACGATAGGACAATGTTGATGCCGGCTTTTGCCTCCTCGAGCTTAAGGATCAAAAGTCCCCTGCCTCTTAAAAGATCAAGGGCCTGTTTCTTTTCGGGGGCTTCCAGCGCCCCCTTGACCGTGCGTCCTTCCTTGTCCTTGGCTACGTAAGTATATTTACCCATATCTTAGTGTATAGCATATAGCGCATAGTCAATGAGAATGATCTATCCGCTATATGCCTATCCTTTCTATCTATAATGCAAGCTATGTTATCCTTAGCACCTCTTCGAGAGTGGTCCATCCTTTACAGAACTTGACCATGGCATTCTCTCGAAGCGTCTTGATACCTTTCTCTCTCAAGTATTTTCTGATCACTTCCTCTGACTCTTTCCTGCTTATCATCCCCTTTAAGGCATCATCCACTAAAAGCGTCTCCAAAGTCCCCATCCGGCCGAGATAGCCGGTATTGTTGCATTTCGAGCAGCCTTTACCTTTAAAGAACTTCTTCGTTTCCTTCACACATGGATACTTCTCACCCAGCCCCTTGAGGAAATCAGGAGGTATATCCTTGTCCTCGACCTTGCAATGAGAACAGATCTTTCTCAAGAGTCTCTGGGCGCAAGCCATTATAAGGCTCGACGCGATAAGAAAAGGTTCGATGCCCATGTTCGCCAGACGTGTTATAGCCCCGACCGCGTCATTTGTATGCAAGGTGCTCAGCACCATCTGACCGGTAAGAGAAGCTTTTATGGCTATATCGGCAGTTTCGAAATCCCTGATCTCCCCGACCATGATCACGTCCGGGCTCTGCCTGAGTATGGCCCTGAGCCCGGTGGAAAAATCAAGACCGATTTCCGGCTTAGCCGCGATCTGCGTCAGACCCTGGACCTGATACTCCACGGGATCTTCAACGGTCATAATATTCCTGTCAGGGATGTTCAGGTCATTAAGTATAGAATACAGCGTGGTCGATTTTCCGCTTCCTGTGGGGCCGGTAACAAGAATGATCCCAAAAGGCATTTCAAGGGCTTTTTTAAAATCGGCAAGCGGCCCGGGAAGAAATCCAAGCGCCTCCAGGCCCACCGACAGGCTGCCTTTGTCAAGTGCCCTCAGGACGATCTTATTGCCGAAGGTCGTGGGAAGGGAAGACACCCTGAAATCTATCTCTCTGCCCTCCATGATTATCCTGAACCTTCCATCCTGAGGGACCCTGGTCTCGGTGATATCCATGTTCGACATTATCTTTAACCTTGCCAAGACGGCATTCTGGTTCCTCTTCGGCAGGTCAAAAGCCTCGTGCATTTCACCGTCAACGCGATACCTGACACGCAAAGACTTCTCTTCGGGTTCTATGTGAATATCGCTCACCCTTTGCTTCAGTCCTTCGCTTATTATCAGGTTTACCATCTTGACTATAGGAGCCGTTTTACTCTTTGTGATGTCGGAGACATCCATTCCATCTCCGGTTTCCAGGACTTCGACATCGGCTCCTTCTTCCCCTTCACCCGCTTCCTGGCCTTCGATAATGGTGGTTATATCCTCTTCTTTTTCGTAAAAGTTCCTTAAGGCATTCCGGAGGTTATGATGCCCGGCGAGGACCAGTTCCACTTCGCACCCTGTTATGGTCTTCACATCGTCTATCACGAAAACATCGGTGGGATCGGAGATGACCACGGTCAACCCGTTCCCTATCCTTGATATGATAGCGATATTGTGCCGGCGGATGATCTTTTCCGGGACAAGCCCCATGATCTTAGGGTCAAGGGTCAATTTAGACATGTCCAACGGCGGGACATCCAACTCCTGGCTTAATACCACAAGAAGCGCTTCTTCCTCGACGAGATCGCTTTCAGCGAGTTTCCGGATCACATCCGCCTCTTTTTCTTTCCCGAGGATCTCCTTCAAGCGGTTTTCATCAACAATACCGCTTTCCAGCAGGGCATTTATGATCCTTTCCTGTATGGTTTTTCCTTTAGCCATAGATCACTCCGATTCACGGTCTTCCAGGGTGGTGCGAAGGACTTCTTCAAGAGAGGTCAATCCCTCTATAACGTTCTGGATGCCATTCTCCCTTAAAGTGACCATGCCTTCCTGTCTGGCAACTTTTTTGATCTCGTTTTCAGGGGCACGCCTGAAAAGCAGTTCCTTTATGGCTGATGTTATCTTGATACATTCTATTATACCTATCCTCCCTCTATAACCTGTGTTCATGCACTTGTTGCATCCTTTAGGCTTGTAGATCACGGGTATTTTACCGGATTTGTCAAAAATGTTGTACCTTTGCGCGACCTCTTTCTGCGGCGTGTAAGGCTCCTTGCACTCCTCACAAAGTTTTCTCACCAGACGCTGGGCCGCTATAAGTTCGGTAGAAGCGGCGATAAGGAAAGGCTCCACCCCCATGTTGACCAGCCTGACTATGGAACCCGAAGCTGTATTCGTGTGAAGTGTGCTTAACACCAGGTGGCCCGTAAGTGCCGACTTTATGGCTATATCCACCGTCGAATAATCTCTTATTTCACCTACCATTATCACGTCGGGATCCTGCCGCAGTATAGACCTGAGGCAACCGGCGAATGTCAGGCCTATATCCTCGTTTATTGAAACCTGGTTTATACCCTTAAGCTGGTATTCTACGGGGTCTTCGACTGTCACCAGATTCTTTCCCGGGGAATCGACATACTTTAATATCGCGTAGAGCGTAGTCGTCTTTCCGCACCCGGTAGGACCGCAAACAAGTATCATTCCGTGGGGCCTTTCTGCGGCTTCGACGATCTTTTTCTTGGCATCTTCCTTGAATCCCAGCTTTTCAACATCTATCATGGCCTGCCCTTTATCAAGTATCCTAAGCGCGGCTTTCTCGCCCAGACTGGAAGGGATGACTGAAACCCTGAAATCTATTCGCCTGTCTTCCACCTTGATCCCGAACCTTCCGTCCTGGGGGAGCCTTCTTTCCGCGATATTGAGGTTGGACATGACCTTGATGCGCGAGATTATCGCGTAATGGTACTTCTTGGGCGGGGTCTGTCTTTCTACCAATACACCGTCTATCCGGTACCTGACCCTGGAACTCGTTTCCATCGGCTCTATCAAAATGTCGCTGGCTCTTTCCTTTACCGCCCTGCCCAGTATGAGATTGGTAAGTTTCACCACCGGTGCCTCTTCGGTTATCCTCAAAAGTTCTTGAGAAGAGACTTCTTCTTCCCCTCCGGCGATCGTCTCCATGTGCGCGCTTTCCATATCTCCGACCAACTCGGTGATCTCCTCGTCAGCGGATCTCTCGTAAAATTTCCTTATTGCCTCCCTCATGTCCTCTTCATCGGCTATGACCGGGCTGATCTCCATCTTGCTGATGGCCTTCAGGTCATCCATCGCGAACACATTAAGGGGATCTACCATAGCCACTGTAAGAAGATTCCCGATGCGGGAGACTGGAACAACGCTGTACGACCTGATGATCCTCTGGGGAATAAGTTTAAGGACTGCGGGGTCGACGTGAAGACGGGAAAGATCCAAGAGCGGAAGGCCCAGCTCTTCGCTGATCGTGGTCATAAGATCGTCTTTGGAAATAGAGCCCGACTTTATCAGTATATCACTGATCTTGCCTCCCTTCTCGGCATACATCTCCTGGGCCTTTTGAAGATCTTCCTTCGAAATGACCCCTTTTGTGACCAGAAGGTCGGTTATCCTTTTCGGCAATGACAAAGCCATTTAAAACTTACACCTCTTTACTTTCTTCTTCGCCTTCTTCTGCCTTCTTGTAGATCTTGTTTATGGCTTCATGTATAGCAGTGAAGGTGCTTATGAAGACTTGGACTTTCCGGCTGGTTATCATCTCGATATCCTCTATCGCCTTTTCGTTCAGGGGGTTAGACATGGCGATAGTAAGAAGGTTGCCTATAGAATCTATGGGAACGACGCTATACTGTCGTGCGACATTCTCCGGAACGATCTTGACCCCCTTATCCCCGGGATCATAATTTTCCAGCGGAAGATAAGGAAAACCATACTGAGTGGTAAGAGCCTGGACTATTTCACGCTCGTTTACGTATCCCAACTTGACCAGGATCTCTCCCAACAGGCCGCCTTCCCGCCTTTGAAAATCAAGGGCCCGCTGTAACTGGTCATCGGTTATCGCCCCACCATGGATAAGTATTTCTCCCAATTTTTCGCCTATTCTTCTCTTTGCCGAAACCACTTTTATCTCCTTTTATTTTTTTGTTTTTTCCTGCGGATTTTTCCCTCGCGCGATCAACTTGTCCAACTCCTCGATATCCATCGACTTGGACATAGCCCTCTCGTACGATATTTTGTCATTAAGATAAAGATCGGCCAAAGCCTGGTTCATCGTCCTCATGCCCATATTCTGCGAGGTCTGTATCGTGGAATATATCTGGTGCTCTTTTGCTTCACGGATCATGCTCCTTATGGCTGGGGTGGCGATAAGGACCTCGTTCGCGAGGACCATTCCGGGATCGTCCTTGCGGGGTATGAGCTGCTGCGCCATCATGCCTACCAGAACGAAAGAAAGCTGGACCCTTACCTGCTTCTGATGCGCCGGGGGGAAAACGTCGACCATCCGGTTGATGGTCTGGACGGTGTCCGGCGTGTGCAAAGTCCCCAGAACAAGGTGCCCTGTATCCGCTATGATAAGCGCGTTGCTTATCGTGTCCAGGTCCCTCAGCTCACCGATCAGGATCACGTTGGGATCCTGCCTGAGGACATGGGTCAACGCTTCCCTGAAAGAATGCGTGTCAGAATATACTTCTCTTTGATCGATAATGGCCTTTTTGTTCGTGTGCAGGAACTCAATGGGGTCTTCAACGGTCATGATATGGCAATTGCGGGTCTTGTTTATCTCATCCACCATCGCCGCCAGGGTCGTCGACTTACCGCTACCGGTGGGGCCTGTAATGAGCACCAGCCCCTTGGGAGTATTGCATAACATCCTCGTTATATCCCCGGGCAACCCGCACTCTTCTATAGTCCAGATCTCCAGCGGCACCATCCTGATGGCGCAGCCGATGTGGTTTCTCTGCCAGAATACGTTCACCCTGTACCTTGCCACGTCTTCTATGGAGAAAGAAAATTCCAATTCTTTTTTTTCTTCGAATACCCTGGCCTGGTCCTCCGTGATCAAGCTGTACACGATATCCTTTGTGTCCTGTGCGGTTATGATCTTGTCATTGACCTTGACCAGTTCACCGTCGATACGATAGTGCAAAGGCGACCCTGCGGTTATATGCAGGTCCGAGGCCCTGAATTCGACCATGTTTATCAATGTTTTTTTTATTTCCTCTTTCATGACATCCCCTGTGTTTTATAGATCATTCCCCTGCTACCCGGTTCTTGCCCCGCTGTTGGGCCAGCTTCATGTTGTTATAAGCCTTTTCCACGATCTCCCTGGCGTTGGTCCCGTCGATGGGGTTTTCCCCGACCCCGATGCTTACCGTGACCCGGTCCCCGGCGGTCCTGGATAACTGTATATTCTCGATCTTTTTCCTTATATCCTCGGCCATCTCAAGAGATTCCCTCTTGTTTTTCTCCGGCAGAAGCATCCCGAATTCATCAAAATCGAACCGGGCAACTTTACCCACGGGAGACATGACCGTGTTCAGGAACCCCGCGACCTTTTTCAGGGCCTGATTGGCCTTCTGTATTCCGTTACGGTTCGAGTATTCCTCGAAATCGTCCACGTTGATGACCAAAAGAGAGCAGGGTCTCTGATAAAATACCGCCCTGTTGATCTCATCTTCCAGGCGGTCCTCAAGATAAGAACGGGTATAAAGTCCGGTGAGACTGTCCACGATATCCGCGCCCTTGCCTGTCTCAAAGCCCTGCGCGCTCTGGTATCCCAAGGCCAGTTCTTTTTCAAAAGCCCTGACGACCGCTATCTCGTCGTCCTCGAGCTGGAAGCCTTCTATGAAATTCCCGAGCACGAGGACCCCTACGAACCTCCCGGAGACCTTCATGGGAAAGAAAATAGCATTAACGAGCCCCAGTTTTTTCTTTAGCTCCTTCTGCCACGGTTTTGTCAAGGGGCGCGAGTCGAAAAGGAAATACTCGAGTTTGTTGAAGTACTTTTCGTAAAAAGGCAGTTCTACTTCTATTTTATCGATATAGACATCCCGGCCGCTGTTGTTCACGAAGAACTTCGCAATATAATTGCCGGCGTTTTCTTTGATGAAGACCACGCTGAAGCTGTCACCCAGCTCCCCTGCGATCTTTTCTGCCGTGAACCTGCCCAGTTCGTCAAAGCCGGATCCCGAGGTAATAAGGTCGCCGACCCTCATAAGATTGGTCAGGGTAATGACCTTCTTGTGGATCTGGACATTGAGCTCCGCCGTCTTCCGGCTATATTCCTGCAGTTCCCCGATATATGACCGTATCCTCCCGGTCATGGTGTTGACCGCCACGGCAATATCCCCTAATTCATCCTCCCTGATCATCGAAACGCCGGATCCGTACTTCCCCTCGGCTATTATCCTCGTCTCCAGGGCCAAATCGATCACCGGATTGATGATCTGTCTGATAAGAAGGTACCCCAGCCAGGAGATCCAAAGAGTGCATAGGACAATGGCCGAGACCTGGAGAAGATTTTCCGTTTCAGGGAATATATATTCGGCCACAAAGTAAAGGATTATCAGCAAGGGAATGATCGACATGAGAGAAAACGCGATCATCAGCTTATACTTTAGACTTTTTCTCTCAAGTGAAAGGTCCTGAAAAACGCCCATATATATGGCCTCCTGCCTGTTATCCCCGTGAAATATCAAAGAGATATATAATTAGCGTACTTAATGATAATATAATGATACACGAAGCGTGCGCAAATGTCAAAATAACCCGCTTGCCGCAAATTCCCTCTTGAGAAATTCCTTACTGGTCCCAGTATCTATGTGTTCCCACGGCAGCGTATCCTCGAGGGAGTAAGTCTTGCGGGCCAGACCCCACGGGTCCATCCCATGTTCGGCGAAAGATCCTTCCCAGAGAGAGAAATCAAAAAATTCGTCCCAGCTGTCCATCCTGGCGCCTTTTCTCCATGCTGTGTGTATAACATCGCCCGTTCTCCGGTCTCCGCGCGCCATACAGGTCTCAAGCAAAGACTTATTTATCTCATGGAATTCTATCTGGACTTTCCTGAAGGAATTCAAATAAAGCGCTTTTCTTATACCGGCCAGCTTTTCTTTCGCGGACATCCCCGTCCACTGAAAAGGAGTATGGGGCTTGGGTGAGAACGCGTTGATGCTTACTTTTATCTCCGCGGCTCCCTTCGATACCTCTTTCTTCAATAGCGACAGGTCACGGGCCAGAGACAGGATCCGGGCGACTTCGTCATCCTTTTCACCCGGGAATCCTACCATGAAATACAACTTGAGCTTACGCCAACCGTGATGATACGCCTGAAGGGCCGACCGGCAAAGGACCTGGATATCGATGTCCTTTCTTATGGACCGGCGGATATCGCCGCTGGCACTTTCCGGAGCGAAAGTCAACCCTCCCTTCCTAACAACGGAGATCATCTCTGGGAGATCGTAAAATTTTTCATCAACCCTCAGGGAAGGTATGGTTATTCCCACTCCCTGGCCGGCAAAGTCCTCGTTCAGGCCCTTGACCAGTTCCAGGAGATAAGGATAATTTATGCTGGAAAGAGAAAGAAGCGCGATCTGTTCGTATCCCGTGTGGCGATATGTCAGGCGGCATATTTCCCGGACGCATTCGAGGCTTCTCAACCTGACCGGGGAGTTGACGGCGCCCGCCTGGCAGAAACGGCACCTGTTCGGGCATCCCCTCATGACCTCAACCGCGATCCTGTCATGGACGATCTTGACCAGCGGGACTATCTGCTTCACGGGGTAATAAGATCTATCAAGATCAACCACCGATCTTTTCTCTATCCTGGAAGGGATCCCTTCGTCCAGAGGGGTCAGCCGAAAAAAACTGTTTTCTCTGTATTCAGCCCGGTAAAGAGACGGCACATACACCCCGGGGACGTGGGCCAGAGCTTTCAATATGCCTTTCCTGCCGACTCCCCTTTTCTTGAGTTTTCTGTATTCATCAATGAATTCCAGAACTGATTCTTCAGCATCCCCGATCAAAAAGGCGTCGATAAACCTGCTCATGGGCTCGGGATTATAACAGCACGCTCCGCCGGCTATGACAAGAGGTTCGTCTTCCCCCCTATCTTCGGAAAGAACCGGTATACCCGAAAGATCCAGCATGTTGAGCACGTTGGTGTAAGTAAGTTCGTATGAAAGAGAAAAACCTACTATATCGAACTTCCTTATCTCGGTCTTTGATTCAAGGCTGAACAATCTCATGCCGGACATTAGAAGTCCTTTTTCCATGTCAGCCCAGGGAGCGAAAACCCTTTCGCAAACGCAGTCTTCTCTCTCGTTAAGAAGGTGATAAAGGATCTTCAAACCCAGATAGCTCATCCCGACCTCATAGACATCGGGATAAGCCAGGACTATCGATGTCCTGTTCGGTGAAAATCGTTTCCGGACGGAATTGGTCTCTTCACCGATGTACCTTCCCGGCTTCCGTACTTCACTTAGAATGTTTTTCAGATCATCCATTTTTCGTCGTTCGTCGGTCGTGGTTCGTCAATCGTTTTTTTTATTGCCTGTCCGTTCCTACCAGGGACGTCCGCTTTTCCCAGCGAGAAAATCGGACTCTAAAATTTCCTCGCTCTCGCCGGAAGTTAAGCCACGGGCGAACCGTGCCCGCTCGGAAATTTAAAGCCCTGTACGGACCGGCCAGACAATAAAAACCACGAGCTTTTTTGTTACTAGCAGATGATTAACCCTTCTGGAGCGGGGCTTTAAATTTTTGAACGGGCACGGATCCCGAAAGGCAAAGCCTTGAGGGGGAGTGAAAAAATTTTAGAGGTCAATTCCCTCGCTGGGGGAATTGACCGTCCCCGTGAAAGAAGGGTTAATCATCTCCCCGTTCAAAACAGAACAAACATTTACCCATGTATTTCACAATCCACGATTTTACCTGTTAACCCTCCGACTGATGCTTAAAAGAAATCCCATGGCGACAAGCATTGCTACCGTGCTGGAGCCCCCGTAACTGATGACCGGAAGAGGCAGTCCTACTACCGGCATGAAGCCGATGGTCATGGATATATTCACAAGGACCTGGAACGCCAGGAGAGTCACGATGCCTGTGGCTATGGCTTTTCCGTAAATATCGTCTATGTTGGAAATGATCCTGATGCCCCTGGCTATCACCACGGCATACAGCCCTACAATGACCAGCGCCCCTATAAAGCCCCACTCTTCGCCTATGACCGAAAAGATAAAATCGGTATGTTTTTCAGGCAGGAATTTCAGATAGCTCTGCGTGCCCCTGAGCCATCCTTTACCGAAAAATCCACCGGAACCTATGGCTATCTTTGACTGTATTATGGTATACCCTGCGCCCAGCGGATCGATGTTGGGATTTATGAACACCATCAGCCTGTTTTTCTGATATTCCTTGAGAATGCTCCAGAAAACGGGCAGCGACAGGAATCCCGCCCCAAGCGCCATCAGCAGATATTTCACTCTTTCTCCGCAGACATAAAGCATCGAAAACAGTATAGGCGCGAGGACCAGCGCGGTCCCCAGATCAGGCTGGAGAAAGATCAAAAGGAAAGCGGGCGCGACCAGGAGTGCCGCCCCGGCAAAATTGCCGATCGTCCCGACCCTCTCTCTTCTTTGTTCCAGGAACATGGCCAACGCCAGGATGACAGTGATCTTTATGAATTCCGACGGCTGCAGGGAGACTGGCCCGAAAGCGATCCACCTTCTGGCCCCGTATCTTTCGCTGCCGAAAAGCAAAAGGAAAACCAGCAAAACCAGGTTTACCGCGTAGGCCAGGTACGCGAAATCAAGTATTTTAATATAATCTATCTGGGCGATAATGAACATCAGGCCCAGGCCTACGGCAACCCAGAGAGCCTGTTTCACCACCAGCTCGTTCAGCCCTGCTCCTGTATTCCCGCGATCCCAGGTGGCGCTATAGATGAACATGATCCCTGCGAGCGCGATCAGCACGACCGCGAAGAGCAGGATCTTGTCCATCTGTTCCCTTTTTGACGCCATCATATGATACCCAGCGCTCTCGCTTTCCCGAACACTTTGCTGGCGGTTCCCGCGGCATAGTAACCGCCCTTGCCTCCGTATTCGTCGAACACCACGACCGTCAGTTTAGGATCATCGAACGGAGCGAATCCAGCGAACCATCCGTGGTTCCTCCCTCTAGCCGTCTGGGCCGTTCCGGTCTTCCCCGCGACTTCGATGTCGGCTAACATCGCATTCTGCCCCGTCCCCGTCGGGTCGTTGACTACCAGCCAGAGGCCTCTTCTTATCGTTTCGACGGTCTCTTGGGAAATCTCAAGTTTGACCTTCGCGGAATTTTCCACGTTGACCTCCCCCACTTTTTTTACCAGATAGGGGTGGACAAGAAAACCTCCGTTCGCGAAGAAAGACATCATCCGCGCTATCTGCAGGGGTGTGCATAAAAGATATCCCTGCCCTATGGCCAGGTTCACGGTCTCTCCCTTGAACCATTTTTCGTTAAAACGTTTCCTTTTCCATTTTCTCGTTGGCAAGAGCCCCTTGGTCTCGCCCGGAAGGTCTATCCCTGTGAGCTCTCCCATTCCAAGCTTTCCCGCGAAAGAACTTATATCGTCTACTCCGAGCAAAAGTCCCAGCTGATAGAAATAGACATTGCAGGAATTTTTGATCGCTTCTTCCATTGTCTGGCTGCCATGCCCGTCTTTCCTCCAACACCTGAACGTTTTCCTTCCCAGGCTGAACGATCCCGGACAGTGGAACCTTTTATCCCGGGAAGCCTTCCCCGTTTCCAGGGCTCCGGTAGCCACGACGATCTTGAACACCGAACCCAGAGGATAGGATCCGGATATGGCGCGGTTGAGAAGAGGATAATCCTTGTCGCGAAGGATCTTCTTAACCTCGCTGCCATTACCTGACCTGGTAAATATCTCTGGATTATAATTCGGAGCGCTTGCCATGGCCAGGACATCTCCGGTGCGTGGATCCATGGCAATGATCGATCCCCTTTTCCCCTCCAGAAGCTCATCGCAATATCGCTGAAGCTCCAGGTCGACTGTAAGGTATACATCCCTGCCGGGAACGGGTTCCTTGTATCCCAGCGTGGTCATCTCGCGCCCCATATGGTCGACCTCGATCTGCTTGCCGCCGTGAGCCCCCCTCAGATACTGGTCGTAATATTTCTCGATGCCGTCCCTCCCGACCAGATCGTCAAACCTGTAACCGTAAGGCTTCAGCTTTTCGAACTCTTCCCTGTTAATAAGCCCCAGGTAGCCCAGAAGGTTGGACGCGGCATTTTTTTCAAGATAACGCCTCTTCGTGGAAACATCGAGCAAAAGCCCCGGATGGTCCATCACGACCTCTTCAAGATGAACCGCTTTTTCTATCCCTATATCACTGGCTATATTCGTCAGGGTATAGGGCTGGCGGCGGGCCTTCTCTCTCCCCTTCCGAACCTCGTCCCCGGAAAGTCCGAGAATCGAACTTAAGATTTCCGTAAGGGCTTCCCTGTCCTTGATCTGGCTGTATATGACAGCTACGTTGAAAGAGATCTCGTCCTTTACCATGGCCTTCCCGTTCCTATCGTAAATGCATCCCCTTGGGGCCATCAGTGGAATGACTTTAAGCCTGTTATCCTCAGACATGATCCTGTAAGCTTCATGCCTGGAGATCTGGACATAGGCAAGCCCTGAAACCAGGAATAAAAGGCACAAAATCAATATCAGAGAAAACGCCCTCGTCCTCACTCTTCCTGCTCCCTCAATCCTCTAAGCATAAAAAACAACAGCGGAGATACGGCAACGGTAACTGCGATAGCTCGCGCGCTTCCCGTAAATATATTCCACAAACCGAGAAAATCGTTACCCGAAACGATCCTCAGGTAAAGCGTGTGGAAAGCGATGATCATGAATACAGCGACGATAGTTATAATAACTTCGACGACAGGATTCTGGCGGTAAAATCTCCTGGCCAGCGCCGCGGAAGCGGCACCAACCGCCGGGAACAGAAAAACATCCAGCGGGAGAGTGTAAACGGACAGGCTTCCCCGGATGATCCCCGCGACGAATCCCATCCTGATCCCTTCTGTATACCCCTGAAAAATGCCGGCAAAGACCACGATCAGTATCATAAGATCCGGAAACCAGGGAGTGAACTTCATGCAGACTATCTGAATCAGCGTAAATACCAGAAGCAGGCCGTAAAGATGGATCTTCTTATTCATCTTATGCACAGGACTTCTTTCTGTTCGAAAGGATTAGCGAAAGGTTTGATCACTGCGTATTTATACAGACCGGTCTTACTCTTGTTGACGGATATTATTCTTCCGATACCGATCCCTTCAGGAAATATCCTGCTGTACCCGGAAGTCACGACGACCGACCCTTCTTCGACGTCCGCATCCATGGGTATGTACAACATCCTGACCATTCCCCTGCCGGCGCCTTCCACGATACCGCTTATTCTGCTTTCGCGTACCATTCCCCCGGCCCTGAAGTTCGGATGGGTCATCAGCATGGCGGAGCTGGAATCCTTGTTTACCTCTACGATCTTCCCCAAGAGCCCCTTCGCGGAGCAAACCGCGGAATTCTTTTCTATCCCGTCGGCGGAACCCCGGTTGATGTAAATAGAACCGATCCAGTCGTTCGGGTTCCTGGCAATGATCTCGGCGGAAACCGTATTGAACTCCAGTTCCTTTTTAAGGTCCAAAAGCTCCCTGAGACGTTCATTCTCATATTTCAGGTCCTTTAACCGCTCGGCCTCCAGGGAAAGCCTTGCCAGTTCTTCCTGCAAAGCCCGGTTAACACGGATAAGGTCATCCTTGCTCCGGAAATATTGAGCCAGGCTGACACGGACCTTCTCAGGTATCAGAAATACCCTTAAAGAGATATTTTTAAGGCCGGAAGTAAACGAAGGAAATGAAAGAAAAAGGAAAACTAATACCGCGATAAGCGGGATGAACAACCAGATTTTGGTTTTAAAAAAAGTCTTAAGCACATCGAAAAATCAGTTGTTATTTATGCAGTTTCGGCGCGAGCGTCAATTTTTTGAGATATCTGAGCTCGCTTAACACCTTGCCGGTCCCGAGGACGACCGCTGTCAACGGGTCATCTGCCAGATGAACGGGTAAGCCTGTCTCTTCAGCGATCAGTTTATCCAGGCCCCTCAGGAGGGCTCCGCCGCCAGCCATTATCAGGCCTTTTTCGATAAGGTCAGCGGATAATTCGGGCGGTGTCCTTTCAAGCGTGATCCTTACAGCTTCGATGATCTGAGTAATGGGTTCTGAAAGCGCTTCCCTTATCTCTTCGCTGGTAACGGTGATCCTTTTGGGAAGGCCCGCAACGAGATCTCTGCCCCGCACCTCCATGGTCATCTCTTCTTCCAGGGGGTAACCGGAACCGATCCTGATCTTTATCTCTTCCGCAGTCCTTTCACCTATCATGAGATTATATGTCCGTTTGAGATAATTCGTGATGGCCTCGTCCATCTCATCGCCGCCGATCCTGATGGACTTGGAAAAAACAACACCGGCAAGCGATATGACCGCCATTTCCGTGGTCCCCCCGCCGATATCTATTATCATGTTCCCGGAAGGTTCCTGAATGGGTAATCCTACTCCTATTGAAGCCGCAACCGGTTCTTCAAGCATGAAGACTTCTCTCGCACCGGCATGGAACGCCGAATCTTTTACGGCCCTTTTCTCTACTTCGGTGATACCTGAAGGGACGGCTATTACTATGCGAGGCCGGACAAGGCTGCGAGAATTATGGACTTTTTTTATGAAATATCTAAGCATGCTTTCGGTGATCTCGAAATCCGCGATCACCCCGTCTCTCATCGGCCTTATCGCCACGATGTTCCCGGGGGTCCTGCCCAGCATACGTTTTGCTTCCTCGCCGACCGCCAGGACGTTTGATGTCCCCGCTTCAATCGCGACAACGGAAGGTTCTGAAAGGACTATCCCTTCGCCTTTGACATAAACTAATGTGGAAGCCGTGCCGAGATCTATCCCCATATCACTGGAAAACATCCCGACAGCATTATCGATCCATCTTAATAGTGTATTCCTTACCGCTCTCATCTTTTCCTGCTTGGGGTTAGTTTAAATATTACTTAGCTTTGGTATGTTATAATAGGCATTAAAATACTAGCAGATAAAAAAGCTTTTGTCAAATATTTTTCAAATATTTATAAAGCAAGGGCTTGTATTTTTAGTATATACCCAAAAGGGCATCTGGGTATCAGGAAATCAGGGTGAAGTATAACAGGGAACCAGGATATCGGCAAAATCTGATATCCTGATATCCCAATCTCCTGCCACCTGATAACCTGTTAACCTGATAGCCTCTCCAGGTCCTTGAAAAAGCCGGGATATGAGGTATTTACGCAATCCACGTTGCGTATAAGGCACTCTCCATCCGAAATCAGCGCCGCTATGGCCATGCTCATAGCCGTCCGATGGTCTCCAAAACTGTCCAGATCCGCGGAATTGAACCTCCTACACCCTCCATTTATAACCAGCGAATCCCCCTCTTCGGCTATCTCGATCCCCAGCTTCGAAAGATTATCCACCATGCTTTTGACCCGGTCGGTCTCCTTTACCCTGAGCTCGGAGATCCCTTTGATCTCAGTCCGACCTTCGGCCATTACGGCTGCTATGATAAGCACGGGAATCTCGTCGATGAGTAAAGGTATTTCTTCCTTTTCTATCGTCGTCCCTTTTAACTCGGACGACATTACCTTAAGGTCTCCCCGGGGTTCGACTTCACCCTTCACATCCAACACCTCGACATTGCCCCCCATTCTTTTAAGGACATTTATAGCCCCTATACGGGTGTGATTAAGCCCCAAGTCGCGTATAACGATACTTGAACCTTCTACAAGAAGGGCTCCGATTATAAAAAAAGCGGCGCTGGAAATATCTCCCGGTATTTCCAGGTCTTTCGGCGCAAGTTCCTTCTGGCCGGTAATCTCGGTCCTCAAGCCCTCTCTTTTGATGTCCGCTGAAAAATATTCAAGCATCCTTTCGGTATGGTCTCTTGATTGAAAAAGTTCCTTCACGGAAGTGGTCCCGTCCGCATACAGTCCTGCCGCTAAAATACACGATTTCACCTGCGCGCTTGGAATAGGTGTTGTCCATTCTATCGGCGTCAAGGGGCCTTCTGCCGCTCCTATGGATATAGGCGGAAAATTTCCATTGAGTGTATCGATCTTAGCTCTCATCTTTTTTAAAGGCTCTACAATGCGGCGCATAGGCCTTGCGGAAAGCGATTCGTCTCCTGTAAGCTCGGCAGAAAAATTCTGGCCGGCAAGTATCCCTGAAATTATCCGCATGGTCGTGCCGGAATTACCGAGATAGAGCGGTTCCCGAGGGGGTTTAAGACCTCTTAAACCCCTGCCCTGGATCGTGAGGCCACTCGCTTTCCGTTCTATTTGAACGCCCAGGGCCCGGAAGGATTCGAGTGTGCGCATGCAGTCTTCCGCAAAGAGAAAGTTGCCCACATTTACCTTCCCGCTGCATATCGATCCAAACATCACCGCCCGGTGCGATATGCTCTTGTCGGGGGGGACAAAAAATTCGCCTTTTAACCCTTTAGGCGCCGGCCTTACTTTCCAATCCATGTTTCTCCCTTCGCGATCACTTCCTGCATGTCCCGTGGCATCGGGGCGTGAAACTCGACATATTTACCGGTGTCCGGATGGGTAAAGCCAAGCATCTCCGCATGAAGCGCGTGCCTCTCTATTACTCCTGCCCGTCCATACGTCCTGTCACCAAGGACCGGATGACCCAGGTGTTTCATGTGGACCCGTATCTGGTGGGTCCTTCCGGTTTCCGGTTCCAATTCCAGCAGAGTGAAATCCTTGTACCTGCGGATAACATGATAAACGGTGCGCGCTTTTCTGCCTTTGACGTATTCGATATCCATCTTTTTCCGGTCCACGGGATGCCTGGCAACCGGGGCCTCGACTACACCGTTATCCAACTCCACCAGACCTTTGACCAGGGCCAGATATTTTTTCTTCATAGCCCTTTGCTGGAACTGCTTGGACAGGGACCTGCGCGCGAATTCGTTTTTGGCCACTACTATCACTCCCGAGGTATCCTTATCCAGCCTGTGCACGATACCCGGCCTGAGGCTATCCCCGGTATCGGCAAGTTTCCCGCAATGATGCAAAAGCGCGTTAGCCAATGTCCCCGTCCTGTTACCCGCTCCCGGGTGAACGACCATGCCCGGGGACTTGTTAACAACGATGATACTTTCGTCTTCGTAGATCACATTCAGCGGGATGTTTTCCGCGGCCAGGATCCCGCCCTTTTCCTGGGGAACGATCTCGAGAGACACTTCGTCGCCCCCTTTCGCGGTATAGTGAGGTTTAACGGTTTTGCCGTTCACCAGGACAAGCCCTCGGTCCATGAGGAATTTAACATAAGTCCGGGAATACGCCTCACCCAGCTCAAGGGCTATGCATTTATCGATACGCTTTCCGCTTTCTTCCGGGCTTACAACAAACTTCAGCTCTTTTTTACCATCCATAAGGCCTCCGGGACAGGAATCGGTACATCGCTATCCCGCATAAAAGCATGGCCAAACTTATTATCTGTGCCAGGGTCAGACCCAGAAATAAAACCTGGCTGTCGCCCCGGAAAAACTCGATCACAAATCTGAATACAGAATATAGCATAACATACATGCTGAAAACATACCCGTCAAACATGCTCCTTTCCCTTATGAAAAGAAGCACTATATAAAGCAGTATCAAAAAAAGACTCGAGTAGATCTGGGTCGGGACCCGTACTACCGCTTCCCCGGGGAAAACAACGCCTATCCCGCTTTCCAATACACGCCCGTAGCAGCACCCGTTAAGAAAGCACCCTATTCTGCCGATCCCGTGTCCAAGCGCTATATACGGCGCGAAAAGATCGGACACTTTCCAGAAAGAAAGCCCCTTTATCCTGGCCGTCACGGCTGCCGCGGCCACCGCAGCGACAAGCGCGCCGTGGAAAGCCATACCGCCTTCATTAAGCATAAACACCTTTAAGGGCTGCCTGAAAAAGTAATCCCAGTTAAGGGCTACGAACAAAAGCCTTCCGCCGATTATCCCTCCGAGAAGGACCGCGATAAGGCAATCAAAGACACTGTCCCTGGGCAGGCCGAACCTCTTGGAATCCCTGAGGACCAGCATAGATGCCAGTAGAAACCCTATTCCGACGAGCAAGCCGTAGGAGTACAGCGTAATTGGACCAATTTGAAATAATACTCTGTGCATTACGCCCCTCTCGTCGTTCGTGATTCGTCACTTGTATGTCATCCCCGCGAAAGCATGTCCTCGCGAAAGCGGGGACGGGGATCACATAAAATTTTTATTTGGTCCCGGATCGAGCCCTACGGACTCGTCCGGGATGACATATTTTTACTTCTGTCCTCTGAAAACACCCAACACCGAGAGCCCGAGGATGACCGCGCCAATAGTGATAAAACTATCCGCAAAATTAAACACAGGCCAGACCCTTAAATCGATAAAATCCACAACATGGCCGAACCTCAAGCGATCGGTAAGGTTTCCCAGGGTCCCCGCCAGGATCAAATAAAGAGAAAACCTCTCGGCTGTGTTCAATATGTGAGACTTGCGCAATAAAATAAAATTGATAAAGAAGGCCGCGACTACGGCCGTTATCACGAAGAGCTGCGGTTGGGACCTGAACATCCCGAATGCGGCACCTGTGTTGTAAACAAGCGTCAGGTTGAGGATGTTCCCGGCCACAGGGATGCTTTCCCCCGGCAACAGGAATCTACCGGCAAGGAACTTTGAAAGTTGATCGGAGGCGTATAACAGGATGATCGCAAATATTGGATAAATTCTTTTCAGGAGCACCATTGGCTTCGTGGACAGATCATTTGCCCGTGGATTTCTCTTCGTTCTCCTGGCACTCGATGCATTTACTGGCCTGAGGCATTACTTTCAAGCGCCGTTTCGAGATGCGGCAACCGCACATGTCACATACACCGTAACTTCCTTCATCTATACGCCTTATAGCCTCATCCAGAGCATACAACCTTTCCCTTTCGCCTTCAGCCAGCTCCAGGGAAAATTCCCGGTCATAAAGGTCCGTGGCCATGTCCGCCATGTGAAGGGTATATCCGGATAGATCGCCTGAGGAATCCTTCTGCGATTTCTTTAAGGCTTCTTCTCTTATCTTTAAGAGCTCCTCTAGGATCTTCGCCTTCTGCTTGATCAGCTCTTCTCTTATCTTCTTGAGGTCCTGCTTGTTGAAATCATTTTTTTTATTTGAATTCTTTTTAGCCACTATTTGCTCCTTTCCATTATTACATCGTAACATCTTTCGCATAAATCGGGAAGGTCTTTATTTTTCCCGACGGTATCTCTATAGTTCCAGCATCTGGCGCATTTTTCTCCAAGAGCTTTCTTCACTAAGATTTTCAGGCCAGAAATACCCGCTACCTCCTCCATCCCCTCTTCGGGCGAGGAAAGCAACCTCACTTCCGATACCTTGAAAACCTTAGCAAGAAGCTCAAGGTCTTTTTCGTTGCCCTTTATATAACCCCCTATTTCCTTATTTTCGGTATAGAAGAAAACCCGCGCCTCAAGAGAGCTTCCTATCAGTTTTTCTTCCCTCTTAAGCTCCAGGGACTTCATAACGCCGTCCCTTATCCAAAGAATCTCTCCCCATTTTCTTAAGAGGTCATCATTCTTCCATCCTGCCACGTCTTTTTCGATATCGGGCCAGTCAGACATGTGTATGCTCGGCTTCTTGCCCCCCAGGGAAAGATGTTCCCATGCCTCCTCGCTGGTGAACGAAAGTATGGGCGCCATGACATGTGTGAGCGCGTGCAAGACCCTGAAAATGACCGTTTGGGCTGACCTTCTCTCAGGCGACCCAGGTGCCAGAATATACAATATATCCTTCAAAACGTCAAGATAAAAGGCGCTGACCTCATAAACGCAGAAATCATAGACCTTCCTGTAGACTTTGTGGAACTCCCAGTCATCATAAAATCTTGTTATTTCCCTCACCCGGTCATAGAGGAGATGAAGCATAAACCTGTCCAGTTCGGTAAGGTCGTTATATTCCACGGAATCCTTTGCCGGATCAAAATCGTACAGATTGCTCAATAAATAGCGAAAGGTATTTCTTATTTTTCTGTAACCGTCGGCAAGCCTCTCCAGTATCTCGGAAGAAAGCTTTATATCTCCCTCGTAGTCGCTGGAAGCCACCCATAGCCTCAGGATATCCGCACCGTATTTTTTCATTACATCCTGCGGGCTTATGACGTTCCCGAGAGATTTTGACATCTTCTTGCCTTCCCCGTCCACGACAAACCCGTGGGTCAAGACCTTGCGGTAAGGGGCGCAACCTTTCACGGCGGCAGAAGTTATTAAGGCCGTCTGGAACCATCCCCTGTGCTGGTCCGACCCTTCTAGGTAAAGGTCCGCCGGGAACGTAAGTTCTTTCCTCTTCTCGATGACTGCCTGGTGGCTTACGCCAGAATCGAACCAGACGTCCAGTATATCATTTTCTTTTTTGAAATCTTTTCCGCCGCATTTTCCACAAGAAGTGCCTTCCGGGAGGAATTCACCAGCGCCCTTTATGAACCACACGTTGGCGCCTTCTTTCTCCGTGGCTTTTGCGACTTTCCTTATCACACCGGCATTCGTGAATACCTCGCCGCATTTCGAGCACCTAAAAGCGGGTATGGGCACTCCCCAGTAACGCTGGCGGGAAAGACACCAGTCAGGACGGCCTTCGACCATCGCGCTTATGCGCTCTTTCCCGGACGAAGGTATCCATTCGACGTCCTTGTCGATGATACCTATCATCTTTTTTCGCAAGTCCCCGTGATCCACGCTCATGAACCACTGCTCGGTGGCCCTGAAAATTATCGGCTGTTTACATCTCCAGCAATGCGGGTATGCGTGCGAGACTTCCCGTGAAAGGATAAGCGTCCCCTCAGTCCGCATTTTTTCGATAATTTTCTCATTCGCCTTAAAAACATCCTGCCCCTTGAACTCGCCGGCCTCTTCAGTGAACCTGCCAAGATTGTCGACGGGCATCAGCATCGGAAGGCCGTATTTCCTGCCCGTAAGGTAGTCTTCCTGGCCATGTCCCGGGGCTGTGTGTACACATCCGGTACCTTCTTCTTTCGTAACATAATCTGCCAGGACTATCACGGAATCTCTTTCCATGAAAGGATGGACAGCGCTTTTCTCTTCCTCCGCCACTTCCTTGCCTGTCTTATTATCCACGACTTCGTAATCCTGTATGCCGAACTTCTCCATAAGGTTCGAGACAAGATCACCGGCCACTATCCACACTTCATCCGCAACCTTGACATACGAATAAGTGAATTCAGGATGAAGCGCGATCGCTACGTTCGCTATCAGCGTCCATGGAGTGGTAGTCCAGATGACAAAATGGGTCTTTCTCCCTTTTGTGTCCTTCTTGGCGCGAAACTTTACATAGATCGAAGGAGAGGTCTTATCTTCGTATTCCACTTCCGCTTCGGCTAAAGCTGTCTCGCATGACTTACACCAGTTGACGGGTTTGAGGTCTTTATATATATAGCCCTTTTCATACAGGTCGGCCAAGACATTGAGTATCACCCCTTCGTAATCTTTCGTAAGCGTGAGGTACGGGTTTTTCCAGTCCCCGAAAACGCCGAGCCGTTTGAACTCTTCGGCCTGGATCTTAACGTATTTCATGGCGTAATCGTAGGCCTTTTTGCGAAAATCGACCTGGCTTATATCGTCCTTGCCTATGTTCAGTTCCTTGAAAAGCTGGTGCTCGACAGGAAGACCATGGCAGTCCCAGCCCGGGATATACGGGGACTTATAACCTTTCATCGTAAAATACTTAACGCAGATATCCTTAAGTATCTTATTGAGGACATGTCCCATGTGAATATGACCGTTGGCATACGGGGGGCCGTCATGAAGGATAAAACTCTTTTCGGAATCCGCCCTTTTTTCATTTATCCGGGCGTAGACATCATCCTGCTGCCATCTGCCGAGGATCTCAGGTTCCCTCTGGGGCAGATTGGCTTTCATGGAAAACGAAGTCTTCGGAAGATTAAGAGTCTCTTTATAATTCATTTTTCCATTATCCATTATCTATTATCCAATATCCAGTGTGCGGATCCTGCCTGCACCCGCCGCCTCCATGGATCCGGTACAATGAAATCCTTTGCAAAAACAATAAAATCTTTCCCAACCAAATTTTTTAACGGTATTTTTCTAACTTTCGAAGGGCGTAAAAGAACTCGCCCTTTTTGTTTCCTTCCAGAAAAAACCAAAAAGGACTCAAACAGGCTTTTACGCTTTTTCCTTCAAAAGTTATAAAAATACCTAAAATTTGAAAATGGGTCCCTTTGATCTTATTGTTTTTGCAGGAGGCAGTTCTCGCCTGCATCCAACTACAAACTACTTACTATATAAATCCTTCAAGGATCGGTTTTAATCTCTCCAGTGTTTCCTCCGGGACCGCTTCTTTTTTCGTCATAATGGCATTGCGGAGAGCATCCCCGCACCTGCATGACCTTGTCTCCGGAATGTTCTTAATGGCGTTTATCAACATTTTCTTGGCGTTCTCCGCGTTTTTAGCCAGGTTCTCAAGGACTACTTCAACCGATACGCTTTCAACCTCAGGGCTTAGATGCCAGCAGTCGTAGTCGGTTATCATCGCTATGGTCGAATAGCAGATGCCGGCCTCTCTCGCGAGCCGCGCTTCCTGTATATTCGTCATGCCTATGACATCAGCGCCCCAGCTTTTGTAAAGATAAGATTCCGCCTTGGTGGAAAAAGCGGGCCCTTCCATGTTTATGTAAGTCCCCCCGTCATGTATCTTCACATCAAGCATGCGATTGTTTTTGTAGATCACATCCTTAAGTTCAGTACAAATAGGTTCGGCAAAAGCGATATGAGCCACGATGCCGTCTCCGAAAAAGGTAGTGTTTCTCCCCTGATTGGTCCTGTCAATGAACTGGTCCACAAGAAGTATGTCCAGCGGTTTTATTTCCTCTTTAAAGCTTCCCACCGCCGAAACGGATATTATCCTGTCAACATCCAGAAGTTTAAAAGCGAAAATATTCGCCCTGTAATTTATTTCAGTAGGAAGGATGCTGTGCGTGCGCTGGTGCCTAGGAAGAAAAACGACCTCCTTGTCCGCGAGTTTTCCGATCACAAATTCGTCAGACGGCTCCCCGAAAGGAGTCGACATATTCTTCGTCTCAAGTATCTCGATCCCTTCGAGCTCGTAAAGCGCGCTGCCGCCGATCACTCCTATCCTGCCCATACTGACCTCTCTTTATCTTCTATTCGATGACCTCGATCACTTTGTTCCTGCTCGTATCGCCCTTGATAAGCCTGACTTGACTTTTACTTACCTTATATTCTTTTGCTATGAGCTCTATTAAAGCCTTGTTAGCCTTGCCCTTATCGGGCGCCGCTTTCACATAAGCTTTTAGAATGCCGTCTTTTTCTACAAGTTCGTTGCGTGAAGACTTCGGGAAGACCTTGATCCGCAGTTTCACGATCATCCCAACCTATATGCGATCTGGTAAAGAATATTGACTATAAAATTCCTTAAAACGGCCAGCACGATAAACGCAAGGATCGGGGAAAAATCGATCACCCCGGCCTGTAGCGGAAGACGCCGAAAAAGCGCCAGTATGGGCTCGGTGATCGCATACACGACCCTGACTATCTCGTTGTATGGATCGGCCCCGACCCAAGACATGATGATCCTGACCACAAGGACGAAATAAAGCACATTAAAAATAAGCGATGTCAGTAAAGCCAAACTGCGGAATATTTCTCCCAGTATAAACATGTTCTAGCCTTTCGATAGCTCCTCAGACCGTTTCCTGGCCGAGTCAACGGCCCTTTCAATAATAGCTTTCAGGTTTTTTTCATTAAAGACAGAAAGCGCCGCCTCCGTGGTCCCGCCCTTGGAAGCGACTTTTTCGATCAACTCCCCGGGGGAACTTTGAGACCGTCCCAGGAGGATGGCCGCCCCGTAAAGCGTCTGTGTGACCAATTCTTTCACGGCCTCCCGGCCCAGCCCGTTCTTTTCCCCGGCCGACATCATGGCATCGGCCAGGTAAAAAAGATAAGCCGGCCCGCTACCGGAAAGAGCCGTTACCGCGTCCAAGGCGCCCTCTTCGACTTCCAAGACTTTTCCTATTCCCGAAAAAACGGCTTTTACCTTTTCCTTTCTTTCAACCAGCAGATTAAATGAAATACAGGTTATGCTTTCATTGACGAGCGCCGCCATATTGGGCATAGCCCTGGCAATAGGGGCCTCCTTGCCCAGCTTGCCTGCTATCCTGTCTATCCTGACCCCGGCCATTATCGACACTACCGTCTGTTTGTCTATATCAGCGGCTATTTCCTGCAGAAGCACGTCTGAGTCCTGGGGCTTTACGGCTATGATCAGAATATCTGAACTCCTTACCACTGAACCCAAGCTTTCCACCCTGGATCCCGTCTCTTTCGCAAGAGATACGGCTTTGTTTTCTTCTTTATCGTTCAGGAGGACAGACCCCGCCTCTACAATGCCCTTATTCACCACTCCCCTGGCAATGGCACCGCCCATATTGCCGCAACCTATAATCCCTATTCTCATGTCGGTCATATAATATACCCCATTTTAGATCAAAGGGTTAACGGTTAAAATTAGCATAATTTAGCCTGATTGTCAAATATAGTATAATATTAATCCGTTGGGCACATGGAAGGGTATCAGCGGATAAGGAAATCCGGCTAAAAATAGCGGTCTACAAAGGCGAGGACCCGGTTAAGCCCCCTTTTTATGAGGTTACCCGACAGCCTTTCTTGCTGCCTTTTCTCCCGGAGGTAATCCAGCATGCCTATATTCCCAAGATACCTCATCCTTTCCGGCGGTAGTTCTTCGAAAGGCTTCGCAATACAGGTCCCGACCTCGACGTGGCTGCCGAAATATCCCTCAAACCTCTCGATCAGGCTGTCATTCATCGTTCCCCTGCCGGTCATCACTATCCTCCGGACCTTGTCCCACCCGGGAAGTAAGGTTATCTTTGACACCAGGCCCCTGACCTGTTCCTCCTCTACGCCCTCATTCTTTGAGAGAAGGCGGTCTAATCCCACGGAAAAGACCCTGCAGCCGGTAAGGATGCCGCCCTTGAAGATCAGGGCTTCGGTCATATCCGGGGCCACATCTACCAGAAGTGAGCCTTTCCGCCTGTCATCTTCTTCCAATATTCTGTAAGAAGAGGCCAACCCGGAAAAGATGAATCCCGCGGGGACAAAACCGGCCATGGTTATACATTTGGCCAGATTTCTCGACGCGGCAGCGCTTATGGTGACAATATTCATCATAGCGCTTAGTTTTACGCCTTCCAGGTTCAACGGGTTTTTTATGCTGCTCTCTCCATCTACCGAGAACCCCTCTACCATGTAATGCAGGGCTTCTCTATCGAGGGGCATCTTGATCGTAGAGCCTATCCGGACGCACTTCTTTATATCATTCTCATTTATCTCCCGGCCGTACCGGGAAAGTAAAACCACTCCTGAAGAGGAAGTAATATCGATGGAAGGAGAGCTTATACCGGCATATACATCCGAAAAATTCTTCTTCGACCTTTCTTTCAGGCTATTCAGCACGCCCGATATGGAATCCGTGGCTGCCGCTACATCCTCAATGATGCCCCGGCTCAGGCCCCTGGACCCGCCGCGGCAGAAGCCTTCCACAAGATAATCCCCGTTATTCGCCCAGCGGGCGGCCACGGCCGTTATCTCATCAGGCCCCGAATCTATAACAGCAAAATGTTTTCTCATTGTGCTCCTATCGCGGTGATATTATAGGACTTTCAAACCTCAGATCGATATATTTGATATCTTTGATATTCACGTCCGGATCTTCCAGTATCTCCTTCAACTTGTCTATTTTCCGCGAAAAGCCGTCTTCACCCATCTTAACTATGACACCGAGGACGTCGAGAAGGATATTATTCCTGTCCGATACATTTACATATCCGACCCGGTACCTGCCTGTGATCCCTTTCTCATTCAGTTCTTTAAGTAGCGATAAGGCCTTGTCCAGCATCGGATCTTCGACCTTCTCCCCCTCTGAAGGGGAAGAAAAAAAGAACCTGATGCCCTTGATCTCCACGAGCTCGTTCCTGTTCCTCCCCTTGGCCAGGATTACCGCGTCTTTGTCGATTATAAGGCCCCCGCCGGTATTCATGTACGCTACAGGTTCCCTGGGAACAATATCTATCTCGAGCCTGTCAGGCATGACTCTCCTGACCACGACCGTCTTAAACTGGGGGGCGTCCCTTTTTACCAGCATCCTGACATCCCGGGGATTGACGTTGAAAATATTCCGGCCGAGATAAAGGCGTTTAAGGCCGTCTTCACCCTCCCACAGACCATATTTCTCCTGGCTGTTTATAACTATCTCATTTACCGTAAAAAACCGGCTGTTGTGGAAAAAATACCAGAGACCGTAAAAAATGCCTCCCAGCACGACAGCGTAAAAAAGAGCGGTTAAGACCAGCTTGTTTTTAAACAGTCTCCCGAGAATGCCTGTGACGTTCTGACCCTGTTTTGTTTTCCTTGCCACTTACTGTTACCCCCTTCCTTTTTCCTTTTTCCTCCTGCCCCGGACAGCTCCTCTCAATATTTCAGCACACAATTCGGGAAAATCCATCCCGGCGGCCTTTGCCGCCATGGGAAGCAGGCTTCTTTCCGTAAGGCCCGGTATGGTATTGACTTCCAGGACAAAGATATCTCCCCCCGGGGAAAGTCTCATGTCCACTCTTGAAAATTCCTCGCACCCAAGCGCATTGTATGCGTCTATCGCTATCTTCTGGGCTTTCCTGGAATATTCTTCGCCGATCTCGGCAGGCGTGATATACCTGGTTTCAGCCGACTGGTATTTGGAATCGAAATCATAATGGATCCCTGCCGGGATGATCTCCACAACAGGTAAAGCCCTGTCATCCATTATCCCTACCGTTATCTCCCTGCCTTCGATAAACCTCTCTATGATGATATCTTCCCCGTAACGTAAGGCTTTATCTGCGGCTTTTCCCAGTTCATCACGGCATAAAACCACCGAAAGCCCTATACTTGAACCTTCATAGCGTGGTTTTACAACGCATGGAACCAAGATATCATCAAGCCGGAGTTCATGCCGCGACTTTATCACCTTGTATTCCGGGACGGGCAACCCTTTTTCGATAAACTTCATTTTAGAAGCAACTTTATCGAGAGCCAAGTGAGACGCTTCCGGACCTGAACCGGTATAGATTATGCCCTTCTCCGCCAGCATGCGCTGGACAGTCCCGTCTTCGCCGAACTTGCCGTGCAAGGCGATGAACGCTACATCGATGCCGGCTTCATCCACCCTCGAGGAGAAATTGTCCTCCGTGACATCCAGAAAGACGGTATTCATACCTAAGCCCCTGAGCGCGCCATGAACCGCTTGCCCGCTCTTAAGGCTTATTTCCCTCTCGCTGGAACTCCCACCGGCCAAAACCCCTATTTTATATTTCTTCAACTCATCCATTCCAACATCCAGTATTCAGTGTGCGGGGCCTGTCGCTCAGTGTCCTGCGCGCCTCCGCGCCACTGGCTTGTGCAGTGCTCGGACACTGTCGCGCCACCCGCCCCTGACGTATCCAAATTCCAGACAATACCAAATATACAATTTCGAAACAAAGGCTACCAGGAAATCAGATTATCAGGAAACAGGATTCTGGATATCAGGGTATCCGGCAAGAATTCTTCCCGATATACTGATCAACTGATATCCTGCCTCCTGATGCCCTGTTAACCTGTTATCCTATTTTTCGATCCATTATTCAATATTCACTAACTACAAACTACTAATTTCTAAAGTATCTCTATCTCCGTCTCCAACTCTATCTTAAACTTTTCCCGGACCTTTTCACGTATCTCCCCGATAAGGGAAACCACGTCTTCAGAAGTCGCTTTTCCCGTGTTGACGATGAAATTGGCGTGTTTATCAGAAACCCGGGCGCCTCCCCGCTGAACCCCTTTCATCCCGGCAATATCGATCAGCTCACCGCTCTTGTGTCTGCCGCCAGGGGGATTCTTGAAAATACATCCCAGCGTTCTTTCATCCAAAGGTTGCCGTTCCATCTTTTCGAGAAAATTCATCCTTAGTTTTTTCTTTAGATCGTCCGGGGGCATCTCATCCAGAGAAAATACCGCCTCTACTACTATGTTCTTTCGGCCTAAAGAAGATGAACGGTAGGCGAACCGGAGATCTTTTTTCTCTACCCACCGGATCCCGTTATTTTCATCCAGGACAAGTACCTTTTCGAGGCGGTCGCTGATAGCCGTCAGATACGAAGCGTTCATGAAAACTGCGCCGCCCACGGTCGCCGGTATCCCCGCCAGGCCTTCAAGGCCGGAAAGCCCTCTACGGCAGCAATCCGACAACAGGCTCCTTAAGTCTAAACCTGCCCCGGCCGTGACTTTCCTTTCCTTAAATTCTTTTTTTGAGAAAAACGCGCTGCTTAAATTAATAACGACCGCTTCCAGCCCCTTGTCGGGGAACAAGACATTGCTGGCATTACCAGTGACCACGGAAAGAATTCCCGAATCCTCTAAAAAACGCCTTACTTCTTTCAGAGCTTCAAGGTCCGAAGGTATTAACCAGGCGACCGCTTCCCCGCCTATGGATATGGTGCTGTGTTCTGCAAGCGTCTCACCGAAGACGATGCTGCTTCCGGTCTTTTGGCATAGATCGCACAGTCTATTTCTTTGTTTTTCCTTAAGCATAATGCATCCTTTTTGTCCAGTGTGCGGGTCCTGTCGCTCAGTGCCCTGCGCGCCTCCGCGCCACTGGCTTGTGCGGTGCTCGGACACTGTCGCGCCACCCGCCCCCACGGATCCAAATTCCAAACAATACCAAATTTCTATACAAAGGTCATCAGGGAATCAGATCATCAGGAAGCAGGATTCCGGATATCAGGGTATCAGGCAAGAATTCTTCCTAATATTCTGATCAACTGATAACCTGCCCCCTGATACACTGTTAACCTGATATCCCATTTTATATCCACTATCTACTACCCATTATCTATCTTCTATCTTCTGTCTTCTGTCTTCTCTCTGATCTTCTCCACTATTGGATCCGAAACTTCTCTTATGTCGCCGGCTCCCAGCACCAGGATTATATCATTCTCCCGGACCAGACCCGAAATATATTCGGGGATCCTGTCCTTTTCGACAAAATCCAGACATTCGAACCTTTCCTTCGCGATCTTTCCGAATATCTCACGGATATCGGTTTTTTCGGCCCCATCTTCAAAGGCGGAATACACCTCGGTCAATATTAAGACATCCGAATCGTAAAAGCAATGTAAAAAATCATGGGCCAGATCATGTGTCCGGGAATAGCGGTGTGGCTGAAAAACAGTGATGATCCTCCCCTTGCCGTAATCCCTGGCCGCCCGGATCACCGCGGCAAGTTCCGTCGGATGGTGGGCATAGTCTTCGATCACTTCTATACTGCCTATCTTTCCCCTTATATCAAACCTCCTCTTAACTCCTGAAAACGAAGCAACGGCTTCGGATACAGCTTCAAAATCCAACCCGGTCTGCATACAAAGAGCAATGGCTCCCAGGATGTTAAAGACATTATGCCGGCCTACAAGTGAACTTTTTACTTTTCCGAGGTTCATGCCCGATATCACAAGTTCGAACTCTATCGCCTTTTTATAATCCAGATTCACGCAGGTAACCGTAAAATCATTTTTGATGCCAAAATTGACCAGTGATGATTTGGCCTCCTTTGTCATCTGTTTCAGGACAAGGTCTTCGCCGTTAAATAGCAGCGCGCCCTCAGAAGAAACCCCTCCAATAAACTCCTCGTATGCCTTGAGAAGGTTTTCCATGGAACCATAATGATCCATGTGCTCCCTTTCCACGTTTGTTATCAGGGCGTATGTCGGTCTTATGTCTCTGAATGTCCCGTCACTTTCGTCCACCTCGGCAATGATCAAATCACTTTTCCCGAGCTTGGCATTGCTTCCCAGGTTTCCGATCTCGCCTCCTACCACAACGGTAGGGTCTTCCCCGCAGCTTTCCATTATGTGCGCGATAAGAGCGCTGGTCGTGGTCTTGCCGTGGGTCCCGGTTACTGCCACGGAAACAGGAAACCTCTCCATGACCGTCTTCAGATATTCACCCCTCGATATGACCGGAACACCCAGTTCCCTTGCTTTTGATACTTCGGGGTTATCATCTTTTATACACGCGGATCTTACGACCAGACTAACGTCTGAAGCGACATTACCCGCGCTGTGCCCCAAGTATATAACAGCCCCCCTGCCGCTAAGCTGCCCGGTAAGATCGTTTCCGTAAAGGTCCGACCCCGATACCTCTTTGCCTTCGGCAAGCGATATCGCAGCCAGGCCGCTCATCCCGATACCGCCTATTCCTATAAAATGTATCTTTTCCATAAATCCAGATCCAGACTTCAGGCTTTCTGCATCCTCTCTTTTGCCAGTTTTATGATCTCTTCCGCAAGTTTTTTCCCCGCAGCTGGCTCGCTGAGACTGCCCGCCGCCTCGGACATCAGCCTTTTTTTCTCATTATCCTCCAAGATACCGATAACCGCATCCGCCAGAACATCAGGAGAAAGCTCCGCTTCCTCTTTGTAAACAGCAGCGCCTTTTTGCGAAAAATACATGGCATTCTGCCTCTGGTTGTTCTTTATATTCGGGTACGGCACGAGGATCATCGGTTTAGCGAAAAACGCCAGTTCGAAAATGGCAGCCGCCCCGGCCCGGCTGATGGCCAAGTCGCATGCCGAATAAGCATCTTCGATCCTGTCCAGGAATGAAAACACACGACTGGGAATGCCGTTTTCAGAATAAAATCGTTCGACCGAGTCATAATCCCTGCTTCCGGCAAGGTGTACGAACTGGACCCCGCCGCCGCTTTTCTCATTTATCAAGCGGGCTGTCTCCGAAGCGGTACGGTTAAGAAAAGTAGACCCCTGGCTTCCACCCATGACAAGGACCGTAGATTTTCCCGGAGAAAGATCCAGTCTTTTCGCTGATTCTTCCCGGTTGTCTTTTAATATCTCTAGACGAAGAGGATTGCCCGAGTATACGACCTTTTCTTGCTCTCCCGGGAAATGACTTACCGACTCCCTGAAGCTTACGGCGATACGGTCGGCGATCCCGCTCAGCAAACGGTTAGCCCTGCCCGGGATAAGATTCTGTTCGTGAATAATGACCGGAACACCGAACATCCCGGCCCACCTGGCGATACAACCTGAAGAATATCCTCCGAACCCGACCACCACATCCGGACGGATCCTGGCGAGGATATACAACGAAGCCAGCGTATCCGCAAGCAATTTCGCGACAAAGACAAAGGCGCTGACCGGTGTAAACCTGAAGGGCATCGGGTTCACCGAAAGAAAAAAGCTTTTGTGCTTACTCTTCTCCAGGATGTTCCTGTCGAGTCTCCTTTTGCTAGATAAGAAATATATCTCTTCCACGCCGAGTTTTTCAAGTTCCGAAGCCAGGGCGATCGACGGGAAAATATGTCCGCCACTCCCCCCTGCCGCCAGTATCACCCTCATCTTATTCCGCCTCTTTCGACATGTTAAAAAGAATGCCCATTGCCGCGAGATGACACACCAGGGAACTGCCGCCGTAACTGATGAAAGGGAGCGGCAGGCCTTTTGTCGGCAAGACCCCGGTCGAGACCCCGATATTCACGAGCACTTCGAATGCTATCATTATACTTATCCCTAAGACCACCCTCGACATGAACTCTTCTTTAAGCCTGAGTGCTATACGGAACGAAAACCATATCAGAACGGTGAATAGGACCAGGACCGAAGCGGCGCCTACAAAACCCAACTCCTCGCCGATGATCGAAAAGATAAAATCAGTATGCGATTCCGGCAGATAAAAAAGCTTCTGCCGGGACGATCCCAGCCCTACGCCCAGGAAGCCTCCGGAACCGAGAGCGATGAACGACTGTATAAGCTGAAAACCGGCTCCCTTAGGGTCCTTCCAGGGATCAAAAAAGGTTATTATCCGCTTCAACCTGTACGGTGCGCTTATAACCGCCAGGTAAAGAACGGGAAGGGCACATGCTACTATCGAGATCAAATGTCTTACCTTCGCCCCTACGACAAACAACATGACGATCCCGATGAACACTATCGCGACAGAAGTCCCCATGTCCGGCTCCACCAGGACCAATCCCCCGGCCATGCCGGTGACAAAAAGCGGCGGGAGAAGGCCGTATTTCATGTTCTGTATGAAATATTTCTTCCTGGTCGTCAGGTCCGCCAGATAGATCACTATCGCAAGTTTGGCCGCTTCCGAAGGCTGAAATCCGAAGTCCCCTATCCTGAGCCACCTGCGCGCTCCAGACACCTCTGAACCTATGCCGGGCACCAGGACTATCGCCAAAAGAAAAAGAGATGCCAGCATGATCATCCTGGCATGGTCCTGGATGCCTCTTGCCGGCACGGACATGCAAAATACTGCCGCGGCCAGCCCCATCACCAGATAGATCAAATGCCTTTTAACAAAATACAGGCTATCGCCATAAGTCCCATGGGCATAGACCCCGCTGGAGGAATAGATCATGACTATTCCTATCATGACCAGTAAAGATACCGCCAAGAGTACTATCTTCGCATCTTTATTCATATTTAGAACCCTTTATCGTCGGTCGTCCTCTGAACCACTCGCCTTACTTCAGCCTGAAACACGTCCCCCCGCTCCTTGTAACTTGAGTACATGTCAAAACTGGAACACATCGGCGACAGCATGACCACGTCTCCCTCCCCTGCCAGGGAAAAAGCCCTGTCCACGGCTTCGCCCATCGTTTCCGCGGCATACGCCGCGACGGCGCCGGAAAAGACCGCGGTTATCTTTTCCCGGGCCTCTCCTATCAGGACCATTGCCTTCACCTTGTCTTTTACCAGGGGCAGTACCGCGGTATAATCACCGCCCTTGTCCCTCCCACCGGCAATAAGGACGACTTTGCCCCGGACAGATTCCAGGGCCCTCCTGGTCGCGTCTATGTTTGTCGCCTTGGAGTCATCTATCACTTCTACACCGCCAAAAACCCCTATGCTTTCAAACCTGTGGGGCAATCCTTTGAAGGTCATTATACCCTCGCGGATGCATGGATCTGCGATTCCCATGATCCTCGACGCGAGAATGGAAGCGGCAACGTTATCCAGGTTATGCTCGCCTTTAAGAGGCACTTCCGATTCTTTTATCACGTTCCCGATCAAGCCTTCTCTTCCCGGACCAAAACAAATGACCTTACTCTTCAGGCCCTTCAGCCCCGTATCCCCCTCAAAAGAAGAGTGAACGATAGAATAATCATTTTCTCCCTGGTTCATAAAGATCCTGAATTTCCAAGCTTTATAAGAATCGAACCCGCCGTGACGTTCGTAATGGTCTTCCGATATGTTTAAAAGAACAGCAATATGAGGCCTGAATTCCTTTATTGTTTCCAGTTGAAACGAGCTTACCTCTACCACGGCGACACTGTCACCTGCAAGATCCCCGCAAACCCTGCTTAACGGAGTGCCGATATTGCCGCAGGCCAAGGCATGCTTCCCGGAAACGGTCAGGATCCTCGCAATAAGTTCCGTAGTCGTGCTTTTGCCGTTCGTCCCGGTCACTGCGATCATCGGAGCGGGGCAAAACCCGGCTCCCAGCTCCAGCTCCCCTATCACAGGGATATTACTTTCCCCGGCAAGGGCCAGGGGCAGGCTCCCGGCATCTACCCCGGGGCTGGTGACGACCAGATCGGCATCCTTGCAGAACTCTCTAGTATGTCCGCCGATCTCCGACCGCACGGAATATCGTGAGAGTCTATCCAGGTTTTTCCTTATTTCGGCGGTATCGGAAGCTTCCGTGATCTTTACCGCGGCGCCTTTGCCGGCCAAAAGTTCCGCCGCCGCAAGACCGCTTGCCCCTAAACCGACAATAAGGACTTTCTTACCTTCTACATCCATCATAAGCATATGTCATCCCGGGCGACCCTGAGCGAAGTCGAAAGGGAGGCCCGGGATCAAATAAAATTCAGCGCACCTTCAAGGTGGTCATGCTGAGAAGCGCGAGAATAGCAGCTATGATCCAAAACCGCACAGTGATCTTGGATTCAGGCAATCCTTTGATCTGGAAATGATGGTGGATCGGGGTCATCCGGAAAAGACGTTTCCCTGTCAGTTTGAAAGAGATCACCTGCAAGATCACCGATAAGGCTTCTACCACGAACACGCCACCCACGATCAAGAGGAGGATCTCCTTTTTTATCAATACACTGACTATGCCGATAGCGCCTCCCAGGGAAAGCGCTCCTGTATCACCCATGAAAATATTAGCCGGAGGGCCGTTGAACCATAGAAACCCCAGCGTGGCACCCACAAGAGCCGAGCAGAAGCAGGTAAGCTCACCGGCCCCTGATAGATAAAAAACGTTCAGGTATTTGCTGATCGCGGCGTGCCCGGTCACATAACTCATCAGGGCATAGGTCAAAGCAACGAAAACAACACAACCTGTCGCCAGCCCGTCTAGGCCATCGGTAAGGTTTACGGCATTGGAAGTGCCCACGATCACCACGAGAACGAACAGGATATAAAATATCCCCAGATTCGCCACGGCATTTTTCAGGAAGGGGATATACAGTTCGGTCCCTATCCCTTTGTGGCGGATCACGAAAATACCCACTATCAGGGCCAGGGTTACCTGGCCGAAAAGTTTGGTGATCGCCCTTATTCCTTCTGAACTTTTCTTCTTCAGCTTAATACAGTCGTCCACGAACCCTATAATGCCTATCCAGACCATTCCTCCTAATGCTAGAAAAACAAAATCATTGTCCAGCCGGCACCATAAAAGAGTAGCCACAAGCACCGAAACGACTATCAGGACGCCCCCCATGGTAGGAGTCCCTTCTTTGTGCTTGTGGAGATCGTAAAGATGTCCGACATGTTCCTTTCTTACGAAATCTCCTACATTCCATTTTTTGAGCCATCTTATTATCATCGGGCCGAATACCACTGAAAGCAGGAACGCCGTGACCGCCGCCATCCCGGCACGGAATGTGATATACCTGAAAACATTAAACCCGAACCACAGGTCTTTTAAGGGATATAAGAGGTGATAAAACACGTTATAACTTCCTCCATTTTTGTTGCCCGCGAACCCTTGACCAGCACGACGTCTTCAGGTTTTGCTACACGGCGGACAATTTCCGCAGCCTTATCATGGTTTTCCGCGCGGAAAACACTCTCTTCTCTCATCCCGGACTTTAAAGCTCCCCGGGCTATATTACCGGCCATTTCACCCACGGTTATAAGGAAATCTATTTTCTTCCCGGCGATGCTCTTGCCCAGATCTTGATGGAAACGGGCCGATCCTTTGCCCAGCTCAAGCATCTCTCCGGCCACGACTCCCTTTTTGCCTCTCGCGGGCATCTCCTTTAGAACATTGAGCGCGCATTCGAAAGAAGAGGGATTGGCATTATATGAATCATTGATGAACATCACACCGCCGACGTCCACTTTCTCCAGCCGCATCTCAGGAAGAGCCAAGGCCTCCAGTTTTTTCTCGATCTCCTCTCTACTGACACCAAGATCTCCTGCAACAGCGGCAGCCGCGGCGGCGTTGTAAATATTGTGTTCGCCCTGCAGCGGTATAAAATACTTTTTTCTGTTCAGGGTAAAACCATATCCGTTTTCTTTCTTCTCCTTCTGGTTTATACGGAAATCGCAATCAGAAGAGGTCCCGAAAAACTTTACCTTCGGATTCCCGCGTCCGGCCTCTTTCAGATGAGCGTCGTCGCCGTTCAGGTACGTTACACCTGATCCGGACAAATGGCGCAGGATACTTACCTTTTCGGCCAGAACGCCTTCACGATCACCTAAGAATTCAAGATGACCGTTGCCGATATTGGTTATAACGCACGTGGTAGGCTTCGCTATCCCGGCCAGCTGTGATATCTCTCCGGGACGGTTGGTCCCGAGCTCGAGGACGGCGATATCATATGAACGATCAAGCCCGAACAATGTCAGGCTCAGACCAACAATGTTATTATATGATTTTCTGCTCTTCAGGACCTTATACCTGGGAGAAAGCAGGTATGACAATATTTCCTTAAACGTGGTCTTCCCATTGGTACCGGTCACGCACACGACCGGGATGTCGACTTTTTTCCTTATCCACGCGGCGATCTCACCCATCGCCTCGCGGGAGTCTTTGACCACGATTATATGTTCGACATTTTCCTCCCGGAAAGATCCTGTTTCGCGTTCTACTATCAACCCCGAGGCTCCCTTTTTAACGGCCTCTTCGATATAATCGTGACCGTCAAAGTTCTGGCCCTTGAGGGCGATGAAGATCTCGCCAGGACGTATCGATCTGGTGTCGATGGACAGGCCCTTCACGACCGCGCTCTCGTCACCGGTCTTAAGTTTCCCGCCGGTAACATCAGCTATCTCTCGAACAGTAAGTTCAAACATTCCTTACTAATATCCCGATTCTTTTAATATTTCAGAAGCTGCTTCTTTGTCGTCAAAGTGGATGACTTCATCCCCGATGATCTGGTAATCCTCATGTCCTTTCCCGGCAATAAGGATGACATCCCCTTCCCCGGACATTTCTATTGCCTTGCGAATAGCTTCACGTCTCTGCAATATTATACAATACTTGGTTTTTTCAAGCATCCCCTTTTCTATTTGACGTACAATATCGGCAGGGGCTTCCGTCCTGGGGTTATCATTCGTCAAAATCACATAGTCACAGTACCTTGAGGCAAGCTCGCCCATGACCGGCCTTTTCGTCTTATCCCTGTCCCCGCCGCAGCCAAAGACACAGACCAGTCTCTTTTCCGCTATCGGGCGCACACATGACAGGACATTCTCCAGAGCATCAGGCGTGTGCGCATAATCTACGAATATCTTGAACGGGGCTCTTTCTCCGACCGGCTCCATCCGCCCGGGAACTGCCGGGGGATTTTCCAATCCTTTCTTTATGTCGCCAATATCAAGGCCTCTCTTCGAAAGAGCTGCCGCCGCGGCCAGCATGTTATAGACGTTATGCATGCCTAATAAGGGAGATCTGACATGTATGGCTTTTCTGCCTCCGATGACCAGATCAAATCCACAGCTCTCCGCGCATAGTCTGATATTTGAGGCCTTCACATCCGCTTCTTCCGATGTTCCGAAAGTCACCAGTCCATCGACACACAGCCCTCCCCTAACGTTGCGGAGCCTAAGGTCGTCTATATTCAAAACTCCCGTCCCGCCTTCTTTTAGATGATCGAATATCTTACATTTCTCCTTAAGATAAGTTTCCATGTTCCCGTGGTAGTCCAGATGCTCAGGACTGATATTGGTAAACACAGCAGCGTCCAGCCCTATTCCCAAAACCCTTTTCTGAGCCAGGGCATGGCTTGAGACTTCCAGGACGGCGGATTTTTTCCCGTTGCTGACCATTTCTTCTAAAAGCCGGTTCAACGTAAACGCATCCGGCGTTGTCATGTTTGAGCGTGTGATCATATCGCCGGTCTTGGTGAAAACGGTGCTGACCATCCCGCTCTCATGTCCTGAGGCGTTAAGTATGCCGTCTATCAAAAATACCGTTGTGGTCTTTCCGTTAGTCCCTGTGACCCCGTATGTCTCCAGTTTACCGGATGGGTCTCCAAAGATCAGCCGCGCTATAAATGCCAGGGCTTCTCTTGTGTCTTTTACCTGCACGATTTTTTTCCGTTCCTCTTCGGACAAGCCCGGCACTTCGTTTTCGCATACCGCTCTCGCAGCACCTCCTGCCAGGGCATTTTTGACATAATCATGCCCATCGTGGCAGGTCCCTTTCAATGCTATAAATACGTCTCCTTTATGGACCCGGCGGGAATCATACTTGAGATTGTCCCTGTTTATCAGTCCTTCTTCGACCAATTTTTTCAAAACACTATTCATCTTTACCGGATTCAAGGTATTGTATCGTCCTTTCAACTATATTTTTGAACGCTGGTGCGGCTACAGTGCCTCCGAAATGATTAGGACGGGGATCGCGCGCTACGACAATAACACTTATCAGCGGCTTTTCTCTAGGCGCAAATCCGATAAAAGTTGCGTTATACTTATTTTGATAGTAGCCGCCTCCCGGATCGACCATCTGGGCTGTTCCCGTCTTCCCGCATATATCGTAAAGATCCGATCTGGCAAGCCTGCCTGTTCCCTTGGTAACCACATCGTGCAGAATATCTTTCATCACGTCACATGTTTTTTCGTTCAATACCCGGGTCTTAACTACAGTTTCCCGCCTGCGATAAGGTTTTCCTTCCCAGGTGGATATCCAGTCAACGACACGCGGCCTGACCAAAAAGCCCCCGTTGGCGATCACGCTTATCGCGCAGGTTAACTGCATGGGTGTAACGGCTATGCCCTGGCCTATCGGTATGGTCGTCATGTCACTCCTTGACCACCCGCCGGGATGCCTGCTGATACCGCGTACTTCACCGGGCAGGTCTATACCGGTCTTTTCTCCAAATCCGACCCTTCGCACATATTCATAGAGAAGGTCATCCCCCAGTTCCCTGGCCACTTTCACTGTGCCGATATTGCTGGACTTTGAAATGACTTCCCTGAAGGAGAGTTCCCCGAAACGGTGAAAATCGTGCAATATCCTTCCCCCGACATTGTAGCTCCCTTCTTCGCAATATAAGATATCACCGGGATCGAATTTTCCTTCATTCAGGGCCGCACTGGCCGTGACTATCTTAAATACGCTTCCCGGCTCAAAGACACTGGAAATGGCGGCATTTTTCACGTTTTCATGAGGGATCTCAGAAACGGCGTTTGGATTATAATCTGGATAATTCGCCAGGGCCAGGACCTCCCCCGAAAAGGGGTCCATCACTATAGCCGTAGCACTTGCGGCGTTGGACCTTGAAACCATCCTTTGAAGTTCTTCTTCGGCTATGCATTGCACGACACTGTCAATCGCTAAAATGATGTTATAACCATTCCTGGGAGGAATGGAATCTCTCTCGTTATACAGGACGGTCCTTCTTTTAGCATCCTTTATCAGGTACTTCCAGCCGGGTTCACCTTTCAACTTCTCATCGTACTGGAGTTCTATCCCTTCCAGCCCCGTGTTGTCGATACCGGCAAATCCGATGACATGTGTGGCCATATTATCGTTAGGATAATGTCTTTTACTCTCATTAAGAAAATACACCCCTTGTAATCCCATCTCCTGCACCCTGCGTGCGGTATCCTCGCCGACCTTTCTCTTGACCCACGCGAACGATTTGTCCCTGTTAAGCCTTTCCAGGAGGGCTTCTCTGTCCACGTCAAGGACACCGGAAAGTACACCAGAAACACTTTCCTTATCCCGGATAAGATGGGGATCGGCATAAATGCTCGGGGAGTCAAGGCTTATGGCCAGCGGCTCCATGTTACGGTCATATATCGCTCCCCTTCGGGGTTCGATCCTTATGACCCGGTTATGCTGCTCCGCGGCCATATTAGTGAATCTGTGATATCCCGCGATCTGGAGATAAAACAACCTGGCAAGAAGAGATATAAAAAAGGTTACTAACAGAAAAAGTATAAGGTATCGGCGGGCCCTGAACATGTTTCCTCGCTATTGGCACAAGAAGAGCAGTGCCCTGACTTAATCGCTTGCTTCGGCTTCCATCGCGAAAAGGTCAAGAAACCGTCCGATCAGGCTTTCCGCCTTTCTATCTTTGTTGACATCGGTTCGGCTTATCCGGTACCTGCGATCGTTTTCCGGTCTTGTTATATGCCCCGCAAAACTTATTTTCTCGCTGTTCATGGAAGCAAGCAGGTTTCTGGGAGATTCGAGCTTGAAAAGATTATACATTAATTTTGAATTCTGGTCAACGAGGCATGACAGGTTCTCCCGGTTCTTTTGAAGGTCGTACCCGGTCTTGACGATCTCGACCTGCTGATGGACGTAACCAACGGCCATAAATGTCGCCAATATCCCTGCAAAAATACATTTGTAAGTCCTCATACCGTTTTCTCCGCTACTCTAAGTTTTGCGCTTCTCGACCTCGGGTTATCTTTGATCTCCTCTTTCCCGGGCGTAAGCGGTTTTTTCGTCAAAATACTGACCTGGCCGGCTTTTTTATATTCCCTGAACACGTTCTTTACTATCCTGTCTTCCAGGGAATGGAACGAGATAACGCATATCCTCGCCCCGGCGCGTAAGCACGGCACCGTCTTTCTTATCGCTTCTTCGACCGCTGAAAGCTCGTCATTGACATATATCCTGAGGGCCTGGAAGGTGCGCGCTGCCGGGTGGAGCCTTTGCTTCCGGTATTTTCTCCCGACCGCCCCCACTACGATGTCCCTCAATTCGCCTGTAGTCCCGATCCTTCTTTTCTTTCTGGCGGAATAAATAGCCCCGGCTATAAGTTTCGCGTGTCTTTCTTCACCGTACTTTTTTATTATTTCCGCAAGCTCTTCCCGTCCGAAGCTGTTAACGACGTCACGGGCCGAAAACTTCTGCTTACGGTCGAACCTCATGTCCAATAGCCCGTCCCTAAGAAAACTGAATCCCCTGTTCTCGTCATCGACCTGGAATGAAGACATTCCCAGGTCAAATACTGCTCCGTCGATCTCCTTGATATCAAGGATTTCAAGAATATCCTGGATCTTCCTGAAATCCTCATTAAAGTATATTAGAGCTTCCTTGAACCGCCGGAACTTTGTCCGGACTCTTTCTATAGCTTCCGGGTCTTTATCTATTGCTATAAGCTTTCCCCCCGGAAGTATCTTGCCCAGGATCTCTTTCGCGTGTCCTCCGCCCCCTAAAGTCGCGTCAACGATGACATTTCCGGCCTTCGGGTCAAGATTCTTGATCACTTCCCTTAAAAGAACCGGATAATGCAATGCGACTCCTCATAGACAATCTCTCATCATATAATAGGTCTTATTCCCGAATTCCGATGAATGGATCTGAAAACGCCTTATGCCAAGATGCTCGACGCCAGACGGCAAGGCCCTTGCCCTTTTGACCCTTTCTACCAGATTAACACAATCGATGAACTCGACCTTTTTCCTGTTAAATTTGATAGCACATCGCCTGTACATGACTCCCCCCTTAAAGTAATTATTCGAGGTCCATTAAACGTTCAGCGATCTCTTCGTAATTCTGTTTGGACGATTTGTAAAACTCTTCCCATTTACCTTTGTCCCAGATCTCTATCCTGTTAGACACGCCGACAATGACTATCTGCCTGGACAGCTTCGCGTAATTCCTCAGATAATCGGGCAAGAGCACCCTCCACTGCTTATCGAGAACAGCCTCTACCGCCCCGGAAAAGAAAAAACGGTTAAACTTTCTGGCTTCCCGTTTAGTGAAAGACAAAGATTTAAATTTGCTTTCCTGGGCCTTCCATTCACTCTCTGAAAACATGAACAGACACTCATCCAACCCACGTGTGATATACATTTTTTCGATGCACATTTCCTGTATGATATCACGGAATTTGGACGGAATTATGATCCGCCCTTTCTTATCAATGCTATGTGAGTATTCTCCGTAAAACACTCTACTTTCCTCCACTTTTTTCCACTACACATCTAGCGAGTATACACAATGCATATATGTTTGTCAAATACGGTTTTCGCCGACATTTTAAATATTTTTAGAAAGTCTACAACATATTGCTTACTAAAAATTACTAAATACTTGATGTTGTGGAAAAGATTTTTTTGACTTTTTTTGAAAATCAGGGATTATAGAGAAGTGATCGTAGCGCTTATGCTACCAGTAAAGCCTCTCGAATCTTTCGGAATATCTTTTTATCCATTCCTTTGAGGCTTCGCGAAGGGACATTTCCTTGCCCATCTGCAGGGAACGAAGGACCCGGTATTCTTCTATCAGGTATATCTGCTCTATCAGTTTGACTTTGAAAGCGTCGGAATATTCCAGAAATGTAACGCCTATATTGAAGAGTTCGGATGAAATGTCTTTTCTTGAATGGACTACCTTGGCTTTGATATTGAAGACTTTTTCATACAATGGCATCTGTATCTTTATTACTGTTCCCGGAGCTACGTTTTTCTTTGAGGTGAATAAAAGCCCTCCCTCGCTTAAGTCTATGGTCTCGGTTTTCTCCGGTTCTCCTACTGAAACCTGGAATTCCAAAGGCTGAACGAGAAGATGCCTTACATAACGTCTCCTTTCCTGTCTATGCATTTAAATCCTTGCCAACAGAACGGTTTTACATCTATGCTTCATTAAAGCATATTGCTTTCTTTAAGATCCTTCTCCAACTTTTCAACCGCTTCCTTCAGCTTCGGGAAAAGCTTGATATTGATGTTTACTCCCTTGCCTGTAGGAACTTTTTCGCCTCCCTGCGGCGGCTGGGTCCAGATCCTGATATCGATAACATCGTTTCCCTGATATTCCGATATTCGAATCTTCACGTCCTGGTATTTATTCTTTTCAAACACTGCGACGTCTTTTTCCATATGTTCCTCCTTTTTCAGGGATTTTTAATTATATATAGTAATAATATATGAATTCATCGCGAAATGCAAATATTATATATAATATTAATATCTAATCTATTTTCCTCCTCCGGAATATGCTTATGAAACAAAAGCACACCAGGCCTGCTATGCACAACCATGATATAAAAAGAAATGCCCAACCCATCGCGTTCATACCGGTTTCCCTTTTATCTTTCTCTTCTTCCATGCGATCTTTACCATGGCCGCGAGGCCGGCAAAAAGCAACATAAGCCCTATCCGTGTGGCTAAAATATAATTGGCGTTCTCCGCCGGCACGTTTTCCATCCTGATTATAGGCAGCCAGTCCTGGAAAAACCAGGCGATAAGGACAGCCAGAAGAAAACAAGGAGTGACGTACTTAATGATATATTTATAGATCCCCGGGATCCTCATATCGGCGCCGTGGTGAACTTCTTCCCAGGCTTTTTCTATTCCGAATATCCATCCGAACAGTATAACCTCTATTGTGGCGAAAAGCACCAGGCAAAAAGTCCCTCCCCAGAAATCCAGCTCATCTACAACACCCTTGCCGAGAAAAAATATCGCCGCATTGCAGAGAACAAAGGTAACCAGCCCGAAAAGCATCACGGCTTTTTCCCTGGATATATCGAACTCATCCTCCAGGAACGCTATCGCCGGTTGCGCCAGTGATACAGAAGACGTAACACCCGCGAGAAATAAAAGGCCGAACCATAAGAATCCGAAAACTCCAGAAAAAGGCATATGGCCGAAGATCAAAGGCATTGTCACGAAGCCCAGATTAAAAGCGCCTGAATTCGCTATCGTCCCTATCGCCATCGGGCCGAAAAACATGAAAGCAGCCGGGATGACGATGCTTCCTCCAAGGACAACCTCCGCGGTCTCGTTCATGCTCACGGCGGTCAGGCCTGACAAGGCGACGTCATCACCTTTTTTGAGATAACTTGCGTACGTGAGTATGACGCCGATCCCCACGCTTAAAGTGAAAAATATCTGCCCGGTCGCCGCTAACCACACCTTAGCTTCTTTGAGTCTCGAAAAATCCGGATTCCATAAATACCCGAGACCGTTAAAAACATTCCATGCCGGTTTGGCCTGGTCCGGTGTCCCGAGGGTCAAAACCCTCACAGCCAGTATGATCGCGAAGATGAACAGCGTGGGCATGGCGAACTTGCAGAACTTCTCGATACCGCCCCGGATCCCGTAATACAGAACGGTCATGTTCAGGACAAACGTTATCAGGAAGAAAAAATAAGCGGTGGCTATGCTTGAAAAATACTCATTCTTCGCCAGGCCCTGAAAACCGGCAAGGAAGGCTTCCATGGACGACTGGTCGGTCAGGCTTGCGTATTTCCCGGTAAAAGCGAAGAAACTGTACGCCAGGGTCCAGGATTCGATATAGGTGTAATAGATCATGATGACCAGGGGCCCGAAGATGCCTATGACCCCGAAGTACTTGATGAACCGGCTCTTTTTCCAGAGGCTGTGGAAAACTCCCGGGGCAGTAGAATGCTCGAATCCTCCCCCGTACCGGCCTATGGACCATTCGATCCACATGAGCGGTATCCCCACCAATAAAAGGGCTACAAAATACGGGATCATGAAAGCGCCGCCGCCGTTTTTAGCGGCCTGGACCGGAAAACGCAAAAAGTTCCCGAGCCCGACGGCCGATCCTGCCACGGCCATTACGACTCCCAGGCGTGTCCCCCATGATTCGCGGATCTTCTTCGCCATTTCATGTCACCGTTTCAGCAGTTGTATGTCATCCCGGAATTCGTCGAAGGCAAATATCCGGGATCAAATAAAATTATTACGTGGTCCCGGGTCTCGGCCTGCGGCCTCGCCTGGGATGACATATTTTTATTTGAGGCGAACGAATAATCTGCCCCAGTTTTTTGAATCCTTGTCCACCCGGCCGTAAAGGTCTTTGTTCCGCTCGAGAAATTTCAAAACCCTCTTCTTCAGTTGACCTGAACCCTTTCCCGGGATTATCTCGACTATTTTTACCTTTGTCTCGCGAGCTTCGATCAAGATATCCCTGAGGGCCTTGTCTATATCTTTGCCTTTATTAAAGATGTCGTGCAGATCAAGCGTTATCTTCTTCATTGGTTACCCTACAGGCTTCCGCCTGTAGTATCATTCCCCTACATGGAAGTGTGGGGTTTTGCGCAGTTTCTTTTTCTCGGCGCGTTTCTTCTTGTTCGCCAGTATCTTTTCTTTCGCCCTTTTCGATCTTTTTCGTTTTTGTCTTCTTATTTTCTCGATACGCTTTCTTTCTTCCGACTCCCTGCCAAGCTTCACGGCCTCTATCTTGTCCGCCAGTATCCTCCTTGCCAGAAACCTGTTCAATGCCTGCGATCTTTCCCGCCCGCATTTGACTTCTATTCCGGTCGGCCTGTGCCTCAAATGCACACACGTAGATACTTTATTGGCATGCTGGCCGCCGTGTCCTCCGGAACGTATGAACCGCTCGCTAAGGTCGCTTTCCTTTATGCCCAGGCGGCGCATTTTCTCCCTGAGATTTTTCTCTTTTTTCTGGCTTACGTTATATCCCGGCATGGGTGGTCATCGGTTAAAGCAGGCGTCTATCAAATCCTCAAGTCTTGCCGTGGCCAGACACTGGACAGTATCCGCGCCGCCGTAATAGATCTTGACTTCACCGTCATCCTCGGGCACCGCGCCACAGGTGAAAACTACCGCGTAGGTAAGCCCGTTAAGCTCATAATCGGTTGTCGGAGAAAGTATCGGGGCTTTAGCCCGGGCCACGATCTTCGATGGATCCTTGATGTCCAGGAGCATGACCCCAAGGTGGTAAACATACTGGGCGGCACACTGGACATTTACAGCATGATATATAACGAGCCACCCTTTATCGGTCTTGATGGGAACCGCGCCGGAACCGTTCTTTTTCCATCCCCATTCGTCCTGGGTCAAGGCTAACGCTTTCGATTGGCCCCAGTGAATAAGGTCCGGGGAGTAAGATATCCAGATATAGCCCTTCCCGTCGCCGGTATTGGGCCTGTCCAGGCGGCAGTAATATCCGTTTATCTTTTCCGGAAAAAGGACCCCGTTGCGGTTATCGGTCTCGGAAATAAACCCTTTCCATTTGAATTCTTTCATGTCGGGGGATTTCATGAGCCCCAGACGGCAGGAATGCCCGCTGTGGCACGCGAAAACCAGGTAATATTTACCCTCTATTTCCGTTACCCTGGGATCGTAATACATGCCGGCGGTGTATTCCCTGAATTCTTCCGTATCAGGCATTTTTATAGGTTTTGTCCTGAACTTGAAATCTATGCCATCATCGGAATCAGCGGGCCAGATCATCTGTTTCATGGATGGCGTCTCGACCCGGCATAGCATGACATACTTCCCATTTTTAAGTTTTATACAGCCTGAATTATAAACTCCCTTTGCCGCGGCTGGAACATCGTCTTTGGTCAGGATAGGATTACCCGGATAGCGGATTACTATATCCTGCTTCTTCTTATCGTAAATTACGGGTTGTGTCATGGTCCTGCCTTTCTAAGCTTCCACTATGGAATCGATGCTTCCGAAAGAATTGATCTCTTTAAGGGGATTACTGACATCATGGGTCCACTGATCGTCGACCAGATATTTGTACCTGTATTTACCCCTATCCAGCATGATATGCGCCGCCCAATTCCCGTTCCCAAGCCTGGTGAGACGGCTTACCGGCGATTTCTGCCACCCGTTAAAATCTCCGAGCACATATACCTCATCGGCTTGAGGCGCCTGAACGAAAAACTCCTTTACGCTCATGTTGATATCTTTATTCCTAATAGTCATGATCTCGCTGGTCAAGTCATAAAAATCCAGCGCGGGCTTGGATTTCGGCGCATATTCGAATATCGTCTGGCCGAACTGGGCGGCCTCTCTGATCCTCACGCTTGATCGGACCCTTGTCGAAAGAAGATACTGGCCTAGCTTTTTCCGGGCATCGTTTTCCAGATTCCTGGAAAAATTCGAGCGTCCGTCAAACAGGTTAAGGACGAAAAACACCGAAGGTTCCCTTCCGGTTTCAGAGTTCAACAGGCTGGTCACCCTGTACACGCTGTTCACGCTGTTAAGCGCGAAATAACCTAGATCCAACGGAACAAGGATCATATCCGCCGCGTACATCGAATTCAAGGTCAAAAACCCGAAACTCGGCGGAGAATCGATGACCACGTATTCGTATCTCTCGAAAAAAGGATCGGATAGAGTCCTGGACAATATGGCCGCGGCGCCGTTCACTCCTCCAAGATTGATCTCCGCCGCGCTGAGAAGCATATTCGCGGGCATAAAGGACAGCTTATCCCTGCCGGTCAAGATAATATCATCGAACGGTATTGCGCTTGAATCAAAATGAGCGCGGAAAATATCATAAGAAGTCTTGAAGCTTGACGACTCCTTGCCAAACCCCATGGCATACGTCGCATGTGCCTGTGGGTCGAGATCTATTAGAAGCGTCTCGTTCCCGAGTTTGGATAAAGCCGCGGAGATGTTAATTGCCAACGTAGTTTTGCCGCACCCGCCTTTTTGATTGGCAACAGATATTATTTTCATCTTATCCTCCTGTGTTTTAGTTTGATTTTAAGAAAGTATATCATAATAGAAGTGGTTAGTAAATATGATATATTACACTTGACGAGCCTTTTCTATTTTTAATATAATGGTTGTGAGGTCGATTTTAATGGAAAAACAAAGGACACGCGACGAGATAGACCTTGAACTGTCCCGAACGTATTTCGGCGGCACGGAAGATCAAAAATCGCTCCAACTCAGAGATGGCCATCCCCGGGATGGCCAAGATGAAAAAGCTCCCCGCCCTGTTCAACGGCGCTGGTGGTCGCCAGTAGCGGTTTTCCTCCTCGTTCTCTGGATGGTCAGTGCTATCATGTTTTTCGCCGGCTATTTCTTCCGCGATAAACGCGTCGTATTCAATGTAAGCATCAATGTAGAAAAAGAAACGCCTGAGGTGAAACCGGCGGCCGCGGCCGTTCCGGAACCTGTCCGGACCGGACCCGCTCGAGCTGAACATGTACGACCGGGAGCCGTCCGGACCGTCCCTGTCCTGAGCAAAGATGCGTGGACTAAGCCCGTTAAGCCCGAGCCGGTGCCGGGAACATATACCATAAAAACGCTTTACGATTTCGAGATCGACGAAGAAGGCTGGGAAATACCCGCATGGGAACTCGAAAAAGCCGACCACGTGGCAAGGTCTCTCATGAAGACGGGAAACGCAGCCAGCAATGGATCCAGCAGTTTGGAACTTGCCGCGGAATTCCCCGGGACCGGCTGGTCCGCGGCCCTGGTCGAAGTCCAGCAATTTCTCGATCTGAAAGATTTCGATATTATCGAAGCCGATCTATTCCTGCCCCTTTCGGCCCCTGAAGGCCTGAGAGCCAAGCTGATCATCACTATAGGCGAAACATGGAAATTCGTGGAGATGACCCGAAGCGTCCGACTGATCCCGGGAGAGTGGACCACTATAAGGGCCAGTTTCTCCGAAGAAAGCAGGGACTGGAAAAGGACACAAGTCGATGACGCTTTCAAGTCAGATATCAGGAAAATAGCTATAAGGGTCGAGTCGAACGGCAAACCGGCCTATTCCGGACCTATCTACATAGATCATATCAGGATTTCATCCCGCCAAGAATAAGTGCAATCGCACTGTTATCAGACATCAGACAGCAGAATGCGAAGCGGAGCGAGGAAGTGAAGATCACAGCGCAGTATATTCCCTACCAGGGCCCCTCCGCCCGGTGTGGATCCTCCCTGTACGGGAACATACTGCACTGTGCAACTTACATCCGGACGAAAATTATCGCTGCAAAAACAATAAGATCAAAGGGACCCGTTTCCAAATTTTAGGTATTTTTATAACTTTTGAAGGAAAAAAGCGTAAAAGGACGTCTGAGCCCCCGTCGCTTTGCTTCGCAAAGCGAAGCAGCGGGGGCGAGTTCTTTTATGCCCTTCAAAAGTTTGAAAAATACCGTTAAAAAATTTGGATGGGAAAGATTTTATTGTTTTCGCAGAGCTATATGCTCGACGAACCACGAACGACGATCGACGATATTAATATATCCCCAGTTCCCTGAGCCGCTGGTCTGAGATCCCGAAATGATGGGCGAGTTCATGTTGGACGGTATGCGTGACCAGCCGGACCATATCTTCCTCGGTTCTGCACACCTTCTGGATATTTTTCCGGAAAATAGTTATCTTATCAGGCATGACCAACCCGTAATAATGGCTCCTTCTGGCCAGGGGGACTCCCTGGTAAAGCCCAAGAACCATCCTGCGGTGGGCGGTATTGACCATTCCCGCCTGTTCTTTGGTGGGTTCGTCCTCGACCACAACGTCAACATTATCAAGACTGCGTTTGAAAACATCGGGCAGGTCTTTGAGCGCTTTCATTACCAGCTCTTCAAAGCGTTTGGCATCCATTCTTGTCTCTACTTAATATAATACTTGCGTTTCTTGATAGTGACGAAACTGCTCCACTCTTTCCCCTCTTCCGCCTGCGCGCTCTTGATCTCCCTTATCGCGTTCGCCTGGGAAACCAGCTCATCCGTCTGGTAGACGATAGTCGCTTCGAGCGTCTTCGGCAGCACCGGGGATTGCTGCTCATACTCCCCGTGATGGCTCAGGATGATATGTTCAAGTAGAGTTTTCAGATCACCGGGGAAATCCCGTATGCTCCCTATCTTCTCCGTAAGGATATTGTGGCCGATGACAATATGGCCCACAAGGCCGCCCTGGACGGTATATTCCATGTTTTTCGCGTCAAGTTCATATACCTTCCCTATGTCATGGATGAACGCCCCGAAAAGAGCTATATCCCTGTCCGCCTCCGGGTAAAGCCCGCACATCTGGTCGACTATATGGATAACCTCATATGTGTGTTCAGCGAGCCCGCCTATATACGCGTTATGCCAGCTCTTACCGCCAAGGCCGTCCTTGAACATTGACATAAGCTGCGTGTCATTAATAAATTCCTCGGAAAGGGCCTTGATCCAAGGGTTCTCGATCTGGCGCATGTAATCGATTATTTTGTTTACTATCTCGTCCCTGTTCTCGACTGCCCGCACCATATCCTCATACCTGAAGGCTCTGTCGTCTGCTCTCGCGATAAAATCGACCTTGAGCTGTTTCTCCTCACGATACTTATCTACCAGGCCTTTTACCTGGACCACGTCACCGGTCTCTACCGCTCCGTCGAATTTTTCCGCGTCATCCCATAAACGGCCCTCGACCTTACCGGTCTTGTCCTGGAAGGAGAGTTCAAGATAAGGTTTATCGAACTTTGTCCGTTTAAGGTTCTTTTTTCTCAGTATAAAATAAGAATTTACTTTTTCGTTGACTTTCAGCTCATTTATGAATTTCTTCCCCATTTCAACCTCCCCAGCAAATGGAATCGTATTCGCAGCGCCCGCACCGGTCCTTATCGTCCCGTTCGGAAAGCTTCTCAAACTTCAGATCCTTGATCTCTTTCCAGCATTTTTTAATAAGGCCTTCCAGGCCTTCCACCATGAAATCCGTAAGTTCAATATCTATATCCCGATACTCACCCTTTTCAAGGTCGTATTTCTTTACTGTACTCGCGGCGGGCTCAAGAAACTGGAGCCTCCCGCGGTTCACGGTGAGGTTTTCCTTTTTTTTGTTTTTATCGAAGATCAACTTGTAAGAGACAAGCTGCCTATAGTATCCGTCACACTCGTAGCTTTCGATATCACGGCAATTTTGAACGGCCTTGACATGCTTGTCGGGTTTGCCGGTCTTGTAGTCCACAACCTTAACGGTACCGCCGCCGTTTGCCTCTACCTTGTCAAACTTTCCCTTGAATACAAGACCTCCCGGAAAGGTCACGGAAAGATCCTCTTCAAGAGAATAAGGTATGACCGGGGACTTTTTTTCCATGTCATACCATCCGCTCAAGGTCTCAAGACGCGAAATGCACATATTCTTAATGGCGTCGTTCACTCCCTGGAACTCTAGTTCCCGCAGAAAGGAGTTCTTAAAAAAACCGAAAGACGGGAATTTTTTTCTCTCCATGAAATAACCATAGGTATCCTCAAGCGCCTTGTGGGCACAGTTACCGAAAGTAATATGCTGCGTCTTTTTCCCCGGAAGTCGCAGGATATAGTTATATAAAAATTTCCTCCTGCATTCGATATAAGTATTGACGTTGGTAGGAGTAAGGTCGAGCCTTTCTATCATGTCTTTTAATATGTCGGAGGTGCTCTCAAAAGGATCTCTGTCCGTTCTTCCCCGGAGCTGCTCGGCAAGAAACTCGCTCTCTACCCTCGGTGAACCCGATCTTTGATCCAGGTCGAGATGGTCCAGAAAACGGCTTACTATGACTTTTTCCTCGGGGGTAGCGGTATAAATAAGATTAGCCTTGGCCCTGGAAGAAGCGACATAGAAAAGGCGTATTTCATCATAAATATCCAAGAGCTTTATTTTCTGTTTTTCGTCGACCCTTTCCTTGCTTTTATAGATCTCGGGCGGAAGCGGCACTACATCGGCCTTGCCCCGGGAGGGCCAGCTTTTCCTCTCCAGGCAAAAAGGCAGAAACACCGTGTAAAACTCGAGCCCTTTGGCGCTGTGCGCTGTGTATACACGCACACCATCCTGGGTAAGCGTGGCAAGTTCTCCGGTTATGGGCATGTCGTGCACTTCCCTGAGGTCAAGTTCTTCGGTAAGGTCTTTAAGCCGGTAGGACGGCCTTGACAGGCTTGACTGTTTTATCATATTTATGAACGACACAAGCGACCTCAGGTCCCTCAGCTTGATAACTTCGTTATCTCTGTACGTCTTCAATAGAAAACCGTATAAACCTATATCGTCTATATATCTCATGAGAAGATCGTGGACAGGACGGGTATGGGCGTCTTCGAGCAGGCGTGTTATCGCCCACGCGGCCCTGTGAAGGGCGTGCGGGTTTTCAAGTTTCAGGTCTTTGGTTATCTTAAGATCTCCTGATCCCTCTTCTGTGGGCTTCGCGTCCATGCCGGATGGAAAATGTGCCAGGAACTCCTGATAAAGGTTTGAACATTTATACCTTTTTACGTCTCCCTTGAACCTTGAATCTTTTCTTATGTCGTTCACGAAATTTATAAACTTGAGAATATCCGCATGAGAAGCACGGACATAATCGGAAGTGAGAACTTTATACAACGCAAGCGCTTTTCTCTCGTTGCTTTCCGTGTCCACATTTGCCAGGTCAAGAACATCCAGCATCTGCCTGACGCGCTTTTCCAGGCGTATATCCTCTTTGCCGTCGGAAGCATACGAAATGCCGGATTTCAAAAAGGCCTCGATCACCCTTTGAAGCTGGTAACGCTTGCGCACAAGAACAGCTATGTTATTGTAAGGTTTTTTTCTTTCTTCTTCCGTAAGGCCGGTGTCTTTTTTTATCACCTCGGCCTGTTTTTTTACCTCACTTACGATAAACGCCATCTCTTCTTCTTCGGTACCGAATTCAAGGAACTCGACATTGCCGGACCTGTATTTCTTCCTGGGCTCGAGCTTCTTCACTGCCATTCTTTCATCCGCCGGAAGCTGGGAGATAACCTGCCTGGAAATATCCAGTATCTCTTCATTTGAACGGTAGTTATCCTTGATCACCACCGTCTTCAGGGAAGGCAACTTCTCTTTTAAAACACGGAAATTGGAAAGTGTGGCTCCCTGGAAGCGGTAAATGGCCTGATCGTCGTCTCCCACACAGCAGATATCGGGCGATCCCGGGTCGAATATCGAGAAAAGGAGTTCAAGCTGCGCTCCATTAGTATCCTGGTACTCGTCGACCATGATATACTTGTATTGTCCCCTGAAAGAATCCCGGAGATCCGCCTCGTTGCGCAAGGCCTTGAGCGCGATCAGTATCATGTCGTCAAAATCTTTTCTCCCTCTTTCGTCAAAAAGTACCGTGCGTTCTTCGTCTTTCAGCTTCTCGTACTTCTCATAAATAAGAGAAAGTGCTTTTAAACGGGAAATATGCTTTTCCTCGACATTTATGCCGTCCGGCTTAAGGTTTTTCAAATGTTGTTTCAGTTCTTCCGGCGAGATGTCCTCGTTTTTAAGCTCGCTGATCCGTCCACCTATTTCGGATAAATGGATGTACGGAGCACCGAAAGGCCTCAGGGGCTCGACACCTTTCACGTTGTCAAGAATATGCTGGAGGGCTCTTACTCTTTCGACATCCGTGATGTCTATTTTATCCTTTACGTATTTTATAGCCCCCTCTGAATCAAGGACGATAGAATTGGCAAAAGAATGGAATGTTTCGACTTCGACGCTGTACCCTTCATGCCCTATTATCCGGGCAAGCCTCTCTCTCATCTCCCTGGCCGCCGCGTTGGTAAAGGTAAGTATGAGAACGTTTTCGGGAAGGGCTTTTCCCTGACGGATAATATTGGCAGCGCGTATGGACAGAAGTTGCGTTTTCCCGGTTCCAGGGCCGGCTAACACCAGGAGGGGGCCGTCGATCATGTCGACGGCTTGCTTCTGTTCCTTGTTCAAACGGTCATAATGCTGCTGAAAGGCGTTCACTTTTTCGTTATTTGAAATATCGCGTTGAGCGCGAAAAGATTCGGAAAAAGCTTGATCACTCTTTTTTGGGTCAGGTAAAAAGCTTTTTCGATGACAAAATTCTGTTCCGAACAGAATTTCTTGAAGTCCTTTATGCTCAAAAAATGCAGGTTCGGCGTGTCATACCATTCATAAGGCAGGGACGGGGTGATGGGTACGTGTCCCCAGAAGAAAATCTGGAACCTGGACCCTACGTAGCAGAAATTCGGAAAACCTATGATGACCTTCCTGCCTATCCTCAGGGCTTCCTGGATCGCATCCTTGGGTTTATGGACCTGCTGCATGGTCTGATTGAAGATGATGTAATCGAACAGCTTATCCGGGTACTCCGTAAGCCCCGAATCTATATCGCCGTGGGAAACGCTCAGGCCCTTTTCAACACACTTGTAAATAGCTTCTTCACTTATCTCCACGCCGCTTCCCCTGACATCCTTGTTGATGACAAGATACTTCAGGAGATCGCCATCCCCGCACCCCAGGTCAAGAACCATAGAACCGGGCTCTATGATATCCCCGATCACCTTATGATCCAGTCTCAATTCTTCTTTTCTTACGCTGACCATGATTTATTTCGCAGTTTTTTTAAAAACCCTGTCAAGAAAATGCTTTATAAGTTTGGTCTCCTCATCGAACCCGACCAGAAAAGCGTCGTGGCCGTAGTCCGAACTTATCTCGCAATCGGTAACATCTATGCCGTTCATCTTGAGCGCCTTGACTATCTCCTTGGACTGGTAAGGCGGGTAAAGCCAGTCCGAACTGAAAGCGATGACCAAAAAATACGCTTTCACCTTACTGAATACCTGTGACAATTTCTTGTCCGGATGGAGGTCAAAATAATCCATAGCCTTGGTGATGTAAAGATACGAGTTGGCGTCGAACCTTTTCACAAAGCTGTCGCCTCGGTATCTCAGGTATCCTTCGACCTCAAATTCTGTTGAAAACTCATAACCAAGTTCTTTATTCTTCAAGGACCGTCCGAACTTTTTTTCCATGGAATCATTGCTCATGTAAGTGATATGCCCTATCATCCTGGCTACCGCCAGTCCGGCCGAAGGATGAGCCTTCTTGGCATAATAATCACCTTCGTTCCATGCCGGATCTGCCATGATCGCCTGCCTGCCGACCTCGTCAAAAGCTATCTGTTGGGCGGAATGTTTGGCTGTCGTGGCGATGGGGATGCATGAGATCAGGAAATCAGGATAACTCAGCGCCCATTGCAGGGCCTGCATCCCACCCATTGACCCTCCGCAGACCGAAAGAAGTTTTTTCACACCCAGATGATCGACCAGCTTTTTCTGGGCGTTGACCATGTCCGTGATGGATACGATAGGAAAACTAAGACCGTAAGGTTTCCCCGTTTTGGGGTTGATGGAATTAGGGCCGCTCGAGCCCTTGCAGCCCCCGATGATATTGGAACAGATCACATAGTATTTATCGGTATCAAGGGCTTTCCCAGGACCTATCATATCATTCCACCAGCCCGGCTTGCTCTCGCCGGGATGGTATCCCGCCGCGTGGGCGTCACCGGAAAGTGCGTGGCATATAAGAACGGCGTTGTTCTTCTTTTCGTTCAGCTCTCCGTATGTCTCATAAGCGACCTTCAACTCGGGAAGCTTCACGCCGCTCTGCAGAAGAAAATCTTCGCCCTTGGGTAAGACGAAATACTTTGTCTCTATGTATCCTATCTCGTTTTTCTTAGTCATATTCAATCCATGAAGTCTCTGAACAGCCCGGTGCTCAGATATCTCTCGCCCGTGTCACAAAGCACGGTCACGATGTTCTTATCCTTGTTCTCTTTTCTCGAAGCGATCCGGACGCTGACCGCTACATTTGCCCCGGAAGATATACCCACCAGTAGCCCCTCTTCACGGGCCAGTCTGCGAGCCATCTCACCGGCTTCCCTCTCGGAGACGGTTATTATCTCATCTAGTATTTCTTTTTTCAAGACCTTTGGAACGAAACCCGCGCCAATACCCTGGATGTTGTGGGGTCCGGGCTGGCCTCCTGAAAGGACCGGCGAGTCTTCGGGTTCCAGGCCTATGACTTTTACATCGGGTTTTTTCTTCTTCAACGCTTCGCCTACCCCCGTTATGGTCCCTCCGGTACCTATCCCCGCGACAAATATGTCCACTTTTCCATCCAGGTCGTTCCATATCTCTTCAGCCGTAGTCTGTTTGTGAATGCCCGGATTGGCTTCGTTCTCGAACTGCTGCGGCATGAAAGAGTTAGGCGTCTTTTTGGCGAGTTCTTCGGCTTTATCTACGGCCCCCTGCATACCCTTTTCTCCCGGAGTCAGGACAAGCTCTGCCCCCAATATCTTTAAAAGAGCCCTTCTTTCTTTGCTCATCGTATCAGGCATCGTCAGAACAAGCCGGTAACCTTTAGCGGCGCAAACAAATGAAAGGGCTATCCCTGTATTCCCGCTGGTCGGCTCTATTACAACCGACTCTTTCCCCAGCTTGCCTTCTTTTTCGGCAACCTCTATCATGGCTAAGCCAATACGGTCTTTAACGCTGGCAAGGGGATTAAAAAACTCAGCTTTACCGTAAATGTTTGCGGGAAGACCCTTATCGATCTTTGCCAGTCGCACAAGAGGAGTATTTCCGATAGTCTTTGTGATATCATCGTATATTTTCATGGCCTGTGCTTACGCCTTCTTTAAAGCCCGGTCTATATCTTCGATTATATCTTCAACGTTTTCGATCCCGACTGACAAACGGATAAAATCTTCGGTCACCCCGGCCGTTTCCTGCTCCTCACGCGAAAGCTGCTGATGAGTTGTGCTGGCAGGATGAATGGCAAGCGTTTTCGCATCCCCTATATTCGCCACATGCGAAACAAGCTGCAAAGAATCAATGAATTTCTTACCTGCCTTTATCCCGCCTTTAACGCCAAAGCCTATAATGGCTCCCGCACCTTTAGGCAGGTATTTTTCGACCTTCGCCTTTTCCGGGCTGGAATCGAGGCCAGGATAGTTAACCCATGTCACCTTCGGATGCTTCTCCAGGAACTCAGCAACTTTCAGGGCATTCTCGGAATGTCTCGGCATCCTTAAATGAAGTGTCTCGAGACCCTGCAAAAACAGAAAAGCGTTAAAAGGAGATAACGCGGGCCCAAGATCCCTCAGAAGGCCGGTCCTTGCTTTGACGATATACGCGATATTTCCGAGCGGCTTCATGGCCTCGACAAAGTTAAGCCCGTGATAACTCGGATCAGGCTCGGCTATCAAGGGAAATTTACCATTTGTCCAGTCAAACTTCCCTGAATCGACAATAAGACCTCCCAGCGAAGTCCCGTGGCCTCCTATGAACTTTGTCGCCGAATACAAAACGATGTCAACACCGAAATCGATAGGTTTCAGCAGATACGGAGACACCGTGTTATCCAGAATAAAAGGCACCCCATTTTCGTGCGCTACTTTCGCAAGCGCCTCCAAGTCTGTCACGTTCAGCTTCGGATTTCCTATCGATTCAGCGTAAATGGCTTTCGTCTTGGGGGTGATGGCTTTTTTGAAAGCTTCCAGATCTTCCGACGGAACAAACTTTACGTTTATCCCAAGCCTCTTAAGGGTATACCGGAAAAGGGTATAAGTCCCGCCGTATAGATTATCGGCTGAAATGAACTCATCGCCTGCTTGAGCAATGTTTAAAAGCGCCAGAGCGATCGCGGCACACCCGCTCGCTGTAGCCAGAGCGCCCACGCCACCGTCGATCGCGGCTATTCTTTTTTCAAGAACATCGGTCGTCGGGTTCATAAGCCTTGTATATATATTCCCGAACTCTTTTAACGCAAAAAGGTTCGCGGCATGTTCCGTGCTTTTAAATACGAAAGAAGTGGTCTGGTATATGGGCACCGCCCGGGCCCCCGTGGTCGGTTCAGGAGTATAGCCGGCATGTACTCCCAATGTCTCGGGTCTCCATTTTTTTTCTTTCATCATTCCCCCTTTTTAAACCAGAATTCGTAATCGTTCAGCCTGGGTTCGCGTAGTGGTTCGATCTTCGTGTTTTTTCCGAAAATATACCCGTGACCGTAAAGATTACGGGCCCAGTAAACAGCTTCCTTCCAGAAATAATAAGCAAGATACTCCCAGAGCGGAGGCGATATCTTCCTCACCTCGTAAGTCACGTAATCATGATTGACCTGAACTCTTACATAATGAATGCACCCGCCGTCTGCCTCGGGTATCTCTATCAGCATCCCGCCGCCTCCGGTCACTATGTAGTCGACATCATCGAACTTTTCATGCTTGAACATGTGCTTGTGCCCGGCAAAGACCATATCTACCCCGTACTCCGCGCAAAGCTTGCGGAATGTGTACGCCCATGGGCTGTTATCCATATTGTACCATTCCTGCTGGCAAGGATCGAACGGCGGTTTATGCATGGCGATGAAAATATGATCGTAATTCTGTCCCTTTTTGAGTTCTTCTTCCAGCCAGGCGAAACGGGATTCGTCAAGCTGCCCTTCTTCGTTGTCAAGGACGATAAAATACGAATTTCTATCGGAAAAAGCGAAATTCGTTTCGCCGCAAAATTCCTTAAAGAGCTCAGGGTCATCGTGATTGCCGATAGCGGCTATTACCGGCCATTTGATGATCTTCTGCATCTTTTTGTAAGCTTCAAAATGTGAACGCTCTCCGTCAAGAGACACGTCGCCGACATTCAGGACAAAATCGATCGGGACTTTCCTGAACCTGTCTTCCCGGTTCAAGTGCCATATAAGCTTAAGCGTGGCGGCGTCATTAAAAACAAGCCCGGAGTGATTATCCCCCATGACCATGAAGGAAAAATATGCTCCATTGTTACTCGTAAGCTTTTCCACACTAGCCCGGTTATTGTCGCTATTCTCCGCTCCCTCCATGAACCAGAAAGGAACAAGAGGCAGGAACGAATATATTACTAATGCGGTCAATAATGCTACGGCTATTTTTTTCCACATAAATTTTCTTCCCGGGCAAACACGGAGGTTTGCCCCTGCATCTATTCGATGCTCAAAATCTCGTACTGAAGGGTCCCAGCGGGAACCTTAATATCCACGATATCCCCCGCTTTTTTACCCATAAGGGCGCCGCCGACGGGAGATGCTGCAGATATCTTGTTAGCATCAAAATCGGACTCTTCCTCGGAAACTAAGGTGTAAGTTTCTTCTTCGCCCGTATTTTTGTCCCTGACCTTGACCGTTACTCCCAGGACGACCTTGTCGCCTTTTATTTCGTCTTTCTTTATTATCTGGGCGCTACTCAAAGTATTTTCCAGATCAGCGATTCTTTTTTCGTTATGTGCCTGCGCCTCTTTGGCGGCGTCATATTCGGCATTTTCGCTGAGATCGCCTTTCTCCCTGGCCTCACCTATATCTCTCGATATCTGCAATCTCTTTTCGCCTCTAAGATGCTGCAATTGCTTGTGTAATTTATTATACCCTTCACGGGTCAACGATATCCTGCCCTTACCACCCATTCATTTTCCTTTCATCGCTTCGGTGCCGGGTTCTTTCTTTCCCTGCAAGACCTTCCAGTCTACGAGCTCGTCATTTTTATCGAACATGAGATACACTTTTTCGTCTTCGAAAAAAGTGACATTGCCCGGTTTGTAGACCCACTTTACGACTTCCTGGCCTTCCCGCGATAAAATGATCACTGGTTCTCCCACGGCCTTTTGGACCGATGAAGCGGTCTGGCCTTTCTTCAGATCACCGTCATTTATCGCTTCGAGCACCTTATTGTAGTTCCTGGTCTGCCGCTCCACCTCTTTGGCCATCGATGCCTGGCTCTTGCCGAGTTTTATAAGCGCTCTCACCCCGTGCTTGGATTTGACATACTTGACTTTGCTCGAAGTAGATTTTTTTTCCTCCTGAGACCGAAGGCTGCCCGGAACCGAACAGAAAACAAGAACAAATGTCAGGACAACGATAAACATTCTCATTTTCACCTCTCTTTTCCCCCGCTTTTTCCCTTGGTCTTGCTCTGAAGCAGAGCTTTCTCCAACATGGTCCTGAGATTGTTAAGCTCAGCCCGTGAAAGGATGAAATGCGACCGGAGTTTCTTCTCGATTACCTGTATCTCAAAAATATCCTTTTCTTTCATATACCGTATATTGATCCTCATATTCCGCTCCAATCAATACCTTAGATCTCCATGTCCTCGTAATCGTATGTCCCGCCCCAGATCTTTATTCCTTTTCCGTTAACTATCGCGTCGGAGACCGTTTTGCGGGCGTTTTTCAATATCCTTTCAAACGTCTGGCGGGATACTTTCATCAAAGCGGCGGCATCATTATGCTTCCTGGACTGCCAATCCGCCAGCCTTATGGCCTCAAATCCATCCAGCGTCAACACTACCGTCTCCGGCTTGCCCCTTTTCCCTCTCGGGCTGAATCTAAAACTCTCCGGTTTTCTGTGAACTATGCGTTTTTTTGTGGGTCTTCCGGTGGTCATATCTCACAGGATCTCTGCAGCAAGCGCGGCCAGAGGACTCCTCTCGCTCTTGGTCAGCATAACATGACCGAACATCCTCTGCCCTTTCATCTTATCCGCGCAATATGTCAATCCGTTGCTGGATGAATCCAGGTACGGATTATCTATCTGGTAAGGATCCCCGGTAAGCACCATTTTTGTCCTGTTCCCGGCGCGGCTGATGACCGTTTTCACTTCGTGAGGTGTAAGGTTCTGGGCTTCGTCTATGATTATGAACTGGTTAGGAATGCTGCGTCCGCGCATGAAGGTCATGGCCTCCAATTCTATGATCTCTTCTTTAATATACTTGTCGATCAGATTTTTCGTTCTGGTCTTGGTTTCCTTTTCGCCCTTTTCGGTGTTGAAGATATACTCAAGGTTATCAAAGATCGGACCCATCCAGCTTTCCAGTTTTTCTTCCTTCGATCCGGGAAGATATCCTATATCTTTTCCCAATGGCATGACCGGCCTGGATATAAGAAGCCCGCCGTAGGTTTTGTCCTTGACCACCTTCTGCAAGCCCGCGGCTATGGCCAGGAGGGTCTTGCCCGTACCTGCTGAACCCACGAGTGTGACCAGCCTGATATCATCGTTCAGTAAAAGCTCGATGGCCATGGCCTGCTCTTTATTCCGGGGGCGGACCGACATAACGTGCATTTTATTGAAGATCAATGGCATCAATATCTTGAATTCTTCTTTATATCTGCCGATAGCCGTATGCTTGGGATCTTCCTTGTCGACCATGAACGCGAATTCGTTCGGGTAAAACAAGCCATGCTCCATTTTATGTTCTTTTTTGGTATAAAAGGAATCTATCTCTCCCTTGCTCAGCTCCAGGGTCCTCCATCCGCTGTAGAAGTTATCGAAATCCACCTTCTGCTTTTCAAAGTCCATACAGGTTATTCCGATGGCGTCCGCCTTGACCCTGGTATTGATGTCCTTGGACACGAAGATCACGCGCTCCCCCTTGTCCTTTAATACGTGGGCGGTAAGCAGTATCCTGTTGTCCACGATGCTTTTTGACAGGCCCAGTTCCGCGGCAGCACCGAAATCCACTCCGGTCGCTATCTTCAGGATCCCTCCGTTCTCAAGCGGGTATCCGTGGCCGGGTTCTCCCTTCTGCCGTATCTCGTCCAGCATGCGTATCGCTATCCGGGCGTTACGACCTCTTTCATCGCGGCCTTTCTTGAACCTGTCCAGCTCCTCGAGGACTTCTATGGGCAAAAGGACGATATTATCCTCAAAAGAGATCAGGGCCTTGGGATTATGCAATATAACGTTGGTATCAAGAACAAAAGTTTTTCTCATGAGTTCATGTCACTTTTTTTACAAGGGCGGCTACCCGCTTGCCCAGAGCGCGGCACTGCTCTTCGGCGCGGGCGTCCGGACTACCGATCGAAACCGGGCCGTAATGGTCGCCCACGGGGTCCCCCTGGACGATCATCCCGTGTATCAACAGGGCATTTAAGATCGAAACTATCGTGGTCTCGTTACCCCCTCCTATATTGGCCGAGGAGCTGAAGGCTGCCCCTACTTTTCCGGCCAGCTTCCCGTGGAATTCCACGGTCTCATCCAAAAATTTCTTCACCTGGTAAGCGGCGGTACCGTAATATGTAGGAGAGCCTATTATCAGGCCGTCGTATTCAAGCGCTTTCCTTGCGGGAAACTTTTCCACCTTTACCACATCGACCAGGACGTCGGGTTCCATCTTCGCCCCCTCTTCGACCAGGCGGGCCATGGCCTCAGTGTTCCCGGTATTGGAATAGTATATAATACCGACCTTCTTCATATCCACCCCCGTTTGCTTCCTGATATACTATCATAATTCATCTTTTTCGGAAACAAGATTTATATATGAATCAAAATCCATGTAACCCTTGACCACCCTGTTCAGATGGGCGATACGTTCTGAAACATATGGGTGGGACTTATAATACTGGTATTTCATCAGGGGCCCCTTTTTACGCATTTTTTTCATCTTTTTCAAAGACTTTACCGCTCCCTGAGGATCAAACTCTGCTTTTTCCAGGTACTTCACCGAAAGTTCGTCTGCCTGGCGTTCATCATGACGTGAATAAGCCGACATCAGTTGGCCTATAGCCTCATTGGCAGCCTCGAAAGCGCCTTTCTCGGGCTTCATCTGGCTGCCGAGTACCATTAACAGGGTCGCCCCTAGGGAACCCTGAAGGCGTTTGATAGAGTGCTTAGCCTCCACGTGCCCCATCTCATGGGCAAGAACTGCCGCTATCTCATTATCATCCTGCATTACTTCGACCAGGTCATCAAATATATATATGTACCCTCCCGGCGCGGCAAAGGCGTTGTAACAATCATCTTTTTTATGGTTTATAACAGTGAAGTGATATATGACATCCTTTCGATCGGATCCCCCGGCTAGCCTTTCCCCGATCTTACCTATCCTTTCCTGGACCAGAGGATCTACCGGCAGTTCGAAAGCCTTGCGGACCTGCTCATCTATGTTCCTGCCCATATTTCTCTCTTTAGCGCTGGAAATAAAGATGACCTCTTCCTCCTCTGTTGCCGGGTTATACGACATCATCCCGCCTGTAACAAAAGGAACAAGCAATAATATCGATAACAAAGCGCTCTTATTCCGATATCCTGTCATCCTGATATCCTTCCTCCTGATAACCTGACAAACCGATCCCGTTTATAATGTCCGTCAAATACTCCTTTTTTATATTGTGCGGAGCTCTCAGGATGTTATCTTTGATGTCGGGATTTTTCCGCGACAGCTCCCGTATCAGGGACTTCACCAATGCGCGCTTGGAGTCATCATTCCTGGGGCATCTTGACTTCACGACCGGCAAACCGGTATCGCTGGCATATCTTGACGTATCTTTTTCCTCCAATAAGATCAAGGGCCTGACGATAATTATCTTGCCGTTGAAAAGGCTCTGCACGGGGTTGATGCTGGACAATTCACCGTTATAAAACATGTTCATAAGTATAGTTTCTACCACATCATCCTTGTGGTGTCCGAGGGCCACCTTGGTGAAACCGATCTCAGCCGCGGTCTCAAACAAAGCCTTGCGCCGGTTCCACGAGCACCAGAAACAATCCTGCCGGCCTAGCTTGTTCTTCCGAGCGATGGCGATCTCTTTGAAAACATAATCGCATCCCAGGGACTCAAAAATACGGGCAAGTTCTTTCTTTTTCCTTTCCGGATGTTTATCATAATCAGTGATGATATGCGCTGCCTTCACCGTATAATCTATCGGAAGCCAGCGCTTGCGCTCCTGTAATATCCTGATCAGAGTCAGGCTGTCTTTGCCTCCGGACACACCGACCAGGACCTTGTCGCCCTCGCCGATCATTTTAAACCGGTTTATGGCCGCCCCTACTTTCTTAGATATGAAATATTCCGTCTTTCCTAATTTTTTCATTTTGATTTTTCTATATATCCTCAACCTTGGCCAGGGTCGAGGTCACCTTGCCAAAAGGTATAAGGACGACGCCATACAGCGGGTATCGTCTTTTATCCGCTATTACGTAAAGCCAGCCTCTTCCTTTTTTGAATCGTTCATTACCCAGTATAGCATACGGCCGGATCCTGAATGCGGGAAACGAACCCAACCCCGGCAATTTGATAAGATTAAGGCTCTCTACCTTCCCGAATACCTTGTAGTTCTTTTCGTTCAGATTGACCGTTATCCTGATCTCGTCATCAACTTTCACCGGCACGGTCATGAAATAAAAAGTAGCGCTTAACGGGTCCTGGACGTCTTTTTCTATCGCGCAGCGTTTAACCGAACCGTCGGTCAAGTTCGTATAGATAGCTTCGTTCTTGTCAAAATCATATTCGACGATCACATGCTTCCTGTAATTGCCCTCTTTCCGGTCAGCTTCATATCTCCGGCTGGTCATGGTCTCCGTGTCGACATATGATATATACTTATCTTCCACTTTATATATTTTGGAAAGAAACTTGTTTGAACGCGTGATCAGCGTCACCACGTAAACATCCCGTCCGCGATACCTTATGATATCACCTATCTCCGCGACTACGCTGCCGATCGGGATACCGTTCCAGGCCATCAAAAATGTAAACCTTTTACGGTAGTGCAATTGCGGTTTGGTAGCCATCGAAGTGGTAACTTCATTTTTAGTGACACCGCTTGCCCTGCCAATATATCTTATCTTTCCGGTATTGGCACATCCTGAAAGCACTAACTGAAGAGAGAACACAGCAAATAATAACATTTGTAACTTACGCATTAGTTATATTATAATCAATAATCATAGGATTAGTAAATAATAGTTTGTGGGTTGGATCCTTGGGGGCGGGTGCAGAGCATTTCATTGTGCCGGATCCTTGACGGCAGAAGGTGTAGACAGGACCCGCACACTAGATGCTGGATGTTAAACATCAGATACCGGATAATGGGGGTTGGTTATTATGAATTCTTTTCTCGAACTAGCTAAAAACAGAAGAAGTGTAAGGTCTTATTCCGCTGCCGATATAAGCAGAAAGGACCTTGAGATCTGCATTGAAGCGGCGCGGTATTCTCCTTCTGCCTGTCATTCTCAACCGTGGAGCTTCATAATCATCGACGACCCTGAAAAACGAAAGTTCACTGCAGAAGCTGTTGCATACGGCCCCGGGGGCATGAATTCCTTCGCCCGGGAAGCGCGCGCTTTTATCGCAATCGTAGCTGAAAAGCAGGTACTGCCCGCGTGGCTGGGCGGTAAAGCGAGAAACGTCAATTTCCGGCACATAGACATAGGGATAGCTTGCGCTCACCTGGTTCTACAGGCGCAGGACCTCGGCATAGGGACATGTATCCTCGGATGGTTCAACGAACGAAGACTTAAAAGGATCCTCTCCGTCCCATTCCGTAAAAAGATAGAGCTGGTTATTGCTCTGGGCTATCCGTCAGAGCAGGACCTTCCGGAAAAACACCTCAAGGACAGGAAAGAACTTCTATCGTTCAATAGTTATAAAAAAAGCCCGCTTGTCTAACAAGCGGGCTTTTTTTACAAACCGTTCCTGCGCGTTACTTCATGGTCATTTCAGTAGCAGTATCTTCCTCGGGATACCAGAAAGTCGCTATGCGCCAGAGACCGCCTACAAACCTGGCGATGCCTCTTCCGACATCGTCATTTGTCTTATCCGTACAATCCGCGTATGCCGGTGAACCTTTGGTGCCTGTCTCATTGGCATTATCAGGTACTTCCAGCTGACCGTATAAGATATCGTCCAGTCCCTGCCCAAGATTCTTAAGTGGCTTGTTTGTAGACGCAAAAGCTCCAATGCTTATAGAACAAAAAATAAACGCTACTATGACCAAAAACGTCAAATGCCTTTTCATATTATCCCCCTTTTTGACCTTTAGCTTGGAGTATATCTTATATATATATGATTGTCAAGTTCATAGCGAAAGTGCCTGCTCTACACGTATTTATATTCAAATTATACCGGCAAACGCGAGAGCGGCGATCGTCTTCGAATCTGTGATCTTGCCCTTTTTAAAAAGCCCCTTGACCTCCGTCCTGCTGAAAAGTCTCACCTTTATGTGCTCGTCTTTTTCCCTTCTCGGCGCTCTCTTTTTAAAACAATCAGCCGAAAAGATATATATCTTTTCATTACAGAAACCCGGGGTAGTATAAATCGTACCGATACGCCTTAGATTTCTTACTTTGTAGCCGGTCTCTTCCGCGACCTCTCTCTTGGCGCAGGCGTAAGGCGTCTCCCCCCGCGAGATGATCCCTGCGGGAAGTTCCCAGATGTATTTTCTTATTACACAGCGGTATTGTCGGATGAAAACTATCTTTTTGGCGGTAAAAGGAAGGACCAAAGCGGCTCCGGGGTGTTCTATCTTTTCGAAATATGCTTTTCTCCCGTCGGGCAGGGTCTTTTCTTCTGTCAAAACATTGATGAGCCGTCCTTTAAATATCTTTTTCCGGCTCAAAATATTACCCTCCACCTTCTCCGATACGTTCTATTTCGAGGGTCAATATCTTGAGAGCGACAACCCTTTCCAGATGCTGCAGGCTGAAAGGCTTGATCATATAATCATCCGCTCCTATACGAAGGGCCTCGTTAATCACCTTCTTGTCAGTAACCCCGGTCATCATTATGACCCTTTGCCTGGGTTTGATCTCCTTTATCTCCCGGAGCACGTCCATGCCGCTCTTCCCGTGCCCCAGCTTGATGTCCAGAAGAACAAGATCAGGATTTTCTTTCTTTACTGTCTGGAGGGCACTATTGGCGTCGGTTGCCTGTAGGACATCGTATCCTTTACGGACAAAAAAATCATACAGGAAAGACACTATCCCTATTTCATCATCAACCACGAGTATCGTGCGCTTTTTTTCTTTTCCGGATCTTCCGCGTTTTTCGACCATTCTTTCACCTGAATCGACTTATGTGTTTATTATACATGAACAAAAGTCAATTTACAAAAAAAAGAAGGGGTCTTATTGCCCCTCCTTTTTTTGACGTTTTTACCAAGCGCTGTTTATTTCTTTAAATGATCGAACATAACCTCGCTCTTTTTATTTTCCCATTTTTCCTTAAATTCTTCGGTATGCTGGGTTTTCAAAACCGGCTGGATCGTGCAGGTATTGCTTAATATATATCCCGTGATGTGTCGCAGGGTCTCGTTCTTTTCCTTTGTCGCGTAACCTATATATAAGGTGGAGATCAGGCACAAAACAAGAAGCCCGGTAAAACCGTATTTGAACGCGCGGTGCGACCTGAGTGTTCTGGCGCTATAGCGCATGTCCACGCCCGATTCCACTTCGCCTCTTAGAAATTCACCGGCGGTATGGATAGCATCATCCTTGTCAATCGCATCACATATAAGTTCGATCAATGTTCTATATTTCATAATTTTCCCCTTAAAAGTTGCTGATTACCTAGCTTTTTTGTAGTTTACATTATAGGTGAAATTCTTCTTTGAGTCAACTAACTATTTTATATCTTAACCATAATTGTCAAAAAATTCTTTTTTTTAAAGTGCTTTACATTAAGGGAGTTATAGATACGCCTGGTAGGATTAATGAATCATGCCCTTAAGCATTTCATCATGAATTATTCCGTTCGTTGCCGTTATATCTTTTTTAAAGATATCAAAAGGTCCGCCTCTCATTGTCGTAACGATTCCGCCTGCTTCCTTGACCACAAGCTGCCCTGCGGCCATATCCCAAGGGTTAAGGCCCAATTCCCAAAAGCCGTCAAACCTTCCGCACGCGACATAGCAAAGATCCAGAGCGGCAGACCCTAAACGCCTTACTGCCTGTGTGATTTCCAACATTTTTTTAAAATATTCAACATTCGCTATCTTTCCTTGAATGTTGTAAGCAAAACCCGTTACGACAAGTGAATCCTGAAGCGCTTTCGTCCCGGATACTTTGATTTTTTTTCCGTTAAGGAATGCGCCCTTGCCGTCCTCGGCCATAAAGAGTTCCTCTCTGGACGGGTCATAGACAACGCCCAGCTTCACCTTATCGTTCAGCATTACGCCGATAGAAACACAAAATACAGGAAAAGAATGAGCGTAATTCGTCGTCCCGTCCAACGGATCTATTACCCACCTATGAGCGGCTTCGCGGCTGTACTCCCCGCTTTCCTCGGCCAGTATGGAGTGCGCAGGAAAATCTTTTTTGATCCTGCCGATGATGATCTCTTCGCATTTTTTATCGACATCGGTCACCAGGTCGGTCCTCCCGCTTTTCTGGGAGACTTGCTTCAGATGTCCCATTCGCTGAAGCGCATAATTCCCCGCCTCTTGCGCGACACTGACAGCCACTTCCTTGATCTTCGCCAACTCTTCCATGCTTTCCGACCCTTGTTCTACAGGCTTCCGCCTGTAGCATCCTTCCACATTTAGTATCCATTCCCCACACGGAAGTGTGGGGTTAGCTTACTATATATACCTTGTCCCCTCTTCTTACCTTCTTCCCTACCTTGATCGCCACCTCTTTACCCTTTGCGGCGCTTTCAACGGACTCATGGTCTATCTGCATCGATTTGACCTTCTGGCCGAAATCCGTAGTATGACCTTTGATCCGTATGTCGTCGCCGACGGAAACTTTATTCTTTTTTATTTTGATCACCGCGGCTTTTACCTTCCGGAAATAATGCACGACTTCCCCAATAAGGACCCCTTTTATCTCTTCCTCTTTCTTTTTCCTGAAAATCCCAAAGATCATGCTTCACCCCCTTTACATGAAAAATCCCAAACTCCATTATTTACTATTCATTATCCGGTATCTGACATCCAGCATCCAGTGTGCGGGTCCTGTCGCTCAGTGTCCTGCGCGCCTCCGCGCCACTGGTTTGTGCGGTGCTCGGACACTGTAGCGCCACCCGCGCTGATGGATCCAAACCACAAACTACAAGAGTCTACATAACGGGCACTCTTCACAGAGCGCTTTTTTCTTTTTGCAGTATCTTTTTCCGGTCTCTACCAAAAGAGCGTGAAACTGGTTCAAGGATTTCACCGTTTTCGGAAAATTTTCATGGACAAGAGATTGGATCTCGTCATAAGACGCGCTCTCAGCGACAAGACCATGGCGGGAAAATATCCTTTTAGTATACGCGTCCACTACAAAAACCGGCTTTTCCATGGCATAGACAAGGATAGAATCCGCTGTCTCCGGCCCGACCCCATTGACTTTCAAAAGTTTTTCTCTGAGCGCCCTGGTGCTCTGTCTTTTTAGTTTTGACAGCCCTGAACCGCCTTCTTCCTCTAAAAAACTGCAGACAGATTTAAGCCTCTTTGCCTTTACCCTGTAATACCCGGCGGACCTTATGAGCCCGGATAATCTTGTGCCGCTTATCCTTAATATTTTTCCAGGGCTCATGACCCTTTCCCGCTTCAATTCTGCTATGGCCCTTTCTACGTTTTTCCAAGCAGTATTCTGCGTCAGGACCGCCCCAATTATCACTTCAAATCGCGAGCTCGCCGGCCACCACCCCAGATCCCCGAAACGCTTTTCAAGCTTGTTGTAAATCTTGCGTATTATCTGACGTTTAACCCTTGAACTAACTGCCAAACCGGCCTCCCCTTACCCTAACCTTTAGCCTTGATCTTCTCGGCCATCTGTATCCGCTCGCATATCGGCGGATGGTCATAAAGAAAGATCTTCTTCAGTCGCGATGGTTCCATATCGGCCAGGTTCATCGAAGCCAGCTTCTTCATAACCGATATGAACGTTTCCGGATCTTTCATGCACTCCAGCGCGAACCTGTCCGCCTGTCGCTCAAGGATCCTCGAAAACAGATTCTGCACGGGAAGTACGGCCAGACCGGACACGACCAGGAAAAAGACAAGAACAGGGAAAAGATATAAGTCGTCGATCCCCGGCACTCCGGCCAGAACCGCTACCTTATCGGCAAGCATGAACAGGATGTATAACGCGGCCAGTGTCAGCACCCCGGAAAACAGCAAAAGTTGCCAGATATGCCTGTACTTGTGGTGGGCAAACTCATGAGCGACGACCGTTTCCACCTCTTCCGGTGTAAATTCGTCAGTCAGGGTGTCGGCCAGTATGACCTTGCGGGTCTTACCCAGGCCCACCAGGGCCGCATTCGCCTTCTTGGTCTTACTGCTGAGATCGATCTTGCATACATCCATGAGCCGCACTTGAGTTTTGTCAGCCAGGGCGAATATGCGGTCCCTCAAGCCTTTATCCTCTATCGGTATATACTTGAAAAACAGCGGAATGATAAGGACCGGTAAAATGCGGCTTAGTACAATCGAGAAAAATATCCACAAGGCCGCGATGATAACCCACCAAAGGTTTGGAAAATTCCGCAGGACTAAATAGAACACCTGTGTGCATGCGATCCAGAGGGCAAAAGACAGCAGCACTTGCTTAAATTCATCCAGCATCCAGGCTGCTAAGCTCTGATTGGAAAGGCCGAAATGGTGTTCAACAAAAAAGGAATTGGCAAAGTGAAGCGGAAAACCCAGTATATACGTGAATATGAAGAAAGCAGTAACGTAGATAAGGCAGCCGAGATAAAAGCTGGTGAATGTTCCGGCAACCGCCCGGGAAAGTCCACGCGATAACAACAGTTGAAAAACCACAAGAGCAGCAAACGTCAAAACAAGATCAGCAATAAAAAAACGTGTCTTTACCGCTGAATACCTTTTGGATTTTGACGGCGCTCTCTCCGGGGTCATGTTCTGCCGTTAACCTCCGCCAAGGCTTTCTTAGCTCTTTTCCTTACCTTGGTAGATTCTGCTTCCAGAAGAGGCTCTAAAAGGGATTTTTCCTCTTCGCCGCCCATCATTCCCAGGACTTCTACGCAGGCAAGCCTCACTAGAACATGTTCATCGTCCAGGTATTTTCTGGCTACATCCAGAGCTTTGGGGCTCTTCATCCTTCCCAGGCTCAGAATGGCTCTGCTGGCCACCCTGGGGTCGAAACTTCCGGCAGCCTTGACCAAGGGTTTTTCAGCTTCAGGCGTACCCATCTTGGCGACGTTCCTCAGAGCCAGCACCCTTATATCGACCTCGGGATCCCTGGTGAGCCATACAAGAGGCTTTAAACATTCTTTTGTATTGATCTTGCCCAGAGCCTTGGCCACTTCAAACCTTACTCCGGCATCTTCGTCCTGGACCATCTCGGATAGATAAACGACAGTATCCGCCGCTTTCATGTTGCCCAGGGCATTCACCGCGAACATGCGTATACGGGGATCATAATTATTAAGGGCTTCGATAAATAGATCCTTCTCCTGTTCCGGGGCGATCCTGGCAAGGGCCCTTATAGCGTTAAACCTGAGGTCCGGATTATAGTCCTCCAAAAGTTCCTTAAGCGGCTCGATGGACTTCTCCGTGCCTATCATGGTCAATGTCCTTGCGGCTTCCTGTCTTACCCTGCGGTTCCTGTCACGAAGTTTCTCGATGACTAATTCCTCATACGAACTGTCGCCGACCTGACCTATGATGTAAAGGGCATCAATGCGGACATTTTCGTTATTTTTATCGTTAACGAGCGGAGCCACGAATTCGACGACCTCCGGGCCGTAACTCGAAAGATATTTCTTGGCACTGTCCGCCTGTTTTTTGTCGTAAAGTTTCAAAACTAACCGTTTTATCTTGTTGGTCTTCCAGCCCCGGTTGATAAATTCCCATTCGTCTTCCGCGTGGAAAGACTCAGGTTCAGCGTACTCTTTTGTCCCGATCGCGCGCAGTGTCTTGTAAGCTTCCTTCCTAACTCTTGGGCTCTCGTCCTGAAGTTTTTCCGCCACAGCTTCTTCACACGAACTGTCGCCGGCCTCCCTTATGATATAGAGCGCCGAAACACGGACAGATTCGTTGCCCTCATCATTAAGAAGAGGGGTTACGAATTCCAGGGCTTCCGGCCCGCAACTTATCAGATAATTCTCGGCCTCGCGAGCGCGTTCCCTGTCGTAAAGGTCGGAAACCATGCGTTTGATCTTGGTCGTCTTCCAGTCCCGCTCGACGAATCTCCATTCTTTTTCCGCATGAGAGGATGCGGACATCCCGATCAGGAACACAAAAAGTGTAATGACAAAGACTCTCTTCATAATTTCGTTCCTCCTTGTTGTGCCAAGCTTTAACTTCGTCGTGCCAAACTTTATTTTTTCTTTGAAGTCTTTTTCTTTTCGGTCTTGGAGCTTCCGACGCGGGAAAGCTCCCTCTTCATTTTCGCACCCTCTGAGTCGAGCTTGTTGAGAGATTTTTTATATTTTTCAAGACCGGCGACCTCGATCTCGCCTTTCATGAGTTTTCCCGCAACGACCTTGCCCAGATCATAATAGAGCTTTTCTTTCTGAAGATTTTTCATCTGCATCTCGACGTGAGTCTGGGCGATCTTGTACATTTTGGAAATATCTTTTTCGGCCGCTTTCACAGCTTTTGAAAGCTGCTCGCCTGTTTTCTTCACAAGCGGCTGATATTTCTTGAACATTTTGTTCATGTCACTTTTCTTCATACATCTACCTCCCTTTTAGAAAAATTCCTCTTTACTGAACCTGCATTTACAGATACCTCTTTTTGAATCCTCGATAAACGAGGCTAAATGCCCGACCTCATCCGATTTCAGGCTTTTCTTCATCTCATCAAGCGCTTCCCGAGTTGACCGCCCCGAGACAAACAGGAGTTTATAAGCTTCCTTGATCTCTCTTATTGCCTCACGGCTGAACCCGGCCCGCCTCAGGCCGACAAGATTGATCCCCCTTATAGCCGAAGGTCCCCTGACTATCATATACGGGGGGACATCTTTATTCACGCCGCTGAACCCCCCTATCATAGCATAACGGCCGATACGGCAAAACTGGTGGAAAACAACGTTACCCGACAGAAAAGCGCCTTTTTCGACTTCGACGTACCCTGCCAGTAAAGCCCCGTTAGCTATGATCACGTTATCCTCTATCCTGCAATTATGCCCAACATGTGACTGGACCATCAGGAAATTGTTGTCCCCGATCACAGTCGATGAACCTTCGGTGGTCCCCCGATGGATGGTCACGTACTCGCGGATAATGTTGTTCTTGCCGATCTTGGTGAAACTTTCTCCTCCTTCATAGGAGTGATCCTGGGGTTCGCCCCCGATCACGGCACCCTGATAAATAACAGTACCCTCGCCTATCTCCGTCCCCCGGTAGACATAAGCGTTGGCCATTATCTTCACTCCCGGACCGACCCGGGCCCCTTCTTCCACTATGACCCCGGGGCCTATCTCAGCCGAGCTGTCGATCTCAGCACTTTTGGCCACAATAGCAGTTTGATGCGCTCCCATTCCTGTTTCTACCTTTTGTTCTTTTCAAGTTTATCGACCAGGTCGTTTATCACATCCGTGATGGGGCTCAGGTCGTGATCCCTGCTGATCTGGAGACGCACCGAATAATCCCCACTGTCGATCTTCTCCAGATCTTCTTCCAGACGTTCCAGCGGAGCTACGAACCGGTACGACAGAAAAGCGGCCCATCCCAGTATGACAACAAATACGGCCGGTAATCCTATAAGAAGGATGTAATTGATCTTGTGAATGACCGGTAAAAGGTTCATTGCTATCATATCCGGCAGCACCAGCTGTTCCGCCATCACCGTAAAGATGAAATAATAAAGGCAGCCTCCCACAAAAATAGTAGGAACGGTCATCGAAAAAACAATGATAAACAGGTTATGCGTCAATAATGTCCGGTTAAAATACTTAATGGCTGGCTCCTTTCTTTCTAATTAGTATAAGCACCTTTTATTTTTAGAAAAGGAAAACGTTTCGATCTTTCGGCCTTGCTCCTGCGTTTCCTCATTCTGCTTTTCTTCTCGCCCGGAAGAGCTCCAAGATACCCTATCTTTATATCCTTGAAATACGCCTCCGCGCTGGTATCAGTGCTGTCCGAATCCGTCATCAGAGCTACAGCATCGACGTCCTCATTCAGTTCTTCCTCGAAAAGTTTTTCAAAATCCTCATTTATATTCCTCTCCTCGTGTTTCCATTCTTCCGACATACCTGACTCCAAAACAAGGATCTTAACGTTCTTTGTGTACGGGCTATCGCTAACGGTCCCGGCCGGGACATTCTCAGTCCAGACATACTGGATCGCTTTGGCATTCAGAAAGAACCTTGATGAAAATATCACATAGAACTGGGCGACAAAATCAAATTCATCCTTTTTGTCCAGGGCTTCTTCTTTTGACCTGGAGGGGAACTTGCCCGCCTTCCAGTCCCAGCTGACGAAAGGACGTTTTTCCGGCACTAATTTATGCCGATAAAAAAGAGCTGAAGCCGAGTCTTCACTGACAGCTTTTAAAAATTTGTCGCCATCCGCTTCAGAAATAACGTAACTGGTCCGGCTGTCGGCCAGAAGCTTGTCATCAAGCTCTTTCATCTCGGAACTTGAGGAAAGCGTAAAATGTTTCACGACCTCCAGCCCGGCCTTTTCGGGAGGCTTTCTTGCCCGCCTCACCGTCTCTATTATCATGCCTATGGCTGCCAGGATCAAGGCGACAACTAACGATATTATAAGTATCTTAATGGGTAACTTCACTCTAAACTGTAATTCTTTCGGCCCAATCCCCTATCACAGGTATTTTCCATTTATTGCCCATTAGAACCTGCACTATCCCGATAAGAGAAAGTATACCGCAGATAAATATCCCGAGTTTTGCGACCAGCCCGCCCAAAAGCGGGATTATCCCTATTATGCTGAACGCTGCTTCCGTGATAAACAGCACCAGCCCCTGCTTGGCGTGAAAAATAATGAATTCGTCATCTTTTTTTAACAAGATCGGTATAAGGCATAGAACCCAGAGATAGGACAATACAGCGTAAAGATTGCCCTCTTGTTTGTTTTTCATCCCGCTCCTTTCACTGCTATATATTAATATTATTTACTATATTTTAGCGGTTAAACCGCAAAAGTCAATAATAATGAGCGGACATAAAAAAACCGGCCTGCTTTAAAAGCAGGCCGGTTTTTTAAGCTGCTAAGATTTACTTAGAAGCTGAGTTTCACTGTACCGACAAGGTCGGTGGCTGTGTCGTCCAGGCCGCTGGTGAAGTGATCACCCGGGAAGAACCATCCAGCCAGAAGGCTGAACTGAACATCCTCGGTATAATCCCAAGTCAGCTTAAGGTCGAATTCATCACCCACGTTCTTCTTCCTGTTCTCGGGAACGACGTCGTTCACTGTGGCCCAATTTTCCGCAAGCCAGAAGTGACCGTACACCGCGTCGAGTGTCAGGCTGTCGGTCGGTTCCAAAGTGCCGCGGACCAGCAACTGGTGCTGGTTTGTCGATGACGGGGTGCTGGCCATAGCGGTACGATAGAACACGTTCTGGAACTCTCTGATGGCTGTGTCGAACTTGCCTCTGAACATCGGGTCCCATCCGTTGTAAGTGGCATCGGAAAGGGTGTTCATGTTACCCATGTTCTGCTCGCCGGAGTAGAAGATGTATTCTGCGCCGACAACAGGCCTCCACGCGAAATCATCCTGCCAGTAACGGCATTCGATCATGGCGTCGATAGCCCACGCGCTTCTTGGCCTTCTCTCCATCTGGCTGTTCACGCCGACAAATTCGCCGTGCTGATACGCGGCTTCGACGGCGATCGTCCAGTCTTCGATGGGATCAAAGCTTCCACGGCCGCCCCAGCAGAAAACGTCGTTGGAGTCCGCGCCGTTTATGACGCTGGCCCTGGGCACGCCAGTAGCGACAGCAGAACCTACGTTCCTGTCCTGCTTATACCACCAGTAAGCTTCGGCTTCCGCGTTGTACTCGTCGAAAACATACCCTATGTTCGCGCCCCACAGGTTCACATCATCATCGGCTCTTCTCATGTTTTCCATTATTTTAGCGTACACTAAGTCGATGGTCCAAGGATCATAGTCCAAGGTCGCCCTGACAGCATCAAACGAATTGATAGCTGTATATTCCTGCGGATAGATGCTGCCGTTTGGATCAAGCAACGAATTGCCCATGATGAAGCCTTTACCGAACCAGAGATCCTGACGACCTATCCTCAGTGTAAGAGGAGAGTACAGGAACTCTTTCAGCTCGATATAAGCCAGGTCAACATCAACGTCAAATGCCGCGGCGCTGCCCGGATTAACCTGTCTGCCTACGACCGCATTCATGAAAGGCTCTTGGGTGCTGCCGAGCTCGCTGGTCCCTGCAGTCTGGCTGTTATAAACACCGGAACCCCACACTCTCTGGTTCACCAGTCTTATGACACCGGACACATTATCGGTCAGGTCGGCATCGATCTGGACTTCCGCGGTGCTCAGAAGATATGACGCCCAGTCCGTGGATTCCGCACCGTTGTTCGTTGCAACAGCGTCATCGTTGTCCAGATCATAGTTGTTTCTCGCAAAAGTGCGCAGCGCGATATCGCCGCTCACCTTTACGCTCTGCGTTTCGGCATACGCGATCGTGGTAAATGCGAACACGAGCGCCAGAACGCATAGAATTTTAAATAACTTCATTTTACCCCCTTAAAGGTAATTTCAATCAAATGATTATTATAATGAACGGCATTTTACCGCTCATAACATTGCTTTTCTATATAAGTATCGCCTTTTTATTTTACAGTTTCTGGCAAGCATAGATAAAACGCTATTTCCTCCCCCCTTTCTTTGCCGGAATCGAAACTGCTTCGGCGGTACACCCTAAATGATATATAAAAGAACTGCTTTTATAAGAATAATAAAAGCATGGCTCACGCTGAAAGTATATCATGTAAATTTATTGTGTCAAGAAGATGATATGAATTTGTTTAGTTAAGAGAACCATAAGCTAAATTACTGCTTGCGTATCCTATCCACTATCTCTTCTGAATTTCGCAAGATCTCCGATTTGACTTCCTCGGAATCCGTCAGCGACCTCAAAATATCATCTCTTTTTTCAGGATCAAGGATATCTTCGACAGAATGAGCGTCCGTATCCAGAACCAACTTCGCTCCGGTTTTCATCGCCGCCTCAAAAACATGCTTGTTGCCCTCAGAGTGCCCTTTCCGCGAAGTTATCTCAAGATAAACTCCTTTTTCAGCCGCCAGACGCGCGTCCTCTTCCCTGATGAACCCGGGGTGCGCAAGTATATCCACGCCGGCCCGGATAGCGGCCGCATTGGTCCCGGGGATCACGGGCTCGACAGGCGACTCTCCATGGCCTACTACTATCCTGGCGCCTTTTTTCCTGGCAAGACCGACCAGCTCCGGAAAAGTCTCCAGGGGGACATGCGTCAGCTCGACTCCGGGGATAACAGTTATGTCCCAATATTTATTAAGAACCTCGGAGACCCTTACTACAGCATCAATGACGCTTTCAATATTTGAGTGGTCCACGTGTTCAGTTATTGCTATCGCTTTATACCCGGCGACCTCTGCACGCCTCACCAGCTCGCTTGGGATCAACTCCCCGTCACTGAGAAATGAATGTGTGTGTAGATCTATCATCTAAGCCTCCATTTTAGTGCACAACTAAAGTCAGTATATATTTTTTTGCCGGCCTTCTATATTTCTCCCAGGACCTTTTATATTCGAATACGATCATTGCTCTGCCCCGCCTTAAAGATCTAAAGCGAAACGTGCGAATGCCGCCAGCGCCTATGAGCGGTGAGTTTGCGATATATAGGGGCTCTCCTGCCAACTGGACCGCATCACTTTCGCCGGGTCCCGATATCTGCCAGCTGTACCCGGTAGTTGGATTTTCTTCCACCTCGACTTTTAGCAACTGTCCTCTCACGAGTTCGATCCTCTCATTGCTTTCTAACCGGACCTTTACAATTTTGCCCGATCCGCACCCGGCGCAGAACATCAAACCAATAACCAAACAACATAAAATAACTTTATTCACCATATCCACCCACTCGTATGTTGCCTGTCATCCCGGAATTCGCCGGTTTAGAAGTATGTCATCCCCGCGAAAGCGGGGACCAAATAATAATCTTGTTTGATCCCGGATCGTCCTTTCGGCCGTCCGGGATGACATATTTTTCTTACAGCCTCGCCTGGGATGACATATCTTCTAATACCTCACCAACAACCTCTCCCCCACTTTTACGAAAAACTCCATACCCCTGGAAAGGGCCAGATAAACCAGGATCAGGACTATAACGACAACCGCCAGAATGAAAAGCTGGGGCTTGAGATATTTATTCCTGGCCAGTTTCTCTTCCGGGGTCTTTCCTTTTTCCTCGCAAACCTTTCGGCATTCTTCTTCGGCCTTCAGCTCAGAACCGCATAATAGACAGACATTCTGCGAATCTTCATACTTTTTCAGGCACTTTTCACACATCTTGCCCATAATGGCTCCTTGCCTATCCTTTTATGTTCATGATAAAATTTAACATAAACCGACCGAAAGGGAAATAAAAAAGATGACCGCTCGCAGGGGCAAAAAATAAGTTTTCACCTTGCCTTGAAGGGCAGGATAAAAGAGAACGCGCTCCCCTTGCCGTATTTCGATTTGGCCCAGATCTTCCCTCCGTGCTGTTCTATGATCTTTTTTGATATCGCCAGGCCCAGGCCCGTTCCGCCGCCCTTCCACTTGTCCTCGGCGCGTAATTGAGCGAAACTCTGGAAAAGCTTGCCGATATCCTGCTTCTTTATCCCGGGTCCGGTATCTTTTACGGAGACTTTCACTCCTTCTTTTGCTCTTGAAGTATTAATAGTGACTTTGCCTTCGTTCGTAAATTTTATGGCGTTGCTGACCAGGTTCATCAATACCTGCATCACCCTGTCCGCGTCATACTTTACTTTTGGCAGGTTTTTCGCCGGTTTTACATCCAGTTCTATCCCCTTCTCCTCCGCCAGGGTCAGCAATTCCTTTTTTGCGTCCTTTACCAGGACGTTGACATCATCTTTTTTCAGGTCAAAACCCATTCTCCCGGCGGTGAGCCTCTGGTAATCCAGGACGTTGCCCACAAGGTGCTCCAACCTGTCGACGTTCCTCCTGAGAATGTCAAAATGCCTTTTCTGCTTCTCATCCGCTGTCTTCTCCATACTTAACGCCAGGAAATAGCTGCTTTCCCTGATTATGGCCAGGGGCGTCCGGAGCTCATGCGAAACGGTGTTGACGAATTCATCTTTGAGTTCATCTATTTTTTTTCGCTCTGTGATATCAAAAATAGCTCCATCAAGCCAGAGAAGATCACCATTATCTCCGAAAACTCCCCGGCCCTTCTCATGTACCCAGCGTATGGTCCCATCATTTCTCACTATACGGTATTCGATAATATAGGTCTGTTTTCTTTTCACGCCCCTGGAAACCGCCTCTTCGACCATGGCTCTATCGTCAGGATGGATAACGCTTGCGTAACTTCGAACCCTATTTCCAATGAAATCCGCAGAAGGATAGCCTGAGACCTCATAGATAGGATCGCTGACAAACTGGATTGTCCATTCCGGATCATTTGCACAACGGTACACGATGCCCGGGATGTTGGAGACAAGAGTGCGAAAATGGTTCTCACTTTCCCGGAGCGCTTGTTCCGCATTTTTCCTATCGGTTATATCCAGTTGCTCCGAAATGCTGTGAAGGATATTACTTTTAGCATCTCTGACGGAATCGACGTTTAGGATAACGGTCCTTTCCTCGCCGGACTTGGTCATGACCTTGAGTTCCTCGTTTCTGATCTCCCCGGTTTTTTTCCATCGATCAAATAATTTCCTGACCTTCTTCCGGGAAGACGGCGCATAAAGCGCGGTGATCAAGGGTTTTCCTATAACTTCTTTCTTACTATAACCTAGCGCTTTAAGGGCTTCGTCGTTGATATCGAGTATTTTCCCCTGGGGCGAGACCATGTAACAATAGTTAGGATCATTTTCAAAGAACTGCCTGAATTTCATTTCGCTCCGCCGGACATCATCTTCAGCCCATTTTTTTTCCGTGATCTTTCCCAGTCTTTCGGCAAGGGAATTTAAGAGTTTCTTTTCTTCTTTAAGGAAGTGGCTTTTGCGGCTTTTTGGGGTCTTTTTCAAATATCCGACCTCAAGAGATCCTATTTTTTTACCGCGCGCAAAGATGCCGCTGGTCATTTTCCAGGGGGTCTGTTTGAAATTTTTTGTTTTGAATTCTTTGTCCAGAAATTTAGCCCTGGTATACGCTATTTTTGGATATTGCCAGGCGGGAGGAATAAGTTTGACCGTTCCCCGGAAGATCTCATCGAGCGTTATCTCCGGTTTCTCAACGAGATCGGCCATGCCGTAGATACATCTCAGCTCCTTGACGCGTTCCTCAAGTTCATGGCTGATCCTGCTGATCTTTTCTTCCAACTTTTCCTTTTTCATTTCTTCCGACCTTTTTCCAGGATATTGTTTATCGTGCCCACGAGTTTATCGCCCCTATAGGGTTTTCTCATGAACGCTTCAATGCCCAGGTCCGTGACTTTCTTTATATATTTGTCATCACCGCTCGCCGTCAGGATGATCACCGGAATGTCCATGGTCTTAGCCTGTTCTTTCAGTTTCTGCAGGACCCACAAACCGTCCCCAAGGGGGAGTATGAGATCCAGTATGATGAGGTCGGGCCTGTTCTTTTCGGCCATCTCCACACCCTTCTTCCCTTCACCGGCTATCATGACTTCCATGTCATCCCTTTGAAGCCTTTCGCTGATGACCGTGGCCATGTCCGGCTCGTCTTCGATCAATAATATCTTTTTCTTTTTTCTAAACATATATACCCCTCTTTACGTTCTCTCCTTAAGTTTAAAAAATGCACAGATAATACCAATCCGACTTAAATATAATCTTAGCTCTATTTCCCTGTTTTATCAATGATTACGTACGGTCTTTCATGTCGATGAGGATCTTTCTCGCGGACATGCATATTGCCGTATAACCGTCCTTCGCCCCCATTTTCAAGCCTTCTTTCTCAAGTTCTTCCGGGTCCAGGGCCTTTCCGAACCTCACCTTCAGGGGATGTATCTTTGGATACTTTGAGGTCCTGGGCCAGGCTTCGTATGCCCCTTCGATCAGAACCGGCACAAGTTTCGCCCCTGTCTCTTTTGCCAGGATCCCGAAACCTTTTTTGAACTCACCTATCTCGCCGGTAAGAGTGCGTATGCCTTCCGGGAAAAGGCACAGAGCGCCTTTGTTCTTAAGGACGTAATAACAGCTTTTCAGCGCTTCTAAAAGATGTGAAGAAAAATCAAGAGGGATGATCCTGCCGACCTTTATCAGATTGCGTATTATCGGGACGTTAAAATACGGCCTGAACCCGACGAAAAAAAGCTCCAGCCTGGGGAAACGCGGCAAGGATGAAGCCACGATCAAGCCGTCATAATAACTGGCATGGTTCACATAGAGTATATATGGCCTTGCTTTCGGAAAATTTTCTATCCCTTCGACTCTTAATCTGTAAAAAAGCTTAAAGAAAACCTTATTCATGCAGGTAAAAAGAAACCCGGCCAGCCACGCCCACCAGCCGGGATGAAGGTCTATCTTTTCCAGATTTCCTTTCCCGGGCAGACCCTGGAGGGTTTCTTTCCATTCGCCGGGTGTGTATGATATCTTCTCCGCCGGGACAGCTTTTCCGGCTCTGGCTAGAAGGGGTTCCGCCCCTTTGATAAGGTCCCTTACGGTAAAGGCCCTTCCTATGACCTCGTCTTCTATCTCGATCCCCAGGACCTTTTCAAGACCTGCCGCAAGCTCTATCCTTCCCAGGGAATCTATGCCCAGATCCAGCTCCAGAAGATCCGGAGGAGTAATGGACCTTTTTATGCCGGTCTGTTTGGCAAGATACTTAATGATTTTTCTGCCGCGATCTGTTTCCATAAGTTCAAGATCCCCGCCGGAAAGTTCTCTCTCTTCCGGCTTAAGCATCTCTTCTTTCGCTGTCGAGGTGAATTTTTCCCTGACTTCAAACCTCTTGACCTTACCCAGCAGGGTACGGGGAAGTTTATCAAGGGTCACGGAGAAACCCCTCAAGCGCATGTGGCTGGGCAAGGACCTGGAGACATTGTCAAACCTTTCCCTTATTACCCCTTTGAGATTTATTTCGCCGTATTTTTTAAAAAACTCAAGGTCAGGCACGACTACCGCCCAGAGGGTCAGGGTCTGGTCCTCTTCTTTCTTTGATGGGACTTCGAACACGCACATCTCTTCTACAGGAGACGCGCTGAGGTAGGCATGTTCTATCTCTTCCGGGTAGACATTTACTCCGGAACTCAAAACGATAACATCCTTCACCCTGCCGGTCAGGAACAGATAGCCGTCTTCGTCGATGTAACCGAGATCGCCGGTGTGAAGCCACCCGTCCTTTAAAGCCTCCGCGGTCAGGTCTTTCCTTTTATAGTACCCTTCCATGATATTGGGCCCGCTAGCGATCACTTCACCTACGCCTTCTTCGTTCTTGCCGCCGATCTTCAGCTCGACATCCAGTATAGGCAGGCCGACCGAACCGATCTTAGCCTTTTTCGCGGGATTAAGGGTAAGGACTGGAGAACTTTCGGTAAGACCGTATCCTTCAATAATGGTGAAGCCCAACCTGACCAGATCCCGCGCGGCGTTCTCATCAAGCCTTGCGCCTCCACTCACAAACATCCGCAGTGATTTTCCGAATCTTCTGTGGATACTGCCGAGAACCCACCGGCTCAGATTTATACCGGTTCTATTCCTGATTTTATAAAGAACCTCAATGACGGCTCTGAACAGGAGATTAAACGGAAAAATGATCTTTTTTATCTGCTCAGCGATCTTTTGATCAAAAGAATGCAGGATCTGCGGAACAGCCACAAAAACGGTCGTTCTTGTTTCCCTCATAGCTTCCAGCACCGCTTCCCCGCGCATTGTCCCGGGATAGATGACCTTGCCGCCGTATAGAAGCGGTAAGAGCATGGTCACTGTCAGAGGATAAGTATGATGCAGGGGGAGTATGGAAACGACACTGTCATCTTGAGTAATAATGTTCATCCGGAACAGTGAGTCGCAATTAGACAGGAGGTTGCCGTGGGTAAGCATCACTCCTTTTGGTTCAGCGGTCGTGCCCGAGGTATACAGGATACAGGCCAGGTCATCCCGGCCGACTTGGCCGACATCAACCTCCTCGCGCTGGCCGGTAACCGTGTTTTTAAACGATACGGGGTCTACCAAAATAACGTTTTCTACCCCCGGACAGCTCCGGCATATCTCCCTGACTGGATCAAAAAAGTCTTTCCCGGCAAAGACCAGTTTGCATCCGGAATCTTTAAGTATATTTTCGATCTCTTCGTGCGTGGACGCGGGGTTGAGGGGAATAGAAACGCCGCCTACCAGAACCGTGGAAAAGAATATCACCGGCCATTCGGCCCCGTTTTCCAGGACTATACCGACTTTATCGCCCTTCCCTATCCCCTCTTTTTGCAAAAAAGATGTCAGAGACTCTATATTGCGCTTCAAACCGCCGTAAGTGATATTTTCCCATCTGCCGGCTTTTTTATCCTTGATAGCAATACTGTCAAGCGATCTTGACGCGGTTTCTTCGAATTTTTTCCACAGGTTAATCGCCACTTCTAAACCCTTTCTTCATCTGCATCTGCCCGGCCTATTTTTAGAAGAAAATAAACGCCGACCGCGATAAATATCATCATACTAAGAAACGAAATCCGGTAACCTATCTCCCCCATCCGGGAAAGAAAAAAAAGCATCATCCCCCAGAAAAGAGGGCCGACCATTCCGGAAAAATAGCTTACAAGATTGAACAAGCCGAAGGCTTCGCCTATTTTCTCTTCCGGAACGAGTTTTATGACCAGGGCCCGCAATACGACCCATGTCGACCCCAGGCTTAATCCCGCCAGGGCCCCGACCAGCCAATGGAATGGAGGCTCAAGCAAACCCCCGCCCAAGATACAAAGCCCCCAGAGAAAAAATATAATCAGCAAAGACCGTACGTATCCTATCAGATCGCTGATAAACCCTGACACGATACTTCCCAGAATGGCAAAAAGAGTGGAAAAAGCTACCAGATCGATTATCTGGTCTTCCGCGAGCCCAAAAACTCTCACGGCGTAAACAGCCATGAAAAGTATGAGCGCATTTACAACACACAGCATAAAAAACGAAGCCTTCAGAAAATTCCTTAGCCCCTTAAATGTCTCGGTTCCCCTGATAGTCATTTTAAGCCTGTCGGCTAATTCAACCAGCCTTTCCTTCCGTAAAAAGAAAGACAGTCTCATTTTCTCCCCGGGCCTTTCCTCCTTTATAAAGATCAGACAAGGCAAGGCAAAGACGAGAAACAAAATGCCGGTAAAAATAAAAGTCGCCTGGTAGCCCATGTTCAGTATTACGGGCTTGGTAAGATAAAGGGCCAGTATCGCCCCGCTGTATCCGAACATCCTTCCTAATCCCGATACAAGCCCGATCCTTTCCCTTGGCGCTACTCTGGTCATCAGGGCGTTATAGAAGATTATCGCTTCCTGGCAACCGAAATTGGCGATCGCAAAAAATACCAGTGACATAAGAACACCGGTAGACAGTCCCAGGCCTATGGTGAATATGATCGAAAGAAAGGTAAAAAAAACCAGGAAAGACTTCTTCCAATTCCTCATGTCCGAGAGCGCGCCCAGGAAAGGCGCGAAAACAGCTACAAGGAACATGGATACCCCAAAGGCCAGGCTGTAAAAAATCTCAGGCGATCCTTTTTCTACGCTGATCCATCGGGGAAAGTGAAGTGAAACAACATTCAAAGCGAAGAACTGGTTGGCAAGGTCGTATAAAGCCCAGGATAAAATCAGCAAACTTCCCTTGATCTTGCCCATATTTGATATCATGGCCCTGGGGTTATACTTAGCGGCCCAGGTTTGGGTTAAATTTCAGTCCCGAACTCTCCAGCTTACGCAGCGATCTTATTCTTTTAAAATTCGCGAACAGGTTGAACCCGAGAAACAGGAATGAAAATAGCACGAAAATCCAGCTGACAATGATGCCCAGGACCAGGAGAAAGATACACATAAGAAGCGTTATCTTCTGGATAGTCCACCAGAAACCGTATTCGCTGGCCGTCTCCAGAAGATCCGGGACGCCGCTTTGCGATTCTGAACTCTTTACTTCATCTGGACCCATATTTCTTCTCCGTTAAACGTTAATATTCTTTGAACTTTGCCATAGTCCATGGACATTACAATAGGACGATGCCAATATCGTCCCGCTCTTCTCGGTCTTAAAGCTCAGGGTCGCTTCCGGGTGAGTATATACCGGACCTGTATCCGGCCCTTGAACGGATTCTCCATGAGCGGTAAATTCGAAATTACCTACCTGGGATGGAAACTTCTCCCCTTCAGGAAGGAAATAGACTGATATCCACCTTATATGATGTTCGGTCTTGTTCGGATGCGCGACTTCCTTACCCACCGATACAGTAACTTTCAAAAGCTCCCCTTTTGCCGCTTTTTCAGGGGCCTCAATGACCGGAACATGTTTTTCGGTCTTCCAGTCCGCGCCCTGAAAAAGGTCCTTGATCTCTGCCATTGCATCTACCTCCTTGAGTTTAAGAAAGGTGAATTTCACTCCCGATGTATAGTCTCATGGTATAATTATAGTAATTGTCGTTGAAAATAGCAAGTTACTACTTAAGGGTTCATGGAGAACGTAAAAACATCTTCAAACGAGAGTCCGGGACTGTTAAAAGTCCTAGGTTTGTGGGATTCCGTAGCCCTGGTGATCGGAATTGTCGTCGGCGTCGGTATATTCCGCGTCCCCTCCGAAGTCGGCAAATATCTTTTTTCGCCGGGATTGATCCTCCTGGCCTGGCTTGTAGGCGGGGTCTTTTCCCTTATGGGCGCCAGCTGCTATTCGGAACTTTCTTCTTCTTTCCCGGAGACCGGCGGTGATTACGTCTATCTTAAGAACAGTTACGGCCGCTTGACGGGTTTCCTTTACGGATGGACGTGTCTCGTGGTCATGCGGACAGGCGCGATCGCAGCTATCGCTTTTATCTTCGCCGAATATCTGGTATCCTTCCTGGCCCTGGGAACCTCACTGATAAAGATCACAGCAGTCATCACAGTGCTTGTTCTTTCCTTGATCAATATCCTGGGGCTTCGCAAAGGTAAATCGCTTCAGAACGCGGCAGCCATAGCCAAGGTCCTGACCCTGGCCGCGATCATAGTCCTGGGGTTCCTTTCCCCAAAAGGCGATATCTCTAATTTCCGGTCCACGCACCTCTCCACCGGCATATCAACACTGCCTTTATTCGGGCTGGCGCTTATACCGATTCTTTGGACATACGGTGGATGGCATGAAAACACATACGTCACCGGCGAGACAAAGGATCCCCGGAAAGTTCTCCCCGTGGCGCTTCTGGGGGGAACCTTGATAATCACCGCGCTTTACATGCTCATGAACCTTGTCTATATCTATCTTGTCCCGGTAGAAAGAATTGCTGAATCGGAATTGATCACTTCAAACGTGATGCAGATACTTCTGGGAAAATGGGCGAGCAAAACGGTCGAGGCGCTGGTAGTGATCTCCGCGTTCGGAGCTATCAATGGAATGATCATCACTTCAAGCCGGATCACTTTCGCCATGGCCAGGGACAACGCGGTTTTTCGATACCTGGGCAAGGTCCATGAAAGATTTCATACCCCTCACAGGTCCATTGCCGCGAACGCTCTCTGGATCGTTCTTTTAATAATGTGGGGGACTTTCGCAAAACTGATCTTCTTCACGGGCGTTCTGATCTGGTTCTTTTTCGGCCTGACCGGAGCGGGGGTCTTTATCCTGCGGCGGAAATATCCGGACATTGAAAGGCCTTTTAAGGTCTGGGGGTATCCGTTGACGCCTGTTATATTCACGCTGACCTGCGTATGGCTGGTGGTAAATACCGTTATCCATCATCCCATGTCATCTCTTCTGGGGATCTGCCTGATGCTCAGCGGGGTACCTGTCTATCTTATTTCTAAAAAAATTTGACGGGTCTTTGCTAGATATTTATTTTCTGGGTCAAGGCACAGACTAGGAGCACCGAAGTGACGGCGATCAGTAATATCCCCATGAGCCTTGTATTCCTTACCTCTTTTCTCATGGAAATCGGCTCGATCCGCCAGTTTATCTTCTCATAAAATCTTATCTGGATCTCGATGGACAGTTCCGGTTTCAAAAACAGGAATGACCCTATGAAAAGATTGATTATCCCGATGAATACAAAAACCGGCAAAAAGGTGATATCGACCATTTCTTGGGCCCCTATTTCTTTTTTAATATCAACTCATTATTCTCAAAATCGATCTTGAGGTAGAACTTGTTCAGGAATGACATGCCCAGTAAACCGTGCCTTCCTTCCATGTCCTGCATGTCCATGGCAATGGCATCCACATTCTCCGCTTTTATGCCGTTTATCTCGACAGATCCAAGAACGAACGGCACTCCTTCCCTGACGGTCCCGTCGGCCAGCTTAACCTTGACGGTTTTTGAATGCTTCCTTACTGCTCCGCGGAGTTTTTCCGCGACATCCATCGGTATAAGGACCGAATTAGCGCCGGTATCCACAAGGAGCAGGGTCTCGACTTCACCGTTCAGGACCGCATCCACCACGATTTTCGAGCTATCTGTAAAACTTATCCTGTGCTCTTTTTCTTTCCTTACTCTCTCTGCCCTCTCTCTTTTGGTCCTGATATTCTCTTCTTCCCGCCTGTAAAATTCCTCCAGATTTCTTTTTCTCTCCCTGGACGCCCCGGCCCTTTCGGTAATGATCTTTTTTCTTCTCCAGGATCTCAACATATCCTGCTTGTCGCCGGTTTCCGGTCTCACTATCCTTTCTATCTCGCTTTTAGACATCACCACAGTGCCGTAGCCGGGATCTATGATCATCCCTTCTTCGGTCTCCTGTATGATGACCCCATTGATCCGGCCGCCGGTCTTCAGGTGCAATGTGACGATATCGGGTCCCTGGTCTTGACCTGCGAAGGCACTCCGGAAAATCGCCAGGCTGAGCACAATAAGGATCAATGACTTTCTTAACATGACTTTACTTTAGAAGTTTAAGCAGCTCCATGTCCCCTTTGCTGCTCAGATGTTCCTCGATCTGGAACAGGGTGACCTCCTTCCAGGCCACACCATTGTGATCGAATGTCTTCTGGAGGTGAGGAGGGATCTTTATGGCGATAAGCATCACGCTTACATTGGGAGCCTCACCGGACAGTATCGCTTCCTGATACGAAAGGACCTCGCCAAGATTTTCTTCCTTTATCGGGTCGGTCCTGACCTGGACAACCAGCTTTTTCCTGAACTGGTCTTCCATGAGCATGTCCACTTCCTGTCCGTACAGGTCGGCATTACATTCCCTGACCGTATAACCATGCTCAACAAGCTCAGGGTACTTGCATAAGATCCTTATGAGATCCCGCTTGGATAACATAATTCCTCCTTGTGATCCTATTATTTTCCTTTAACATCGTATCGCGGACGTAAGAAGCCATTTCCTTCCTGGATCTTCCTTCCGAAAAAACCGGCGGAAGAAGATGTAATTCCGATTCAATGGACGGAAGCCCTAGAACCCGCCATAAGTGCGGAAGAAACGTCATGTCTCCGTACCACGCGACCTCACCCCTGCCCGGCGCCTCGCGATAACGCGTAAGGACAGGATAAACGGGAATATCCCCCTTTACTGCTGATTCAAACAGCGCGGACTTGAAAGGAAGGATGCCGCTCTTGCCATCCGAACTTGTCCCCTCCGGGTAGACGATGAGGCTCATGCCGTGTTTCAGGGTCTGCATGAATTCATCCAGCGCCTTTCCTGTCGCCTGTTTAAAGCTTCTGTCGATCCAGACCGGATGGCTCAAACCCACGACCCATCCCACGAAAGGCCACTTGGCGATGTCCGACTTCGGAGAATAACGCAAAGAGAAAACCGCACCGTGAGTGATTATGTCTATATAGCCCAGGTGATTTGAAACTACCAAGCCCGCAGAACCGTCCGGCATATCGCCGGATATCCTGATCCGCATATTGATGATCCTGGCCACGCCCCGGCACCACAAATTAACGACCTGGTTCATTCTTTTGGTCCCCTTCCACCCCCTGAAGTGATGCGGCAGGGATAAAAGAATGACAAAGAAAAGCCATCCTGTAATAGCTGTAATACGGTATAAACGCCGAAAAAAAGACATGATCTTTTAGTCTGGTTTCCTTACGTAATTGAAATGCCGGACATACCTCTCGGGAAGATTCCTGGTATCGGCCGCCATGAGGAAATCCATGGTCCCGAAATCCCTGTCCAGCGCCGGCACTCCGCAGATCTGCGCGCCAAGGCGCATATAACCCCTGAAGAGCGGCGGCATGTATTTTTTGAGCGAGGTCTCATCCGCCAGGATCTTCTCTATTTCTTTATCCGGAGGACGATCAAACCTGAATTCCGGGTGCGGAACAGCGGTAAGATAGCCGGACATCGAGCAGGTCTTCCTGAAATATTCGTACAAAGCCCACCCTATTCGCGGGTCTGTTTCATCCAGGCTTACGCATCCTATCATGTACGTGAAATTCGTTCTGATCAGTAGTTCCGAGATCGCCTTCCAAAGAAGAGATATCACGCTCCCGGTGCGAAATTCAGGAGACACGCAGGACCGCCCCAGCTCCATGCATTTATCGGAGATACTTTCAATGCCCCTTATATCGAATTCTCTTGAGGAGTAAAATCCTTTCGCGGAGTTCGCCACTACCCCGAAATGGATCCGGTAGGTGCCAAGCACGCGGCGGGACCATTTATCCATGACCATTATGTGCAGGCAATAATGATCAAACTCGTCAGAATCAATGCAGAATTCTTCCGCGCTTTTGAGGCCTCTTTGCTGCTCGAGGTTAAAGACTTCATAACGGAGGCGCATTGCGTCTTCGACCTCTTCCTGGTTTTCCGCCAGCTTGACCAGAAAGTTCTTCGCCTCAACAAGCACAGGCGTTTTTATCAAACGCTGGGAAAGTTTTTCGGTAAACATCAATCTGATTTGCCTTTATCTGCAGCAGACAAAAATTCTACCCAGTCCAGGTCGGCCGCTGCCTTTGTTCTAGTATACTGGCTATTACAGGAAATGCCTAGATAAATCTTACGGGGATAGAACCCCCAGGCCCTTTTAAAGTCTTCGGCGCAATTACGCTCCTCGACGATCCATTGTCCATTTTTGGCGTCCTCTTTATTTCGCAGCGTATACCATTTCACCTTGACCGTCCCCCCACCGTATACACTGTCCCCCGTCGCTCCCTTAGGCGTTTCCGTATCCCACCGGTATGATATGCTCTTTTTATTCAACATTGTCCCTGTCCCCACATAGATCCCGATGGCCTGATCATCTTTAGCCCCTATTTTGCCGTTGGCGCCATCCGGCAACACGGGGGCTCTCCACTTCCACCGTAAGATCGGCGTTTTATTCAGGTCAACACCGTTAAGCCTGGAAAGCAACGTAGCGCTCCCCTTTACCGCCTCCATGTGAAGATAAGAATGATCCCCGGACCGATCCTTAACTATCGAGAATATAGCGGGCCTGGTCCCCGGTTTTTTGCTCAGTTGCCATCCTTCCGGGAGAAGGGATCCGCCTTGCCTGGAGGCCTTACTGAAATCCTCTTTCCATATCACAAGACCTTTTTTTGCGGGAATCCTTAAATGCCGCATGACCACGGCTACCGCGACCAGGCAGAGAAGGACTCCCGCAAAAATATATACTGTTTTGTATTTCATGTTGTTTTACTTTATACACGACGAGCGTTTCGTAGAGCCCTCCGACTTTGTTTCAGTCGTTTTTTTCTCCTTTTGGACCTTCTCCTCGCTTTTCTTTCCCTTACCGCCGAAAAAGTCATAACACCCCTGAAAAAAACCTTCGGCAAACGCGGGCGCGCTGCCCATGACCAGCATTGCTGCTATGATAAAAGCAAGAACCTTCTTCATCATCTACCTCCTTTTTAATGAGACCACGTTAAAATTCAACATTAAATGAATCAAATTCCCCGGTGTAATTTTCAGTCACGGCATCGACATCGCTGACATGCGCCGATGGCGGACCTTCGTGACACCATTTGACCATCATGTCAACAGCGGATTTTTCCCCTTCAAATATCGCTTCCACCTTTCCATCCCAGCGATTCTTGACCCAACCCGTAACTCCCAGGCCTTGCGCCCTTTCCTGAGCATAAGAACGGAAAAAGACCCCCTGGACCATACCCGATATCAAAACATGCTTCCTGGCGTTACTCATATTGCTTTCTTTATGATACATATAATCACCGAAGAAGACAACCTCATTTCACGGGCATATCAGCCTTCTTCGCCGCATCGTACACATCTTTTAAAGGCACCCTTTTTTCCAGGGCGATCTTCCTGCAGGATTCATATTCGGGAGCGATATTTTTGATCTCACCGTCCATCCTGCCCACCTTCACCTCTATCTCCCCGAATTCGGTCATTACCGATATCTTCTGCCGGGACAGCTTTCTTCTTTCGACTTCCCTGATCCTTACTCCTATTGAAGTCGTCTCGGAAAATATTACCGACAAAATATCATCAAGCTTTTCCGGCCCCGCCAGGACGCTAAGAAGCGTAGCCGGCCTGTTCTTTTTCATATATACAGGGGTCATAAAAACATCCAAACATCCTTCTTTCTCCAACAACGAAAAGATATGGCCGAAGAACTCAGGATTCATGTCGTCAATATTCGTCTCAACGAGAAAAACCCTGTCCGCATCATATCCACTTATGGATGCTTCGCCAATGACGACCCTTAAAAGATTGGGTATATTATAGTCTTTGTCCCCGGCCCCGTATCCTACACGGCCGATCTTCATCTCGGGCATATTCCCGAAACCACGGGATACGCTTTTAAGGATCGCGGCTCCGGTAGGGGTCACAAGTTCACCCTCTATGCCCGTAGAGTAGACGGGGATCCCTTCCAGGAGCTCCAGAGTCGCGGGTGCGGGTACAGGTAATTTCCCGTGCCCGCACTCGACAAAACCTCTTCCCACATGGACTTTTGACGAATACACTCTTTCTATGCCGAGTTTTTCAAGGCTTACCGCCGTTCCTACTATATCGATTATCGAATCCGTTCCCCCTATCTCATGGAAAGAGACCTCTTCATGATCCATACCGTGGATCTTCCCTTCGACTATGGCCAGGTTTTTAAATATCTTCAGGCTCGTTGTCTTCACCCCGGAGCTTAGCCTGCTTTCTTCGATAAGCCCGACTATATCTTTATAACTTCTCTCGGTCCGGCGAGCCGTGTCCTCTACCTTCACCTTACTGCCTGATATCCCCCTGCGAACGGCCTTATCGTGCCTTATCTTGTATCCTTCAAGACCGAGACTTGCCAGTTCCGATTCGAGAAATCCTAGTTCGATGCCCAAATCGACCAGGGCCCCCAGGACCATATCCCCGCTTATACCTGAAAAACAATCAAAAAAAGCCACTTTCATCTCTATTCCCCCGCCCTGTTTATAAGGCCGGCCATGTAACCCGCGCCGAACCCGTTATTGATATTCACTACCGCGACCCCGGGAGCGCAACAGTTCAGCATCGCAAGAAGCGGAGCCAGTCCCTTAAAATTCGCGCCGTATCCCACACTGGTAGGCACCGCAATAACGGGGCGAGCCACCAGCCCTCCTACTATGCTGGCCAAGGCCCCTTCCATGCCTGCGACCACGATGAGCACATTGGCGGCTGTCAACTTCTTGCGGTTTGAAAATACCCTATGGATCCCCGCGACCCCGATATCATAGACCCGCTCCACCGGATTACCCGTGATCTCGGCGGTCACCGCGGCCTCTTCAGCGACCGGAATATCAGCGGTCCCCGCACTTACGACCAGTATTTTCCCCCCTTCTTTTCTTCTTTTCTTGCCGGAAAATACGATCCTGGCATCTTTATAATATACAGCGTCTTTTTTTACTTTCTTTATGGCATTATATATCCCACGGTTGGCCCTGGTGGCCATTATCGCCTTGGAGTGTCTGCTTTTTGTAAAAATGCCTGTCACCTGTTTGAGCGTCTTGCCTTCGCAAAAGATCACTTCCGGAAAACCTTTCCTCAAGTCACGGTGCGTGTCTATTTTGGCGAAACCTATATCGTCATATGGGAACCCCTTGAAGGCTTCCAGGGCCTGGTCTATCCCGACATCACCGCTTTTCACGTCGTTTAATATATTCTTTATTTTTTCCCTATCCATGCCTGTCTTTCGCCTCTGTTCCATGATCCATGCTTCCTGTCCTGTATCCTTCCAGGTCAAGCGTAATATATTTATAGCCCAGCGCTTTCAATTTTTTGATTATTTTTTCGGAAGGGCCTTTATCCGCAGCCGCGCCTATCGTTTGAAGAGGGACTTCGATCCTTGCCAGGTCGCCATAGACGCGGACCCTGACCTGCCTGAAACCCAAGCCGGCCAGAAAGCGTTCCGCTTCCCCGACCCTCTCCAGGTCCAGAGCAGATACTTTTTCATCATAAGGGAACCTCGTCAAAAGGCAGCTTTGCGGAGAAGCATCCCAGGTCTCGAGTCCCATCTCTTTTGAAAAAGTCCGTATATCGTTTTTTGAAAAGCCGGCTTCTTTCAAGGGGCTTCTTACCTTGAGTTCTTTTATGGCTTTTGATCCGGGCCTGAAACTCTTATCGTCATCCGCGTTAGACCCTTCCGCGACGTGATTAAACCCATGTTCCCCAGCGACCTCTGCCAGCCTTGTCAAAAGCTTCTTCTTGCAGTGATAACATCTTTCGATCGAATTATTGGCCAGGTTTTTATCTTCAAGTCCGGGAAAATCTAAAATCATGTGTCTGACGCCGAATCCGGCGGCGATCCGTCCGGCCCTTTCAAGTTCCTCCCTGCATCGAATGGGAGAACGCGCGGTGACCGCCATGACCTTATCTTTTAAAACCAGGGACGCAGCCTTGAGGAGAAAAGTGCTGTCCACGCCGCCGGAGAAAGCAACGACCGCGCTTTCCATGTCTTTCAGGATATCCTCAAGAAGACCGTATTTCGCCGCTTTTTTATGGTTGAGCATTTTTTTGAGGCAATTTCTTTATATATACCGAAACGGGAAAGACAATGATAAAAAATAATACACCGAGGACCCACCAGGCGATAAAACTCCGCCCCTTGATCTTGGCTATGGTAGCCGGGATCATCGCCAGGATCATCAGGATCAATACCGATTGGATGATTATATCCTGTTTGCTCCTGATAAAATCTTCTTTTCCTTCTTCTCTGGGCTCGGATTTAGCGGGCTCTTTTATCCCCATCTCTTCCCTGACTTCGCCCCTCACCCTGGCCCTCAATTCTTCCAGCGACTCGGAATGGACCATCCCGGGCAAAAAGAAACTTAAAACGGTGACCGCACATATGAATATAAGGAACTTCCGCACTTTACCCTCCTGGTTTTAATTATAACTCATCTTTAACCCAGCGAAAATAAAAAAAGGGCGGATCCGAACTCGATTTCGGAACCGCCCCTTTTCACTACAAAGTTCAACCCTTTTACGCCTTGAACTCAGCAAGCCTTCGGGTGGGAAGATCAAGACCGCCGATTATGGTGTACACCCTAAGGGAATCCTTATTATCCTCATAGATCCCTCTGTGGACGGTCGCCTTCCCGGTTATATCCGACAGGACGTCAAACGCGTAGTTGATGTTGTCCTGCAGACCCGGTACGTTTGCCATCAAATCGCGCCCGCCGACCACTATACATCCGGCAACTTTAGCGGAGGCCAGATCGAACCCGTCCGCAAGCAGTGTCTTTTGCAGGTTGTTCTTCACGGCCGTCGACAAAGCGAACTTGTCTTTGATCTCGGTCACTTTCGTAAGACCCATTATCGCGCAGCCGCCGGCTTCCATGATGCTGTGGTAATCCACGGTATCAAACGACGTGTACTCGCTGCTTAACGCGCTGAGCCTGTTGAATATGTCGAACAGGCCTGCTACGGTATTGTTTATGGTCGACCAGAAGGTCTTGACGGTCAGGCCGGGATACATCTTGCTGATCTTTTCGTTGTCGATGATCACCAGCGGGGAAAGTTTTCCCTCCATTGCCATCTGGCCCAGCTCTGAAACTACGTTGTAAGTGTTCTGCGATACCAGTGGAGAACTTGCTTCACCCACGGTCGGCAGCGTCAGGACTACGCCTACGCGTTTATCCGGATTGCCTATACCGATATGGCGGGCGTACTTTTTGGCTATCTCTACAAGTTTAGTAGCGCTTCCGCTTCCGGTACCGCCGCCGGCTCCGAAACTGACCATGATGTGATTGATCTGGGAACCGAAGATCTTTCCTTTCATGTGGATGATCTCCTGCTGGTAGCGGTTCGCCGCTTCTTTGCCCCGGCTCATATCTTTGCCGGCGCCCATTTCTCCGATGTCCATTAAGAACTTCTGGTTGTTGGGCAGCTCTAAAAGATCCAGGTCGTGGTGAGTTGTATTTACGGCAAGGGATTTTCTGTACCCAAGCTCATAGAACGATTTCACGATCCTGCCGCCGCACTGTCCCGAACCTACCCACGCGTAATGAGTCGATCCGCCGATAACATCTTCTACCGCGTCTTCGTGAGCCATCCTGGGTTCATACTCTTCAAGTTCGAGCGTAGGGACGTTCACGCTTTCGAAGATATCGACCGATGACTTCCCGGCTCTTTTCCTGGTGGCTGATTTTGCAGTTGCGGACTTCTTAAATGTTGATTTTCTGGTTTTTGGTTTTGAAGCTTTTGATTTTCTGGATGTCGCTTTTTTTGCCTTTTTCTTCTTCGCTCCTGCCATTTTGCTCCTCCTTGAGTTTATCAAGTGATCATTACAGCCGAATTAACAAAATTATAATACCCTTATTAGAAGATAAATGTCAAGGCTTATTTTCCAACAAATTAAGGGGTTCTAGAGGCTTACCCTTTGTTCACCTTTTTCCTATTCTATAACTGACGCAGTAAGAAACATGACCATTATCCGCGCCTCTTCGGTGAACTTCTCGGGCAGGGAAAGCTCGGTAAGAGGTATCCTTTCCTGCCTGGTACGTCTTTTTGACGATTTCAACCCCCCGAGAGCTATCGTGTCCCCGCTATTAACGACCACGCTGGCAATGACCTCCCTCTTTTGCGTAGTCCTTTCATCCACAAATTCGCTCACTGACGGCATAAGGGTTATTGTGATCGACCCGTCTCTGTTGACATTCGGAAAGATCTCCAAAAAACTGCCAGCGGCTCTTATCCCCGCGGGCGAAACGGTTATCGTGCTACCTTCAGGCGTGGATGTAACACCCCAGAGGATCTCCTCACGGGCTACCTGGAGCTTAGCCGTCTGACCGCTTAAAGTTCTTAACGACATCTCCGTGATGACATTGGTATCCTCGCTGGTATTGACCAGGTACTGTATCTCCGAGAGCCTGTCTTCCGGGATGATCGCCTGGCCTGAAACCATTCCGATCTTTCCAAGAAAGGCGTCAGTGACTTCCGCAACGGTCACGTTTATACGGACCTCTTTCTGTGCAACGTCAAGCATGCTGATGACTTCAGCTATCCTTTCCAGGTTCTCCGGAAGATCGACAACGATCAGGCTGTTGGAGTTTTGATCGACAGTGACTTTGCCTTCGCCGCTTTTCAAGTGTTCCACGGCCGGGAGCATGGACCTTGCCTCCCTGTGATCCAATCTGAAGACTTTAACCTCCATCTCCTCTGTCTGGCAAAATACATTGCCGGCCAAGAAGAATACCGTGATGCAGGTAATAAAAATTTTCACCGCCATGTATCTCCTCTTTGAGATTTACGCGAATATCATCATGAGACCGAGCGCCAATAGGACCAGCGCCCATATCCTGAAGTATTTGAGCGACCTGCTTCCCAGCCACTCAAAGATCTTATCTGACGTCTTTGACGTGATCAAAATAATGCCTTTTATTACAAGGACCATCCCCGCTATCCCGATGATCTTAGGCAGGATCCCGGAAGTCCTGAAAACGCTCCCGATCATGAGGAGTCCGAACACCAGTATAAAACCGAATACGACCCGTTTCATCTTGCGGTTCATCTTCCCCTGAAGCCTGGTCTTCAGCCTTTGCGGATCGACAAGCCACAGTATGCCAAGTAAGATCCATATTATACCGAGTAACTTAGAAAGCATCTGTTTCCTCCTTGCTATTACATTTAAAATACCAGAGCGATGCCAGGATCGCCGTGTGATAAATAAATGAAATAACATCTTTTACCCGGACCGGTATTACCGTTATTATTTCGCCTTTGAACGCCAGGAGGCCTGAGAATATCTGCAATTTTTCCAGCATGATAAAACCCGAAAAGAACATTAATAGGATGCTTGCCCAGTCCTTATGAAAGACGAGTCCCAGGCCCAGCACGAATGAAACCACTGCGGAGGCCATGACAAAAACGAAGACATTTAAAGGTTTGACCGGAATGCCGTTAGGCTGATATATCTGAATGACAAGCAGGACGGTAAAGGTTAGAACCCCTATGAGGACTTCAAGCCATCCGATAAAAGAAAAAACAAATTTGCGCACGATTTATTTGGTCAGGTCTTTATGTTCCTGACGCCCGGCAGCATAGCTTCTGTTGCCTTCGGGATCCGGCCGTAAATATTCCGGTAGACCTCGCTATACCTGTCCTTGCCTCCTGCCAGCCCGAAGGTCAGGGGCATGACTTTTTTAGCATGCTCTGTCATGGCCATGGAAACGTTCCTTATATCCCATTGCGCGTGAGCGTCTTCTCTCAGGCGGGATATATGGTATAATTCCCTGGCGTTCAGCCGTATCAATACCCTTTTCCGGTGGGCATTGGTGAGGATATATGGGGCTGCCAGGGGAAACTCCTTGTTTATTTGCTCATATACCTCATTGGTCCTGTCGACTATTCCCCGGAAATACTTCTCCATTTCGATCTCTTTTATCGATTCAGGAATAGTAATACCAAGCCCGGGGTCATAAGGTTGCGAAGTGATAGTGGACATGCGGTGCCTTTTCAGCTGACCGAAACAGGCAGCCGAAAGTACTATATTAAAGGTAAGATCGGCGTATTCGAATTCCCTCAGCATGGAATCGTAAAACTGCATGTTCCGGCATGCGGCCTTAAAGATCTCCGCTTTCTGTTCCCCTGTCAGGTTCTTTACCAGTTCCTTGCACCGTTCATATGGCACGCCCGAAGAAGTGTGCACGAATGAAGAAGCGATCACGTCATCGGCATTTTTTGTGAATTCCACCAACCGGACTTCTTCCCCGGTAAAAGAAGATCCGGATACGCCGTGCATGAATTCTCGCGTTGTTTCCTTAAGCTCGGGATATGTCTTAAGGTCACGGTCGTTAGCTTCATGAAAAATGACAATAGAAGGCGCTACGTGGGCTATCTCTTCATACAGCCTCCGGCCCAGTTTCTGGACTTCCTCCAGGGGGTGAGAAGCGAACCTCCTGAGCATGAGTTCAAGACTCCGGGCGTTGACCGTCTGCCCTACCTGTGATTCCGTTGCCAGCGCCGTAACATAGCGGGCGTCCTCTTTTGCCCACCCCTCAAGGAGATCATGCTTCTTCTGATCAGCGGCAAGTTCGGGATGTTTTTTGAACACCCAGTCTTTGAGTTTTTCGTACAGCTCAAAATATGCCTCGTTCTGTTCATGGATCATGTCCAGAAACGTCTTCTCATGGCGGGTCCCCTTGATCTCTTCGGGAATAACGAAATCCTTGTCGAGCGTGATGTACCTTTGTGATTTTTCAGTGTAGGAACAAAGACGGAACTTTTCCACCTCCTCCATCGCATATCTTGAAACTCCCAGGATATCAAGGTTAAACACAGCGTGCTCAGCGACAGAGTGATGCCCCATCTTGAATATTATTGAAGAATTGGATCTCCTCGATTTTTCTACTTCTTCCCGCGCGTCTTTTCTGATCTCATCGATGGGCCTGGGATCCCGGCTGATACGGGCATAAGCGGCCGAAAGGACTTCCGGGGTAAGGTCTTCGCGCTTTCCGTACTTTTGCTCAAGTTCACGCAAAACCGTGGTGTCGACATTGTATCCAGCTAAATTCACTTTCATCATAATCCCTCCGTTGTCCAATTATTTTACACCTAAACAGCGCTTCATTCAAGGCACAAAAAAAACCGGGAACGGGTCCCGGTTTCTCTTATTTTTCCGGGTCCGGCACGCATGCCGAACCCGGTCCACGAAGGCAGTATTTTCCCCGCATCAACGTTTACTGTCTAATGCAGAAGTCTGGTCATGATATTGTTTGTAGAATTTATCTATAACCCTTACCTCGTCTCTCACCTTTTTTTTAACCGCTTGAAAGATCCTCTCTCTCACGGACATCAGATATTTCCACATATCCTATCACCTCATAATGATGTTAATCCTACATAAAGTAAGATTATTATAACACGTACGGCGATCTCATGCAAGCTTAATTTCTGTGAAATTTACGTGGACTTGGTTTATGCTGGGAGATAAGCGCTATTTTCCCCTGTCTTTTAAATTTTTTGAGTTGAGCTTCTCTTTTTAGCGCTTTAGATCTTGTTGGATGCTCCTCTTTGTAAACAAGCCTGACAGGAAGGCGGGCCCTGGTATAACTTCCACCTTTTTTAATATTATGTTCCTTAATACGGCGAACGGTATCTTTTGTTATTCCCGTATAAAGGCTGCCATCCGAACACTGAACGATGTATACGAACCACATGATCGTCGGTCACCCCCTCCGAGGAAGCTTCTCTTCGCTTCGCACTCGGTTGTATTTCGTCGGTCGTGTCTTATAGAAACGACAACCAACGAAATTATAGTCTCTTATTCAAAAAACGGCGCGATGCCGAGGCGTGATCTAACCCCATGGCTAACTTCCGACCGCAACGGGCGGAAGATATTGAAAAGCTCCTGAGGGTTGAAAACTTGTTTTCAAATCCGAAGGGGCTTTGAGATATCGCCAAATCATGTCAATGATTTGGCAGCCATTTTTCGACATCTATTTTATGAACAGTTCTGGAAAAATGGCGCGCCCGGCGCGATTCGAACGCACGACCTACTGCTTAGGAGGCAGCCGCTCTATCCTGCTGAGCTACGGGCGCATTATTGTCAATCGTCGGTCGTACGATATACGACCGACTGCCGATAACCGACGGGGTCATCGTCTTTTGGACGTTTTCTTTTTTCCGGATCTCCTGAACCGGGCCTGGGCCTCCTGCTCCTGTTCCTCGATCATCTTCCGAAGTTTCTGTATACAGGCGACCTCGATCTGTCTCACGCGTTCCCTGGTTATGCCGAAATGTTTCGCCGTTTCTCTGAGGGTATGCGGGGTCTCGTCCTCGTTCAAGCCGTAACGTAGTTCCAGGATCTTTTTCTCCCGGGGGGTCATCTTCTCCAAAAGCCCCTTTATCCTCTCATTGCGCAGAAACCTGCTTAATTCGTCCACGGCATTGACAATGCTTTCATCTTCGATCAGGTCCATGAATTCTGAGTCCCCTGATTCACCGATCGGCGCGTTGAGGCTGGTAATATTGGATGCCATGTGATCAAGTTGTTTAACCCGCGTAAGAGGGAGCTTCATCTTCTTGGCTATTTCACTGACCCGCGGGTTCTTCTTATACTTCTGGGCCAGATGTTTCTTCATCTTCTGGTAGCGCATGAGCATCTCCATCACGTATACCGGCACGCGTACAGTCTTACTCTGGTTTGCCACGGCACGGGTGATATACTGCTTTATCCACCACGCGGCGTATGTGGAGAAACGGTATCCCTTGTCGGGATCGTACTTGGAAACCGCTTTCATGAGACCCAGGTTGCCTTCCTCTATAAGGTCAAGCATGGGCACGCCCAGATAGCTGTACTTCTTGGCGATATTTATCACCAGTCGCAGATTGCTCTGGATCATTTTCTGGCGGGCTTTCTTATTGCCCCTCTTGACCCTCTGCGCGATCTCCTTCTCCTCGGTTGCTGTCAGAAGAGGAAGATCCCTGATATCCTTTAGATACAGTTTTATCGCATCCATAAATTCACGCTCTATCGCTTTCTTTCGCCGGTTGTAAGATATACGACCGACTAATTTTTTATCGCTGCCTGCGCGGCGGCAAGTCTCGCAATCGGTACGCGGAAAGGCGAACAGCTAACGTAATCCATGCCCGCCTTGTAGCAGAACTCTATGGACGCCGGATCGCCTCCGTGTTCGCCGCATATGCCGATCTTTAGATTGGGCCGTGTCTTCCTCCCCCGCTCGATCCCGGCTTTTACCAATTGCCCGACACCCTCGGTATCAAGTGACTGGAACGGATCTTTCGGAAGTATCCTTTTGTTCAGATACGGCACAAGGAACGCCCCCATATCGTCACGCGAGAAACCGAAGCTCATCTGGGTCAGGTCATTGGTCCCGAATGAAAAGAACTCGGCTACTTTCGCGATCTTGTCCGCGGTGAGCGCCGCGCGCGGTATCTCGATCATCGTGCCGACCATGACCGGTAACCTCCTTAACTTATATTTCGCGAGGACTTCTTTCAGCACACGGTCAAAGATAAATTTTTGATCGACTATTTCCGTGTCCACGCCTACGACCGGTATCATTATCTCGGGCGCCACCTTCTTTTTCGCTTTCACCAATTCCGCGGTGGCCTCAAGTATGGCCCGGACCTGCATCTCTGTTATCTCCGGATAAGTAACGCCCAAGCGGACACCTCTATGTCCCATCATGGGGTTGCTTTCCTTGAGAAGAGAAACACGTTTTTCAAGGTCGGCCATATCGACCTTAAGGCTTTTCGCCAGCTCTTTAAGCTGTTCTTTCTCATGCGGCACAAACTCATGAAGCGGCGGGTCCAAAAGCCTGATGGTCACCGGCAACCCGACCATTGCTTGAAGCGTGCCTTTGATGTCATTTTTCACGTACGGATACAGCTCTTTGAGAGCAGCTTTTCTTTCTTTTTCAGTTTTGGAAAGTATCATCTTGCGAAGTTTAAATAACGGCTTTTCCGAACCTTCCCCGTAGAACATGTGTTCCGTCCTTAAAAGGCCGATGCCTTCAGCGCCGAACGCCCGCGCCTTCTTCGCGTCTTCCGGCGTATCGGCGTTGGTCCTTACCTTCATTTTGCGGACAGAATCGCAGATCTTAAGGAATTCGTTCATGACCTTGTTTTCCTTGGTCGCATCCATCGTAGGGAGCACACCGGAATACACAAGACCTTTCGTTCCGTTAAGGGTGATCCAATCACCCTGTTTTAGTGTCGTATCTCCAATTTTTGCGGTCTTTTTACTGTAATTGATATCCAAGTCTCCGCACCCGACAATACAGCACTTTCCCCAGCCGCGGGCGACCAGTGCGGCATGGGAAGTCATACCGCCGCGAGCGGTAAGTATGGCCTGCGCGGCTCTCATGCCTTCCACGTCTTCGGGATTGGTCTCTTCCCGGACCAGGATGGATTTTTTGCCTTTTTCTGCCCATTCAACGGAAGTATCCGAGTCAAAAACCACCATTCCGCTTGCCCCGCCGGGGCCGGCTGGAAGGCCCTTCGCCAGGACCTTGCTTTTCTTTTCGGCATCCGGATCGATGATCGGGTGTAGAAGCTCATCAAGCTGTGAAGGTTTTACTCTCATCACCGCCTCTTTTTTGCTGATCAGTCCTTCCCTGACCATGTCTACGGCCATTTTCACCGCGGCCGGGCCGTTGCGCTTACCCGTCCGGGTCTGCAGCATGAACAGGCGCACATCCTCGATAGTGAACTCGATATCCTGCATATCATGATAATGCTTCTCGAGCCTTTTCTGGATGGAATCAAGCTGTTTGTAGATCTTGGGCTTGAAATCTTTCAGCATCACCTCGTGGATATTGTGTTCACTCTGGGAATTCTTGTTTATCGGGGCAGGCGTCCGTATCCCGGCGACGACGTCCTCACCCTGGGCGTTTATCAGATACTCTCCGTAAAATTTATTATCGCCGTTGCCCGGGTTACGGGTAAAAGCGACGCCGGTAGCTGAATTTTCGCCCATGTTCCCGAACACCATTGTCTGGACGTTAACTGCAGTCCCCCATTCATCCGGGATGTTCTCTATACGCCTGTATGAAATAGCTCTCTTGCCGTTCCATGACTTGAAGACAGCACCTATTCCGCCCCAGAGCTGCTCCATAGCGTCGTCCGGGAAAGATTTTCCGAGAACCTGTTTTACCTTTTTCTTATACTTTTCACACAGATCCTGGAGGTCCTCGGCATCAAGTTCGGTATCCAGCTTTACACCTTTTTTCTTTTTCTTTTCCGCCAAGAGCCTCTCCAACTGGGCCCTTATCCCCTTTCCTTCTTCCGGATAGATTCCCGCGGCTTTTTCCATCACAACGTCCGAATACATCGTTATGAGCCTCCGGTACGCGTCATACGCGAAGCGTTCGCTGCCGGATCTCTTGATCAGACCCCTTAAGGTCTTGCTTGTAAGCCCGACGTTAAGAACCGTCTCCATCATCCCGGGCATGGACTGTCTCGCGCCCGATCTCACGGAGACCAAAAGAGGATCGGCCGGGTCCCCGAACTTTTTACCCATAAGCTTTTCGACCTTCCTCAAAGCGGCGCTCACCTCTTCCTTGAGCCCGGGAGAATATTTGCCCTTATATTTGTAATAAAAGGTGCAGACGTCGGTCGTTATAGTGAACCCCGGAGGTACGGGCATTCTTAAACTGGGATGTCCGGCCATTTCCGCGAGATTAGCGCCTTTGCCGCCCAGAAGATTTTTCATCTCCGACTTGCCATCGGCCTTTCCTCCGCCGAAGAAATAAACGTTCTTTTTTGATCTCGTCTTTGATGTCTTTTTCTTTGCAGTTCTTTTTGCCATTTCCTCTTTGCTCCTCTCTTCTTTAGCTATTAGTAATTGGGAATTAGTTGTTTTGTGCTATGCGCTAATTTCCAATTTCTAATTTCTTTTTCAAAAGCTCCTTAAGTTTCGACGCGTCTACGCGGTCCTGTTCCATAGTATCCCTGTACCGGAGGGTTATTTTTCCGTCAGTCAGGGAATCGACATCCACGGTAACACAAAACGGGGTACCGATCTCGTCCTGCCTGCGGTACAAACGCCCGATCGCCGCCGTATCGTCATATACGACCCGGTAATTGCCCTTGATATCGTCGCGTACCTTGTGCGCCATCTCCACTATTTCCGGCCTGTTCTTTAAAAGAGGCAGAACGGCTACCTTTATGGGTGCCAGGCGCTTGTCCAGCGAGAGAAATACCCGCTTGCGTTCCTTTACCACTTCGGACCGGTACGCGTCGACAAGAAGGGCCAGGACAGTCCTGTCTATACCGCCGGAAGGTTCAATAACGTAAGGCATATAACGCTCGCCTGTCCCATCGTCAAAATATGTCAAGTCATGCCCGCTTATCGCTGAATGCTGCTTAAGGTCAAAATCGGTCCTGTTCGCTATGCCCTCAAGTTCGGACCATCCCATGGGGAACAGATACTCGATATCGTGGCATTTCTTGGCGTAATGCGCTAGCTCTTCCTTCTCGTGTTCTCGCAGTTTAAGGTTCTCTTTTCTGATACCGAGTGAAATGTACCAGTCAAGCCGCTCCTGGAGCCAATACTCGTACCACTTTTCGTCCTCGCCGGGTTTTACGAAATATTCCAGTTCCATCTGCTCGAACTCGCGGCTCCTGAAGGTGAAGTTCCCGGTAGTGATCTCGTTCCTGAAAGCTTTCCCGATCTGCGCCACCCCGAAAGGAAGCTTTCGACGGCTGGTATTAAGGATGTTCTCGAAATTCACGAAAATACCCTGGGCCGTTTCAGGTCTGAGGTAGACATCCTGCTGGTTGCCTTCTACCGAACCCACTTGTGTCTTGAACATGAGATTGAAACTTTTGGGTTCAGTGATATTCCCGCCGCATTCAGGGCACTTTTTCCCTTTAAGCTTATCTACCCTGAACCTCTTCTTGCATTCCTTACAGTCGACCAGCATGTCCGCGAAAGATGTCACGTGGCCTGAGGCCTTCCATGTTTCAGGGTTCATTATAATGGCCGCGTCCAGCCCTTCAACGTCGTCTCTCTCGTAGACCATCCTTTTCCACCACAAGTCTTTGACGCTTTTCTTGAGTTCGATCCCGAGAGGCCCGTAGTCCCAGACGCTTCCTATGCCGCCGTAGATCTCGCTGTCCTGGAATATGTAGCCCCGCCTCTTGCAGAGGTTAGCTATATCTTTCAGTTCCACATTGTTTATTTTTTCTTCTGACATCTTCCTTGTCCTAATTTACTATTCCGGCCCGCTCCAGTTGCCCTAAAAAATCAAGCGACTTTATCGGCCTGCCCACATGGTATTGCAGGAACTTTCCGAGTATTCTCTCGGTCTGCTTCCCGACCCCCCTGCTGACCTTGACATGGGATATTCTGGTCATCGGACTGGCCAGCACCTTGCGCATGAAATTCACGGTACCCAGAGATATTTTCAAGCTTGCGGCATCGTCCTCCGCGCATTGCCTGCATTTCACTCCCCCGTCCTTCACACTGAAGCAAAAACCGTCCGGTTCCGGAGCGCCGCAAGCAACACACTCCTCCAGGTGGGGGGCCATCCCGATCGCTTTCAGCAATTTCAGCTCGAATATCCTCGAGACACGTTTGGCGCTGGCTTTAGTAGCTAACAGCTGGAGGCTTTCCACCAGTGACTTGTAAAGTTCTTCATTCGCGTCATAATCACTGGTAACTACGTCTACTAATTCTATAAAATAATTAGCATATGTCAACCTCTCAATTTCTTTTCTCACCGGGAGGAAGAAATCAAGAGCTTCACAGCGGGTAATAAGGTCCAGAGAGCTTTTCTTTTTTTTGTAAAAGAGCAGCTGGCATTTCGTGAATATCTCGTAATTACCGGCAAATTGCGGGTAAGGAGACCTGACCCCCTTGAGAACCCCCCTTATTTTACCGTATTCCCTGGTAAAAACAACAAGGATATAACTTGTTTCGCGTAAAAAGAATTTTCGCAGAATAATGCCTTCTGCATTTTGAGCCGCTGCCATTTCACTCCGTTACATCCTCGTCCGGATTTTTGTCCAGGTGCGGGGGCGTTACCGATCCGCCCGAAACAACGAGTTTCATCCCCTCCTCCACGCTCATTTTCATGAACTTGATCTCTTCCTTTGGTATGACGAGAAAAAAACCGCTTGTCGGGTTCGGTGTCGTGGGCAAAAAAACGTTGATACAGTTCCGCCTCATGGCGTCCTTTATCTCCCCCTTGGAAACACCTGTCGTAAAACCCAGAGAATATATCCCTTTTCTCGGGTATTCGACCAGGACCACCTGTTTGAAAATCGTCTTTCCATGGCCCAAAAAAGCCGAAGAGATCTGTTTGACCGCGTTGTAGATCCTGCCCACTATGGGGACCTTCTTGATCAGGGCCTGTTCTCCCATGGAGAAAAAACGGTTGATGACCAATATCTTCGCGGCCCACCCGATCAAGGCGATGATAAGAATGACCATAAGGAAGATAATGGTCCGCGCCAGGAACATCCTCTGTTCAACGGTGATATCCGGGTGAATCAGCCTCAGAAGCGGATTCAGGACTATCTGGTTCAATTTTATGACACAGAACCTGATGATCGCCACAGTGACCGCGACCGGTGTAAGTATAGCTATCCCGTTTATAAAATTCACTAAAACAACGTTCAATATCCTCTTCTTAAAACCCATGTCTTTAGCTCCTTCTAAGAAAGCACCTGGAACACGATCAGAGTGACCAGCGCTCCGATCGCGCTCCCCAGAAAAACCTCCCAAAAAGTATGGATGTTATTCGTCATACGGCTTCTGGCGACAAAGACCGCCAAAAATAGCGTAAGCACACTGGCCAGGGCGTTCAACGTGACCAGCGATACCGCGACCCAGACGGAAAAAGCTATCGCGGAATGGCCGCTTGGCATTCCTCCCCGCAAGAGGGGCCGCTCGTGGCGTATCACCTTTATAAATATTACCAGGCCGGCTATCACTATCAGCGCTATCAGGGTTATATGCCAGGGAGACTGCTTGATCCTTAAAAGGGACTCCTTGCTGATAGTCACCTGAAGGCGTTTTACAAAAAGAATATAACCAATGATCGCGGCGTTGACCGCACTTACAAAGACCGCGCCCGCGGCGATATCCTTGATCACCTTAGCCAGCGGATGATATTCATCGTTTATGAGATCTATAGAATATTCCACGACCGTATTGATCATCTCCGCGAAAAGGACAAAAGTCACTGCAAAACAAAGAAACATGAACTCCAGGCTGCTCAGGTCCAGGTAAATGCCGCCTATAAGGACCAGAAACCCGACGATAAAATGCAGCCGCATGTTCCTCTCGTGCCTGAGGGTATGCACGATGCCCTCGAGCGCAATATTTATGCTCCTAAAAAAACCGATGCTAAAAGGTTTCTTTGATTTTTTGGAAGAGTCCATTTTCTTTTTCCTTCATAGCCGTACGCGCATTTACAGTGCGGTCGTCATACCCAACGAGATGGAGAATACCGTGGATGACATAAAGCACGGTTTCTTCCATGAATGTCGCCCCGTATATTTTCGCATTTTTAAAAGACATGTCCGAAGATATGGCTACATCGCCTAAAAATGAACCGGCTCCGTCAAATGAGATGACGTCCGTAGATCTGTCGATCCCCATGAACTTGCGGTTAAGAGCTCTTATCTTTTGGTTGCTGAAAAAGATTATGTTAAGCTCAATATTGCTTTTTTTTAAAAGACCTAAGACCTTCCGGGCTGCCTTTTCTATCCTTGCCAGGTCAATCCTTCTTTTGCTGTTTCGATTTTCGCAGTTTATTCTTGTCGGCATTTGACGCTTTCTCTTTCTTCTCTTCCGCATCCTCCGGATAATCTAACCTGGTATGAAAAACACCCATTAACACCCAGGCAAAACTTTCAGCGATCATGTGGATATGCTTAAGAGTCAGGTCGCATTCATCCAGCTGGCTGTCGATAAACTTGTTGTTGATTATCTTTTTTACAAGATTTCTTATACTGGCCGGGGTCGGTTCGTCCAGGGTCCTCGAGGCCGCCTCGACCGCGTCAGCAAGAAGGACGATAGCAGTTTCCTTGGTCTGGGGTTTGGGACCGGGATAGCGGAAATTTTCCTCATGCAGCACGACCCCGTCTTCCGCTTTTTCCAATGCCTTTTGATAGAAGTAAGATATCAGGCTGTCTCCATGATGCTGGCCGATGAATTCAAGTATCGCGCTGTTCAGCTTGTGTTTTTTCGCCATCTCAAGACCCTCTTTCACGTGTTTGCTGATAATTAGCGCGCTCATGGACGGGGTGAGCTTCTCGTGCTTGGATCCCGCCCCCATCTCGTTCTCACTGTAATATGAAGCTTTGGGTATTTTACCGATATCGTGATAATATGCCCCGACCCTGGCCAGCAGGCTGTTGGCACCGATGTTGTCACAGGCCGCTTCGGCCAGGTTACCCACAAGTATGCTGTGATGATAAGTCCCCGGTGCTTCTATGGCCAGTTGTTTCAAAAGCGGGTGATTAAGGTCCGAGAGCTCCAGAAGGCTGATATTGGTCGGAACTTTGAAAAAATGCTCAAAAAGAGGCAAAAGGCCCAGGACTATTACTCCGGAAATAACACCGCTGAATATGCCCCATAGCCCGTCCCTCAGATAGATGTTCGCGTCTATACCGTTGATCATTCCGACACATACGACCGCGACAAATTTCGCTAGGCCTACTACCAGTCCTCCCCATAAAATGGTCGCGCGGCGCCGGGCACCCCTGACCGCGTATATCCCGGCCACGCTCCCGGCAAAAAGGACCAGAGCTACTTCTATCTTGCTCCCGGCGAGCAGGGACATCAAAATGCTCATGAGGACCACCGTCAAAAAAGCCGGGTTGAAACCGATAAGAAGCTTGATCGCCATGCCGATACTGGCCAGCGGTATGAAATAACTCGGTAAAGGGCCGCGGATGATGAAATCCGCGACAACGATGATGAAAAACATGTTCAGGAGTATAATTGAAAGTTCCTTCGGCCTCTGCAGGAAGTTGATCCCGCCCGTGAATTTCATGTAAACGTACGCGATCATACTAAGCAGGAGGAAAAGAAGAAGGACTCCCGTGAAAAAGACCATGGTCTTGCCCTCGGACAAGGTGCTCCTTATCTCGGCTAACTGTGCGGTGTGGCGCGCGTTGACCCTTTCGCCCTTATTAACGATAAGTTCGTTCTTTTTTACCGACCATTCGCTATATACCGGCTGGACTTTTTTCCGCGCGGCCTCCCTTCTTGAAAAACTGACTTTTTCGTCCAGCTTCAGTGAAGGTTCGGCATACACTCCGATAAGTTCTTGGGTCGCTTGCCTGACTTTTTTGTCCGAAAAATTTTTAGAAGCGTAATCCCCTATGACTTTAATGACCCCTTCCTTATCTAAAAATCCTTCGGTGGACCGCACTATTTCAGTCCCGTTATCTTCTTTCAGGACAACGACACTGGTGACGTTTTCTTTTTTAAAAAGATCCCTGTTCTGCTCGTTAATATACCCTATTTTAAAGACATTTTTCAGTATATCCACGGACTTTTCCTTCAATTCCCGGCTGTCCGCGTATTCGATCAAAGTCTGGAAATTCTTTTCATCGGCGCCGGAAACCGTCTTCTCTTTAAGACTTTTTACTTTTTCTTCTATAGGGATCTCCCGCGCTTTTTCCTCTTCCATGACATTAAAAAAGCCCTCAAGACGCGCCTGGGCATCCCTCTCTCGGGCCGCGTCCCTGCGAACCAGATAAGGAACGGCCATAGCAGCGGCTTTCCTGGCCTTTTCCGTTTCGCTCTCGTTTATCCCCCAGAAATATGTAAAATCATAAGGAGAGTACATATCCTGGAGAGAGATGTCCCCCGCGCGCACTTCTCTTCGATACGGTTGAGGACTGATAAACACGCTGGCCAGGACCGCGGCCAGAAACACTATAAGCAAGAGCACCGAAAGCGCCTTCCCGCCGATCAAGACATCCATGACCCGCCTGCCCGGAGGAGGCGCCGGTTGCGCCGGGGCCTGACCGGCCTTCTGGGAAGTTTTCTGCATCTCCAGTTTTTTCTTGTTATTCTCGTCGAATATAGGTCTTCCCTTCATTTTAAACTACTCCTTGCTTTCTTTCTCCGCGTGCTGCCTATATATCTCGATGATCCTTTGAACGAGTTCGTGCCTGACCACATCTTCACCCTTCATGATCACGAATTCTATGCCGTCTATGTTTTCCAGCAGCGACTTTACATGGACAAGGCCCGACTCTTTGCCCCTGGGCAGATCGCTCTGGGTTATGTCTCCGGTAATGACTGTTTTGGAATCAAATCCGAGCCGGGTAAGGAACATTTTCATCTGTTCAGGCGTGGAATTCTGGGCTTCGTCAAGGATGATGAACGAATCATTAAGGGTCCTTCCCCTCATGAACGCGAGCGGCGCGACCTCGATGATACCGCGGTCAAGATAGTCCTTGGCCATATGCGGCTCGACCATATCATAGAGGGCGTCATACAGCGGCCGAAGATACGGGTTCACCTTTTCATATATGTCCCCGGGAAGATAGCCAAGGCTTTCACCCGCTTCAACGGCTGGACGGGTCAGTATTATCCTTGAGACTAAGTTCTTTTTGAGCGCGTTGATAGCCATGGCCATGGCCAGGTAAGTCTTGCCTGTCCCGGCAGGACCGATCCCGAAGACTATATCGAACCTGCGGATGGCATCGATATACTGTTTCTGCCCCTCACTCTTCGGAGTGATATAAGCTCGTTTTGAAAAAACTTCTATGCGGTCCAGATAAATGTCGTGCAATTTCCCGGAGATCCTCTTGTTTTTTATGGCGTAATCGATATCACGAATGGAAAAGTGCCCGCCTTCCCTTATCACGGTCAAAAATTCGTTTATGATCTTCGCGGCATCACCCAGAGAAGGATCTTCGCCGGTAAGCTTCAGGTCCCCTCCCCGAAAAGACGTTGTGACCCCGAACCCTTTTTCGATCTTTTTCAGGTTCTCATCATGCTTGCCAAATAGACTGCGCGCTTCAGAGTCGTTCGTTATTTTGATAATGACTTCGGCCATTTCACTTGATCCATTCTTCAGATTTTGTGACCTCTTCCCTTGTCACGCAGCCTGAAGTCTTTTCAGGGGAAGTCGTCTCTTCTTCACCCGGCAGATCCCTTCCTATTTCCCCGATAATAAAATCATCCGGGACGTCCCAATCGACAACTATCATCGTCCGTTGACGCTTCCTTTCCGGCACAGGACCCTCGGGGCTTTCTCCCACAATATACCCCCGGTTGCCTACAACAGCCTGGTCTACACGGTCCATTTTGGTCTTATAGACTTTTACCGTATCGATCCCGAATTTTGTAGTGCCGCATCCGGACAAAATAAAACCGGTAAGGACGATCAATATAAAAAGTTTTTTCATGACAATCTCCTTGCTCATCATTTACTGCTTCCTCAATTTTATTCCCAGTTCTTTTAATTGTTCCTCATCAACGGTCGTCGGCGCCCCCGAAAGAGGAGACACGCCTTTCTGTGTCTTGGGAAAAGGTATGACCTCGCGGATCGACGAGTCCCCGGTAAACAAGGTGATTAGCCTGTCCATGCCGAAGGCGATCCCCCCGTGCGGCGGCGGGCCGTAGCGAAAAGCATCAAGCAGAAAGCCGAACCTCTTTTCGCACTGCTCCTTGCTCAGCCCCAGTGCTTTGAATATCTTCTGCTGAACGTCCCGGCGGTGGATCCTGATGCTTCCCGAACCTATCTCGCTACCGTTAAGAACGAGGTCATAGGATTTGGACCTGACCTTTGCAAGTTCACCGGTATCCAGGAATTTCATGTCCTCTTCGCAAAAACCGGTAAAAGGATGATGCTCGGATACCCACTTTTCTTCATCCCTGTTGAATTTGAAAAGAGGAAAGTCCACTATCCAGAGAAATTCATACTTTTTGGGATCGGGCAGTTTCTTTTCGCGCCCGATCCTGAGCCGGAGCGCACCCAGCGATTCGCGGGCGACATCCGCTGAATCAGCAACCATGAATATCATGTCCCCGGGGCCGGCTCCTGCCCTTTCCTTGAAAAGCTCCAATAATTCAGGGGTGAAAAATTTAGCTATTGGAGAAGTGATCCTTTCATCTTCGACCTTGAAATAGGCCAGGCCTTTCGCTCCGAATCCTCCGACAAAAGCAGTAAGCTCGTCTATTTCCTTCCGGCTGATGCCCGCGTACCCGGGAGCGGCCAGCCCTGTCACTATGCCCCCGGAATGAGCCGCATCTTTGAAGACCTTAAAATCACTGCTCTTCACGTCCTCGGTAAAATCATGAAGGAATACTTCAAAACGGGTATCGGGCTTATCCGAACCGTACCGGCTCATCGCTTCCAGGTAATCCACCCTTTTAAAGGGGATCTCCAATTCCAGACCCATGATCGCCCTGAAAAGCCCCCTGAACATCCTTTCGCAGACATCCAAAATATCGTCCTGCTCGACAAATGACATCTCCATATCCAGCTGGGTGAACTCCGGCTGACGGTCGGCGCGCAGGTCTTCATCGCGGAAACACCGGGCAAGCTGGAAATATTTCTCCACACCGGCGACCATCAAGAGCTGTTTGAATATCTGTGGCGACTGGGGAAGCGCGTAAAAGCTTCCTCTCTGGATCCTGCACGGTACAAGATAATCCCTTGCCCCTTCAGGCGTCGACTTGGTCAGGCACGGCGTCTCCACCGAAATAAATCCTTCTGAATCCAGGAAATCAGTGACGAATTTATAGACCTTGTGTTTAAGGGTAAGTTTTTTCTGCATGGATTCCCGTCTCAGGTCCAGGTAGCGGTATTTAAGACGCACCTCTTCGCTTATGTTGACGTTTTCCTTGATCTCGAACGGCGGCGTGAGAGACTCGGAAAGCACTTCCGCATCTTCGATTTCTATTTCGATCTCACCCGTGGGAAGCTTAGGGTTCACGGTGCCTTCGGGCCTGGGCGAGACCTTACCCGTGATCTTTATGCAGTACTCATTTTTAAGCTGGTGGGCCTTTTGATGAGCTTCCTTGTTCTTGTCCGGGTCGAAAACTATCTGGGCCACCCCGTGTTTATCCCTGAGGTCCATGAAAATGATCTCTCCGTGATCCCTTCTTGCGGCGACCCAGCCGCAGAGGGTCACTTTTTTTCCCAGATCTTTCGCGTCCAATTCCCCGCAGTTATGCGTCCTCATCATGTTGTCTATTTCCTGTTCTTTAGAATGCCGTTCGTTATTTTACTCTTTTCAATGCTTCTTCAAATGTCAGTGTTTCCTGCTGGCCCGTTTCCATATCCTTCAAGAGCAGCTTTCCGCTCTTTCTTTCTTCTTCGCCGAGCATTATCACGAATTTCCTTCCGTCTTTATTCGCCTTGCGAAGCTGTGCCTTCAGAGAGCGCCCCGAAATATCCATTTCACACGCCGGCCCCGCGGACCTGAACTTCTCGGCCAGGGCAAAAGCCTCCGGCTTGGAATCCCCGTCCACCGCTATGACCAGTATCCCCGGCAGGAGAAGATCTATTTTTTCACGGTCGACGGCCAAAAGCAGCCTTTCAACGCCTACAGCGTAACCCGTTGCCCCCACAACCGGACCGCCCATCTGTCTGGTCAGGTCATCGTACCTGCCCCCGGCGGCTATAGCGTCCTGGGCTCCGAGTGCAGAATGAACGACTTCAAAAACTGTATTGGTATAATAATCCAGGCCCCTGACCAGATCTTTTTTCTCTGTAAAGGCGACATCCATCCCGGAAAGAACGGCTCTAACCTTTTCATAATCATCCCTGCATTTATCGCAGAGATGATCAAGAACAGAGGGTGCTTTTTCGATCACCTTCCTGCATTCCTTCTTTTTACAGTCAAGTACGCGAAGGACATTGGTCCCGGTCCGCCTGACACAATCATCACACAACTTGCCTTTTTTTTCTGACAGGTATTTAGTCAACTCTCTTTTATAGGGGGCACGGTCCGAAGAACAGCCCAGAGAATTGAGCAATATTTCAAAACCGTTTATCCCGATGTTCTTGAGCAAGGCCTGAAGGTTAAGAATAAGTTCGGCATCAACGTACGGGTCGGAACTGCCGATGATCTCCGCGCCTATCTGGTAGAACTGCCTCTGGCGGCCTTTCTGGGGACGTTCACCCCTGAACATGGGGCCAATGTAATAAAGCTTTGTGACGTCATTCTCGGCATGCATCCCATGTTCGATATAAGCGCGGATTATGGAGGCAGTGGCCTCCGGACGGAGCGAAATGTTTTTACCACCGCGGTCGGTAAAGGAGTACATCTCTTTTTCGACGATGTCTGTATCCTCCCCTATACTGCGGGTAAAAACTTCCGTTTGTTCCACGAGCGGCGTCCTTATTTCCCGGTAGCCGAACCTGTCAAACGCCTCTCTGGCCCTTTCTTCCACCCAACGCATAATAGCAGCGTCTTCCGGAAGTATATCCGGCATCCCCCTCAGGGCTTTATACTTAGGCGTGAAACCCACGATCCTCCTTTTAATAGATACGTGAATATACGTGTGTTTGTTTGTGCGATCAGGAGCTTCTTTCCACGTCGAGTTTCATCTTCATCCCCGGCTTGAAAGATACTACCTTCTTATCGGGTATGGAGACATTGTCGCCTGTTCTTGGATTCCGGCCCATTCTGCCTTTGCGGGTCTTTACTTTAAGGATGCCGAAATTTCTAAGCTCGACAGTTTCCCCTTTGGTCAAACTGTCAGTGATGATATCAAAAGTCCTCTGCACGACCTCCTTGACATCGATCTGCTTCAATCCCGTGTCTTCAGCGATCTTCATGATAATGTCTTTCTTCGTCATATATTCTCCCCTTTCTTTTTTTTGCTATTCTTATCGATAAGTTGTTATGTTAACACGGGTTATGGACTATGTCAACCCCGTTTACCGTTATTTGGTCACGAATTTGATATTCCCGGGGCCCACGATCTCTTCCACCTCTGCGACAAGCTCGTCACTCGGGTAGACACCCAGATCCTTGTCCGTGGACAACCTGATCCTTCTGCCCCCGGGTGAAACGATGTCAACAAAAACAGGTATCTTTCCTTTGTGCCTTTGCATCACTTTCTTTATTCTTTCCATGGTCTTTTCTTCGAGCCCCGTTGTGGAAAGCTTGACCAGTACCGACTTTGTGAACATCTCCTTTACCTTCTCAAGGGGTATGATATCTTCGGCCACTATTTTGGGCTCCTCTTCCCTCAGGTTCAGACGCCCGCGCACATAGACCATGCTGTCCTCTTTTACCAGATCTGGAGCTTTGCGGTAAGCCGATGGAAACACCAGCACCCCTACAAAATTATCAAGGTCCTCCAGGGTCACGATGGCCATCTTTTCGCCTTTCTTCCGGGTCACCGTAGTTCTTACCTTTTTAACGATACCCCCGATCAAAACCTCCTGGCCGTCCGAAAGATTCGCGAGTTTTGAAACGCTGCATGTCGAATACGCGTGCAAGAGCCTCTCGAACCTCGCCAGTGGATGCTTGGTTATATAAAACCCGAGCATTTCCTTCTCGTTTGCCAGAAGCTCGTGTTCCGGCCACTCTTCTATATCCGGCACTTCCTGAAAACTGAACTTGAAACTCTCTTCTTCGTGTATGTCGTCAAAAAACGACATCTGCCCGTTACGCCGGTCTTTCTGGGTCTTACTGGCCAGCTCCAGGACCTTGTCCAGTATAGCCATCGCCTGCGACCTTTTTATGCCCGTGGAATCGAAGGCGCCGCATTTTACCAGGCTTTCCACGACTTTCCTGTTCACCAGGCGGGAATCGGCTTTTTCGGCAAAATCGACCAGTGACTCGAACTTGCCGCTTTCCTGCCTGGTCGAAATGATAAAGTCTGCCGCGTTCACCCCGACGTTCTTGACCGCCGAAAGTCCGAACCTGATGTCGTTCCCTACTACGGTAAAATCCTTGAAACTTTCGTTAACATCCGGGGGAAGGATCTCTATCCCCATCCTTATCGATTCGCTGATATAATCCGAAAGCTTGTCCGTGTTGTTCTTTTCGCTGGTAAGAAGCGCCGTCATGAATTCTACCGGATAATTCGCCTTTAAGTAGGCTGTCCTGTAACTGATCATGGCGTAAGCCGCGCTATGGGATTTATTGAAACCGTAACCGGCAAAGTAAGCGATAAGGTCAAATATCTTCTCGGCGGTGGCCATATCGATCTTGTTCCCCGCAGCCCCGCCCAGGAACTTTGCCTTAAGCTTGGCCATGGCTTCGGGGTTCTTTTTCGACATGACCTTACGGACATTATCGGCTTCGGACATGCTAAACCCGGCCAGGACCGAGACGATCTGCATCACCTGTTCCTGGTAGACGATTACCCCGTAAGTCTCTTTAAGTATGGGCTCAAGAACCGGGTGGTCATATTTCACCTCGATCTCGCCCTGCTGCCTTTTGATGAATTCGTCAAGCATCCCGCTTCCCATGGGACCCGGCCGGTAAAGGGCAAGTATAGCGATAAGGTCTTCAAGTTTTTCGGGTCTTATCTTGCGCAGCAGATCTCTCATCCCGCCGGATTCCAGCTGGAATACTCCCGCAGTCTCCGCCCCGTCCAGCAGATCAAACGTCTTTTTATCACCCAGGGAAATATCTTCTATGACGATATTCTGAGACTTTGTGCGTTTGACTATTTGGATGGTCTGATCGATGACGGTAAGGGTCTTTAGCCCCAGGAAATCCATCTTCAGCATGCCCAGCTTCTCGAGAGATTTCATTTCGAATCCGGTGGTGATCTGGTCGTCAACAGTCTTGAAAAGCGGTATCCGTTTCAAGAGGGGTTTATCCGATATCACTACTCCCGCGGCATGTGTCGATGCGTGGCGCGTAAGGCCTTCGAGCCTCCGCGAAGTATCTATGAGAAGCTTTATCTTAGGATCTTCCTTATACGCGTTCCTGAGATCCGGTTCTATCTGCAAAGCCTGTTCCAGGGTTATGCCGATATCATTCGGGACAAGCTTGGCGATCTTATCTACCTCCGCGTAAGGAAGACTCATGACCCGGCCCACGTCTCTCAATACGCCTTTGGCCATCATCGTCCCAAAAGTGATGATCTGGGCTACGTTCTCCTTGGAATACTTATCTATGACATAATCGATGACCTCGTTCCTTCTCTCGAAACAGAAATCTATATCAATATCCGGCATGGTGACCCTTTCCGGATTAAGAAACCTTTCGAAGATAAGATTGTACTTCAGCGGGTCTATATCGGTTATGCCCAGGGCGTAACTGATAATGCTCCCGGCCGCCGACCCTCTGCCCGGACCGACCGGGATACCTTTGTTTTTCGCGAAATTTATGAAATCCCAGACTATCAAAAAGTAGCTGATATACCCCAGGTCCTTTATGATCTTATACTCGTGGTTCACGCGCTCTTTTATCTCTCCGGTCACGGCCTTGTACCTTTTTGCAATGCCTTCCTGGACAAGCTTTTTGAAAAACCCTTCGTTGTCCGCCCCATCGGGCGTCTTGAACTTCGGCAAGTGCATCTCATTAAAGTTCAGCTCAAGCTGGCAGCTGTCGGCTATTTTAACCGTATTGGCTATGGCCTCGGGAAGATCCGCGAAAAGTTCTTTCATCTCTTCCGGAGATTTGAAATATAGTTGATCCGATTGGAACTTCATGCGGTTGGGATCGTCCAGAGTGGTCTGCGTCTGTATACAGAGAAGCGCCTCGTGGGCCCTGGCATCGTCACGGTTCAGGTAATGGACGTCGTTTGTCGCTACCAGCTGCAGGTCAAGCTCTCCGGCAAGTTTGACGATCCTCTGGTTAAGGACACGCTGCTCCTCGATATTATTATCCTGCAGCTCAAGGTAAAAATTCTCCTTGCCGAATATATCCACGTATTCCGTGGCTGCCTTCCTGGCCTGGTCCCACTGGTCGGACAGAAGAAAATGGGATATTTCGCCCTTGAGACAGGCTGACATACATATAAGGCCCTTATTGCAGCGCGACAGGACTTCCTTATCTACCCGGGGTTTATAGTAAAAACCCTCCAGGTACCCGCAGGAGACTATCTCCATCAGGTTCTTATACCCGGTCATGTTCTTGGCCAGGAGGACCAGGTGGAATGATGCCCCTTTTATACCGTGGCTTGTCTTATCAAAACGGCTTTCGGGCGCGATATAGATCTCCGCGCCGATGATCGGCTTGATACCCCTTTTTACGGCCCTCTGGTAAAACTCTACCGCCCCGTACATGTTCCCGTGGTCGGTTATCGCGCAGGCAGACATATTGTATTCCTGGACCCTGCCTAGGAGTTCATCCAGACGGCAGGCTCCGTCAAGGAGGCTGTACTGAGTATGGACGTGCAAATGTATAAAACCAGATCGCGGTTCAGTCATAGTAAATGCGGCAGAAATAGAAGTAAAAAAGCAGTGTTTTATTTTCTCATACCGACACGCTGGGCGGACTGATAGACCTTGCCCTCGGTCTGGATAGAGGGGGCTATGATTATATCAACGAGCTGCATCTCTTTGATATTACGCGCTCCGAGATTACCCATGCTTGTAGAAAGGGCGCCCATCAGGTTCTGTGTGCCGTCGTCGGTCCGCGCCGGACCGAACAGGATCTCCTCCAGGGTCCCGGTCGTACCTACTTTTATCCGCGTCCCCCTAGGAAGATAACGGTGCGGCATCGCCATCCCCCAGTGGTAACCTTTCCCTGGGGATTCCTTGGCCTTGGCAAAAGCATTGCCGAGCATCACCGCATCGGCGCCCGCGGCGAAAGCCTTGCAGATATCGCCGCCGTTGGCCATACCGCCGTCCGTGAAGATCGGGACGTATCTTCCGGTCTTCTTGTAATAGAAATCTCTCGCGGCCGCACAGTCGCAGGTAGCAGTGATCTGCGGAACACCTATCCCCAATACGCCGCGTGATGTGCAGGCCGTGCCCGGACCGATGCCCACGAATATTCCCTGGCAACCGGTCTTCATAAGCTCCAGGCATGCCTTGTAACCGACACAGTTCCCCAGAAGAACGGGTATTTTCATATCTTTACAGAATTTATACAGGTCCAGGGGTTTATATTTTGTGGATTCATGGTCGACACTTATCACCGTGGACTGGATGATGAAGATATCACACCCGGCGTCCCTGGCAATGGGACCGAACTCACCCGCTACCTGGGGATTGCAGCTAACCACGGCCGGGACTTTCGCGGCTTTGATCTCGCTGATCCTTTTGGCGATCAGGTCTTTTTTGATGGGTTTGGAATATACTTCCTGGATGACTTCAGTAGATTTTTCTGGGTCGCAGTTCACGATCTCCTCGATCGCTTCCGCTGGATCTTCATAACGGGTCGAAACGCCTTCCAGGTGAAGAACGGCCAGGCCGCCAAGCTTGCCCATGGCGATGGAGAAATTCACGTCTACAACGCCGTCCATGGAGGAGGCCATTATGGGCACCTGGAACTTTATCCCCCCTATCTCGCATGAAGTATCGACACCAACCGGATCGATCGTAAGCGTCCCGGGAACGAGCGCGACTTCGTCAAATCCATAACTTCTCCGCGCCTTGCGTCCTATGCCCATCCACATCCCCATGATATCCTCCGTAAGTATATATAATTAAACTATCTAAAATATTTAAGGTATGATACTAAAGGGTACTGAAAATGTCAAGGGGTATCAAGGGAATGTCGTATTTTGTCGGTTGTCGGTCGTCCATTGTAAATTAAAAAAATAAAGTTAAAAATTCAAACTTACTTCACCCAGATGTTTGACCTGATTAAGCCATGAAAAGGCCCGGGGGTGTGTTCAGTGCGAGTTTCCAAAAAAAAGCGATTTTAGGTCGCTTTTTTTGGACTGTCTGAGCACGGAATACACCCCGGGCCATTTCAACATTCAGATAGATCAAGCATCTAATGAACATTTAAAATGTCTGTATTGTTCCGGATAGAACGTCCCTGGTAGGAGCAGGTCAGGCAATAAAAAACTGTCTGAAGTCTGTTGATCAGGTGGCTGGAGCGTTCTCGAGGGGTACACGGGGCTCACCCTTGTAGGTCCACCGCATGCCGCCAATGACGCCTTCAGCGATATTGGTGAGATGATCCCCTATCTTCTCCATGTTATCGACCATATCCATGAACATTATGCCGGCCTTGAGTCCGCACTCGTTGTTATTTAAACGATTCGCATGAGATCGCTTAAGCTCGATCTGTAAATGGTTTATTTTCTGTTCCCTCATGATAACGCTTTCGGCCCGCTGGGTATCATTCTTACTCAGGGCTTCTTCGGTCTCGATCATCATGCTATTAAGTTCATTCCACATCAGATTCAGCTCTCTGATGGCATTCTCCGGAAGCGTCAGCCTTCTCTCTATTTTACGTTCGCTGAGCTCAAAGATATTTTCGGAATGGTCGCCTATCCTTTCAATGTCGTTCACGCTGTGGATCAGCACCGGAAGTTCTTCGGATTCTTCCTGAGTAAGATTTCTCTGTGAAAGTTCTATCAGATACTGGGTTATCTCCGACTGCAGATTATCGACCGCCTGCTCCATTTTAAGCACGGGTTTTACCGTACTTAGATCGTTTTCCAGAAAACTCTTCACGGTGATCCCTACTGATTTATTGGCCAAGCCGAGCATGCGGACCATTTCTTTGCGCGCCTGTCCCAGGGCGATGGGCGGAGTATTCAAAAGATGCTTTTCCAGATACCGGGGACCCAGTTCGATAGCCCCTTTTCTTCTCGGGACCAGCATGATGCTCAATTTTTCCAGGACCCCGATAAAGGGGAGAAAAAGACAAACATTGAAAATCTTAAAAACACTGTTAGCGACGGCGATGTGAAACATGACGTTTTTAAGCGTCACCTCGCCGGGGATAATAAAATCTATCGCTTTTACAAACCACCCGTTATAGACAAATACCAACATATAGGATACACCTATGACATTAAACAAAGTATGTGACATCGCCGCCCGCCTTGCCGGCAGTGTCGTCCCCACAGCTGCCAACTGCGCGGTAATGGTCGTCCCTATATCATCCCCTAGCATCAACGGGATCGCGGCTGGAAAACTTATAATGCCGTTAAAAGCCATGACCTGGACGATGGCTATAGTGGCGCTGGAGCTCTGGATCAACATGGTAATAAGCATGCCCACCAACACCCCAAGCATGGGATTTCTGCTGAAGGCAGCGAACATATCCTTGACCTGCTGGCTTTCTTTCAGCGGATCAAAGGCTTCTTTCATGAATCCCAGCCCCAGAAAAAGAAGACCAAAACCCATGAGCGCTGTGCCCCAGTATTTTGCGTTTTTTGTCCTACCGAAAGTTTTAATGGCGAAACCGATACCTATGGCGGGAAGAGCATAATTGGTGATCCTGAAAACAGCCATGGAAGAAACAAGCCAGGCGGTAAACGTTGTTCCGATATTCGCCCCCATTACAACGCTTATGGCCTGTTTCAAGGCCAAGAGACCGGCATTAACGAACCCGACGACCATGACGGTCGTCGCGCTGGAAGACTGGATAAGACACGTGATCCCGGCTCCTGCAAGGATACCGATAATAGGCAGTTTTGTGACCGCGCGAAGGATATTTTTAAGGCGGTCGCCGGCAATATTCTTCAGCCCATCAGACATGATCTGCATGCCGAAGAAAAACAATCCTACGCCACCTATTAGCATTAACGCGATCTGCATGATATTTATATTTTATTAATTTTTATTTTTGCGACAAGAAATGTCAGGCATAAATTAGCATGAAGGACGTATTATGTCAAGGGGTATCAGGGACATGTCGGAAAGCATACAGTGTCAGAATGAATAACTCTGCAAAAACAATAAAATCTTTCCCAACCAAATTTTTTAACGGTATTTTTCTAACTTTCAAAGGGCGTAAAAGAACTCGCCCCCGTCGTTTTGCTTCGCAAAGCGACGGGGGCTCAAACAGGCTTTTACGCTTTTTCCCTTCGAAAGTTATAAAAATACCTAAAATTTGGAAATGGGTCCCTTTGACTTTATTGTTTTTGCTGGTAGATATAGCAAATGTCACTGCCGGTGAATATATGCCTGACGGACCATTGCAAAAATTTAGCTTTTCCCGGGCATTTTAAGCTGAAGTTGTCATGGCTATTAAACATGCGTAGGCATGGCAACTGTCCGAGCCCCGAGTATTCCTGTAACGAGGGGCGAGTTTTGCCATGTCAGTTTAAAATGTTCCGAAAAGCGTTAAGAATTTTTGTCGGGACGAAAGGCATATATTCGCCGGAAAGACATTTAAGGTAAACAGAAGGATTTTGTTGTTTTTGCAGAAAGCAATTCTGATGACTACGTCCCGATGCGTACGGAATCGAAGTAACCTCTGAGCGAGGCTATGGCGGAAAGTACCGCGAGATAACTGGTTTTGGGATTGGCGGGCGATGGAACATTCTCCGTGCGGGTCATGATGGTCCCAGCCTTCCCCCTGATCTCTATTTCGTGCGTGTTGCGTGTATAATCGGGAGAGATGACTATCTTCACCCTGGTCTTTTCAGGGCCTATGCCGGCGATCGAAAGAAGAGCCGAAACATTTATATTCTTGGGAAAACCCTTTATCGCGTCCAATGCGTCACCTTCGAAAACGACTGTCTCTTCCTTTATGTTATCAACATCAATATTATTTTCCGAAAGATAAGGTGCACCTTTTATGGACGCGGGAGGTTTGCGGGTAATGATCGTCGCGCTCTCTATCCCTGCTTGTTTGGCAGCGTTCACCGCGTCTATCCCGGCTATCGCGCCTGAGGGAACAAGTATCCGGATCCCGCGCTCGCTGGCGTCATAGAGAAGTCCTTCATTGCCCAGGATCCCGCCCACGCTCATTATCATCGCGTCTTTGCTGCTGGAGATGGCACCCTTGAGAATCTCCTCAACAACCTTGGGTGTGGCCGCTTCTATTACAAGATCCGACTCCGCCACTAATTCGTCGATGCCGCTGACTACTACTGCGCCTGAAAGACCCCGGACAAGCGTGCTGCTTTTCTGCGGATCCACGTCGAAAAGGACGATCCTTTCTATGTGGTCCTTGAGGTTTTTATCCGCGTCCTCGGCAAGCGCCGAACCTATTACTCCGCAACCTATGATCCCTATCGTCTTCCTTTTCATTTTTTACTCTCCATCACTTCCAGCATCCGTTCCAATGTCCCGCGGGCCTTTGCGGCGATCTCTTCAGGGACCTCTATTTTGTAGACCATCTGTTCGAGGGACCTCGCCAGCCAGCCCAGCGTCGTAAGCTTCATGTTGGCGCACACGAATTGTTCCGTGGGTATGTAAAATTTCTTGTCGGGGTTATCTCTTTTCAATTTATAAATAATGCCCGTCTCGGTCCCTATGATGAATTCGCTCCTGGGGCATTCCCTGACGTACTTTATCATGCCGGCGGTGCTCCCTATGTAATCCGCCAGTTCCAGCACCTCTTTCCGGCATTCCGGATGAGCTATGAACTCGGCTTCGGGATGGAGTTCTTTCGTCTTCAGGACCTCTTCCCTGGTCAGTCTCATGTGCACGACGCAGTATCCCTCCCACGGTATGATCTCCTTCTCCGGCACGCGTTCCCTGACATAGCGGCCGAGGTTCTTGTCCGGGACAAATATGATCTTGTCTTCCTTGAGGGATCTCACGATCTCGATGGCATTTGAAGAAGTGCAGCATATATCGCTTTCCGCTTTGACCGCTGCCGTGGAGTTCACGTAACACACCACTGCTGCTTCCGGATATTCTTCTTTTTTCTGCCGGAGCTTTTCCACGGTGGCCATCTCTGCCAGGGGGCATCCCGCTTCCTCGACCGGGAGCAGTATGGTCTTTTCCGGGTTGAGGATGGAAGCGCTTTCAGCCATGAATTTCACCCCGCAAAAGACAACGACTTTATGCCTGGATTTAGTGACCTCGCGAGCCAGGGCATAAGAATCGCCGGTGATGTCGGCTATCTCCTGGATCTCGTCGCGCTGGTAGTTGTGGGCCACGATCAGCGCGTCCTTTTCTTCTCTCAGATCCGCTATCTTTCGCTGCAGGTGTTCTTTATATTTCGCGTCAAATTGTACAGGTTTCATAATTATATCCTTACCACTGTGTTATCGATCAACCTTGTGTTCCCGACAAAAGCTGCCACGGCCACTAATGCGTTATCTCTCACATTCTCGACCGGTTCTAACGTTTCCGCATCGACGACTTCGATATAATCGATCCTTATATCTTCCCCTTCTACCAGGACCTTTTCTATTTCTTTTTTGATCTTCCCTGCCAAAAGTTCACCTTCAGCAACCAGCTTCTCTGCTTTTTTTAGAGAATTATACAACCTGAGAGCCTGACGTCTTTCATCTCCGGTAAGATAGGCATTACGCGAACTGGCAGCCAGGCCGTCATCTTCCCGCACTATCGGCATCACCCGTATTTCGGTGTTCATGTTCAGGTCCTTCACCATCTGCCTGATGATCACCGCCTGTTGAGCGTCTTTCTGTCCAAAGTAACTTTTGCCCGGTGACACGATATTGAAAAGCTTGGCCACAACGGTATCCACCCCCTTAAAATGCCCCGGGCGGGACTTCCCGCAAAGGATAGAAGCCATGTGACCTTCAGGCTCGACATACGTCGCGTATCCGTCCGGATACATCTCATCAACTCCCGGAGCGAAAATGCGATCCACTCCTGTCTCTTCGGCTATCTTTTTATCCCTTTCCATATCGCGGGGGTACTTTTTATAATCCTCGTCAGGACCGAACTGGACGGGGTTGACGAAAATGCTCAGCACAACTACATCGCACTCCTCACCAGCCGCCCTTACCAGGCTCATGTGCCCTTCGTGCAGGAAACCCATGGTAGGCACAAGACCTATCGACTTGCCCTCTTTTCTCGCTTCCCGCGAGTATCTCTTCATGTCATCTATCTTCGTTATCACTCTCATATCCAACATCCAGTGTGCGGATCCTGTCGCTCAGTATCCTGAGCGCATCCACATTTCATTTGTGCTGTGCCCGGGTGCAAGCTGTACAGTGCAGTATGTTCCCTGCCAGGGCCCCTCCGCCCGGTGTGGATCCTCCCTGTATGGGGACATACTGCACTATGCTTTTACACCGCAAACTGCTTTGAACTCTATTCGGACACTGTCGCACCACCTGCCCCCCACGAATCTAACTACAAACTACTAACTCCATTATCCAATATCCCCTCGTACAATTCCCTCACCGTCTTCCCCAACACCGGGTGCACAGCGTCCGGTGCTATCTCGGCAAGCCCACGCAGAACAAAATATCTTTCCTGCAGCCGCGGGTGGGGGATCGCAAGCTCACCGGTTTCCATTACCAGGTCTTCATAGAACAAGATATCAAGGTCTATTGCCCTCGGGTGGCTGCGGCCGGCCGGGACACGGCCCATATCTTTTTCTATTGCCTTGAACACGACGAGGCAGCTTTCAGGGGAAAGAGAGGTTTCGATCTTTATCACACCGTTCAAGTAGTCTTCCTGCCGCGGACCGCCGACAGGGCGGGTCTCGTAAAAGGAGGATTTTGCCGTGATCCTTATCTCTTCTTCCTCCTCTAACCGTTTTATCGCTTCATCAAGGTTAGCCTTTTTGTCGCCGATATTCGACCCTATACCTGCAAAGATGATCGCCATTTTCAGCTGAAAAACGCTTTCTTTATACGCCGGACAGCTTCTTCCAGCTTCGATTTGTCTCTTGTTATCGCCATCCGCACATAACCTTCCCCGTGCTGGCCGAAACCGACCCCGGGAGTAACAACGATGTCCGCCTTTTCCATCAGGGCTTTGGCCAGACCGGTCGAATCGTACCCCCCGAAGACAGGCGCCCATATATAAAACGTGGCCAGGGGTTTCTGTACTTTCCACCCGGCTTTATTCAGCCCGTCGACAAGCGTGTCGCGCCTGTCCCTGTACATCTGGTTCAACTCTTTCTTCACTTTCTTCGCGTGATCTAAAGCTTCTATTGAAGCCAGCTGGATAGCGGTAAATATCCCTGAATCTATGTTAGATTTGACTTTCGCAAGCCCCTCCAGGACTTTCGCGTTGCCTACCGCCATGCCTACTCTCCATCCAGTCATGTTGAAAGTCTTTGAAAGAGAATGAAATTCGATCCCTACTTCCTTCGCGCCCGGCACTTCAAGAAAGCTGGGAGGAGAATAATTATCATAGCTCATCTCGGTATAAGCCGCGTCCGAACACACGATGATACCATACTTCTCGGCGAACGCCGCGACTTTTTCATAAAAACCCTTGTCGCATACGGCTCCGGTAGGATTGTTAGGATAATTTATATGCATGAGTTTACACCTGCCGGCCGTTCCCGCGTCTATACTTTCCAGGTCCGGGAGAAACGCGTTCTCCGCCAGAAGGGGCATGCGGTGGACTTTCGCCCCCGCAAAGATCGAGCCTGAATTATAAGGAGGGTACCCCGGATCGGGTATAAGCACTTCGTCGTCCGGATTTATAAAAGCCAGAGGTATATGCGCTATCCCCTCTTTCGAACCCAGAAGAGGAAGGACTTCCGTATCCGGATCAAGATCTATACCAAAACGTGATCTATACCAAGAGGCCATAGCTTCACGCAGGCTTCTCAGCCCTTTATTCAAGGCGTAATTATGAGTTGAAGGGTCAAGGCTGGCCTTGTGCAGCTTCTTTATTATGAAATCCGGAGTAGGCTTGTCCGGGTCACCGACACCAAGGTCTATAACCGGACGGCCCTCATCCACGGCCTTCTGTTTCGCTTTGTCGATCTCCTCGAAAAGATATGGGGGTAACTTTTTCAAACGCTCCGCAAAATCTATTTGCATGTATCTCCTCCTCCAACATCCATTATCCACAATCCAGTGTGCGGGTCCTATCGCTCAGTGTCCTGCGCGCCTCCGCGCCGCTGGCTTGTGCGGTGCTCGGACACTGTCGCGCCACCCACCCCCACGGATCCATAATCATGTTAGGCCCAGGACATCGGCCATGCTATATAACCCGGGAGCTTTTCCTGCGACAAATTTGGCGGCTTCGATGGCTCCGGCCGCGAAAACATCCCGCGATTTGGCGTCATGCCTTATCTCAAGTTTTTCATATTTCCCGTCGAAAATGATACCGTGATTTCCGATGACCTCGCCCTCCCGAAAAGCTTCAATAGGGGCATCGACCCCGGAGGATTCCCTGATGACCTTCGCTATCATTTTTGCCGTGCCGCTTGGAGCGTCCTTCTTATGGACATGATGGGTCTCGTCGATCTTTATCTCAAAATCTTTTTCCAGGACCCTCGCAGCTTCCTTTACCAGGTTAAAGAGAAGATTCACCCCGATCGCCATGTTCGGTGAGAAAACAACAGGTATTTTTTTTGCGGCTTCCGCGATCCTGTTCTCGCCTTCGGGGCCCAGCCCCGTCGTGCCTATGACCATGGGGATCTTTTTTTTAACGCAGATATCGACATGACGTAAAGTCGCTTCGGGTGAAGTGAACTCTATCAGGCAATCAATATCATCGCAGGCGCTTTCAACCTCGGAAGTAACGACAACGCCGTAATCGCTATTCCCGATCATCGGACTGCCTTCTTTCTCAAGAGCGCAGGCTATGCGAATATCCCCTTCCTTCATGGCGAGGTCGGCGATGCGCTGCCCCATCTTGCCCGCGATACCGCTTATCCCTATACGGATCATAAGGCCTCCATTAAGCGTCTAAGTATCATCACTTATTTAACTAGTCCATACCTTCTCAGTACCTGCTCGAGCCTGGTCCTGCCCGCGTCGCTCATTTCGCAGAGCGGCAGGCGCCACTCCTCATTGATCATGTCCATCATGGCCATCGAGGTCTTCACCGGTATGGGGTTGGTCTCGATAAACATCGCTTTGCAAAGATCCATTATCTCGAAATGTATCTCCCTGCTACGGTCGATATGGCCGTCCAAAAAAAACTGGACCAGTTCATGGACTTTTCCCGGTATAATATTTGCCACGACGCTCACAACTCCCGTCGCTCCTACCGTCATGAACGGCAGGGTCATGGCGTCGTCACCGCTCATTATGGCGATATCACAAAGAGCCCTGATGTCCATGACCTGCTGCACGCTGCCAGCAGCTTCTTTGATGGCTTCAATATTATCGATCTTTGACAGTCTGGCGACAGTCTCAGGAAGAAGCGAGATGCCCGTACGCGAAGGTACATTGTAGAGCATGATAGGGATATCCGTGGCCTTCGCGATCTCCACATAATGCCGGTACTGGCCCTCAGGCGTCGGTTTATTGTAATAAGGGGTTATTATCAAAGCCCCGTCGCACCCGGCTTTCCTGGCATAGGATGTCAGTTCTATCGCTTCCTGGGTGCAGTTAGACCCCGTGCCAGCGATTACCGGGACTCGTTTGTCCGAAGTTTCCACCGCTACTTTTATAAGATGTTTTTGTTCGGTAGTGGTCAGGGTAGCCGCTTCCCCTGTACACCCGCATGGAACAAGCCCATCCGTGCCATTGTTAATATGAAACTCGATGAGTTTTCTATATTTTTTTTCATCGACTTTGCCGTTTTCAAACGGCGTTGCCAAAGCCACATATGACCCCTTCCACATTATCACACTCTCCCTTCATAAACTATGATTGCTCCACCCTCAAGGTACACATCCGATACTTTCTTGCCTGAGATGTTATAGTGAACAGTCAGCATTTCTCCGCTTTTTGCCTGCAGCCTGACCGGCGGTGAGACCTGTCCTAAAAGGCCCAGAATGATAGCGGATGCGGTAATTCCCGTCCCGCAAGCCAGAGTCTCGTCCTCGACACCTCTCTCATAAGTCCGGATACGGGCCCGGCCTTCCGCGATCTCCCCGACAAAATCAGCGTTGGTCCCTTCTGGGGCGAACAAGGAATGTTCGCGTATCTTTTGCCCCATCTCTTTCACCGGGTACTCTTCCAGATGCTCCACAAGATGCACCACATGGGGCACCCCTGTATTGATATAATGGACGTCCATAATAGTCGGGCCGATACCAAGCCTGATCCCGAGCTTTATGTCAGTAGGGTCGCTCATCTTCAGCCTGATGCTGTCCCCGCTCACCGCGGCATCGATCAGGCCGGCTCCTGTTTCTATCACCATATTTTCCCCGCAGCCGTTGACGGAGGCGTAAAGAGCGCTCGAGCGCGCGCCGTTGCCGCACATGGTCACTTCCGACCCGTCCGGATTGATTATGCGCATACGGAAATCCGCCTTGTCCGAGTTCTCCAGGACCAAGAGACCGTCAGCGCCCACCGAAAACCTCCTGGGGCATAATTCCCTGGCCATGGACGAATAATCGATATCGTGGGTGTCCAGTTCACCGCTCCTGTTATCGATGATCACGAAATCATTGCCGCTGGCTACGACTTTTGTAAAAGCTATATTGTATTTCCTGTTCATTTTGCTGATCCTTGTTCTTAAAGAATTATCTTCTCGCCCCCTATCAGGTCCTTCTGTGTCTCCGCGCGGCGGGCTACCTTGACCTCGCCCTCGAAGACCATGAGTTCCGCGGGTCTTGGCCTGGAATTATAATTGGAAGCCATGACATAGCCGTAAGCGCCCGCCCCCATCACCGCTATGTAATTCCCGGCGACAAGCTCGGGCAGGTCCCTGTCCAGGGCCAGATAATCGCCGCTCTCGCATATCGGCCCGACCACATCGTAATTATAAGTCTTCGCGTCCTGCTGGACGATCGGCAGGATCTCGTGGTAAGCCTCGTAGAGAGTAGGCCGGATGAAATCATTCATACCCGCATTGACAACGGCGAACTTCTTTCCGGTGGCGCCGGTCTTGATATACAGTACCTTGCATACCAGGATACCGGCATTCCCCACGATAAAACGTCCGGGCTCAAGGATGATCTTGAAGGACCTGTCTTTTAAAAGAGGGACTATCTTTTCGGAAAGCTCCTGTGCTGTTCTGGCTTTCTCTTTCCCGTAATCGATGCCGAATCCGCCTCCAAGGTTCAGCCATTCTATCTCGATCTTGCTTTTGTCCAGAAAATCGAGGACCTTCTCTATGGCATCGACAAAAGGTCCCGTCTCCGTTATCTGCGATCCAATATGGATATGCAGACCTTTTATAGAAACGTTAGAATATTTATTGGCGTTATCGAACACATCCTCGGCCACCTTAAAATCTATGCCGAACTTCTTCTCCTTTGTCCCGGTAGTTATGTAATCATGCGTATCGGGTTTGACGTCCGGGTTGACACGGAGAGCTACCCCGGGCTTTTTCTTCAGCCTTTTGGCCACGGTATCGATCATTATCAGTTCCGGGACCGATTCCACATTAAATGAAAGTATCCCCACCTTGATGGCTTTGCCGATCTCGGCCTCGGTCTTGCCGACACTGGCATAGACTATTCTTTCCGGAGGACACCCTACCTTGAGGGCCTTATAAAGTTCGCCTCCCGACACGATATCCAGCCCGGCCCCCGTGTTGACCAGGAGCTTGCAGATATTCAGGTTGGAGTTAGATTTCATCGAAAAGCACACAAGGGGGTCCAGATCCTTGAAAGCTTCCTTTATTTTCAGGAAATGATCGATCAGGGTCTTGGGGCTGTAAAGAAAAAATGGAGTCGGAAATTTCTCCACGACCTCGGTCAGAGACATCTCTTCACAGTGCAGGATCCCGTTCTTGTAATCAAATTCGTGCATGCTAACTCCTCAGTTTTTTCTTCCAGCGGTTTATCTCTCTTTTGACAAACCGCGGATTCGTCCCGCCGGGCGTCTTCTTCATCTTTACCGAAGTTTCCGGATTAAGAAAATCACACACGTCTTCCTCGAGCTTTTCCGAAAACTTTCTCAGCTCCGATATCGACAAGTCCGATATGTTCACACCCTTCTGGGTGCAGTACCGGACGATCTCGCCTACGATATCATGCGCGTCCTTAAAAGCCGCGCCCTTGCGGACCAGGTATTCCGCAAGATCGGTAGCATAAATAAACTCGTCCTCCAGAGCCTCCTTCGCCCGGGCTTTGACCAGTTTTATGGTCTTTACCAGCCCGGCCATGATCTCGAGCTCTGCCGCGACCAGTTCAACGGACTCGAACAAGGGCTCCTTATCCTCCTGGAGGTCCCGGTTATACGCATGGGGCAGTCCTTTAAGAAGTATCAAGAGCGAGTTCAGTGCGCCGATGACCCGGGAGGCCTTACCCCGGAAAAGCTCCAGAACATCAGGGTTTTTCTTCTGCGGCATAAAAGAACTTCCGGTACAGTAATCCTCCCCTATCTCCAGAAAACCGAATTCCAAAGTGCTGTATAAAATGAAATCCTCGCTTATCCGCGAAAGATGCACGGCGATAAGGCTCAGGGAAGAGACGATCTCCACAATGAAATCCCGGTCGCTCACCGCGTCGATACTGTTCGCGGAAATATTCTTGAAAGAAAGTTTTTCCGCGGTGAACTTCCTGTCCAACTCAAGAGAAGACCCCGCCAGCGCCCCTGAACCCATGACCGAAACGTCGCAACGCCGTCCGGCGTCTTCAATACGTTCTTTGTCGCGCTGGAGCATCTCGACATACGCCATGACCAGGTGCGCGAAAAGCACGGGCTGTGCCCGGTTGAGATGTGTATAACCGGGAACAATAATGTCTACAGTCCGTTCGGCAAGTGCTACGAGTCCCTTCTGGAGGTCGTCAATAAGTTTTGATATCCGCCGGACGCTGTCCTTGCAGTAAAGCCGGACATCGTTGACCACCTGTTCGTTCCGGGACCTGCCGGTATGCAGTTTTTTCGACGCCCCCGGAGCTTTTTTCTCGACATAGGCCTGTATCGCCGAATGGATATCCTCATAGTTACCGACCGCCCAGGTGCCTTTTTCGATCTTTTTATAAAGTTCATCAAGCGTCTTGACCAGTTCGCCCTTTTCCTTCTTGGTGAGATATCCGCACTTGGCAAGCATCTCCACATGGACCTTACTGCTCAGGCAATCATACTTGGCAAGGATGATGTCGACACCCAGGCTGGACGTAAAATCCATCACGCGCGGATCCATCTTCTTCGAGAATCTCCCGCCCCACATCTTGTTCATGTCAGCTCCCTTGTTTCGTCGTTCGTCGTTCGGTTTTCGTGAATCGTAGAAGCGAATCACGAATGACGAACCACGATCCACTATTTCCTATACGGCATCGCCCAGAGGTCAATAAACCCCTTGGCCAAAGACTGGTCAAAAACATCCCCTTCCCCGTAAGTGGCAAGCTCTCGCTTGTAACGGGAGTGGGGGCTTTTCCTTCCGGCTACCGTAGCCGCGCCTTTGCAGAGTTTCATCTTGACTTCGCCGGAAACACTCTCCTGTGTCTTATCGACAAAAGCGTCGATAGCATCTTTAAGAGGCGCGAACCATAATCCGTAGTAAACTATTTCTGAATACAGGCCGGCAATACCCGCTTTGTAGCGCCGGGTCTCCCTGTCGAGCACTAATTCTTCAAGCGCGACATGCGCGGCGTGAAGGATCGTCGAAGCGGGTGCTTCGTATATTTCACGTGACTTTATGCCTACCAGGCGGTCCTCGATCATATCCACCCTGCCGATGCCGTGTTTCCCCCCGGCACGGTTAAGCTTTTCCACCAGGCTGATCGGATCATATTTCTTGCCGTTAAGAGTGACCGGCACTCCTTTCTTGAACCCGATGACGACATATTCTGCTTTTGCCGGGGCCTTCTCAGGAGGAGCCACCGTGATATAGGTTTCCTTCGGAGGTTCGGTCCACGGGTTTTCCAGCTTCCCGCCTTCCACGCTTATTCCCCACAGGTTGCGGTCAATGCTGTAGACTTTCTCCTTCGTCTGTTCGATAGGCAGCTTGTGTTTCTTCGCGTAATCTATTTCCTGTTCGCGGGTGGTAAGTTCCCATTCCCGGACAGGCGCTATTATCTTCAGCCCCGGGGCTTTCAGGTGGAACGTCACCTCGAAACGCACCTGGTCATTACCCTTACCGGTACACCCGTGAGCAACATTCCCGGCCTTCTCATCTTTTGCCGTTTTTGCCATGGCGGCCGCTATCAAAGGCCGCGATAAAGCCGTGGCCAGGTTATATTTTCCCTGATAAAGCGCTCCGGCCTTAAGAGCCCGGAAAGCGTAACCGGTCACAAACTCTTTCCGGAGGTCTTTGACGATACATTTCGACGCGCCTATTTTAAGGGCCCGTTTGTGAGCGCTTTCCACCTCCGCGCCCTGGCCCACATCGGCCATGAAACATACCACGTCGAATCCTTTATCCATAAGCCATTTTAAAGCCACGGAGGTGTCCAGCCCTCCCGAATATGCAAGTACGACTTTCTTTTTCGCCATTTTCAGCTCCTTTACTTGCGGCCTAACAATTTCAGCAGGATCGCTTTTTGAACATGCATGCGATTCTCCGCCTGGTCATAAATAATTGAATTCTTCCCGTCGATGACGTCGGTGACCTCTTCCCCGCGGTGAGCCGGGAGACAATGCATGATAAGAGCGCCTTTTTTCGCCGCCTTCATCAGTTCTTCATTCACCTGGAATGAAGCGAAATCCTTGAGCCGCTTCTCCCTTTCTGCTTCCTGGCCCATGCTCACCCAGACATCGGTGTATACGATATCGCTGCCCTCTACCGCCTGGCGGGGATCATCAAACAACTTTATCAACGCGCCGTTTTTCGCGGCCGTCATTACCGCTTCTTCGTATATATCCTCAGGCGGCCGGTAACCTGCCGGCGTTGCCACTTTCATGTTCACCCCGGCCTTGGCGCACGTCATCAGCAAAGAATTCAAAACATTGTTCCCGTCTCCCACATAAGAAACAATTGTTTTCTTGAGGTTTTTCATGTTTTCCGAGACTGTGAAAATATCGCTCAGGGCCTGGCAGGGATGCTCATGATCGGATAATCCGTTTATGACCGGGACATCCGAATAGTGAGCCAGCTCCTCCGCGTCCTGGTGAGAAAACACCCTGGCCACTATCCCGTCCACGTAACGGGAAATAACACATCCTACATCCTTCACGGACTCGCGTTTACCCATCTGTATCTCATTCGGAGCAAGGTAAAGAGCATGCCCGCCCAGGTGGACCATGGCCACCTCGAATGATATCCTCGTGCGGTTCGACGGTTTCTGGAACAAAAGGGCCAAAGTCTTATTCCTGAACAGCTGTTTGTAAAGCAATGGCTTTTTCTTCAGCTTGCCTGCCAGCTTTATAATATCGAAGATCTCTTCAGAACTAAGATCGTTTATGCTTATCAGGTCCTTTTTCATGCTTCCTCCAATACCTTGGATAATTTCTTGATGGCCAGATCCACCTCTTCTTTTTTGACCGTAAGAGGAGGCATTATCCGCAGAATGTTTTTCTGGGTACAGTTTATCAAAAGGCCTTCTTTCATACACCCCTCGGCTATCCCAGAAGCATCTTCCATGTCCAGCTCTGCCCCTATCATCAGCCCCTTGCCTTTTATCAGTTTGATGACGGGCATTTTCTTTTTCATCTCCTCCAGGCGGCCCAAAAGATATTTACCCACCGATAACGCGTTTTCCAGGAGCTTATCCTCCTCTATCGCCTCAAAGACACCGAGCGCAGCGGAACAGACAATAGGACTTCCTCCGAAAGTCGAAGCGTGGGTCCCGGGCGGCAAAGCCTCGACGCATTTTTCGCCGACCACCAGCGCCCCGATGGGAAGCCCTCCTCCAAGGGATTTGGCAAGCGTCATGGCATCTGGTTCGATCCCATAATGCTTATACGCGAACATTTCCCCCGTTCGGCCCATGCCTGTCTGGACTTCGTCCACGATAAGGAGAATATCCTTCTCGCGGCATACTTTCTCGAGCATGCGCATGTAATCCGTGTCCGGGACATTTATCCCGCCCTCTCCCTGGATAGGTTCAATGATCACCGCCGCGGTCTTTTCGGTGATCGCTCGGGTAAAAGCGTCTATGTCATTGAACGGGACATGCTTGAACCCTTCAGGAAGAGGCTCAAAACCCTTTTTTATCTTATCCTGGCCGGTCGCTGTCAATGTCGCCAGTGTCCGGCCGTGAAAAGACTTTTCCATTGTTATGACCTCGTATCTTCCCGGACGGCCGTAACGGCGGGCGAGCTTTATCGCGCCTTCATTGGCCTCGGCGCCGCTGTTGGCGAAAAAGACCTTACCCGGAAAAGAATGCTGGATGATCTTTTGGGCCAGGACGGGCTGGACATCGTTATAAAAATTATTCGAGACATGAAGTATCCTGCCCAATTGTTCCCGGAGTTTGTCTACGACCCTGGGATGACAATGGCCGATGCCGCTTACTGCCCAGCCTGGAAAAAAATCCAGATATTTTTTCCCTTCGGTATCCTCCACCCATATACCGTCACCCTTGACCAGGCAGAGTTCCTGCCGGGTATACGTCGGCATCACATATTTTTCATACAATTCTTTTACCTCGTTTAGTTTCATATGTCACCTCTACAGGCTTCCGCCTGTATAGTATCATTCCCCACACGGAAGTGTGGGGTGTTACGTTACTCTTTGATTATCTCTGTCCCGATACCTTTATCGGTGAAAATCTCCAGAAGAAGCGCGTGAGGGAGGTCGGCCTCGACTATGTGGGCCTTGCGCACTCCTCTTTCAAGAGCTCCCAAGCACGCCATGGTCTTGGGCAGCATGCCTCCGTCTATCACTCCGGTTTCTATAAGATGGTTCGTGGCCTTAAAGGTCAAAGAATGGAACAACGATCCAGGATCTTCCTTGTCCTTCATTACACCGCGCACGTTCGTTAAAATAACGAACTTTTCCGCACTCAGCGCCACTGCGATATTGCTGGCGGCTTCATCGGCGTTTATGTTGTAAAGCTCGTTATCGCCGCCTTTACCGACCGGGCACACGACCGGGATCATGTTGGTGTTGATCAGCCTTTCCAGGATCGTGGTATTTATAGCCTTGACGCTGCCTACATATCCCAGATCTTCCTTCCCCTTGGCCGGTAAAGCCTGGATCATGTTGTTCTCTTTCCCGCTGAGCCCGAACGCTTCTCCTCCAAAACCGTTGATCTCGTCTACCAGGTCTTTATTCACTTCCATGAGGACCGAATCGATCACCCCCATCGATTCCTTGCTCGTGACCCTCAAGCCCCCGATGAATTTAGGTTCGATGCCGGCTTCTTTCAGCTTCTCCGTTATATGCGGCCCGCCGCCATGCACCAGGACAGGTTTCATGCCCGCGTAACGCATGAACACGATATCCTGGAGCACCATTTCACGGACATCCTTGTTCTCGAGAGAATTTCCGCCGTACTTTATGACCACTACCTTGTTGAAAAACTTCTTGATATACGGCAGCGCCTCTATCAGCACCTGGCTCTTTTTTATCGCTTCTTCCATCTCCTACCCCTTACCGCTTAACGCTTATCCCTTATTTAAGTCGTATAATACGAGTTTAAGGTTATATACTTCTTCGATATATCACAGGTATACATGACCGTCTCGGATCTGCCGGAATGCAGATTGACCTCTATTTTAACATCTTTTTTCTTGAACACTTCCGCTTTTTTCCGTTTTCCCGGAGAGGCGTTCCTGCCCCGTTTAAAAAATGCCACGCCGTCCAGGATTATTTCCAGCTTGCCCGGGTCAAAAACCGCGCCGCTGGCGCCTACCGAAGAAGCCACTCGTCCCCAGTTGGGGTCGCCTCCCTGGACCGCGCATTTGACCAGTATCGAATTGGCTATAGACCCGGCGGCTATTTTGGCGTCAGCCTTGCTCCTGGCCCCCTTGACATGGACCTCTATGAACTTGCTGGCTCCTTCCCCGTCCCGAACGATCATGCCCGCGAGTTCCTTCGTAACGATGTCCAGGTTCTTCCGAAAACGCTTGAAAGCGGCATCAGCCTCGGTAACTATCGTGTTCCCGGCTTCCCCGTTCGCGAGAAGCATTACAGTATCATTGGTACTCATCTCCCCGTCCACGGTGATCGCGTTAAAAGATACATCACAACTTTCCCGCAGCGCCAGATTAAGCGCGCCGGAAGTTATGTTGATATCGGTCAATACATAAGAGAGCATCGTGGCCATGTTGGGGTTGATCATCCCCGCTCCTTTGGCCACTCCCGTAACAGTCACTTTTTTGCCTTTCACCTTGAAAGTCCGCGACGCGATCTTCGGGAACCGGTCCGTGGTCATTATCCCTTCTGCCGCATCGGCGATACCGTCCTGGGACAACCCTGAAACCAGGCGTGGTAATCCCTTGAGGATCGGGCCCATGGAAAGAAACTTCCCGATGCCCCCGGTAGACGAGACCAGCACCATGTTTTCCGGGATATCCAACTGGCGAGCCGTAGCTTTGGCCATTTTTTTTGCGTCCGCGATGCCGCGCTTACCGGTCATGCAATTAGCGTTGCCGCTATTGACTATCACCGCCTGCGCGTGGCTGTCTTTTTCTATTTTCTCCCGCCCCAGGATGACAGGCGCGGCCATGGCGAGATTCGTGGTAAAGACCGCCGCAGCCTTGCAGGGGCTGCCCGAATAAAAAAGCGAAAGATCCTTCCGCTTCCTTTTTAATCCGCAGTGGATCCCGCCCGCAAGAAATCCTTTGGGTAAAATATGCTTCTTCATAAAAGACCCGCTGTTTCTTCCTCCCCCAGCATGATATTCATGTTCTGGACGGCCTGCCCGCTTGCCCCTTTCAGGAGATTATCTATAACGGAAACTATGATCAAGAGCCCTCTGGCAGACTTTATCCCGATATCGCAGAAATTAGTCCCCGCCACGTCCAGGAGCTGGGGCATGTACCCGGAATCATGGACACGCACAAATGGCTCGTCTTTGTAATAATCGTTATACATCCGTAATATCTCGCCCGTGGACGGGAGGCCCTTATCGGGGATATAGATCGTCGACAATATTCCCCTCCTCACCGGCAGAAGATGCGGTGTAAAGTTCACCCGGACTTCCCCTCCGGCGGCTTCACTCAACACGTGGTCCATCTCCGGCATGTGCTGGTGCTCGTTGGCCTTGTAGCACTTTAGATTCTCATCCACCTCACCGAACGATAAAAACACGGATGCCTTTCTCCCGGCGCCGGTCGCCCCGCTCTTTGAGTCCACCACGATGGGTTGTCCGGATTCACGGACGGCCTTTATGATCGGCAAAAGGGCCAGAATAACACTCGTCGGATAGCAGCCCGGATTCGCTACCAGTCCGGCTTTTTTGATCTTCTCACGGTTCATCTCCGGCAGACCGTAAACAGCCTGCGAAAGGTTTTCCTTATCCGCGTGCTTCGCCTTGTACCATTTTTCATAAATATCGCACGGCAGGCGATAATCAGCGCTCAAGTCTATGACCTTCTTCCCCTTTTTAAGGAACTCCGGCGCGAATTTCATGGAAACCGTGTGAGGAAGGGCCAGAAAAACCAGGTCACTTTTCGCGGAAACCTCTTCCATATCGAGATTTTTGCAGACTATCGAGATCTTTTTTCCGAACTTCGGATACAGCTCGGAAAACTCTGCCTCTTTCTCCACAAGAGCCGTCAAGGAAGTGATCTCCACACCGGGATTTCTTAAAAGAGTGTCTACCAGTTCTTCGCCGGTATACCCTGTCGCTCCCACTACTCCGACTTTTATCATCATTTCTCCTTATGTATTAATATATTACTTTACGGGCAAAATTAATATAAGAACAGAGTATAAAGTAAACAGCCCTACCCTGTCAAGTGAAACCGTAACTTATGAAGCGAAGCGAACATAAGTCGCGTGACAGTAGACCGGCGGATATATGCCTTCCGGCCCGACAAAAATTCTTAACGCTTTTCGGGACATTTTAAACTGACATGGCAAAACTCGCCCCTCGTTAATAGAAATACTCGGGGCTCGGACATTTGCCATGCCTACACATGTTTAGTAGCCACGACAACTTCAGCTTAAAATGCCCGGAAAAACTAAATTTTTGAAATGGTCCGTCAGGCATATATTCGCCGGCGGTGACATTTGCCATGTGTTTGAAAATAATCATAGTTAAGAAACTGCTCATCTATTCGCAAAAACAATAAAATTAAAGGGCCCCATTTACAAATTTTAGGCATTTTTCTAACTTTTGAAGGAAAAAAGCGTAAAAGTTGTTTGAACCCCCGTCGCTTGGATTCGCAAAGCAAAGCAGCGGGGGCGAGTTTCTTTTACGCCCTTTGAAAGTTAGAAAAATGCCGTTAAAAAATTTGGTTGGGAAAGATTTTACTGTTTTTGCAACTAGAAGATGCAAGGTAATCCCGTCGCGTGCTCCTCAAATAAAAAAGGCCGCTTTTTAAGCGACCTTCTACTAAAGTTAAAAAATGTAATTTCGTGTTTAACGTTTTGAGAATTGGAAATGCTTTCTGGCCCGTTTTTGTCCGTATTTCTTCCTTTCTTTGGCTCTTGGATCACGCGTTAGAAAACCCGCTTTTTTCAAGGTGCTCCGTAGATTTTCGTCGTATTCAAGAAGAGCCCTGGCGATACCGTGCCTGAAAGCCCCCGCCTGGCCGCTCAACCCGCCTCCGGTAAGATTCGCGTAAAGATCGAATTTTCCCACCATTCCGACCGTCTTCAGGGGCTGCATTATTGTGATCCGGTGCGACTCCCTGGGGAAATAATCCTCGATTTGTCTCTTGTTGACTCTTACCTTACCGTCCCCGGGCTTGATCCTGACCCTAGCAACGGATTCCTTTCTTCTCCCGGTAGCTGCGAAATATGCCTGCTTTGTCTCCACCATCTTACGGATACCTCTTCCTTATATTTTCTTTTCCTTCGGCAACTGGGCGGCGTGGGGATGGGTGTCGCCCGTATACAATTTTAAACGTTTGAGCATCCTTGCTCCAAGCTTGCTCTTTGGAAGCATCCCCTTTACCGCATGCCTGATCACGTATTTGGGGTCTTTCTCCATCATTTTCTTGTGAGCGGTTTCCTTCTGCCCGCTGGGATAACCCGAATATCGTTTATATACTTTTTGGAGCCCCTTCTTTCCGGTAACCCTCAGCTTGTCACAGTTCAGGACTATTACTCCCGAACCGCTGTCAACATGAGGCGTAAAATCTACCCTGTTCTTCCCTTTCAGTAACGATGCTATCTCTGTAGCTGCCCTGCCGAGAACCTTGCCCATCACGTCGACAACGTACCAGTCATGCGTAGCTTCCTGATGCTTTTTCAACCTGGTTGTTTTCATAATTCTCCTCTATGTCGCTACTTACAGCGAGAGCATTAACTTTTAGAGGAGTAAAATTAACATATTTGGGGATTTTTGTCAAGGATAATCCTTATTTACCCCTTCATGATCCTCTTGTACAGCGCTTTGAGCGGGCCCCGGTAATAATTATTAAATGTTGCCTGGAGGCTGTCGGTGGATACGCCCTTCCTCAAAAGATCATTGCGCTTTTTGTTCGTGCGGCGTTTTTCGTTGATCGTAACTTTGTGTACATGTCCCTTTTTCATCTTCTCCCCTCCTTCTTCTTCCGCATGAGAATATCTCCGTCCGAAGTCACAAGAAATTGGATTTTCTTTCGGTTGTAACTCCCGAACCTGTTTTCTAACGCTTCTGGGATCGACACCTTATGAAGGTGCTTCTTTTTCTTTCGCCTCATTCTTCTCCCTCCTTTTTCTTGAAAATGACCTTCCCATCATCGGTTATTTCAAACTCCACCTTGTCCCGCCTGCGGATACTAAAATACTCTTGCAGGACCTTGGGAATGAATATCTGGCCCCTGTCCGAAACTGTGGCAAAAAACCTGAAACGGTACTTCCTCTTCATTGAAAAGCTCCTGTTTAACAAGTATGATACAAGTTTATTATAAGTATGTATACTTGTCAAGAGGGGAAAATAAAAAAATCAATATTTTACATCGACAAGAAAAAGGCCTTTAGGGGGAGCGGTGGGGCCGGCCTGGGTCCGGTCCTTTTTCTTGAGTATGCTCCGCATGCTTCCCCCGGGAAGGTATCCCCTGCCGATATCCACCAGGGTACCCATGATGTTGCGGACCATATTAAAAAGAAAACCGTCAGCTTCAATGTCTATCGTCAGGAACGACTTTTTTTTCGCCACGTTGATATAGAATATCCTGCGCACGGAATGCCTTTCTCTTTTGTCTTTAGCCTGGAAAGACTTGAAATCATGCCTGCCTACGAGCACTTTCGCTTCTTTTTTCATCAAAGAGACATCAAGTTCATACGGCACCCGCCAGGTGTATTTTTCACCGAAAGGGTCGCGCTGCCTGCTGTTGATAATGTAATACCTGTAATGCTTGCTTTTCGCGTCAAAACGGGAATGGAATCCCGGCGGGACTTCCTCGGCACTTTTTATGGCTACCTCATCGGGAAGATAAGCGTTCAACGCGGCAGGTATCTTGCCAGTGGGTATGGTCGAAGAAAGACCGGTCTTGAAATTCGCGACTTGTCTTTCGGCATGGACACCGGCATCTGTCCGGCTGGCCGCGTATAAACGGTGAGGCTTGCCGAAAACTTTGCCGATCGCTTTTTCTACCTCTTCCTGGACTGTCCTGCCGTTAGGCTGGACCTGCCAACCGTTAAAATCGGTCCCGTCGTAAGAAATGGTAAGCTTTATGTTGCGCATATGTATGTCATCCCGGTAAAAGCCGGGATCAAATAAAAATATTATGTGGTCCCGGCTCGATCCCTGCGGGCTCGTCCGGGATGACATATTACTTGATAAGGTGTTCGGCGATCTGTATGGCGTTGAGGGCGGCGCCTTTTCTGAGGTTGTCCGCGACGACCCACATGTTGAGGCCGTTTTCGACGGACTCATCTTCCCTGATCCTTCCGACAAAGACTTCATCCCTACCTTCCACGAAAATAGGCATGGGATACTTTGAACCTGCCGGGTCGTCAACGACCTTTATTCCGGGAAATTTTTCAAGGATATCTTTGGCCTGTCCTGGACCGAGCTTCTTGCCGGTCTCCACGTTCACGCTTTCGGAATGAGCGTAATAAACGGGAACACGGACACAGGTAGCAGTAACGGCAAGATCCGGAATCTCCATGATCTTGCGGATCTCGTTCACCATCTTCATCTCTTCCTTGGTATAAAGGTTGTCCTGGAAGACATCGATATGGGGTATGAGATTGTACGCGATCTGATGTGCAAACTCTTTAACCATCTCCCGGGGAACGGTATGTTCCCCGATACCGTAATGGGACTTTTTATTGCCCAGGTGCACTGCCTGGCTTTCGAGTTCTAGGATGTTTTTCTGCCCGGCGCCCGAAACCGACTGAAAAGTGGTAACTACCACTCGTTCGATCGACGCGGCTTTATGGATAGCGCACAACGGGAGGACCATCTGGATGGTGGAGCAGTTGGGATTTGCGATGATGCCTTGATGCGCTCTTATGGCATGGGGATTGACCTCCGGAACGACCAAAGGAACATCTTTATCCATCCTGAACGCGCTGGAATTGTCTACGCAGACAGCACCGGCCCGGACCGCGTGGGGTAAAAACTCCTTGCTCCGCGAGGCGCCCGCTGAGGCTAGGACGATGTCGATGCCTCCGAACGAATCTTCGCCGAGTATTTGCACATCGATCTCTTGCCCGCGGAATACTACCTTTTTGCCTTTTGACCTTTCGCTGGCCAGAGGACGGAGCTCATCCACCGGAAAGTCCCTTTGTTCCAGTATCGAGAGAAACTGGCCGCCGACTGCACCGGTCACGCCCATTATCCCAACATTATATTTCGCTTTCTTCTTCATCATTTATTATCCTTTATAAAAATAGCGGGACTGGTTTCAGCCGACAGTTTACACTACTACAGGAAACCTGTCCCGAAAAGATGCAAGCTCTATCCCAGCGCCTCCACTACGAGATCCCCGACTTCCTGCGTCGAATATCCCATCTTGCCGGCCGAAAGACTCTTCAGCTTTTTGACAGTGACCGACATCACCGCCTTCTCCACGAGATCCGCGGCTTTCTGCTCGCCGAGCACCTCCAGCATCATACCACCGGCACAGATCGCGGCGAGCGGATTGATGACGTTCTTCCCCGTATACTTGGGCGCCGAGCCTCCGATCGGTTCAAACATGGAAACGCCTTCCGGGTTGATGTTTCCGCCAGCGGCTATACCCATACCGCCCTGGATCATGGCGCCAAGATCTGTGATGATGTCACCGAACATGTTATCCGTCACGATGACGTCAAACCATTCCGGATTTTTCACCATCCACATGCAGGTAGCATCGACATGAGCGTAGCCCGTTTTGATGTCCGGGTAATCTTCAGACATTTTTTCAAAAGTCCTCTCCCACAAACCGAACGCGTAGGTCAAGACATTCGTCTTGCCGACAAGCGTGAGCTGTTTATCCTTGTTGCGTTTCTTAGCGTATTCAAACGCGTACCTGAGGCATCTTTCCACGCCTTTATAAGTATTCACCGAAGTCTGTATGGCCACCTCGTCCTTAGTGCCTTCTTTCAGCAGGCCGCCCGTTCCCGTGTAAAGGCCTTCGGTATTCTCGCGCACGACAACAAAGTCGATGTCCTCAGGGCCCTTATCTTTCAGGGGACAGTCCACGCCCGGATATAATTTAATGGGGCGCAGATTTATATATTGGTCAAGCGCGAACCTTAAGCTCAAAAGAAGCCCCTTCTCCAGGATGCCGGGCTTCACGTCCGGATGGCCTATAGCTCCCAGATAGATAGCGTCAGCCGTCTTTATCTCCTCAAGGACGCTGCCCGGGAGCACTTCACCCGTTTTTTTGTAGCGCTCGCCTCCCAGGTCATACATTATCTTTTCATATTTGAAACCCGTCTTTTCCGCGACCGCGTCCAAGACCTTAAGCCCTTCCCTTATGACCTCTGGTCCTGTACCGTCCCCCGGCAAAACCGCTATCTTGTACATTTATCCTCCTATTACTTAATAGTATGTCATCCCCGCGAAAGCGGGGATCACATAAAAATTATTATTTGATCTCGGATCGGCCTTTCGGCCGTCCGGGATGACATATTTGTCATTTCTTGTGCTTCTTTGTCTTCTTGGTAGTTTTGGCCTTTCTTTTGACGATCTTCTTTCTTTGCACAGCTTTCTTCTTTCTTTTAACGGGTTTTGGCTCTTCCGCGGGTCCCATCTTTTTCGCGTAAGCCATCAACCCTCCGCTCCTGATGATCTCTTTTATGAATTCAGGGAACACTTCCGCATCATAAGCTTTCTTTCTCCCGGATTTGGTGACAGTCCCCTTGGTGGCGTCCACTTCAGCCGTGTCGTTGTTTTTCAGGTCCTTCACGGCTTCCGGACTCGTGAAGATCGGAAGGCCGATATTAATGGCGTTCCTGTAAAATATCCTGGCGAAACTTTTGGCCACTACACAGGAAACCCCGGAAGCTTTTATGGCGATCGGTGCGTGCTCCCGGCTGGAACCGCATCCGAAATTTTCGCCCGCGACGATTATATCCCCTTCCTGGACGTTTTTAGCGAATTGCGGGGCAGCGTCTTCCATACAGTGTTTCGCCAGTTCACCCGGATCACAAGTATTGAGATAACGGGCGGGAATTATCTCATCAGTGTTTATGTTATTACCGAACTTATGGATTTTGCCTTTGAGTTTCATGTTTTTCCTCTTTTTCCTCTACAGGCTTCCGCCTGTAGTATCATTCCCCACACGGAAGTGTGGGGTCACAGATCCGACGGATGCGCTATCTTTCCCTTGACCGCGCTCGCGGCCGCGATAGCCGGGTTGGACAGATAAACAAAACTTTTCGGATGTCCCATCCGTCCGACAAAATTGCGGTTCGTAGTCGCTACCGCGACCTCTCCCTCGGACAGGATCCCCATGTGACCACCCAAACACGGCCCGCAGGTCGGCGTGCAGAAGACCCCTCCGGCGCGGATAAATACATCTACATACCCTTCCCTCACAGCTTCCATGTAGATCGCTTGCGTGGCCGGTATCACGATCAAACGCGTCTGGGGATGGACCTTTCTGTTCTTAAGAATGGACGCCGCGGTTTTGAGGTCCGAGATCCTCCCGTTGGTGCATGATCCGATGAATACCTGATCTACTTTGACATCCTTCAGTGTACTTACCGGAACACCGTTTGACGGCAGATGGGGCTTGGCAACTACCGGTTCAAGTTTGGAAACATTATATTCCCTGACGTCGGCATACACGGCATCTTTATCGCTTTTTATCATTTTAAACGATTTACGCGGGGGCTTATATTTTCTTACCGCCGTCTTGACGTATCTTTCAGTCGTTTTGTCCGGTTCGACTATTCCGTTCTTCGCCCCGGCTTCAATTGCCATATTGCAGATAGAGAACCGGTCATCCATGGAAAGCTCAGAAATGGTATCGCCCGTAAACTCCAGGGTCTTGTAAAGGGCGCCGGAGACACCGATATCGGATATTACGTGCAGTATCAAGTCCTTGCCGCCGACCCATTTCCTGGGCTTTCCCGTGAAGACGATCTTTATCGTCTCGGGGACCCTGAACCAGCATTCTCCAAATGCCATGGCGTAGGCAAGGTCCGTGCTTCCCACACCCGTGGCGAAAGCGCCAAGCGCACCATGGGTGCAAGTATGGGAATCAGCCCCTATGATGAGAGCGCCAGGAAGGACAAGCCCTCTTTCAGGCAGTAAGACGTGTTCAATACCCATTCGCCCGACTTCGAAATAATTAGTGATACCGTATTTTTGCGCGAATTTTTTGAGAGACGCGGCCTGGTTAGCGCTTTTCATGTCCTTGGCGGGTACGAAATGGTCCGGCACCAGAGCTATCTTGTTCTGGTTAAAAACCTTATCCACCCCCAGCTCGCAAAATTCTTTTATAGCGATGGGGCTGGTGATATCGTTCCCAAGGCACATGTCGACCCTGGTTCTTATGAAATCGCCCGGGGCGATCCCTTTGACCCCGATCGCGTGCGAAAGCAGGATCTTTTCCGTTATCGTATATCCCATTGAATCTCCTTAAGTTAAAGTGAGATTTTAACAGATTTTCACCTCAAAATCAACGCCTTTTAAACCGCAAAGACCAGCGGAAGTTTGAGCTGTTCTATCGGCGACATCATTTTTCCCGTTGCTTATGTTAAATGTCTATAACGGCGAATGCATGCCTTCCGTCCCGACAAAAATTCTTAACGCTTTTCCGGGCATTTCAAGCTGACATGGCAAAACTCGCCCCTCGCTACAGGAATGCTCGGGGCTCGGACAGTTGCCATGCCTACGCATTGTATATAGCCATGATAACCTCAGCTTAAAATATCCGGAAAAGCTGAATTTTTGTAATGGTCCGTCAGGCATGCATTCGCCATCATAGATATTTACCCTTTCCTGACTAGGCGTTGCATTGCATACAACGCCTAGTTATTCTGCGGAATCGGCATTGCAAAAACAATAAGATCAAAGGGACCCATTTCCAAATTTTAGGTTGGGAAGGATTTTATTGTTTTCGCAATGCTGAGTCGCAAATAACGAGGGGATCGGATGTTCCCGGCAGAAACAAGCCATACATCGCCGATCTTTTAGAATTTAGGGATGGATTCGAGAAGAAGCTTGGTATAATCGTTCTGGGGAGATATGTAAATGGCCTCGCGATCGGCGACCTCGACAAGCCTGCCTTCCCTCATTACGCCCACTATATCGGCCATAAATTCGACGACCCTGAGATCATGAGAGATGAACACATAGGTAAGAGCGAGCTCTTCTTGCAGATCTTTCAGAAGGTTCAGTATACTTGCCTGGATAGACACGTCCAGGCTGGAAACGGGTTCGTCTAGGACCAGGACCCCGGGCCGGCGCACTATGGCCCTGGCTATGGCTATCCTCTGGCGTTCGCCGCCCGAGAACTGGTGAGGGTATTTGTCCATGGATTCGGACACCCTGAGCCTGACCATTTCAAGGGTCTCGTGCACCCTGTGGTATATCTCTTTTTTTCCGATACCTCTTACCTCCAGGGATTCCCCCACTATTTCTCTTACGGTCATGCGCGGGTTCAGTGAGCTAAAAGGATCCTGGAAAACGATATCCCTGTCGCCTTTGATCTCTATCCGGCCGGAATCCGGTTTAAATATCCCGACTAACAATTTTGCTATGGTCGTCTTCCCGCACCCGGACTCGCCGACCAGGCCGAACGTCTTCCCTGCCGGCACGCTGAAACTGACACTGTCTACGGCTTTGACCGGTCCGGAACCTGTCCGGAAAAGCGCTCTCTTCCTGAAATATTTCTTTATATCGCTGACTTCGATCACGGTCCCCATATCACGCAGGCAACCTTTCCCGTTTATCCCCTGATCTTGGTATACAATCGATAAGATGACGGGTATACCCGTCCTTGGGATCGTGTAAAACCTCGTCCTTTTCCCCGTATTCCATTACTTTTCCCCGGTTCATAACGCACACCCTGTCTGCTATCATATTGACTACTGAAAAATCATGGGTTATGAAAAGTATGGTAAGTCCTCTTTCACGCTGTATGGTCTTGATGAGATCAAGAATATGTTTTTGTATGGAAACGTCCAGCGCCGTCGTGGGTTCGTCGAGTATGAGGACTTCCGGGTCGCAGCTCAAGGCCATGGCCAGCATCACCCTCTGCCTCATCCCCCCGGAAAGTTCGTGAGGATAAAGCGAAACCACGTCAGGTGAAAGTTTTACCGTCGAAAGAAGTTCACGCATCTTTTCTTCTATGCTCACTGTCTTTGCAAGACTGCCGCGATGAGCGAGTATCGTCTCAGATATCTGCTCACCCGTCCTGATAACGGGATTGAGAGAAGTAAAGGGTTCCTGGAATACCATGGCGATATCTTTCCCTCTTATCTGCCGCATCTTATCCGCGCCGACGTCAAATATGTTCTTGCCCCTGAAGATCACATCTCCCTTTTCCCGGACCGCAGCCCCGGGAAGGAGCCCCAGTAACGCAAGGGCGGTTATGGTCTTCCCGCTTCCCGATTCACCCACAAGAGCCATTATCTGGCCGGGGTGAAGAGAAAAACTGACGTTGTCGACGGCCTTTTTGCCGCCGAAACTTATTGTCAGATTCTTTACCTCAAGTAAGTTATCCATTTTCTCCTCTACAGGCTACCGCCTGTAGTATCAATTCCCCACACGGAAGTGTGGGGTTATTTCCTCTCCCTGAGCCTTGGGTCCAGCCTTTCTCTCATGCTTTCGCCTATCAAATTAAAGCTCAGAACGGTCACAAGTATCGCCAGGCCGGGGAAAAGAGTAAGCCACCAGGCGTAATCTATATAATTTTTCCCGTTGGCAAGGATATTCCCCCAACTCGGAGTGGGTATCTGCACACCCAGACCCAGAAAAGACAGCGCGCTCTCGACCAGTATCGCCGCGCCTACACTAAGAGTGGCGCTCACGTATACCGGGGCCATGGCATTGGGAAGAATATGCCTGAATATGATACGCATATCCGAAACACCCTGGACCCTTGCCGAATGCACGAAATCCCTTTCCCTGAGCGTCAAAAATTCCGCGCGGACAAGTCTGCACAGACCCGCCCAGCTGGTTATCCCGATAACGACCATCACGTTGATGACACTCGGCCCCAGGAAAGTGATGACCATCATTATCAGAAAAAACGTTGGGAAACAATACATGATCTCGACAAGCCGCATGATAACGGTATCTACCCATTTCCCGTAATAACCGCTCAATCCCCCAAGAAAAATGCCTATGACCAGGGATATGAAAACGGCGATGAACCCGACGCTTAAAGATATACGCGTCCCGTAGACCATCCGGCTGAACACGTCGCGGCCCAGGCTGTCTGTCCCGAAAAGATGCCCGACGGAAGGGGCATGGAGCCTCGCTTCCGGCGAAAGGTCCATCTCCAGGGGGTCATGGGTAGCGATAAAAGGCGCGAGGCCCGCGACCAGCGCCATCACCACTACTATCATTACCCCGAATAAGAGTCGCTTGTTCATAATGTGCCTTGTAATGTTTGAGCTGTTTTCCGGGAGCAAGATGTTTTGGATGTTTTGAGCAGGGCGTAATTTTTGTGAGCGGCCACGGTTCCCGAAGACCCAAAGGGCCTGAGGGAGAGCGAATAAAAATTTCGAGTTAATTTTCCTCGGTGGGGAAAATTAACGTCCCGGCGAAAAATATCCAAAACATCTGGTTTATGTGACAGCTCAAACATTACCAACTCCATCATCTACCTTCGTACCTGATCCTCGGATCGACGATCGCGTACGTCATGTCCGACAGGAATATCCCCAAGAGCGTGAGGAAAGTCGCGATAAACCCTACCCCCATCACCACCGGATAATCATAATTCATGATCGCCTCATACCCCAGCCGGCCCATGCCCGGCCAGGCAAATATCGTCTCGAAAATAAAACTGCCTGATATCAGCCCGGGAAGAGTAAGGCCCATTATGGTCACGATCGGCAACAGCGCGTTCCTGAGAGCATGGACCATGATTATCCTTCTTTCCGTTAGGCCCTTGGCCCTGGCCGTGAGGATATAATTTTCCTGCATGACCTCTATCATGCTTGATCTTGAATACCTGGACAAAGCCGCCAGTCCCCCGAAAGCCGTAGTCACCACCGGCAAAACCATATGCCAGGCAAGGTCCCTGATCTTGCCGAACACATCGAGATACTGGGTATACCAGGGAGACATCCCGGAGACGGGAAACCACTGCAGCTTGAACCCGAAGAAAAATATCAGCAAAAGGGCCAGCCAGAAAGTCGGCATGGCATAACCGATAAAGACGACTACCGTCATGACCCTGTCAAAAACAGAGTTCCGTTTCACCGCGCTTATTATCCCTATGGGAAGGGCAAGGCAAAAGATCACGATAAGAGAGACTATCTGCAGGAGTAGCGTCGCGGGAAGCCGGGAAGCTATTTTCATTATGACCGGTTGGTCGTCGATAAAAGATTTGCCGAAATCAAGCGACACCAATCTTTTCAGCCACAGGAGATACTGGACCAGGACCGGTTTGTCCAGGTTGTACAACCGGCTGAAATTCTCCCTGGCGCTTTCCGATACTTCCGGATTAAGACCGTACCTCAGGCTTGCGGGGTCTCCCGGAGCAAGATGCATGACGACAAAAAGCAGGATGGATATCCCGAACAGCATCGGGATGATGAGTAGTAGTCGTTTAAGTATGTAGCGTCTCATGGCAATCCTAAAATTTATACTTTACCTCGTCCTCCGGCACGTACCAGTCGATAAAATTATACCCTATGCCGGCCGGTGCGGGTATTATCCCTTTGAAGCGTTTATCGATCGCCGGCGTGGCATAAGGAAAAAATAAAAAAGTGTACGGCGCATCTTCCGATATGACCCTGTGGATCTCGTGATAGATCTCTCGCCTGACCGCCGGGGCGAATTCTTCCCGGCCGAGCACTATCAGCTCATCTACTTTCGGATTGGAATAAGAAATGAAATTCAGCCCGCCGGGCCGCATGGAATCTGAATGCCAGACCGAGTAAGGATCGGGGTCCAGGGGGATGGTCCACCCCAGTATCATAGCCTGAAACTTCTTTTTGTTCACGAACTGGTCCAAAAACGCCGCCCAGGCGATCACATTGATCTCGACCTTGATGCCCAGCTTTGCCCATTGATCCTGGACCACTGTAGCTATGTCCTCCCTGACCTGATTCCCCTGATTTGTCACCAAGGTGACTTTGAATTCTTGTCCCTCTTTTTCAAGTATCCCGTCTCCGTCCGTGTCCTCCCATCCCGCTTCACGCAGGAGCCGCGCGGCCTTATCCGGGTCATAGGCATACCCCGGGACGGAATCATCATAGTAAAGCGACCCTTTCAAGAAAGGCCCTGTACAGGATTCCCCAAGCCCAAGAAGAACCGCGTTTATTATTTCCTTCTTGTTTATAGCGTAGCTCAAAGCTTGCCGGACCTTTTTGTCGGCAAAAAAGGGATCCTTCAGGTTATATCCTATATAGGTATAGGAATGGGCAAGATAATGGTACTTGCGTATCCTTTCCCTGAATTCAGACGTTTCACTGCGATAGCGGTACTGGTATGGGTTCAGGGACATGGAATCGACGCCTCCCGAAACCAGTTCAAGGAACTGGACCGCCTGGTCGGGAATAAGCCTGTAGATGTAGTGCTTGATCCCCGGGCGGTGTTCAAAATATTCGGGGTTTTCTTCCAGGATAATGTACCGGCCTCTCTCCCACCTGGTAAACCTGTAAGGACCGGTGCCGACCGGGGCTATGGCATAAGCCGACTTCCTGACATCCCCGGCCTTCTCAAATAGATGTTTAGGGACAATACCCATTCCAAACTTAAGGATGGCAGGTGCATAAGGCCGGTTATAATCAAAACGGATAGTGTAGGGATCGATAACCGTTATTGTTTTAATGCTTGAATAACTCGAAATATACGGGCACCCCGTCCCGGGATCAAGTATGGTCTCATAGGTAAAACGGACATCTTCGGCGGTAAAAGGCGCGCCATCGTGCCACTTGACGCCTTTTCTCAAATGAAAGGTTATGGTAAGGCCTCCATCCAAGACGTCCCAACTTTCGGCAAGGTCCCCCACCACTTTCAGGTCCTTATCGACCTTGGTCAGGCCGTTAAAGATAAGTCCGCATACCGAGCCTGAAGATACATCATCGGCGAGAAAAGGCACAAGTATCCGGGCATCACCTATCCCGGCGCTTACGTACGCGTCCCGGCTCGTCCAGACTTCCTGGGCCGGATCCGGCGTAACAGTCAGAAAAAGGAACAAAAAAAAGACCACTGCTTTCGGGATAAACAGTGATCTTTTAAATGCGATTTTTCTTTTTTCCGGATCCAACACAGACCTACTGAGTCTCTTCAGCCGGCTGTCCTTGTTCAGGCTGTGCCACGGGCTGGGCGGCCGGAACTGCCCCCTGCTGAGGCGCCATCGGCGCCATAGGGAACTGCTGCTGAAAAAGAGATTTACCTTTTCTGGCTGTCATCATGCCCAATAAGAGCGAAGTTATTAAGAAGACTATCGCGCTTATCGTGGTGGCCTTCTTCAACAGCGTCGGGGCCTGCGTGCCTAAAAGCGACTGGGCAGCCTCGCCGCCTAACGCTTCGCTTAAACCGCCTCCCCTGCCGGCCTGAAGCAATATTACAGCGACCAACACAAAACAAGCCATTATATGGACGATCAACATCAATATAAACATATCTATCCTTTTTTTATTTCCGCATATAGTTTGGATGTCTTATTGACAATATCCGAAAAGTTTTCCGCTTTCAAACTCGCACCGCCTACCAGCCCGCCGTCGACATCCTCTTCACGCATTACATCCTCGATATTATCGGGCTTTATGCTGCCGCCGTAAAGTATGCACCTGCTTTCGGCGAAAGAATCAGAAAAAAGTTCCTTTAAGATCCCTCTTATAAAAGCGTGGACCTCCTGGGCCTGGTCCGGCGTAGCCGTCTTCCCCGTGCCTATCGCCCAGACCGGTTCGTAAGCTATTACCAAGAGATACAGGAACTCTTCGTCAAAATCCCTCAGTCCTTCGGTCACCTGGGTCCTCACGACATCCAGGGTCTTGCCTGCTTCCCTCTCTGCAAGGGTCTCACCGACGCACATGATCGGAGCGAGCCCCCCTTCTATCGCCGCTTTTAACCTTTTATTTACCGTCTGGTCCGTTTCCCCGAAATACTGCCGGCGTTCGGAATGCCCGATTATGACATACCTGCACCCTACGCTTTTCAGCATGCCCACCGAGACTTCCCCGGTAAAAGCGCCTTCTTTTTGCCAGTAACAATTCTGTGCCCCCAGGACTATGTTGCTCTCTACCAGCATCTCTCCCACGTCGCCCAAGTCACTAAAAGGCGGGCAGACAACAATATCGACGTTCTCTACGCTGAACACTTCGCGTTTGATATCGTTCACCAGGACAATAGCCTCGTTGACGTCCTTGTTCATTTTCCAGTTACCGGCAATTACCGGTTTACGCATGATCCTCCTCTATTTGTCTGCCAGGGCCGCGATCCCGGGAAGCTCCTTGCCTTCGAGGTATTCCAGCGACGCGCCGCCGCCTGTTGAAATATGAGACATCTTTTCGCCCAGTTTTAACTGGTTTACCGCCGCTACCGTATCCCCGCCGCCGATGACGGTGGTCGCGTCAAGCCGGGAAAGGAATTTGGCCAGTTCACGTGTTCCGGTGGCGAACGGTTTCATCTCGAACAGGCCTACCGGTCCGTTCCAGACGATCGTTTTTGAATCTTTGAGGACTGATTCATAATTTTTCACCGTCAACGGGCCGATGTCCAGTCCGATCCAGCCGTCAGGGATATTATCCTTTACTACCTTTTTCCTTGCATTGGCCTTTATCTCACGGGCGATCACGTGATCCTTGGGGAGAAAGATACCTACCTTATTAGCGCTGGCCATCTCAAAGATCTTCTCCACTGTCCCGAGCATCTCTTCCTCAAGCCGGGAAGCACCTATCCCCTTAAACCTGGATTTAAGGAAAGTATAGGCCATGGCCCCGCCTATCAAGAGAAAATCTATCTTATCCATCATGTTCTCGATAACCGGGATCTTGTCGGCTACTTTGGCCCCGCCCAGCATAAGACAGAACGGTTTTTCCGGATTCTTCGTGACTTTTTCGAAATATTCGATCTCTTTCTGCACAAGAAAACCGGCCACGCTGGGAAGATACTGGGTGACCCCTACCGTTGAGGCATGGGCGCGGTGACAAGTGCCGAACGCGTCATTCACGAATATCTCGCCGAGTGAAGCAAGCTGTTTGGCGAATTCAGGGTCGTTCTTTGTCTCTTCCTTATGGAACCGGAGATTCTCAAGAAGGATGACATCCCCTTTCTCCATCTTGTTCACTGCCTCTTCAACATCCTCTCCCACGCAGTCATCCATCTTTTTTACGTCTTTCTTCAAAAGTTCGGAAAGCCTCTCCGCCACCGGCGCGAGGGAAAGTTCCATCTTGACCTCTCCTTTTGGACGGCCCAGATGGCTCATGAGGACAAGCTTGCCGCCGTTATCAAGGACGTACTTTATCGTGGGCAGCGCCGCGACTATCCTGCTGTCATCAGTGATCCTGCGGTTCTCGTCAAGAGGGACGTTAAAATCGGCGCGCATCAAGACACGTTTGCCGTTCACGTCGACATCTGTCACAGCCTTCTTCATATCTTACCTCCGATTACTTCACCGCGCTCGGCTCTTTTGCCAGCTCCTCTACAAGGTCCACGACACGGTTGGAATATCCCCATTCATTGTCGTACCAGCCTATGACTTTCACCATGTCGTCACCCATCATCATAGTGGAAAGAGCGTCAAAGATACAGGAATGCGTGTTGCCGATGATGTCAGATGATACGATCGGATCTTCCGTGTATTCCATGATTCCCTTGAGTTCATTTTCAGCAGCTTTTTTCATGGCCGCGTTGACTTCTTCTACGGTAGTTTTTTTCCTGAGAGTAGCCACAAAATCGACGACCGACCCGTCTTTGACGGGAACCCTCATAGCCATACCGTTGAGTTTACCTTTAAGTTCAGGTATTATCTTACCCACGGCTTTTGCGGCGCCTGTGGTCGTAGGTATGATATTGATAGCAGCGGCTCTTGCCCTCCTGAGGTCCTCGTGAAAGATGTCCAGTACCTTTTGGTCATTTGTATAGGCATGAATGGTCGTCATAAGGCCTTTTTCCATGCCGAAACTATCGTTAAGGACCTTTACCATAGGGGCGAGACAGTTTGTCGTGCAGGAAGCGTTTGATACGATCTTGTCGGTGGGCCTCAACGCATCATCGTTCACCCCCAGGACGATCATATTGTCGATCTCGTCCTTTGCCGGTACGGTCAGAAGAACCTTTTCGGCTCCGGCTTCAAGGTGAAGCGCGATCTTCGCTTTTTCGCGAAACACCCCGGTCGACTCTACCACGACCTGGACGCCTTCCTTCTTCCAGGGAAGTTCAGCCGGGTTTTTTACGGCCAGAACGTCTATTTTCTTACCGTTGACCACGAGAGCGCTGTCTTTGACCTCGACCGTTCCCTTAAATCTACCATGAACGGAATCATACTTTAAAAGGTGCGCCAGAGTTTTGGCATCGGTCAGATCGTTGACAGCGACTATTTCGAAATTTCCGCGCTCTAACATGATCCTGAAGACCATTCTTCCGATCCTGCCAAACCCATTAATTCCAATCCTTATTGCCATTTTTTCTCCTCCTAGCTTAAATGAGCACATCACTTGGCAAAAAAGATGAAGCTAAGTGATTAGTGCGAATTTAACCCCGCGCGAACGAAGTGAATCGCGGGGTCTACTATACTACAAGATTTTGTATTATATACTTATATGCCTTTTCCTTCAATATTTTTTTTACTTCTTTCCTGAACCCAGTTCACGGAATATGCCGCTGAACTCTTCCGCTGCCTTATCCCACGAAAATAGACGTGCCCGGCTAAGAGCTCTGGCCCTCAACTCTTCCCGGAGGGTCTTATCGGTCAGAAGGCGGTATATGGCCTTTTTCATGCCGGCGGAGTCCCTGGGATCGACGGTCAGCGCGGCATCCCCGGCGATCTCGCCGCAGCTCGTGGTAAAAGAAGTAACGGTGGGAGTCCCGCAGCTGAACGCCTCCAGGACGGGCAGGCCGAAACCTTCGTAAAGAGAAGGATACACAAATACCTCCGCGGCGTTGTAAAAAAGATTCATGTCCTTCCGATCGATATAGCTGGTGAACCTGACATCCTTCTCCAAGCCGGACTTCTCTACCATTTCAAATACCTTCTCGCTCTCCCACCCCTTCATTCCCACTATCACCAATAAATGCGGCAGGTTCTTTTCCTTCTTCAACTCCAGGAAGGCGCCGGCCAGGCCGGCAACGTTCTTCCGTTTCTCGATCGTGCCGACATAAAGTATGAATTCTCTCTCTATGCCGTATTTTTTCCGGAGACGAAAAAAGGCTTTTTCTTTATCGTCCATAGGCGAAAAAGACTCATCCCTTCCGGGATAGATCACCTTTACTTTGGTGGGAACAGGGGAAAACTTTTCCTGCAGGTCCTTCTTTGTATTAATGGAATCCACTACCACGAGGTCGCTTTCTTTAAGCACTTTTTTTATGTCGTTTTCAAGTTTTTTTAGATACTCTTCAGGGAACCCTTCAGAAAACATAAGCGGTATAATATCGTGGATCGTGGTCACCAGTTTCGCGGACTCAAGAGGCGGGACATCATAACTGGAAGAATGGAATACGTCCATGTCTTTCATCTTGATCTCGGGCCGGAAACTCAACCTGTCAAGCCTGTGGCGGAAGTTAGGCCCGGGGAGCTCAGGCAGGCGCCTTTTAAAATCAAACGGCTTTATGTAGCTGTAAAGAAAATACTGGTTTTCAGGGTCCGCGGCGGCCAGGTGTTTGACCAGGTTCAGGGTGTAGTAACCTATGCCCGTTCTTCTCTTCCGCTTCAAGGTAGATCTTACATCGATCCCTATCTTCATCTTCCTACTCCAGAACCGTGCCTTTTTCAAGCCGGTGTCCCCTGAGGAATTCATCCCTGGACATCGCTTTCTTGCCTTCTATCTGGACCTCTTCCATCTGCAGGGCGCCTTTCCCGGTAGCAACGATGAACTTACTTTCATCGCAAATACTACCCGGCGTCTTATTGTCTTCGATATTCATGACCACCTGCGCCTTGATCACCTTCAGGATCTTTCCCCCAAAATGAGTGAACGTGCCGGGCCAAGGCTGAAGAGCCCTGATCTTTCTTCCGATCTCGAACGCGGACTCTTTCCAATTTATCCTGCCCTGCTCCTTCTCCAGCCCCGGGGCGAAGGAAGCCTCACTTTCTTCCTGTTCCTTGAATTCCACTATATTCTCCTCTATAAGCTCCAACGCCTTGAGCACCAGGTCCGCGCCGCTCTTTGAAAGCCTGTCGGCCAATTCAATGGCATTCTCGCCATCGCCTATATAAATCCTTTCCTGCAAAATAATGCTCCCCGCGTCCATGCGCCCCGAAAGTCTTATCACGGTATTGCCTGTTTCCTTCTCACCGTTCAATATCGCCCAGTTTACCGGAGCCGCTCCCCTGTATTTAGGCAAAAGTGAAGGATGCAGGTTTATGCAAAATTTGTTCGGTGCGTTCAAAAGAGGCTGGCTTAAAAACATTCCGTAATCAACGACCACGAACACGTCCGCTCTCTTGCTCCTGAGCTTATTGCCCAGCGCCATATCCGACACTTTCCCCGGCTGAAAAAGTTCTACTCTAACACCTTTCTCTTTTAAAAAAGCCTTTACCGGAGCAGGCTGGACCTTCCATCCCCGGCCTTTTTGCCTGTCAGGCTGCGTAACTACAGCGATGACCTTATGGTCGCTTTCCAGGAGTTTTTCCAAAGTCGGTATGCCGAACTCCCCCGTCCCGAAAAACATAAGTTTCATATCGCACCTCTCGTATTTCGTCGGTTGTCGGTCGTATATCGTAAATTTACCACCGACTACCGACGACCGACAACTACATCGTAATAGGATCCACGTCCACCGCGAGGAAAACACCTGTCCCTTTGCGGAAACCCTTTAACACTTCACGAAACTTTTTTATCACCCCGTCCCTGTCCCTTGTCTTTACTATTACGTTCCACCTGTAGTATCCTCTGAGTTTCAACATCGGCGACGGTGCCGGACCGAGGATGTCTATACCGGGGATCTTCTTCCTGAGGCGTTCAGCCAGCTTCTCGGCGCTTTTGACCACGTTCTCTTCTTTTCTGCCCCTTAAAGTCAACTTTACCAGGTGCATGAAAGGCGGAAAAAGGAGCTCCCTCCTGGATATTATCTCACGGTCATAAAAACCGTGATAATCATGCTTTGCGGCGAAACTGACGGCATAATGCTCCGGGGTAAAAGTCTGGACGATCACTTCACCGCCAAGATCCCCGCGCCCGGCCCTCCCGGCGACCTGGGTAATAAGGTTGAACGTCCTTTCTCCGGACCTGAAATCCGGAAGGTTCAGGTTCGCGTCGGCGGATATCACCCCGACCAGCGTGACCCTGGGGAAATCCAATCCCTTGGCGATCATCTGCGTCCCGACGATGACATCTATCTGATGTTCCTTGAACTGGCCCAGGACCCTTTCGTGCGAACCTCTTTTGCCCATGGTATCAGAATCCATCCGGGCGATCCGGACATCGGGGAATATCTTCCTGATCTCCGACTCCACCCTCTGTGTCCCGGTCCCTTTATACATCAAGTAATCGCCGTTGCAGGCGGGACAGATCTTCGCCGGCGGTATCCTCCGGTTACAGTAATGGCATATGAGCGCGTCCTTCTCCTTGTGGAACACCAGAGGCGAGTCACATTTATCGCATTTTATTACGTATCCGCACTTTCGGCAACTGACAAACGTGGAAAACCCCCTCCTGTTAAGGAATACCAGGACCTGCTGTTTTTTAGCAAGGTCCTTGCGAAGCACGTCCTCCATCACACGAGAGATCACCTGTCTCCCTGACCTGGTACCGAACTCCATCCTCATGTCTACCAGCTTGACCTTGGGCAGTTCTTTTTCCTTGATCCTCTGGGTAAGTTCTACCAAACGGTATTCACCTGTCATTGCCTTATGGTACGACTCCAAAGAAGGCGTGGCACTGCCGAGTATTACAGGGACAGAAGCCCTCCGCGCCCTCTCTATGGCAAAGTCCCTGGCATGGTATCTTGGAACATCATCCTGCTTATAACTTGGTTCGTGTTCTTCGTCGACGATAAATATGCCCGGGTCTTTGAAAGGGCTGAAGACGGCAGACCGGGGACCTACCACGACCCTGGCCTTGCCTTCCTTGATCCTTTTCCATTCCTTGAACTTGGCGCTCTGCAGCATCCTGGAATGAAAAACAGCGACTTTACTGCCGAACCTCGACTGGAACCTTTCCACCGTCTGCGGGGTGAGAGATATCTCCGGGACAAGCATGATCCCGGATCTGCCCTTGGCTATGACACTTTCCATGGCCTGGAGGTATATCTCGGTCTTACCGCTTCCGGTGATGCCATGAAGAAGAAAAACCTCGTGTTTTCCCGCATCAAGGCATTTGTTGATGTCGTCCAGGACCTTTTTCTGTTCGGCATTAGGCGTGTGGGGGTTCACCCTTTCGACCTTCTTCCGCTTCTCCTGGACCCTGGAAACGGAGGAGACCTGACCGTGTTTCAATACCCCGGGTATCATGGCTTCAAGCGCCTCACCCCATGAACAAAAATACCTGTCCTTGAGCCACCTGGCCAGATCCATCATCTCCTCCGAGAAGATCGGCTCGTCATCGATGATGTCTATAAGGGGTTTGGGGTCCTTGACCACGGGATCGGCCTCGATCTTCACAATATACCCGATGCGTTTTTTGCTGCGGAACGGTATATACACCCTTTTACCGATAGCGGGCGGATGGCTTTCCCTGCCCGTTACCCGGTACTGGAAGGTGCGGTCGATCGGCAAGCTCGTTATTACTTCAACGTATTGATACTCTTTAGTCATGATTCGTCTGTCGTTGGTCGCTTTTTTATTGCCTGTCCGTTCCTACCAGGGACGTCCGATTTTCCCGGCGAGTAAATCGGACTCTAAAATTTCCTCGCTCTCGCCGGAAGTTAGCCACGGGCGAACCGTGCCCGCTCGGAAATTTAAAGCCCTGTACGGAACAGACAGGCAATACAAATTCACAGTCCCGCACAAAACATTCCAATTATACATGTTATACACTAAAAGAATCCGTTGGCGATGAACGCCATGAGGTTGGACGCGCCCTTGAGTATCTTCTTGAACTTCAGCCCCATCCTGTACTCTTCTTCGTCCACCCATATTACTTCCGCCGTACCCGATACTTCCCCGGTCGGGATCGTCAGGATGAAATTCACTTCGTCACCCGTATCGAACTTTTCGAACTCAAGGCCGCTGGAAACCAGCAGCACGCCGCCCGCGGAAATATCATAAGTATTTACCTTGCAAATGAAATCCCCTTCCGTATCATACAACTTGATATCGGACGTGATGAATTCGCGGATGAATTCTCTTTTATCCATGCCCCTTACCCCTTTACCCCTCTTTTTGGAGGCATTTCAAGACCTAACTCTTTAGCCACCTTTTTCATGTCCTCCCATACTTCTCTCTTGCCCCCGGGATTCCGCAACAGATACGCGGGATGATAAGTAGGCATCAGTTTGATGCCCCGGTACTCGTGGAACTTCCCGCGCAATCTGCTGATAGGGGTCTCGGTATTCAAAAGGGTCTGGGCGGCGAACTTACCGAGCGCGCATATTATCCCGGGTTTTATGAATTCGATCTGTTTCTCAAGATACGTAACACACGTGGCGATCTCGCTCGGTAGAGGATTTCTGTTCCCGGGAGGACGGCACTTGAGAATATTCGCTATATATACATCTTCTCTTTTAAGCCCTATGGATTCAATTATCTTTGTCAACAATTGCCCGGCCCGTCCGACAAAAGGCCTGCCCTGTTTATCTTCATCGCCACCCGGAGCCTCTCCTATGAACATAAGTTTGGCCCTGGGGTTTCCTTCACCGAAAACCACATTAGTCCGGGTATGAGCCAGCGGACAGCGATGACATTCGAGAACCGCCTTTTTAAGCCCCTCAAAGGTCTCCTGTTTTTTTGCGGACCCGGAAAGACATATCTCTTCCACTCCGGCCAGTCTTTCGGACTCAATAATGTTCTTAATACCTTCGTAAAGGTCATCCATTTTTTTACTCCCTTATTCTATCCATGACGATATCAGTGACTTTTTCCGCGGCATCCGGCCGGCGGATCTTGTCGATACCGGATTTTATGCTGTTCAGGACTTCTCCGGATAAAAGGATCCTGTCTGCCATGACCGGTATGTCTTCGACTCTCCTCGCCTTTTCAGCAGCACCGTTCCTGGTCAGGAGTATCTCATTCCACGTTTCCTGCCCGGGTATTGAAGCGAAAAGGACCATAGGCAGACGCATGTTCATGGCTTCCGTCACGCTTATCCCCCCGGCTTTTGTCACCATAAGGTCCGACACGGACATAAGCTCTGCTATTTTTTCCGTATACCCGAAGAGTATCACCCGGTAGTTAAGCTCAGACCTCAATGCCTCTATCTTCCGGTACGCGTCCTTGTTATGCCCGCAGACCGTGATCACCTGTATATCCGCGCGGCATGAATTCAGGGAACGCAATATCCCTTCCATGGGACCGACACCGAATCCCCCGCTCAAAAGAAATACAGTCTTCTTTTCCCTGTCCAGGTCATATTTTCCGCGCATTTCGTCAGTATTGAAGGCACTGCTGAATTCTTCCTGGGTAGGGATACCGGTGACAACGATCTTTCCGGCCGGCACTCCCCTTTTGACCATCTCCTGTAAAGTGTATTCCGCGCCCACGAAATAACCGTCGATATGATCGGAAAGCCAGTAACTGTGCGGTCCGTAATCGGTCACCACGACGTACATCATGGACTTAAAACCCTTCGTCCCTTTAAGGGCGCTCGCTATGCCCGGCAGCAAAAAATGCGTGGCGACTATCGCGTCCGGCGCTTCTTCTGCCAGCATCTCTCTCAGCATCTTCAGGCTTTTCGAATCCAGCCATTCCCGGATCTTCCGGACAAGGATATCGATAGCTGGATGGTTAGAAGTATAATACATCATACTCCAGAACCATTTAGCCCGCTGCACAACGAAAATATAGAACGTAATATACAAAAACTTGTAAAACCTGGTCGAGTATTCCAAGAGGTCGATCGCCTTGACCTCGATAAGACCTTCCCCCTTTTCACGGAAAGTCTTCAAAAGTGCCAAGGCCGCTTTTTTGTGGCCCATACCGGCCGTGGAATATATTATAATGACTTTTTTCATTCTCCTCCTATCACTATGTTCACCGCTTCAGCGATACTGCCGCATATATGATCCGGCTTATGGCTCCACCCTTCAGCATCCTGGCGGGAAGACTTGCCCGAAAGGACAAGGATGGTCTTGAGTCCCGCTGCCCGGCCTGCCTGAATATCGCGTTCCGTATCCCCCATATAAAAATTACTCTCGAAACTTTCTATGCCAAGCTCTTCCTTGGCTTTAAGAAACAGGCCGGCCTTGGGTTTCCTGCAATCACAATCTTCTTCTTTGGCATGGATGCAATAAAAAACACCGGCTACCTCTCCCCCTGATCCCTTTATTGTACTTACCATTTTACCGGTGATATCCTTCAGGGCCGCTTCCGTAAAATAACCTTTTCCCACCCCTTGCTGATTGGAGATTATCACGGCCTTGTACCCGGCGCCCTTAAGCGCCTTAAGGGCTTCAAGAGTGCCCGGCAGGAAATGAAAGTCTTCCCACCTGGTCACGTAACCGTATTCGGTCCAGCCTCCCGGGTCCTTGTTTATGACACCGTCCCTGTCGATAAAGACGTATTCTTCGCTCATTCAGCTCCCTTCTTTAAAGCTTGGTACCTCTCTGACATCGCCGTAGATCAGGCTGGCAGTGAGAAAAAGCGCCAAACCCGAAAAATGCAGCATGAACCTGGAGATCGTAGTATTGACATAGAAATACAGGTTATTTCCCGTAGTTGCCATGTATCCGGCAAAATAGCCCGAGGCCGCAAGGATGATGAAAAGTGTCGTGTAAAAATTTTCGCCCCGCCAGACGTCTTTCCTTTTCCAGATAACGGCAGCCAGAAGGATCATCCAGAGAATATTCCATTTCTTCGGACCGAATACTTCCTGCTGGAAAAGATTAAGCAGGACCGGAATATCTTTAACATTTTGCAATAACCGGTCCGGTGTCATCCTGGAAATATCAATATCACTGTTCGCCGCGTGATTTAACGCTTTAGTCGCGAGCCAGGGAGCTGAAATAACGGCCGCGATAATGATAAACAGAAACAGACCCGAAATCAAGCGTCTTTTATCGGCCGGGCCGGATCTAAGCACAAAGGCAGCGAATACCGCCAGTAAGGCTCCGGCGAAAACGATCGCCTCGTTCTTGACCCATAATGAAGAGCCGATCAAAATAGACGACAGCACTAGGTCCACTTTGCTCATATTCCGGATATAGAGGAAAAAATACAAAAAGGCCCCTGTGACCACCGCCGTCAAAATCAGGTCCGCGTGGATAACCGTAGCGTAATCGGCGACCTGCGGCACGGTAGCGATAAAAAACGTCAGAAGCAGCGCGTAAGCCCCGGAAAAGATCTTTTTTGCCTGGGAATAAAACAGCCCCAGGAAGCTAAGATAGATGACCGGCATGACCAAGTTCACCACCAGGTCGTTGAAACCCGTGAAGGCGTATATCCATGTCATCAGAAAAGGCAAGAGAAGCGGATAATCGGGGTGCGCTACCGTGGATTCGCTCCAGTTGAAAAAACCTTCCGGCACGCCGCCGAGGAAATAAAAGATCTTGGCCTTGAGCGCGTAGTTGGCTACCGCGTCATGGGAATACACCGGCGTGGGTATCACCAGGAAGAGCACCCACAAGATCTGCACCAGGATGCCGGCCGCCAGGAACCGTTTAGTAAGATCCCATTTCAAACGGTAACCGACCGCGGGGAGAAACTCCTTTAGCCTTTCCGGTTTCGAAGCATAGCGGGAAAAAATAATAAGGAGCAGTATTCCCGGAACGATGAGGATGTTCAGCAGGTTGAAATCTATCCCGAGGACATAATACAGGAATAGTTGATATGACGTAAAAGCCATCCCCACAAGGAATGACAGGCAGACAAATTCAAGGCAGGAATATTCCTGCCGGCTAGGCCTGACCGCCAGGAATATGAAGAACATGCCGACTATCTCGATCGATAAAAGAGAAAGAGCGAAACTCATTTCACGAGGTCCTTCCTTATCAATAAACAGCCCGCTTCACCGTACCGGCCGTATTCCTTATACCCCAGGGCTGAAGATACTCCCTTGCCGTAAACGACCTTGAAATCCGGATCTTCGGGAACACTTACCAGCGGCCACAGAAAATACCTGGCCCTTACTTCATCTATGGAAAACTTCTTGAAACCCAGCAGCTGGTAGCTTGATCCCATCGGGATGTTTTCCCTGCAATAAAGCAAGAACCCGTAAAGAGGCTCGCCGATGATAAAACGGGTCCGGTCCTCCCCGCTATGTGTATAGAGATATTTTAGCGCGCCGTACTGTCCGTCCTTGTCTTCCCGGACAAGGAACAACACCCAAAGCGCGATCCATACCACAAAAACAAGTTTTAGGATTTTTTGCTTACGCATAACTACCTCTACGGGCTTCCGCCTGTAGTATCCATTCCCCCGCACGGAAGTGTGGGGTTACATCCTCTTTCTCAGATATTCCGAAATTTCCCCGGGTTTTTCCATATCAAAGGCCCGTCCGTTGCCGGATACGACCCTCGTCCGGCCCTCCCGGAACAAGACTTCAGTCTTGTGCACGGGCTGCAGGAACCTCAAAAGAGAAGCGACATCCCTGCTATCCACTATAGCCGCGTCGTATTTCTTTTTCTTTGTCAGGACCTTCAACAGCATCGAGATCTTGACAAAACTGCCCGGGATAGTGTGGACCCCGATATCGACATGTTTAACCGTCCTTTGATAGATCTCATCCGGCGAAAACCTTCCGCCCGCGCCTATCCACATGTCGACTATCGCCCTTTCCCTGGCTATCCCTTTCAGTATTTCGTAATCATAAAATATGTCTTCCTTATCGGAATACCGTGAATTCAAGTGGAGCACCCTGAGGAGTTTTCCCCACCTCTTCTCAAAGATCTCCCTGTTCCTGCGGTATATCTCTTCTTTCTCTTTAAGATTTCTTCTTGAAGCCTGTTCAAGATGAAAAACATAGGCCCCTTCGGCTACAACAGATATGTATCCCGCCTTCTGCGCCCGGATAGAAAAATCGGTATCCTCGTAACACACCCCCTGGTAGGCTTCATCCAGATAACCGATACGGTCTATTACTTCTTTCTTGACTAGACACGCGAAACCTATGGCATGCCCAAGTTCCGAGTATTTTCCCTTTTCGCCCGGCGACTTAGAGCCGAAGGTGTTGCTCTGGGGATTCACAAGGCCTATATCATCACGGCTCCGGGCCACGGCGATCATTTCTTCAAGCCATCCCTCTGTCACCACGCAGTCATTATTCAAAAGACACGCGAACGGCGCGCCGGATAACCGCAGGCCCAGGTTCATGCCGCCGGCGAAACCCTCGTTTTCCTCGCTGAATATCTTTTCCACCGCCACGGTCTCATTCCCGCTGATGCCGCCAATATAACGCGCCACCTCCGGGTCGCGGCTGGCATTATCCACGATAATAAGCCGGGATCTGACCCGGGTATGGTCCAAGACGCTCCGGACACACTTCTCCAAAAGACCCGGGCTTTCATAGCTCAAGAGTATTATGTCACACCCGTATGCCATTATCCCTCTGGATCTCCCAGTATTTTGCCCATTTAACGAAATGGACCCACGCGTAAAGAATAGAGAAAATAAGGCCTCTCCAGCCCTCCATGAAACCCTGTTTTTTTACATAGAACTTCCAGAAGAGTTTAACGGGTTTTATCTTAATATTGTATTTAACCTTTTTGTCCGGCATTTTTCCGTGTAAATCAAAGAGCTCTTGTGCTTCAAGTGTTGTATACCTATTTTGCCTTGCAATAAACTGTGAAAAATTTTGAAATGGGTGATGTTCTACATCTGCTTCCAAAACACCTATTTCACCGTCAACAATTAGATCGTGGTGAACTCTGCCCTTATATCTGGCAAATCCTTTTTTGAAAAGATGAAGCGAGTAGTGATACCAGCCGCCGTACTTCATGAAATGCCCCATAAAGAAATTCTTACGTCGAAATTTATAAGCAACGTATTGATTTTCACCTTCGAGGATCTTCATGAGCTTATCTTTAAAGCCTTCCGTTACAACATCGTCACCATCAAGCTGTAATATCCAGTCTCCGGAAGCATTATCTATGCCGATATTTCTTTCTTCACCGAAGTCTCCTCCAAACTTATGCTGTACAATCTTAGCCCCATATTCCTTACAAATATCCACTGTTTTATCGGTGCTAAATCCGTCAACAATAACGATTTCATCCGCCCATTTTACGGATTCAAGAACTCCGCGCACTTGATCTTCAACGTTTTTTGTAAGAACAACCGCTGAAAATTTCTGTCTTGCCATTTTAGCTCCCTCTTTTTTCCTTCGTTAGCATCTCTTGATATTTTGCATAGCTTACAAGCTGATATAATCCGCTGAACACGGCGACGACGATACCGTACACGCCGTCCTTGTATGCTTTTTTTCTCAAAAGTCTGCGGTAAAAACACCTGTCAAGCGCGCGCCAGACGGCATGAAAAAGGCTCATTTTGCGGCCTGTTAAGAACCACTTTTTCGCCTCAAGCGTAGTATGGCTGTTAAGGCTCCTTACATAATCGGATATATCCTCATGAGAATAATGGATCATGTCTCCTTTTAAATGACCGCAATCCCCTTCGAGAAATGCGCGCGGGTGGACTTCGGCCTCTTCGTATTTAAATTCGTTTTTCAAAAAAAGCCTCGTCTGGGGCGCGGGATATTCGCCTCCCCACCTCAGCCAGTAACTTCCTATATGGTTGCGCCTGGGAATGGTATACGCTTTGTACTCCGGATCTTTTTTGAGGAGTTCGTCGATCTCTTTTGCCAGTTCATCGGTCGCTCTTTCATCGGCATCGATACTAAGCACCCAGTCGTTGGAAGCCTGCGCGTAAGCCCAGTTCCTGTGTTTGCCCTCGTTCTCCATCTTTCTGGTGAAGATCTTATCGGTATACTTGCCGGCTATTTCCCTGGTTTTATCGGCGCTTTCATCGTCGACAAGTATGATCTCGTCCGCCCATGCCACGCTTTCAAGGCACTCCGCTATGTTCTTCTCTTCGTTCTTTGTGATGATAACAGCGCTTACGGGTGTCTTCGCCATCAATTATCCCTTTCTAAAAGTTCAAAACACGAATTCGCAACATATTCCGGATCGATATCTGTAAGGCAACGGTTATTACTCTCGCATTCAGGAAGTTTAAACCTGGCATAACACGGCCGGCAGGAGAGTTCATCCGCCTTTATGACTTTGTTGCGGCTTGATGCGGGATACGGCCCGTAAACCTTATCATCCACCGGCCCGAAAATAGATACCGTCTTCAATCCAAGGGCTACGGCGATATGCAAGGGACCCCCGTCATTGCACAATACAAGATCGCAGGCGCTTAATAAAGCTATATATTTATCAAGAGAAAGATCGTTTTCCATTATCGCGGGTTTCTTCACCATCTTTTCAGAAACCACCCGGCACAGGTCCGTTTCGGAAGCGTCGCCGAGCGCCGCTATCTTTATTCCCTTTTTCGAAAGTATGTCGCCGGCCTGCGAAAATCCCTCCGGAGGCCATCTCTTGCGGAAAGCCTGCTCTCCCCAGCTAGCGCCCCCACCGGGAATGACCGCGACCAGCGGCGCTTCCTCTACACCGTGACCGCGGAGATAACCTGCCGCCCATTCCCTGGACTCTTCATCCGGGACAAGCTGCAATTCCCTTACCAGAACCGGTATCTTGACATATTCCAGAAGTTCCAGGTAATGCTCAACTACGTGCTTGCCTTTAAAGCCCCGGAACTCATGCTTATCCGTCAGGAAAATGCCCCTTTTTCTATAACCCAGGCCTATCCGCCGGGGAATGCCGGCGAGGGCAAACAAAAAACCGAACTTTCTCGAGAGGGTAAAATCAAAGACCGCGTCGTACTTTTTACGGCGGAGAGAAGAAAACAGATCGTAGAGCGCTTTGATACAGCCGACCTTGGATCTTTGCCACAAGTCGATCAGATCATCTTTTTCATAAACAAAAATACCGTCTACATCAGGATCCCACTTCACAACCGTGCGGGCCCTGGCATTGCAAAGATAGTCCACTTCCACATCGCCCATCTCCTTCTTGAGATTGGCTATAAGAGGAGTCGTAAATAAAACATCTCCTATCCCGAAAATATTAGCTACCAGTATCCTTTTCATATGTCTTCAGCTTCTGGTGCTTAACGAAAAGCAGAAACCCAGAAGTAGATAGAAGAGAACCGCGAGGTTCACCGAATAAAGATGCGTATCTACCATGCAATTCAGGGAAAATCCGACTAATCCCGCAAAAAGCCCCAGGGAAAGGGCTTTGCGCATCCCACCGGGCAACGCGTGTATTCCCGACAGAGAATGAACAAACACCATGACCAGGAAAACAAGGAACAAAAATGCCCCTACGATGCCCACTTCCGAAGCCATGTGAAGATAACTGTTATGGGTATACCTGTAATCCGGATAGTCCGCAGGTTTATATTTCGGAAAATTCCTGCTGTAAGTGTTGGTACCGAACCCCAGGACGGGGTGTTCCTTTATCATATTGATCGTCCCCTTCCACAACATCACCCTTTCCCATGTTGTCCCCCCCTTAAGGTCGACCAGGGCGAATATCCGCTGCTGTGCCGTATATGGAAGCATGATAAACACCACTAAAAGAATGGCAAGAAAGACAGCTACCATCTTTTTGGATCTTAGCGCGCCCAGCACCAGGAAAGCCGCGGAAAAGGATATCCACGCTCCCCTGGACTTGGTCAAAAAAAGGCTGCCCAGGGAAAGCACCAGCGGCGGCAGGAAAATGGCCAGCCGTTTTGTCAATTTTCTTTCCCCCGAAAGGATAAAAGAAATGAACATTATGCTGACAAGGAGCAGATACCCGCCAAAATCGTTCGGATGGACGAAAGACGAAGAGATCCTGCGCATATAATCCTGGTGTATCAAAAGCCTGTGCCGAATAAAATCAAAACCCGTAAAGTACTGGAATATCCCGCTTACGCAGACGATCACTGCTGTGGCTGTTACGGCGAATATGGCCCTTTTGACTTTTCTGTCTTCCCAGAAACTCGTAGCGACGATAATAAAAACAAGGGAGTATTCGGCTATCTTGAACACGCCGCGGAAACTTTCCTTGAAATATTCACTGTTCAGACAGGAAAGCAACGTCCAGGCGAAAAAGGCTCCCAAAACAAGGACCGGAGCGGCCTTGAGGGACTTTAGATCCCGGACCACCGCCATTCTCACGGCCCATGCCAGGATCATCAGGCTGGCAGCGATCTCTACAATAGAAGTCGAAAATGTTACCGCGACAAGAAGTGCATAAAAGGAAAATTCTATGACCTTGTCGCAAATACGTATGAGTTTTTGTCCGGACATATCAATAAGCGTTCTTTATCGCAAAGGCCGACATGAATATTATCTTCATGTCGAACGCAAGCGACCAGTTCTCTATGTAATAAATATCGTATTTGGTGCGTTCTTCTATCGAGGTATTCCCCCTGAGGCCGTTCACCTGCGCCCAGCCGGTCATTCCTGACTTTATCTTGTGCCGGGCCATGTACCGCGGAATGTCCTCCTTGAACTTTCCTACAAAGTGCGGACGTTCCGGCCTGGGTCCGACAAGGCTCATCTCCCTCTTGAGCACATTTATGAGCTGCGGCAGTTCGTCAAGGTTGAACCTTCGCATAAAAGCGCCGACCTTGGTCCTCCTGGGATCGTTTTCCTGCGCCCAGATCCTGCCAACGCCTTTTTCCGCGTTTTCGACCATAGTTCTGAATTTTATCATGGCGAAATGGCGGCCGTCCTCACCTATTCTTTTCTGCAGGTAAAAAACAGGACCGGGAGAGCTGCGCTTCACTATGATAGCTATTAAAAGGAACACGGGTGAAAGGACAGCCAGTCCCAGCGCGGAGAAAACAATATCCACTGCCCTTTTAATAAAACGGTTATATCCTTCGCTCAGGGGAGTCTCCTTAAGGCCTAAAAGAGGGACACCGTCGATCGTCCGCATGTCTACCTGCGAGGTGACCATCCCCAGAAGATCCGCTACCAGACGGAATTCCGCCATCCTTTTTTCGCATTCAAGTATGATGCGTATCACGTCCGAACGGGACAAGTCGGCTTCGGTCAAAATCACCTCATCTATATCGTAAGATTCCATGACCTTCGGAAGATCCGTCAGTTTGCCTACCACGGGGACCCCCTCCGGGTCGCCGGCCCCCGGGGCACTTACCCGCACGACACCTTTTATGTTGTAATCCCAATGGGGGTCGCCGGAAATATGTCTTATAAGGCGGTCCACCATGGGGCCGTCACCTATTATGAGAAGGTTCCTCGTCTTTTCTCTCCTGGCTCTCAGGGAAAACCTTACCCGGTTCACAAGGAACCTCCAACCGCTTACAAACAAGATCAGGATGACCCAGAGGATAAATAACATCCCCCTGGAGAAAGAAAATTCGCGGTAGACGAACGTGCCGGCCATTAAAAGGAATATGCCCAGGGTAGAAGCCCGGATTATCATGAAAAACTCGTCGACTATGGAAAGGCGCGCCCTTATGGAATACAGCTTCTCCGATCGCAGCAAAAATAGGAGCACGACGGTCACTACCGGAAGTGCGCCGAGATACTCCTTGACGTGCGGTACCCCGTAGATTATAGGGAACAGTCCCGAGGTAAACCTCACCCAGTATGAAAAGAGGACTGCCGCGTTGATGGCGATCACATCCCCCATCATCAATATGGCGCTAAGCCTGAAATCGTTCCTGACTCGCATGGTCTCTCCACTTGTTTTCTATATACTCTTGTATCTCCCTTTTGAAGCGGTCTCTGTTAAACCGCAATGCGTTCTCCTTGATCTTTTCCGGGATAAACGCTTCACGGCTCTTTTCAAATTCCGCTATCGCCCTGTTTAGCGACGGCACGGCCTGTTCGCTGAAAAACACGCCGGTCGGGTTTTCTTTTCCCAATGGGATCACGGTCTCCAGCGCCCCGCCCGAAGCATAGGCGATAACCGGCTTCCCGTGGGCCTGTGCTTCGACCGGAACAATACCGAAATCTTCGACTCCTGGAAAAATAAGCGCGCTGCACCGGACATAATAGCTCCGGAGTTCTTCATCGCTTACCCACCCGAGAAAAGAGATATTACCGCCCGAAAGCCTTTTAAGCTTTTCCTGTTCTGTCCCTTTGCCTATGATAACGAGGCGTTTCCCGGTCTCGTTGAAAGCCCTGACCGCAAGGTCCACGCGTTTATAGGGGGCAAGGGCCGAAACGACCAGGTAAAATCCCCCGTCAACGGTTTGTTTTTCCGCTTTAAAATCCACATCTGCGGGCGGGTATATCATATCGGCCTCTCTGCCGTAAATATCCCTGATCCGGTGTTTAACATTATCGGATATGGCTATAAAATGATCAATTCTTTTATTGGCGGACAGATCCCATTTTTTTAACGCGCTTATGACACTGGATATAGCCCACCTCTTGACCGAGTTCTCTTCTGAAAAATATTCGTCGAAAAAGGTCCAGGCATACCTCATGGGAGTATAACAATAAGAGATATGCAGCGCCCCGGGTGCTTTCCTGGCGCCTTTAGCGGCGCAATGGCTTGAACTAAGGACCAGATCGTAGCCGGAAAGATCAAAACTCTCTATTGCCGACGGAAAAAGAGGTAAAAAGTTGCGATAGTTCCCGGCAATACCCGGCACCTTTTGTAAAAAAGAGGTCCGTATTTCCATGTTCTCTATTACCGGTGAAACCGTGCCTTTGTCGTGTAGAAGAGTGAACACGGTAGCTTCGGAGAAAAGTTCACAAAAGACCTCCAGGCACTTCTCCCCGCCTCTCATACCGGTAAGCCAGTCATGGATTATGGCAATTTTTATTTTCTTATTCATTACTGTGGTAAACATCCAGGGTCTCGCGAGCGGTCCTTTCCCAGGAGAACCGCCTGGCATGATCGAAACCGGATTCCATCATACCGATTCTTAGTTTTTCGTTGACTAATACATTATATATAGTGTCCGAGATTTGTCCAATATTAAAGGGCGATACTACGAACGCGGCATCGCCGACCACCTCGGGAACCGAAGTGGTGTTAGATACAACTACAGGAGCCCCGCATTGCATGGCTTCAAGCGGCGTAAGGCCGAAACCTTCATAGAGAGAAAGATTTACGACAACGCCCGCCATGCTGTAAAGGACCACCAGATCATCAAGGGGCACTTCACCTATGTACCGGATATCTTTATTATCATCAATGGCTTCTTTTAGATGATCCTCCTTGCTGTCCCAACGGCCGGCCAGGACCAACTCGTGCGGCACTCCCCAGCTTTTCACTTTTGAATAGATCTCGATAAGCTTCTTTACGTTCTTGTGGGGTTTTATGCTGCCCACGTACAGCACTATATCCCTTGACAGAGAATATTTTTTCCTGACCTCTTCTATCCGGTCCTCGTCCTCGACCCTTTGAAAACGCTTATCCGCGGCTTCATAAATGACCCTGATCTTCCCGGCATAGGAAGGTCCATAAACTTTCACCAGATCGTCTTTGGTATGTTTAGACACGGAGATCACGCTACCCGCGTTCTTGAGGGCTTTACCGATCATGAAGCGGGCATAATGCTTCGCTGCCGCGGAAGGCACCGATTCCGGGAACAGGACATAGATCAGGTCATGGATCGTAACGACCATCTTCTTCCGGTAAAAAACAGGGATGTTGAAATGCGGGAAATGGACCAGGTCTATATCCTCGCGGCCGTATGGATGCTCTATCTGTTCCCTAATCGAATAAATAGGCGCGTCCCACGGCACGATCCGAACATTCGGCTCTTCCGCCAAGTCCCTTAACTTTAATGGGTCCCCGAACAAAACAAAGCTGTCTTTCTTCCGGGCCTGTCTGGCAACCTCCGGTATCAGGCTGCTTATGTACCGCCCGATCCCGGGGTGATCTATCATCCTGGCATCAATTCCTATTTTCATCTTTCTCTCTCAAATATTATTACTCCCGGCGCTTCAGTATCTGTTGTGAACCTGTGATAACCCAGATCTCCCGGCCGGTTCTCCCATTTGATATCCGGATAGTCCAGCACGTGCTGTTTATACTTTTTCCCCACTTCCCGGTAATAGTCATTATCCAGTTTTTCATGCCACCCGTTCCGGAATACGATCCATTCCGGCATATGTCTTTCATCGTATATGCAGGAATTATCTACGGCGAGTCCGGTGTAAAACATTATCGGAAGATCCCCGTAAATGATCTTCACCGTGTCGCCTGGCCTGGCCCGTTCCCGCAGGAACGTCACGATACCCTCGATCGGGCCGTCGTAATCATGAGTGATCTCATACAAATATTTCGGTAAAAAGAAATTGGGCTTGCCCATATTGCAGACACCGGTCATCACTGAAACAAACAGAAAACCTGCCATTACTGCCCGGCTAAACCTGGCCAAGCGAAGGAGTATCATCGCTTCCGCCATCATCAAAAGCGGTATGAAATAGACCAGGTAACGGAAATTCCGTTCTTGCGCGAAAGAAAAAGCTGCGAAGCTTACCGCGATCGTCATGAAAACGAGTTTCAGCGCGTCTTTCTCGCGCGGGGCCAGATCAGGGACTAATTTCTTGCTGCGCATGGCCCATACAAAATAGACGAATACAAAAAATACGACCGGGAAAACGTATTTATTCACCATCCTTATCTGGAACTCCATATTGTCCCAGATCCTTTCCAATGAGATGGCGGCAGTATGCGCCGCGCTATTTGAAAAAAACATCCAAGGCAGAACTGCACCGAGAACGATCGCTCCGGCAAGCGCTGTCTTGAAAAATGTCTTTTTATCAAAAGAAAAAAGGAGATAATGCAGGCCCACTGCCGCATAAATAGGGACGAACATGCCGTGCACCGTATATCCCAGGCCTACCAGCCCCGCTGAGAAAAAAAACAGATCCCTTATAGCACCGCTTTCCCTGAACTTTGAATAAAAGTAAAGTATAAAAAGGACAAAAAACACGGCCGGCGCGTAATACCTGCACTGCCTCATCAGCAGGATATACGGCACGGAAAACGCCATGAGGAATGCCGCGCACGCCGCCGTAAAACGCTGCCTGGTCAGCCTGTATGCTAAGAGGTACAGCATCAGTACGTTGATGACACCGAGAACGGCGAAAGGCAGGCGGGCCGCAAGAGTGCTCGTGCCAAAAAGAAAGAAAGAAAGAGCGGCGATATAAAACTGGACCCATGGATGATAAAGCCAGGCATGATTTTCCCCGTAACCTGTCCTTATCGCCGGGTTTACCAGATTCATCCCGTCCCAGGCCTTCGGATAACCGAACCTAAGCGTGTTTTTAGCCAGCATCGCGGTCTCAGCTTCGTCCTGCCACAGGTACTGGTTGCCCAGATTAGCGAGGATCAGAACCGCTGCGGTTATTGCGATTATGACTATAGAAATATGTTGTTTCATCCAATTCCCAACTCTCTGTTCTCTATTATCCGATATCTAATGTGCGGGTCCTGTCGCTCAGTGTCCTGCGCGCCTCCGCGCCACTGGCTTGTGCGGTGCTCGGACACTGTCGCACCACCCGCCCTAACACCTCAACCTTAACCTCTACCTTTACCTGTTCCCGTGAACCATGGACTGTGGACCGATAGCCCTCTACTCTATACTCCTACCTGCAACAACTTATCTATAATCCGGCATACTTCATCCGGCTCGACCATAGAAAGCCTCTCGCCTTCGCCGGGATAGACGACTTTGACATTCCCCCCTTTCGGCGCCCACTGGGATGGGTCATTCACCCCGCTGAAAAGAATTATCGTAGGCGTTCCCACGGCGGCGGCTATATGAGCCGGTGCTGAATCCACGCCGACAAAAAGAGATGCCCTGCTCATCACCTGCGCCAGGACCGGGAGACTGGTTTTCCCGGAAATATCTATTACTTTGGTATCCGCGACATCCATTATCTTTTTGATCACTCCTTTATCGCCTTCACTCCCCACGATCACCGGGGTCAACCCTTTCGTGTCGTGAATATATCTCATCACCCGGACAAAATTCGCGGCATACCATTTTTTAGTGTAGTGCCCCGGAACCGTGTGGAACACGGCATATTTCCCTTCGATCTCGGACTCCTGCATAAGATGATCGGCTTTTTTGCCGTCCTCGTCGGAAAAATACAATTTGACGCCCGGAGGCGGAACATCTATGCCCAGAGGCCTTAAAAGGGCCATATTCCTCTCCGTCTCGTGCATGACACCCTTGTAAGGAACTCGATGTGTAAGCATGAAAGCTCCCCCGGTTATCCCATAACCCAGCCTGTATTTCACTCCGGCCAGGAACGCCGCCATTATGTGCCTCGCGTCCCCCCTTAGATCGACCACTACATCATACTTGCCTCTCTTTACGAGCCTTATCATATCCTTCAGGCCCTTGAACGATCTCAAAAAACCGCGAGATCTCCTGTCAAACCAGGGAGGGTCAAACTTTATAACATTATTTATATAAGGATTATTTTCCAGGACCTCAGCAGCCCATGAAGGGGCCATGAAATCTATTACTGCTCCCGGAAAGGCTTTTCTCAACGGTTCCAGTATCACTGTCGCGGAAAGGACATCCCCGATATGATCGCACCTGATCATCAAAATCCTCCCCGCGCTCCTGACCGTCCTGGAACTGAAAAGCCTGAGAGGAAAAAAAACCATGTTCCCTACCATGTCGATAAAGGAAAAAATAAATTTATATGATCGTTTCTTGTATACGTACTTCATTTGCTGAATTTCAGTCTGACAAGGATCTGCACGGCTTCCAGGCCGTCGCGCCAGCCGATCTTCTTCCCTTCATTGTAGCTGCGCCCGCGGTAAAAAACAGGTACTTCTCTGATCTTTACGCCTTCTTTAAGCAGTTTCGCGGTAACTTCGGGCTCAAATTCGAACCTCTTTGCCTTGATATCCAGTTTACGGAGCAAGTCCGTTCTTACCATCTTGTAACAGGTCTCCATGTCGGTAAGGGACGCGCCAAAGAGAACATTGGTAAGAAAAGTGAGAAAGCGGTTGACCGAGTAATGAAGAAAAGAGGTCGATCGCCATGTCTTGAGAAACCTCGAACCGTAAACCGCTCCGGCTCCTGTTTCCTCCGCGGCCTTTGCAAGCAACACCATATCCTGAGGGGAATATTCCATATCCGCGTCCTGTACTATGATATATTCTCCTGTCGCGTTTTCAAGCGCGGTCCGTAAAGCCGCTCCTTTTCCCTTGTTCCGGTCATGGTAAATGACCTTCGTATCCCCGCCGCCGTTACCGAATTTTTCTTTTAAAAATTCACGGGTCCCGTCCCTGGAAAAATCATCCACGACTATTATTTCCTTTTCCAAGGGCACTGCCTTGACAAGCTCAAGGACATCGGCTATAGTCCTGAATTCGTTATAAACCGGCATTAATATAGATATCTTCATACTCAACCCTTTTCTATAACTTCCTTATAAACTTCCAGTGTTTTAACAGCTGTCTCTTTCCATGAAAACTTTTTCGCGTGTTCCAGGGCCCTGTTCGAAAGTTCGGACCTGAAAGAACTGTCTCCATCTACCCTCTTTATCCCTTCCCTCAATTGTCTTATATCATGCGGGTCCACAAGTATCGCCGCGTCACCGGTTATCTCCGGCAGGGAAGAGACATTTGACGATATGACCGGTTTCCCGCAGGAAAGGGCCTCAAGCACCGGCAAACCGAATCCTTCGTAGAAAGAGGGAAGAACAAAAAATTTAGCCAGGTTGTATATGGCCGGGAGATCGCTGTCCGGGACATACCCGACAAAAACGGCTTTTGATCCCAACCCGGATTCACGTATCTTCTTTTCAACGTCCCCGTAACCCCAGTCTTTCTTGCCTACCAACACAAGTTTAAGGTCCCTGTCCGCTTCCTTAACGTAATCGGCGAATGCTTCAACAAGCCCGGTTATATTTTTCCTGGGCTCGATGGTCCCCACGCTGAGGACGAATTCGGAAGGCAGGCCGTACCTGTCACGGATAGCGGCAAGCTTTTCATCATCCTCTATACGGCGAAAATCTTCTCTGGACGCCTGGAGTATTACACGGATCTTTTCGGCCGGCACGTTCAATAGACGCATTATATCTTTCCTTGTGCACTCCGACTGCGCGATTATCATGTCGGAGTTCCTGACGCAAGCGGGCAGCCATTTTTGCCAGTAAAACCTGCTCACCGGACTTAGGTTCCCGGGATAGATCATGCCGATCAGATCGTGCACGGTCGTGATCTTTTTGTATTTGCCCTTGATCATGGGGCCGGCAAAACCCGGAATGTGGAGTATGTCGATATTATCTTTTTTTGCCAGGCCTGTCAGGCCGACATTTTCCCAGTAGATCCTCCCCGGGGTGTTCAGGTCACGGTCCCCAGGATATTTATAATAAAAAAACTCCGTACCCGGGATATCCCCTAGATGCCTTATCAGATTGCGGACATAATAACCTATTCCCGTTACATTGCACTGTGTCGACTGGATATCTATCCCTATTTTCATCGAGCTATCCTCGCCATGTACATCATGGGCAATTTAATAAGAAAATTCTTTTTCCTGCGGAGGTAAAGGTAATACTCGTCGTCCACGACTTTGAAACTTTTAAGGATCTTCCTCCACCTGCGTCTTGACAAAAGTCTTTCATTGCCAAAATCCCGGTTACGGTAATAAACCGTCGGAACGCTCATTACGACCTGCCGGGAAACGCGCAGCTGCTCCCTGAGGAGCTTCTTTATGTCTTCATCGCTGAAATGCTCAAAAAAACCCTGAGAAAAGGCGGTGTCAAAACTGTTATCTTCGAATGAAAGCCTGAAAGCGTCTTCCTTTTTGAAGTCCACTTTCCCTTGTGTCTTTTCACAGTTCCGGCGGGCCGCATCCAACACCCCGGGATCGTTATCAACAGAGACGACGTGTTCCACTTTCGAACTCAAAAACGCGGCCATCGTACCCGAGCCGCAGCCGATCTC
>JBARQV010000014.1:0-12218 GCA_049643885.1 Candidatus Omnitrophota bacterium | reverse complement strand
GAACAAAAGATCCGTAAAGCCCTTGTCTCCCCTGCCCGTCCTTATGCTCATCTTATCCTCCAGATATCTTACAGGTCCCGGCTTCCGCCGGGATGACATATTTAACCTATTGTATAAGAAATGATATTATTTGTCGCCTTTAATATTCTACCGGCCCGCTCAAAGATGTCTTTCGTCTCGTCGGGCTTTGTGCATAACGGGAGGAAAAAGTAAACGATGTTCCCCAAGGGCCGGAGAATAAGGTTATCTTTCAGCCCGAGCTTATAGATCTCGATGCCGACCCTTTCGTTTAAACCGAAAGGCTCTTTTGTCTTCTTGTCTTTCACGAGTTCCATCGCCCCTACCACACCTATACTTCTGACGTCACCGACAAAAGGAAGTTCCGCCATCTCCGACAGGAAAGATCCAAGCGATCTATTTATCACACCCGCGTTCTCCAGGGAATTCTCGCTTTTGAAGAGATCGATACTGGCTATCGCCGCCGCGCAGGAAACCGGATTCGCGGTATATGTATGACCGTGATAGAACGTTTTCAATTTGTCGTGATCGTCATAGAACGCTTTGTATATCTCTTCGGTCATAAGAGTGGCCCCTAAAGGCAAATAACCTGAGGTGATGCCTTTGGAGAGGCACATGAAATCCGGCTCCACCCCCGCATGCTCGCAGGCGAACATCTTACCGGTCCTCCCGAAACCGGTAGCGACCTCATCCACTATCAGGTGAACATTATATTCCCGGCAAAGATCCCATACTCTTTTTAGATACTCGACGGGATACACTATCATCCCGCCCGCCCCCAGAAGCAGAGGCTCTATCACTACGGCTGAGATCTCGCCTGCATTTTCTTTAAGGACCTCTTCCACCGCGCCCAAACATTCGACCGAACACTCTTCCCTGTTCTTGTCCAGCGGGCAGCGGTAACAATAAGGCGTTTGAACTTTGAAAGAATCGAAAAATACGGGTTTAAATTTACTGTTAAAAAGATCCACGCCGCTGATACTCATAGTCCCGATCGTATCACCGTGGTAAGCCATGTCCAGGGAGACAAAACGGGTCTTATCGCCCACGCCGTTATTCTTCCAGTATTGCAGGGACATTTTAAGCGCGACTTCCACTGCAGTCGAACCGTTATCGGAATAAAAGACGCGCGTGAGATCCGCGGGCGTGAGAGCAACAAGCCTCTCGGCCAGATCAACGGCCGGTTTGTGCGTGAATCCCGCGAAAAGGACGTGTTCCACCGAATCGAGCTGTTTTTTTATCGCGTTCTTGATGACGGGATTATTATGGCCGTGAACGTTGCACCACCAGCTCGAAATAGTATCGTAATAGAAGTTGCCGTCATAGTCGTAGAGCTTGATGCCTTCGGCCCTTGAAATAGGTATCGGGGGCATCTCCTCGCAGTCTTTCATCTGCGTGTACGGGTGCCAGTTGTACTTCAGGTCTCTTCTTATTAAATCCTGCTTATCCATCTTTCGTCAGTCCTATATGTCATCCCCGCGAAAGCATGTCCTCGCGAAAGCGGGGGCGGGGATCACATAATAATCTTAATTGGACCCGTGTAAGCGGCGGGTCCTGTCGCTCAGTGTCCTGCGCGCATCCGCATTTCATTTGTGCTGTGCTCGGACACCGTCGCGCCACCCGCCCCGCCGGATCCAACATCCAACATCGAGCATCAAGCTTTTACCCAATAAATCGGGCGGCTACCTTTTCTCCTATCGGCTTGAAAGCCGAATATAGCTCTTCTACGTTATCGCTAAAAGGGAGTTCTCCCAGTATTTTGATACCGGTAAGTTTTTCCACTATCTCGGGGTTGTCTTTTAAAATAATATCGTCCACATCCTTTGACCTTTGATTAAAAATAACACCGATGATGTCTATTTCTCTCGTCCTCAACGCCTCGATCGTAAGAAGGGTCTGATTTATGGCCCCGAGCTTGTTCTCGGCGACGATAAGGACAGGCATGCCGATATCTCCGACTATGTCGATCATCATTTTTGTTTCGTCCACAGGGACCATCGCCCCTCCTGCTCCCTCTACCAGGACAACGTCGAACTCTTTCTGCAGGCTTTGAAAGGAGTTTTCTATTTTCCTCTGGTCTATGACCGTTTCTTCCAGTTTCGCGGCAAGATGCGGCGACGAGGGAAAACCCAGGACATACGGAGCGACCTCAATAAAATATTCCTTGATGTCCTCTTCGGTCTTGCCCATCAGCGCCATGTGAACGGCGATATCTTCTGAAAACCCGACACAACCGGTCTGGACCCATTTCTGGGTTATGGTTTTGACACCATTGTCGAGCAGGTACCGTCCCAGGAGGCCCGTAACCACCGTCTTCCCGACTTCAGTATCAGTTCCTGTAATAAATATCGCCTTCTTCATTTCGTCGTTCGTCGGTTTGTTTGTCATCCCGGAAATCCTGAGCGAAGCGAAGGATTATCCGGGACCAAATAAAAATATTATGTGATCCCGGATCGGCCTACCGGCCGTCCGGGATGACATATTTTTATATCCACTATCCCATGCACGCCCTACCGAAGTATACATGATGCGTCGCGACGATCCCCCCAAACCTCTCGACATACGTCTTTTCCAGCTCTTTTAAAACGCCCTTGCCGATAAAGATATCGTTGCCGAGCCCGTACCCCCGGGTGCCGCTTCGTTTTATGTCCTGGAGGAAATCCCAGAGAGAACCAAAATCCGCTTTAAAATATTCTTCTCTTAAAACGACCTCATCGAAATGCCGGTCCAGCATCGACATGAGTGTCTGCGGCGAAATGAAGTTTTCCGAACTTAGCCGCTGCGCCCCAAAATGCGCCGCAAGGACTTCCTGGAACTCCTTGAAAGTCTCGGGGCCGTACATAGAAAAACAAAGGGTCCCGCCGTCACTAAGGCCTTCGGAAAACGAACCGATCGCCGCGTCCAGGTCCTCGAACCACTGAAACGCGGCATTTGACGTTATCATGTCGAATTTCCCATCAAGCGGCATGCATTCACCGTCATCGACCACAAAACGGACATTGCTGCCGGAAATTTTCTTCTTTGCCAGATCGACCATTGGCCTCGAAAGGTCCACGGCGGTTATCTCCGCCCCGGGAAACTTATCACTTAAAAGGCCCGTGTACACGCCGGTCCCGCACCCGATCTCCAGGATACGCGAATGGCGTTTCTCCCCGGCAAGGTCCAGTATCTTCAAGGCGCATTCTCTCTGCACGGCGGAATGCCTGTCGTAATGTCTGGCGCCTCTGCTGAAATTACGCTTAATAAGGCATTTACTCATGATATTTTTCAAGGATGTTCTTGAATTCGGGGTTCAGAAAAGGAACGTGGCCCGTATCTTTTATGGTCACATAATAGGCTCCCGGCAAATATTTCCGGATCTTATCGACCTCAATAATAGGAATAACCGCGTCCTTATCGCCGTGAACAAAGATCAGCTTTTTCGAATGAGTCTTCAAGGAGATTATCGGCAGATAATTGAATTTAAGAAAATCGAGCTGCGAGTTTAGCATTTCCGTATCCATTTCTTTAAGATACTTGTCCAATATCTTCGAAGTAAACCATTTCCTCTCGTCGTCAGTTTGCCCGCTGAAACACTTGCGGTAAAAACCTTTGAGATACATGGTCTTGTTCCTTTCAAGGTATTCCTTCATCTTATCGATCTCACTCTGAGAATAATTCTCTTTCACGCTCACAAAAATCGCTTTTTCCACCATTTCCGGAAATGTCACCGTGAAATGCGCGGCCAGAAGCCCGCCGAAAGACCACCCGATAAGAATGGTTTTCTGGTTTAAAGCGAGCAGGGTCTCTTCAAGCTTCTCGAAAAAATTTTCGGCGGTGACTTCCATTGGAACAAGATAGTTATAATTTATGTCCAGTTTATCGAATATGCGGCCGTCCATCGCCCAGCCTGAGATCAAGACCGCAAGTCTCTTTTTGTGCCTGTCTATATACTCAAAACGCGGTTCTTTCATCTGAATCCTCCTATATCATTTGCAAATCTCTCCAGATCTTCCCTTTTATGGTCATACGTCAGCGATATCCTCAGCCGCGCCTTCCCCTTAGGAACTGTCGGGTACCTTACCGGCGTGACCCAGTACCCTTTTTCTTTCAAGCGCTCGCTCGCGCAAAGCGCGGCTTCATTTTCCCCCAAGATCACAGGCAGGATCTGGGAACTGCCCGCGACATTAAAACCTTTCTCCTTTAATATTACACGAAGATAGCCCGCATTTTCAAGTAACTTCTTCCGCCTCCGAGGCTCTCTTCTTATAATATCAAGCGCGGCCAGATCCGCGGCGATCACCGAAGGAGGCAAAGCCGTGGAGTAAATAAAACTCCGGCAGGTATTGATCAGGTAATCCCGCATGCCTGCCGACGTAGCCGCATAGGAACCAAAACTCCCGAAGGCCTTGCTGAACGTCCCCATGATGACGTCGACATCAGGGGCCGTTCCCGTCTCTTCGGCTAAACCGCTCCCGTTCTTGCCGAAGATCCCGGTGGCATGCGCTTCATCTACCATCAAAAGGGAGTCGAATTCCTTTTTCAACATGACTATTTCCTTTAGCGGCGCCAGGTCCCCATCCATGCTGAAAACAGTTTCCGTGATTATAAGAGCCTCGCGGAATTTGCCCCTCTCCTTGCGCAAAAGACTCTCCAGGTGCCCGGTATCGTTGTGACGGAAACGGAAAAACCTTGCGCCGGAAAGGCCGATGCCGTCGACTATGCTGGCGTGGTTAAGCCGGTCTGAAAATACCGCGTCTCCTTTTTCGCAAAGAGCGCTGATAATGCCCACGTTCGCCTGGTACCCCGAATTGAAGACCAGGGCGGCAGGCTTGCCTTTAAAGCGGGCCATTCTTTCTTCCAGATCATGATGCATCCCGGTGCTTCCCGTCATAAGACGCGACGCCGCGGAACCGGAAGCCATCTCGAATGCCTCCCGCCCCGCTCTTGCAAGTTCCGGATGCATAGACAGGCCAAGGTAATCGTTCGAGGAAAAATTAATATATTCTTTGCCCCGCACGCGGACCCTGCCGCCTTTAACGGGCGAGACTTCGGTAAGCTCCCTCAAAAGGCCGCTTTTTTCCCTCTCTTCAAGGAATTCTTTTATCCTTCGTTCCATGATCTCCGCACTTCCTTGACCAGCGCAAGGTCCTCATCAACGGACCTGCCCCGGACCGTAAGATACCCTCCTATCATCATCCCGTTGGCCCCGGCCATATAGATAAGCGCCTGGTAGTCTTTCAGGACGGATTCGCGCCCCGCGGCGATCTTTATGGTCTTGTCCGGCAATATGATCCGAAAAAGCGCTATGGTTTTGATCGCGTCCATCGGGGACATTTTCTCTACGCCCTCCATGGGCGTCCCTTTTATAGGAACAAGAAAATTCAGTGGAACGGAATCCACATCAAGCTCTTTTAAAAGAAGAGCCATGTCCATCCTGTCTTGCCAGGTCTCCCCGAGCCCGATAATGCCGCCTGAACAGACTTCAAGCCCCGCCTTTTTCGCCATCTTTACGGTGCCCACCCTTTCGCTGTATTCATGGGTCGAGACGATGCTGGGATAAAAACGTTCGGAAGTCTCTATATTATGGTGATAACGGACAAGTCCCGCATCTTTAAGTATAGTAAAGGACTCTTCGTCAAGCGCTCCGAGTGAAGCGCAGGGAGTTATTTCAAGGTTATCGGCTATCTCCTTTACTGCTTCCGCGACTTCCTTGACCTCGTCAAGGGTAAGCCTGTTCCCGCTTGTTACGATGCCGAACTTCGCGGCGCCGTTCTCCTGCGCTTTTTTTGCCGCGTTTACTATCTCGTCTTTGCTCTTCAGGGAATATTCCGGGATGTCGGTATTGTGACGCGCGGATTGAGCGCAGAATTTACAGTCTTCACCGCACCTGCCGGATTTGGCGTTGACGATGCCGCAGAGCTCGATCTCCGTGCTGGCATTCTCGCGCCGCACCTGGCCAGCTTTAAGAAGAAGCCGATCCAACGGCATGTTCAGGATATTTTCTATTTCAGGGGGGGTCATATTGTAAACAATTGTATCATTTCCGGTTTACAATTGCAATATTCGTATATACATCGGGCAAAGCTCTGGATGCTCGATCGGTCTTTAGCTTTTGGTTGTTAGTTTTTAATTGTTTCACGAACGATAACATACGGGATATGGGGGTGTTTCGTACGGGAGGATCCACACCGGGCGGAGGGGCCCGGTAGAAACGCCCCCATGTCCCGTATTAAGTTTCCGTTAAAAAATTTGGATGGGAAAGATTTTATTGTTTTTGCAGTAGAAGATTCTCGCCCTGCTACCCTTTACTTCTTACCTGATGCGCAGATTACGAAAAGAATTCACTGATAAGTTTGTGGTGGCTTTCGAACGGGATCTCCGGAAGTTTGCCGCGGGGGATGAACTTCGCCTCCGAAGCGTCATCGCCGGGTGCTAATTCACGGCCTTGGGGGATATACTCTATGCCGACCATGAGGATCGGGCCGTACAACTGGCTCTCCTGGACGTGAACGCCGACCAGCCGCTCCGGGACCCCTTGAAGGCCGGTCTCTTCGAAAAGCTCTCTTTCACCGGCATCCTGGATGGTCTCGCCGGCCTCGATAAAACCTCCCGGCAGCGCCCATGAGCCCCTGCACGGTTCGATACCCCTTTTGATAAGAAGCAGGTCCCCGTCATCGTTGGAGACAAGGCAAGCGACAACAGGAAGCGGATTCCTGTAATCTATCCAGCCGCATTTCGGGCAGTTGAGGCGGTCACGCCCGTCGGCCTCGCTCAGCCGCAAGGCCGAGGCGCACATTGGACAATATTTATAGTCTTCCATTTAATCGGTTTTGAATATCGCGCCGGTAGACGCGGAAGTCACCTGTTTCGCGTACCGGTAAAGATAACCTTCCTTGACCTTGCAAGGAGGCTGTTGCCACGCGAGGAGCCTCTTTTCGATCTCGCCGGCGTCCACAAGAAGCTCCAGGGATTTATCAGGTATATCGATGCGGATCCTGTCCCCTTCTTCGACAACGGCTATGACTCCGCCTTCCTGCGCCTCCGGGGACACGTGTCCTATCGCCGCGCCTCTTGTCCCGCCGGAAAATCTTCCGTCGGTAATAAGCGCGACGGCTTTATCCAGCCCTTCACCGACTATCGCTGAAGTCGGCCCCAGCATCTCTCTCATCCCGGGACCTCCTTTTGGGCCTTCATAACGTATAACGACCACATCGCCCTTCTTGATCTTGCCGCCCAGTATCGCCTTCATCGCATCATCTTCGGAGTCGAACACGCGGGCCGGGCCTTCATGCTTAAGCATACTTTTGTCCACGGCCGCCTTCTTGACCACCGACCCGTCAGGAGCCAGGTTCCCGAAAAGGATGCTCAAGCCGCCGTCCGGACTGTAAGGAGAATCTACCGGCCTTATAACTTCGGGGTCCAGATTTTTGGCTCTGGCGATGATCTCTTTGACTGTCACCCCGCTGACCGTTTTCAGGTTCCTGTGAAGGAGGCCTTTTTTATCCAATTCAGACATCACCGCGGGTATCCCCCCGGCCCTGTCAAGGTCTTCCAAGTGAAACTTTCCGGCCGGTGATATATGGCAAAGGTTCGGGGTCTTTTCACTTATTTCATTGAACATCTTAAGGTCCAGTTTTATCCCGGCTTCGTTCGCTATCGCCGGAAGATGAAGGACGGTGTTCGTCGAACTGCCAAGAGCCATTTCCACGGTCATGGCGTTCTCGAACGCCTGCTTCGTGGCTATATCCCTGGGCTTGATGTCCCGGGCAACGAGGTCCATTATTCTCTGTCCCGCGGTCTTAGCCAGGCGGACCCTCTTTGCCATTACAGCGATAATAGTACCATTGCCGGGAAGGGCCAGGCCCAATGCTTCGGTTATACAGTTCATTGAATTGGCAGTGAACATCCCGGAACACGATCCCAGGCCGGGACAGGCTTCGTTCTCGAGCAACCTAAGCGCTTCATCCGTGACCTTGCCGGAAGCATGCCCGCCGATCGCCTCAAAAACGCTGATAAGATCGACGGCATCCTTGTTCACGCAGCCCGCGAGCATCGGGCCTCCGCTTACAAGCAGAGACGGGATGTTCAGGCGGAGCATGGCCATCAGCATGCCGGGGACTATCTTGTCGCAGTCGCAAAGACAGACCATACCGTCCATCGGAAAAGCATTACCCATTATCTCCACTGAGTCCGCTATGAGCTCCCTGGACGGAAGTGAATATTTCATGCCTTTGTGGCCCATGGCTATCCCGTCGCACACGCCGATAGTGTTGAATTCGAACGGCGTCCCGCCGGCTATGCGGATACCCACCTTCACCGCTTCAGCCAGTTCCCCGAGATGTTTATGTCCGGGAATGACTTCATTGGCGGAATTGGCTATGCCGATTATCGGCCGGCTCAACTCTTCATCGGTCAGACCCATGGCTTTTAACAGCGACCGGTGCGGCGCTCTTTCGATCCCTTTTTTCATCGCGTCTGAACGCATGATCCCTCCTTTTAGTCACATATCTCGTATTGCGTACCAGCATCTAGCATACAGTGGGCGGGTCCTGTCGTGAAGTGTCCTGCGCGCCTCCGCGCCACTGGCTTGTGCGGTGCTCGGACACTTTCGCGCCACCCGCCCGCACGAATACAAACTACCAACTACATAATCCAATGGACGACTTTCGCCTATTTATACGCGACGCCTTTGAGTTCATCTACATACTCACGCGCGGAGTTTGAAGCTACCGCCCCGTCCCCGCAGGCAGTGACGACCTGGTGCAGTTTCTTATGGCAGCAGTCCCCGCAGGCGAATATTCCCTCACGCGACGTTCTCATTTCACTATCAACAATGATACAATTTTTATCATTCACCTTCAGGATGTCTTTTACAAAATCCGTGTTCGGGCTCCAGCCGGCAAAAATAAACACCCCGTCGCAGGCCAGCTCCGCCTTTTTTCCGGTCTTCACGTTCTTTATCCTGACCTTTTCGACTTTACTCGAGCCCGCTATCTCTTCGACCACCGAATCCCATATAAATTTCATCTTTTCGTTTGAAAGAACACGTTCCTGGATGATCCTGTCCGCGCGGAGGCGGTCCCTCCGGTGGATGAGGGTTATTTTCTTCGCGAACTTGGAAAGGAACATCGCCTCCTCTGCCGCCGTGTTTCCCCCGCCGACCACAACGATATCCTTGTCGCGGAAGAAGGCGGCATCGCAGATCGCGCAATAAGAAACTCCCTTCCCGACGAACTCCTTCTCGCCCGGGACACCGATGTTTTTCGGCACGGCCCCGCTGGCGACTATCAGGGAAAGCGATTCAAACGTTCCGCTTTCATCCTCGACGCGCCAAACCGGAAAACCTTTCTTTTCGCCGGAGAAAATATGTCTTACCGTCCCGATCTTACACTTAAGACCATGCGACTCAGCCTGCTTTTTTAAATTATTTAAAAGTTCTATCCCGCTGATCTTGTCTATCCCGGGATAGTTCTCAATGGTCTCGGTCATGCCTGCCTGGCTCATGATGCTGAAGCTTTCCACAAGAAGAGTATTAAGACGTGATCTTGCCGAATAAAGACCGGCTGTCAATCCCGCGGGTCCGCCGCCGATGATGATAGTATCATAAACCCCTTTGGGCACCTTTTTTTCCTGTTTCATAAATCCCTTATAATTCGATCACCGAGCCGGCTTTCACCGGAACGTAATTTTTTCCGAACTTGCCCCTGAACACCCTGACGGCCATTTCCCCGGCGCAATGAGCGGGACCCACCTTTTCGACTCCCAGCTCTTTAAATTCTGATATCAACCTGTCGATCTTGCCGCGGTCCATCCCCTCGAGATGAAATCCGCCGATGACCATATAGATCTTGTCCGTCTTTAATTTTCTTTTGACATGCTTGATTATCCTTACTATCCCGGGATGGGCACAGCCGGTAATGACCGACACTCCTTTTTTATCTTTCACGACAAGCGCCTGCTCGGGCATATACCTGCCTTTATAATTAGCGCCCATTTCTCCTGTCACGGATATCCCTTTATCTACTTCCAGTAAACCGTCCGCGAGCGTAAGGTTACTCCCGAGTTCTTTCACGCAGATCTTGAATTCGTTGCTGAATTTAGGGCAACCGTAAACCATGCACCTTCTCTTCTTTTTCAGGATCTCCCATAACCCGCCAACGTGGTCCCAGTGTTCGTGCGAGATGACGACCGATTTGATCTTCCCTGTATTCACTTTCATCCTGGACATGTTGTCCAGAAGATGTTCCGCGTCCGCCCCCGTATCAAAAAGGACTTCCCCTTTTACCAGGCAGGAAAAACCCTGGCCCGTTTTGAACCCCCGTCTTCCTCTGTTATCGTACAGAACTTTTACAAACATTCTCCTACTCTCTTTCCCCGAAGATCTTTGTTCCTATCCTGACCATATTCGCGCCTTCTTCGATCGCGACGCGGTAAGAATTTGTCATACCCATCGAAAGATACCTCATTTCCGTCCCCGGAACGGGATCTGCCTTAAGGTCATCAAATATCTTCCTGGTCTCCATGAAATACGGCCTCGCCGCTTCCGGGTCACCGGCAAAAGGCCCCATCGTCATGAGGCCTGAGACTTTTATATTGGGATACCCGGCCAGCTTTTCCGCGAGCTTGCGGACGTCTTCAGGCAACACGCCGTACTTCTGTGGTTCCCTGCCGCTATTGACCTCTACCAGGACCGGCATGACCTTCCCCGCGGCCGCGCACCTTTTATCGATCTCATCCACCAGGCCGTCGGAATCTATCGTCTCTATCATGTCAAAAAGCTCGATCGCTTTTTTTACCTTATTTTTCTGGAGATGGCCGATAAAGTGCCACCTGACCTTTGAGCCGATAACGGCGAATGCTTCAGCCGATTCCTGGACGTAATTTTCCCCGACTATTTTTACTCCACCCTCGACAGCTTCGAGTATCTCTTCGGGGGTTCTCGTTTTTGCAGCGGCTACCAGTTCGACATCCGGGGGGAGTTCTTTAAGTATTCTTTCGACGTTTCTCTTTATGCTCGAAACATTCATTTTACAACAAGATTCTGGGGCTTCCTGCTCTTGCTGTGATCCTTCGGCTGGCGGATCTTTTCCATCTCATTCAGCTGGTCGAGTTCCTTCAGCCGGTCATATATAAGCAGCCAAGCGCAATCCAACGTATCATCGACTTCGCATTTACCGTTCTTTATGCCTCCGCAGGGTCCGTTGACCAGACCCTTCGCGCATCTGGTAACCGGACAGATACCGCCGGTCACCGCCAGGACGCATTCCCCGCAGAGCGAACATTTCTGGCCAAACTCCGCTTCCTTCAGTGTGATCCTCGCCGCGTCGCCCTGGAAGAGAGTATCGTTGGCGGGATAGACCTTCTTTCGCTTAAGGCCGTTGAACACCGCCTGGGTTCCTCCCCCGCAGGCCAGGCTGAGCACAGCGTCCGATTCGTCAAGCTCCTTTTTCCGTTCCCGCGAGAACCGTTTGATCACTATGCCATTACAGGCAGGGTCCAGGACCGCCCACCCGGTGACTTTTTTGCCGTTTTCCTTAAGGAGCTTCGCGATTTCCCTGACCTGGTACTCACCACCGGTCTTACAGGTCGTGGCGCAAAGGCTGCACCCGATGAGAAATATGTTTTTATCCTTTATGATATTATCGAGAATCTCGGATAATGGTTTCCTTTTAGTTACGATCATGAAAATCACCTCGTATATTAAAGTTTTATTATTATGTCAGATTTACCACGGGAATTCAAGTAAAACAGTTCGATCCAGCATCTAATATCGCGCATCGAGAATCCGATATCAACCGTCAGCCCTATGCTCTTTGCCCCATGCAAGCGGCGGGTCCTGTCGCACAGTGTCCTGCGCGCATCCGCATTTCATTTGTGCTGTGCTCGGACACTGTCGCGCCACCCGCCAACTCCATGCATCCGGCATAATGAGTAGCCCTGTAAAAAACAATGAAATCTTTCCCATCCAAATTTTTCAAAGGAAACATAATACGGGATATGGGGGTGTTTCGTACGGGAGGATCCACACCGGGCGGAGGGGCCCGGTAGAAACGCCCCGATATCCCGTTAATGTTTCATGCGAAAGGATCCACACCGGGCGGAGGGGCCCTGGTAGGGGACATACTGCACTATGCTCTGTACTCCCTCACTCTCACCGCGCACCGCAACCTCCTTATGCTGCGATTATCGCCTGCCTCTGCCTTTCATATATCTTGTCC
>JBARQV010000013.1:0-13047 GCA_049643885.1 Candidatus Omnitrophota bacterium | reverse complement strand
CTTGATAATCCCGATGATCTGTTCCTCCGAAAACCGTTTCCCCCTCATGACCATACCTCCTTGTTTGGTGTTTTACCATGCTGTCACTCCAATTACAAGTGGTACTGTTTTTGGGGGGAAGGTCACCGGTAACAAGAATAACAGGGACTTTTTTCTCCATCTTTTTTAGTTCGGCTAAAATAACAGCGCCGTCAACCTCCGGCATCTTAATGTCCAGCACAACAAGATCAAAAATGTCACCTCTTTTAATGACATCGATGGCTATCCTCCCTCCTACGCATTCTATGATCTCAAAACCGTTTTTCTGGAAAAATTTACCCAGGATATCTACTATTTCATGTTCGTCGTCAACTACCAGTATTCTCGCCATGTTAATACCTTTTGTTATCTCTCGGCGGGCAAAACAACGATCGCCGTCGTTCCGGATCCGACCTCGCTCTCATATCTTAACTCTCCGTTATGGGCTTTAACGATGCCATAGCACACCGCGAGTCCCAGCCCGACCCCCTTTTCCTTGGTCGTGAAGAACGGGTCGAATATTTCTGCCAAGTCTTCTTTCGATATACCGTTTCCTGTGTCCTTAAGATCCACCCGCACTTTGCCATCCCAGCTTTCGGTTACAATGGTGATAGTGCCTCCATCCGGCATGGCATCAACCGAATTTTTTATCAGATTCATAAATACTTCGTGCATTTGTTCTTCATCGATCCTTACAGTCGGCAACAACGGCGAGTAATGTTTCTGTATTTTAATATTGCTGAGAGAATACTGATGTTCTACCAGGTCGATCACGCAATCGATAGTTTCGTTTATATTTACTCCCTTAAGTTCTCCTTTGCTCGGCTTTGAAAACATGAGCAATCTTTGAATGATATTTTTAGCTCTTTCACATTGGTCGATAATTGTTTTCAGATTATCTTTTATTTCTTTGTTTTCCTGTTCTTTCAGCAGGGCGAGTTGGGCCCTGCCCGATATGATCTGCAGGGGGTTGTTTACTTCATGCGCCATCGAAGCCGCAAGTTCCCCTAAACACGCAAGCCTCTGTGTTTCCTCTGTTTTTCTGCGTTCGGTAATATCGCGGATAATGTATTGCATGCCTGTTATCTTGGCGCCTTCTTTTATCGGGCTTACGCTCATCTCCCCCAGCTTTTCCTTTCCCGACTTGGTGATCATTTTTACGACTACAATTTCCATCAATTGGTTTTCCGATATGTCGTGAAGGTTGTGCGAAGAGTTTGCATTATCAACGTAAACGATTATATCGCCGACGCTTTTCCCGACCAGTTCTTCTCTCTTATAGCCAGTGACTTCCTCCATCTTCTTGTTTGACGCGGTAATTTTTCCTTCATAGTCAATCGTGCATATTATGTCGCTTGCCAGCTCAAATAGATTTTTATACTTACGTTCAGACTTTTCTAATTCTTTCACTTTAACTTTTAAATTTTCCAATAATTTTCTGTTTTCGCGGGCTAATCTGTAACTATGCACGGCTTTGTATACCGGGTTCAACAATTCGTTAATATCTTCAAGAGGTTTAAGCAGATACTCCGAGGCCTTAAGCTTGACCGCCTCCTTGGCTGATTCGAGGTTGGCATATCCGGTTATCAAAATAACAGGGATATCTTCATTGATCTCTCTTACGCTTGTCAGGTATTTGATCCCGTCTATTCCCGGCAATTTAATATCGGCTATGATTACGTCGAAATGCGAATTTTTAAATTTTTCCAGCGCTTCTTCCGCTGAATGAGCTAAAGTAACTTCGAAATTTCTCTTAGTAAGCCTCGAACTTAAAGCGGAACAAAAATCTTCATCATCCGCTACCAGTAGAAGCTTTATTTTTCCTATTTGTTGTTCATTCATAGTTGAGTTATTGTAGCATATTGGGAGTACAATAGAAATATTGTTTGTGAAATTAGCCGTCAGTTATGGCCATATCACGCGGGCAAAAAAAGGCCCGGGAGTAAATACTGCCGGGCCTTTCTTTCTGAGTGTTACAGTTTTACTACGTTTACGGCTTGCGGTCCTTTGGCGCCCTGCTCAATGTCGAATTCGACTTGCTGGCCTTCCTCTAAGGACTTGTAACCTTCACCCTGGATCGCGTTATGATGCACGAATACATCTTCGCCCGATTCAGGAGTAATAAATCCATAACCTTTTGAGTTATTGAACCATTTTACTGTTCCTTTTGCCATTACTTACTACCTCCTTCTTGTTATTAAAATATAGTAAATAATGGTAGGTATAAAAAAAGCACAAGGTGTATGTGTTTCGAACCTTGTGGCTTAAAACTTCTACTCCTTATTTACCAACTTTGGGCTAGTTTACCATAATGTCTTTATTTTGTCAACAAAAAATAATGTGTTTATACCGGGTATGAATTTGAAGCTTATTTCATTGGTAACATGTGCGATATCAAGTATATCCAGACATAATATAACCCGACAAGGATAAAGATAACGCCCGTGAGCCTCCTGGCGTATTTTTCGGCATTGATGAATTTATGAAACCAGTGCGAGGCGATCTCAAACCCCAAGGCTATACATACCGAGACGACCACCACGGGCAAGGCCGTGCCGATCCCAAACAAAAAAGGCAGAAAAATGCCGTTATTGCTGCTGAGGGCAAGCGGGATCAGGCTTCCAAAAAACAAGGCTGCTGAAATCGGGCAAAACGATAACGCGAACATTACTCCGAGCGCGAACGCCCCTTTTATGCCGGACCGGGCCAGGTCCTGTTTCTTGTCTTCAGAGAAAGAGATATTCAACCCGCCGAACCTGACAATATGCAGCAGAAAGAAGCCCACAAGCAGCAATAAAGGCCCTAAAACCATATTCATGTACCGCTGCAGGAAATTACTTATAAAGGAAATTTTTAGCAATGAAGAAATGATCAAAATCCCCAAAATCGAGTAAGTTAACATGCGGCCTAACGTGTAGGCCATTCCCGCCAACAGCACCTGCCTTGGGTGGGTTGCCCGTTTAGACAGGAACGAAATAGTAGCTATATTTGTCGCAAGCGGACAAGGACTTATTGAGGTTAAAATCCCCAGCCAGAGTGCCGAGATAAGCGCCACCATCGATCTTCTCCTTATAATTCTTTCAAAAACTTATCCACTTCTTCATCGATGTAATTATAAAATTTCTGCTTGTTTCCCAGATACTCCCAAACTTTCGCGAGGGTTTCATGCTTAACTTCTCTGCCGTCTTTTACCAGGGAAGCGACCACGGACCTGGTATAAAGCTGGTAGTCTTCCACGAAATGAGAATTTTCTTTCTGCTGGACATTAACGACTTTGTAGGCCAGCTTGCCCGCTTCGATCTCTTTACTGAAATATTTTTGGATCGCCTCGTTGGTATATTGTTCGATCTTGCGGCAAGACGCGCACCGGAAATTTCCGTGGAAATAATAGACTATTACGCGGCTTGACGGCGGATCTTTGATCTCCGGAGCCGATGCGGCGTTAACAGCTGAAATTTCCAAAAGAGAGGCCAGTCCCAGCATCACACAGAATATAAATATCTTTCTCATAATTTTTGTTTTCATCGTTATGACTTCCGTTATTCTTCCTCTTTTATCCACTTCTTGACTTCTTCTACCGTGGGGATCTTGCCCGAGCATTTTATCTGCCCGTTAATGCGCAGTCCCGGTGTCAGCATAATGCCGGCTTCAACGATCTTTCCCATGTTCTTTACTTTCTCCACTTCGGCAGTAATGCCCAGTTCCGCAAGGGCATCTTTTACCGCTTTCTCGACCTGCCCGCACCTGGGGCAACCCGGCCCGAAAACTTCTATCTTCATTTTGCCTCCTTAAAAAAACGCGGGCATGATCATCCAGAAAGTCACTCCTGCGATCACGCCGCATATCCACATGAGTGTAGCATAAATAACCGGTACTTTAGGGCTTACTATTTTACAGACTCCAAGTATTGACGGCATGCTCAGAGCCGGCCCTGTTAACAGGTGAGCCATAGCCGGCCCCGTCCCCATGCCTGACTCCAAAAGCCCTCTTATCAGGGGAGCCTCAACAAGGCTCGGCGCGTACATGAAAACCCCTATAGCCGAAGCCAGCATTATCGGTAAAAGCCCGACTCCCAGATACTTAACGAGAAAAGCCGGCGGCAGAAAGGCCTTTATCAGGCCCGCAAAAACAACGCCAAGAAGTATTAACGGCAGGACCAACTTCACGAATTCCCAGGAATAACGGAACATATTGATGATCCTGCCCGCGTAACTAACGTTATTTTCCCGGACTTCACAGGAGCTGGTTTCCATATTTAGGGTTTCCGGGGGCTTTATTTTATCCTTTAGGACTTTTTCGGTGATATATCCCACAAGGATGCCTGAACCGATCGCGAAGACGATCCTTACGAGAGTGAACTGCCATCCCAGTAAAGCTAAAGTCAGAAGGATCGCCGCGGGGTTAAAGGCGGGTGCGGCGAGTAAAAACGTAAGAGAAGGACCGAGACCCGCACCTCTTTTATATAGCCCTCCGAAAAGAGGGATAATGCTGCAGGAGCACATTGAAAGCAAGGGCCCCCCTATCCCTCCGATAAGATAAGGGACGATCCCTCTGCCTGAACCCATAAGCTGTATAACCTTGTCTTTGGGGACAAATTCCTGGAGCGCGCCGGCCGCGATGAACGCCAGGAGAAGACATAGCCAGGAATGCTTGACATAGTCGATAATAGTCACGACCATCAGCATATATATCGGGATGTCTTTTTCTTCCAGGAGCTGGGCGGTAATAACGTCGCTTTGTTCCAATGTGCTTTTATACCCCTTCCAGGCCCCGCCCCATTCGTAAACAAGGATGATGGCGAAGATCAGTAAAACTATGCCGACCGCAAAAATCGTCCTTTTATCGATATTCATTATTTACCCTTCTTTTTCTTTTTTTCGATCTTGCAACAACCGCCCCCGATCTTTATGGCTTTAATGTTGACAATAGCATCGCCTATTTTACCATGAGCGGAATTTATTATCCTTGAGAAAGTAGGCCTTGATATCCTCATCTTTTTCGCGGCATCCTCCTGCTTTAATCCCTCCACGTCAGCAAGCCTTACCGCCTCGAATTCGTCGATCGTAAGATAGACTCCCCCCGCATCTTTAAGCGGCTTACATTGCGGTCTGAAGCATCTTTCACCCGGCGCGCATTCTACCCATCTAGTCTTTACCGGCCTCATCTGTCCCCCTTAGTTATGAACATATGTTCATAACTATTTTACATCACACTTCCGGGCAAGTCAACGGGAAATTATTTGGCAGATCCAGGCGCTTTATTGTGCAGATTTTTGATAATATTATGCTTTGCCCAGGCTGAGCGGTTCCAGCTCTTCGACGATAGTTCTCATCTTTTCTGTATATTCCAGGTCCGTGGTCTGCTTTGCTTTCATGGCGTAATAAAGCAGCTCGTGCCACAGGGTAAGTTTGCTCATGTATCCGTTGTAGGCGGCCTTATCTTTTTTGTTTACCGGCGCCAGGCGCTGCGCCAGGAAATAAGAAGTGATCGTTTCGCTTAATTTTTCCGCGTGGTGTTCCTTGGTATTGACCCATCGGACTATCTGGTTGAAATTTTTATCTTTCTCTTCCGACAGTTCCTTGATCATTTTCATGCATTTTTCAATGGTGTCGATGTCCTCATCCATCATGTCGAATCTCATTTCATCGTTGTATATCCCGCAGGGAACCTGGCAATGAGGGAACGACCGGGCAGAAAAAGACATCAAAAAGATGAAAAACACAATAAAAAGGCTAAATCTTTTCATGATCACAACTCCTTCATAGTTTTGAGGCTATTCGTGAGCTTATATCTCCTTGGCCCTGCTGATCACTACTTTCCATTCAGCAAGCGCATGGTCAGGGACTTCCCATGTTATGCTGGGGTTGTTGCTTGAATAAACCCTTATGGTCAGCGTTTCCGCCTTTTTTATTCTTCGTATCGTTTTTCTTTCTACAAGAAAACGGCCGGAAGTAAACAATTTATTCCCCGCCAGAGTTTTACTATCGGTTTCTACGCACGGGGCCCCATAGATCTTTTTTCCGATTTTTACACCGGCTGGATGGTTATCAAAAAACCACCATTCCGGATCGATCTTTGTTAAGGTTAAAAAATATTTTTTTCTGCCGTCCTTCTCTCGGGTTATACCGAATTTTACAGTTTCCCAGGGGCCTTGTCCGGCTATTTCACTATATATAGAAGTGGTATTGTCAAAATTGTCTACTTCCTTGCCTATTTCCGCATGGGCTTGAAGAGAAAAAGCCATCAAGATCAAAACAAGTGTTAATGAAATTATCTTACTCATATTCCTCTCCCCAGTTCTTCAATAGCGGTTTTTAATGACAACTCCCTGCTTAAGGAAGATCAGCCACATTGCCTTATATTATAATGTTATTAAGAAAAATTGCAAGAAAGTAGAAAAGCAGGATAGGTTTTCGCCGTAAATAAGGAAAACCTATCCTGCTTCAAAGGTTTTTGAGAAAATATCCCTAAATCCTCAATATTTGTTGCGGAACCCGCCGCGAAATCCGTCGCCGGACCCACCGCGAAATCCACCGCCTGACCCGCCTGACCCGCCGCGGAAACCGCCTTCTCTCTTTTTCGGCGGCTTGGCTTCGTCGACTTTTAAATTGCGGCCCTGGAGGTCGAAGTTGTTCAGCGCCTGTTTCGCCTTTACAGCTTCTTCCTGGTTGGACATCTCAACAAACCCAAAGCCTTTTCCCTGGAGAATGTTGACTTCCTTGACCTCGCCGTGCTGACCGAACAGTTCTTTCAGCTCCGGAGAAGTTACGGAATAACTGAGGTTTCCCACGTAAAGCTTGCTTCCTCTCATTTTTACTCCTTTTTTAGTGCTTCACTTGCTTCTGATAATTAAAGGTTTGATCTTGTTATTCACGAAACTCTCGCATGTTTGACACTATGGCACGTACTGCCAAATAGCTCTGGATTTTTTACGCGAAGGCTAATCAGATAAGAGCTTGTGAACAATAGGTTGGGCTTAAGGGATGCCTGTAAGAAATTATCCACAAAATTCATAAAAGAAAAGCGATTTCTCGCTGGTAGCTTCGTATATTGTACTACCAAGTCCGAACTAAAGCAATCTTTTTATAAGCTTACGCCGGTTACGGGCTTCGACACCGTAACCGGATCCGCTATTTCTTCGCCGCAAGTATTCTTATCAGCAAAGCTCCGGCAGCGATAAGGGTCAAGAACTCAAAATATGATAAAGTGTTTGTCTGGAGATAATCGGCTATGACCATTCCTAAAACACCTATCATGTAACAGAGGATGAAAACCGGATGGAGCTCTCTATTACCCTTCCAGGAGATCACAAGCTGTATGATCCATGCAACTGCGATCAATATCAAACCTATCTGCGCTATATCCATCATTTTACCCCTTTCTTTAGACAGCTTCTATTGTCGAAGGCGGTTTGGTGGTAATGTTATAAGTAACGCTTACCACGCCAGGAACGTCTGAAGTCATCCTTTTCGCTATTTTTTCCAGGATCTCGTAAGGAACCCTTGTTGGTGTGCCTACAAGGGCGTCTTTGCTTTCCCAGCATCTTACTTCTATCTGGTTGCCGAAATCCCGTTTTCCCCCTCTGACGCCGGTGACACGGTCCTGGTGCAGGATAGCCAGGTACTGAAAAGCGCCCGTTCCGGATAACTCTTCTTCAACGATCGACGTAGCTTTTCTTACTGTCTCGATCTTTTCCGGGGTGACTTCGCCTATTACTCTCGCTGACAGGGCAGGTCCCGGGAAAGGTGGCCTGTTATATATTTCCTCCGGAAGGCCCAGGGCTTCGCCTACCTTTCTTACTCCGGTTTTTCTGAGCTGTATTATCGGCTCTATCACTTTGTATCCGTAAACTTCTTCTGTATCGATCCCGAGCTGTTCAAGGATGTTGTGTTGCCTCTTAACGCCGGCTATGGTCTCCTCTACGTCGGTATAATTCGTTCCCTGAAGCAGGTGTTTCGCGCCGCTTTCTTTTACCAGACGGCCGAAAACATCTTTGTAAAACGTCTGGGTTATGGCCTCTCTTTTCTCTTCAGGATCGGTCAAACCGCTAAGCGCGCTGAAAAACTCCTCTTTCGCGTCAATAATTTCAACCGGGACGCCTAATTCCTTGAACCAGGATACGATCTGCTGCGGTTCGCCTTGTCTCATCAGGCCGTTCTCTATGAAGTACGTTTTGAGCCTGTCTCCCAGAGCCCTGTGCCCCAGCATTGTCACAACTGAGGAATCAACTCCACCCGACAGTGCGTTAACGGCAAGCCCGTCGCCGACGGCCGAAGAGATCTCGCTCACCTGTTGCTCAATGAATTTTTTCGGGTCAAGTTCCGCTAATTTGATCTCCTTCAGGTCCATTTTCTTTCCTCCTTTTTTTGCAATCATGTCGCCCGCGATAACGCCGAACACAGTGATATTTTTGTTTGTAAAATCCCCCTATTCATATCTCAAGGCTTCTATCGGATCAAGTTTGGATGCTTTTTTTGCGGGCCATAGGCCGAAAAATAAACCTACTACAACCGAAAAACCCAGGGCAAGAAAAACGCTGAATAAAGTGACCTTCGTGGTCCATCCCGCGGCAAGAGAGAGGATCGCGGCGATAGAAGTGCCGAAAAGCACGCCGATCAGTCCGCCGCTTATGGTCATGGCGATCGATTCAAAAAGAAATTGCGTCATGATGTCCCCTGCTCTGGCACCCACCGCCTTGCGGAGGCCTATTTCACGAGTACGCTCGGTCACGGAAACGAGCATTATGTTCATTATGCCGATGCCGCCTACAATGAGTGAAATTACGGCGATACACCCCAGGAGGATGCTCATGGTCTTGGTGGTGCTTTCGAGGGTCTCCTGGATGTCGCTTAAGTTCCTGATCCGGAACATGTCATCCTCGCCCCTGACGATCCTGTGCCTTTTTTTGATCACGTTTATGATCCGTTTTTCGGCTTCTTTCATCAGGTCCGGCGCGGCGACCTCCGCGTACATTCCGTCAAGATAATCCTTGCCCAGGACCCGGTACATGGCTGTTGTAGCGGGCATGATGATCAGGTCGTCCCGGTCATGGAAAGCATCCGAGCCCTTTATGGGCAATATGCCTATTACTTTAAAATTGATCCGGTTTATTTTTACCATCTCTCCTGCGGGATCCTGGTCGCCGAAGACTTCTTTCACTATGGTATAGCCCAGGAGAACTACTTTATCTCTCCTTTGGAACTCTTCCCTGGTGAACCACCTTCCGATCTCCGGTGTGCTTGCGCGCATTTCGCCGTAGTCGTATCCGACGCCTTCTATGCTTGTGCTCCAGTTCTTATCCTTGTATACGATCTGTCCTTTTCCGCGGACGTAAGAAGTTACACTTTCTATATTGGGCAGTTTCCGGATGGCCTCCGTGTCGCCGAAGTTAAAGCGCGTCACTTCGCCCGCACCCATGGCGACGCCCCTGACTTTTGCCGACCCGCTTCTTATCGAAAGGAGGTTCGAGCCCAGTGACTTGAGCCTTTCTTCTATCGATTCCTTAGCGCCCTGTCCCAGGGCAAGCATCGCTATGACGGATGCGACGCCGATCAGTATGCCAAGCATGGAGAGAAATGACCTCATTTTGTTGGAGGTGATGGCGCTGAAGGCCTGTTTGAAGTGGTCTATAAATTCGATACGGCCGAGCGCGTAATGACTTTCCTCAAGGATATCGGCCACGTAAGCGTTTTTAGGGGTGCTTTCTTTTGCCGTTTTTGGGATCTGCTCGTCCTTGACTATTTCGCCGTCACGCATGTAGATAATACGCTCGGCGTGTTCGGCGATCTCTTTCTCGTGGGTCACCATGATGATGGTTTTGCCATTCGAGTGCAGTTCTTTGAGGATCGCCATTATGTCTTTTTCGCTTTTTGAATCCAGGTTGCCGGTAGGTTCGTCTGCCATGATTATCCCGGCTTCGTTGACCAGGGCTCTGGCGATAGCAACGCGCTGCTGTTCTCCTCCTGAAAGTTCGCTGGGCCTGTGAAGCTCTCTTTTGCCAAGGTTGACGTTTTTCAGCTTTTCGTGGGCCAGCTCCTTCAAGTGCCGTTTTCCCGCATAAACAAGGGGCAGCTCCACGTTTTCCAAAGCGCTGGCTCTTCTTAAGAGATGGAATTGCTGGAATACGAAACCTACGGCGTGATTTCTCAAAGATGCCAGGTCGTCTTTTCCCACGTTGTTTATTTCCCTGCCGAAGAATTTGTAGGACCCGGCGTCAGACCTGTCTAAAAAGCCGAGAACGTGCAGAAGAGTCGATTTTCCGGAGCCTGAAGGCCCCATGATGGCCACGAATTCGCCCTTTTCGATCTTGAGGGATATGCCCCGCAAGGCCTGGAACGGGACTTTCCCGGTGCGGTATGTCTTGGTTATGTTCTCCAGCTCGATCATCATTTTTTCTGTTTTGCCCTGGAAGGCAGAAAAGGACTGCTTGAGATATTCTTTTTCGGCGGCACGTAAAGTTTTTTCCGGATGATGACAGTATCGTCCGCACTGAGTCCCGAGACGATCTCAGCGTTATCGCTGTTCTGCAGTCCGAGTTTAATGTTTGTTTTTACGCCCTGCTTTGTTTTTTTGTCTTTTTTCATGACGTAATTTCCGCTGTACTCCATGATCACGGCTTCAAGCGGAAGCGTCAGGACGTTCTTTTTCTCGTTCACGATTATGTCCAACGTGGCGCTCATCCCGGAACGAAAAAAAACCGGGATCTCTTCAGGGATAATATCGACTTCATAAATAGTCACGTTGTTCACCAGTTTTGATTCGTAAGCTATGTGGCCGACTTCGCCGTTTATTTTATGCTCCGGGTAAGCGTCAAGGCTGATCACCGCTTTTTGTCCCCTCTTGACCCTTCCTATATCGGTCTCGTCGACCTGCGCGTTGACTATAAGCCGGTTGGAAATGACGATAATTGCGGTTTGAGATGTGACCGTTTGGCCAGGCTCGACGCCCCGGACGATCACCTCGCCATCGATCGGGGATATCAAAGGCGTGGCCTTGTAGACGTTTTTCCAGTATTCGACTGCTTCGTCGCCTTGGGCTCTTGCCGCGTCCAAAAGGGCCGCCCTCTCGGTCGAGCTCATCAACGCTAGGATGTCGCCCGTCTTGACGATGTCCCCTTCTTTCGCGTAGTTCTCTTCTATCCTGCCGTTGATGGGGGGCTTGATCTCAAGCCGGTTTTGCGGCTCGACGACGCCCGTCGTAGTTATTGAGACCTGTATGTCGCCCAATGAGGGCTTTATTTCCCTGGAGAAGAACCTGTCGCCTTTGCCTGCGGCCCTCAGCATGACAATTGCTGCTAAACTTAAAGCGGCGATCAAGACCGCCAGAAATATCATCTTTTTATTGTCCGGTAGTTTCATTTAACGTCACTCCTTTTGCTTGAAGCCAGTACGCCTCGGCTATTAAAAAGTTTGCCTGGGCGTTCAGGTATGCTTTTTTAGCGATCACGAGATCATTCTCTATGATTATCCAATTGTCGAACGAAACAAGCCCCGTTGAATACTGGGCGCTTGATATCTTAGCGCGTTCTTCCGTGGCTATAACGAATTGCCGCTTTACGGAGACGTCCTCCAGGGCGTCCTGAAGGTCTTTCCAGGCCCTTTCCAGTGTCACGATAACGGTGTCGTGCCCGTTGCGTTCATTGGCCTGCGATTCTTTCCACTGGGACCTCGTTTTTGATGTTTGAGCGATCCTGGTCCCCCCTTCGAATATGGGGAAAGATATGGATACGCCGGCGTACCATGCTTTATCGCTGTCTTTTATAGGCCATTTTGTTTCCGATGCCGTGTCGCTGTAAGAAGCGTCCAGGAAGACTTTCGGGAAAAACTCGGATTGAGCTGAGGCGTAATTCAGGCGCGCCGCGTCTTTTTTAGCGATGAGCGCCCTAAGAAAGGGTGTGTTTTCCGCCAGGTGCTCCATGTCGGGTTTTTCAGAGTATGTCTGTTCTGTTTCGAAATTTCCTTTAACTTCGACCGGTGTGAATTTTTGGCGTCCCAGTTCTTTTGATAATTCATGCTGCGTCAGCAAAAGGTTTCTTTTCGCCTGGGAGATCTCAAACTCAGCCTGCGCCAGGTCCGCCTGGGCGGTCAAGAGCGCGCCTTTGTGTTCCCGGCCGGCATCGTACCTTAATTTAACCAGTTCGCGGTTCTGTTTTCTCCGCCGGGCTATGTCTTCGGTGAGAAATATAAGGTCCTGGGCCCTTAAGATCGCGGTGAAAGCTGTTTTCAGAAACAACCTTATGTTAGAGGATGTTACGGCGTAATTGTATTCTTCGGCGTTTATGGTCTTGAAAGCCGACCCGACGTCAGCCGCCGTCTTGAAACCGTCAAACGCGAGCTGTTCCCCCGAGAAACCGTATGAGTAGGTATTAGATTCTTTCTGTTTTTTGGGCGCTTTCCCGCGTTTTCCTTCCGCGTCGCTTATTACCTGGGGAAGCATCGCCCCCATGGCGATATCCTTGTCGGATCTGGCCTGCCTTACCTTTTCTTTTGCTGAAAACAGTTCGGGGTTGTTCGCCCTGGCTTCGATTACGCAGTCTTCCCACGCAAGGGTTTCCTGTGTGCATGCGGGATTAACGCCTGCAAGGGCAAACACAATAATAAGTAAATAAGTTAAAATCTTAGATCTTAGCATAATCGTATATTTAGACAGTCTTGAGCGATAAAAAGTTCCCTTAATAATCAATGGTGATCATTTTTTATTCTTCCTTTACCCTATACCTTCCCCACCGGAATCCTGGTCCATAGCTAGTTAGCCATTTTTTTTACGACCCCGGCAACTATAAAACAAGCTATCCCGATAAATATCAGGCCGTTGTCCCATGCGGGGATTATGTCGAAAGCCGACATCAGTATGAGTATGATCCCGGTTCCCGTTAACGGCGCGGTTATCAGTTTTATCGCTTTTTCGTCCATGGTTGCTCCTTGGTTCAGACTTCAGACAAGTTTAAGACTCAAGGTTCAAGGTGTTAGCCAGTTAGCCAGTGAACCAGTTAGCCAGGCAACTAGTTCCATTTACAAGATACTAGATACC
>JBARQV010000012.1:0-2292 GCA_049643885.1 Candidatus Omnitrophota bacterium | reverse complement strand
CGTAAACGGAATTAAATAAAAGAATCGGCGAGAAAAGTATTTGCAGGAGAAAGAGATGAGTAAGCTAGGACTTTTAAAAGAACTTTGGGAATTTCTGCGTGTACGCAAGAAATGGTGGTTGTTGCCGATCATTATTATGCTGCTCTTGCTTGGGCTTCTAATTATCTTCACCGAAAGTTCAGCAGTAGCTCCGTTCATCTATACGTTGTTTTGATGGAATAGATGGGAGCAGAGGTAAGTATAATAGTTCGAGTCCGGCCCGCTTCACCAGTAACAGGAGCCCTGCAGTTGGCAACAGCTGTAGGGCTTTTTCTTTTTTGAAATATGCTCCATAGCCCCATGTTTAAAAGGTTTAGCGGACGCCTATCTTTTGGAAATTAAAGAATAATTTGCACACAATTAACTGAGATAACGGGAATGATAGCAAATAGTTGATTTATCTCTAAAAGGGCCTTTAGTTAACTATTCTTAGTTAATCGATATTTTCCCTATATTCGATAACTTCTTTGTATTTACATTTATTATGAACAACGGATTATCGACATTAACCAGGATTAAATGGAAATAGGCGGACAAAGCTCTCTAGTTTATCTCACTTTATTTCTGTTTGCAGGAATTTTAAGCTTGACAATCGTTCTCAAAATGGGTACAATTGTTCTCAAAAGGGGAACAATATGTTTAAAGGAATAATGGGGTCAAAAACCCGGCAAATCATATTTAAGGCGTTTTTTGATAGTCCTGATGAGGAGTTTTATACAAGACAGTTGGCTTCAACGTATAAAATGTCTGTAGGCACATTGCATCGAGAATTGAAAAAACTGGTTTCTATGGATATCCTTAATTTCCGCAATGTAGGCAATATAAAGCTTTTTTCGCTGAATAAGAAAAGCCCTATATACGAGGAATTGAAAAATATCTACTATAAAACAGAAGGCGTGATCAAATATGTCAGGGATGCGGTAGCAAAGATAAATGGCATTAAAACAGCTTTTGTGTATGGATCTTTCGCTAAAGGCGATGAAAGAAAAGACAGTGATATAGACTTGTTTTTAATTGGCGACGATATTGATGATGATAGTCTAATAAGCGCTATAAACGAACTTGAGAGAGAATTGTTCAAAGAAATCAATTATACGTCATACTCTGAAAATGAATACAAAAAAGAAAAAAATAAAAAAGGTTCCTTTGTTGCAGAGGTTGTAAAAGGCAAAAAGGTATTCATAAAGGGAGGAGAGGATGAACTCTGATAAATTTCTAAAGGATCTTTTAGAAAAGAAACTCATTAAGACAGAGAAAATAAGCGTAAGTCAGATAGACAAACTAATACAAGCAGCGGAGAAAAAACTTAAAGCCAGTGAGCGAACACTTGAAATCGACGAGGCGTGTTCATATGAAATGGCTTATAACGCGATGCTTCACGCGGCAAGAGCATTTGTTTTTATAAAAGGTTTTCGGCCCACCACTAATTTTCAGCATAAAACGGTTGTTTCTTTTGCGGAACATTTTCTTGGGGAGGAGTACAAAGCTTTAACAGCCAAATTTGATTATATGCGAAAGAACCGGAATAAATTTATTTACGAACCGTGGAAACTGCATCTTTCAAAGACAGACACTCAAAAAGCTCTGCAATCAGCACGCAGATTTATTGATATAATCAAAAAAGAGATAAAGAAGATCGATCCACAAAAAGGATTCAAGTTTTGACAAATAAGAAGCGTGGTACAGCGGTTTTCCGGGGAGGGGTCTGATATGAAGAACAACGAAAAGAGCATTTGCCAATTTAAGATAATTCTAAAAGACAGTAGCCCTTCCATTTGGCGGAGAATCCAAGTTGAAAACAGTATTACGTTACACCGGCTCTCATCTATCATTTTGGAAACAATGGGATGGGCAGGCACTTACATCAATTTTATATCGGAGGCAAGTTTTACGATGTTCCGTACGCGGAGCCAGGTTTCACGAGAACTATAGATGAAAGGGAGGTAAAGCTATCAGATCTGGGCAATAAAGAAATAAAAAAATTTCAATATGAGTATGATATGGGAGATGGATGGGAACATGAATTAATTTTGGAAAAGACGATTGAGCCGGACAAAAAGGTATCTTATCCGGTATGTATTGATGGAAGGCGCAATTGCCCGCCGGAAGATTGTGGAGGTATTCCAGGTGACCTTCCCCCCAAAAACAGTACCACTTGTAATTGGAGTGACAGCATGGTAAAACACCAAACAAGGAGGTATGGTCATGAGGGGGAAACGGTTTTCGGAGGAACAGATCATCGGGATTATCAAG
>JBARQV010000011.1:0-5825 GCA_049643885.1 Candidatus Omnitrophota bacterium | reverse complement strand
TCCGCGTTCAGTAAAGCTGAATTTTATATGAAGTTGATTACGGGCAAGGCAGAGGAAATTGATGATGAAATAATCAGAAAGATCCAGCATTTTGCCGCGAAAGAATATGAAAAATTTTACAAGGAACATTTTGGACGTGTTCCGGACTATCCTGATATAACCTCTCTACCCATCGAGAAAATTAAAGATGGTAGCAGGGAAAGGCCCGAAGTAGAAACAATAATGTTGACTGCGGAGGGTTCGTTGGAGGACGGCCTGAGGTATTGGCATCTTGGAGGGATAGAATTGGGAAAAGACAGCAAAGTGGTGGAAGGAAAGCGGCCTTTGGATCCGCGTATTTTTGCTCATTCTATTTTCATGCAAGATACCGAAATCATTGATGATACGCCATTTCAGCTTATTTGCAGCCCTTGCCTGGGTGTTATAATCCACAACCCACGGACAAAATTAACTTATGTAACCCACTCCCTGGGAGCCGATATAGATAATGTTCTGGAAGCCGTATCGGTTGCCAAAAAACATCCTGACTTGAAAAACCTTGATGAGATCGAAGTGATCGTTGCCGGGTCAACGCCGGATTATGCAGATCCGTTGGAAGACGTCCAGAGCGTCCGGGCCGGGAAGCGCACGGCGAGCCAATTACTCAACAATAGAAAAGAAGTGGTGGCGTTATTAAAAAGAGAAGGATTTAAAAACATTCACACAGTATTTCCCGGACAAATGGACGTTTCGGGTCAAATATATTTTGATACAGAGAATAGCACTGCTTATATAAGTCTTTTCGCGGGCAGATCATTTACCGGAGAAACAATAGATGAATTTTTGAAAAGATTAGATGTATTAGAAGATAAGTTCTCTAAGGGGCAAAAAGGGTCGCCGGCGAAGTGCATTGAAACGATATTCTTGAGCGAAAGTTTGAGGGGAAAGAACGATATATCCGTGAAGAAAGACCTGTGGCCGGAAAGGGAAAAAGTAATGGCCGGTGTTTCGCTCCGCACGGTCCAGAAAGAAGTCGAGATACTGAGAAAAGCGGGGATCCTTGTTGAGGGCGAGAAGCCGCATACGTACCGGCTCCGTCCGGAGCTTCAGGACCTACCCCCTCCGATTGAAGGTGCGCTGCCTGCTGTCATTGCAAGAATATGCGAGATAGAACATGACGGCATCAGGTGGCTTGGCCGTTACGATATTAAAGACACCAAAACCATCGACATTGTCCGTTCAAAGATCGAATCTGTTATTGAAAGATATATCATCCCTCTTAACGAAGCCGGTTTTCCTGCAAAGCTTTCCAGATATTATTCCGATGAAGAAATACCCGTCAGGAACCCCGGAGGTATAAAAGAAGAGCAGGCCATGATCATCAAGAAAATGGCCGAACTATTGTACGACGAGTGGGGGATAGACATTTATATACGTAAAAAAGGAGATAAAACATACCACCACGCGACCGATCTTTCCGCCGTGAACGGTTTAAAGGTAAAAAACAGGGAGAAAGTGCATGTAACGGCCATTGGTTATACCGGGTTTGATGATCTTGCCCGCAAAAAACAGATGCTTTCGAGAACGCTGGATCTCGTAGAGAGGCTTCTGCAGGACCCGTATGCCATGACATTCAGCGCTGTCGATCCCGAACTTTTGGAGAGGTATTTTGAAGAAGCGGGATCAGAACTTGCGAAGATCCCGGTATATGAGGCGACCTTCCCCTGCGCCTACGATATTTACGACGAGGAAAGTTCCAGTTTGCAGGCCATCTTCGCGGAGTTAGGAGGTCACAACATAATGTGGTCAATAGCCGGGGAGGATGAGCCGGGACGACCTTTGACCGTAAATCTTACGGGAGGCAAAAGCGAGGAGCAGCTCAAGCGCATTATGTCCGTGATAGGAAGACTTATTAATATCGAACAAGGCCGTCTAAGTCGGGAAGACAGAGCCCGCGCACTGGTCACCCATGATATGGTCCTGGCGATCATGGGCGAGGAGGTCAAGGACGATTTTCCTAAAGAAGAGATGGATGGATCGCATAAGCATCCCTTCTTCCCGCGGGAGAACCTTTTCTGGAGCGCGAATTCCCACTCCGGAAATATCGATTTCACCCTGGGCCAGAGAAAATGGGGCAGGTTCGAGATATTCGTCACCAAAGACGGCAAAATGGTTTATGTCACGCCGTACATGGATGATATCAAGCCCGACGACAAGGCGGAGTACTTCTCAATGAATATAAGCGATCCGGAAAAGATCGGCCGATCAGTGGTCTACCATTACGGCGACCAGCGGCTTTCACTCGGAGAATTGCTCCCAGGGTCTTCCCTTGGGCCTGAGGACAAGATAAACAGGAACAGGGTGATAGGGATCCTGGGCGAAGCGTTATCTCTGAGAAAAGAGATGATGAAACGCCCGGGTCTTGATTATTATTTCATGATAGACCGGTTTCACCAGGCTGAAAGCATGGATGTCCTGTCGCGCAATGTCCTGATGCCTGATAAGGATCCCCGGAAGATAGGCAATGTAGAAACGGGCACTCCGATACCCGATTTTTATGCTACCGATCCGCAAGGCCGCCTGGCCCTCCTGGTCGAGTCGGGCACATACACGCCAAAGCAGCTGGCCGAGAAGCTTTTTAACGGTTACCGGGTCTTGACCGGAAAATCTGACCCCGCAGAGATAAAAGATACTGGACTCGATGTGGCGGAGGAGCTTGTCCTGAGCGTGAATATACCGAGAAGCAAGAAGAAGGGGGATTTTACCAGAAGGGCGCGCAGGACGATCGAACTCTTTCTCATCCAGCTTAAATACAAGAAAAAGAGGGGCGAGGCGGTCAAAGTCCCGCAGGTCATTATTGTCGAAGACTTGTACAGCAATCTTTCAGTAGCGTTCAAAATAGACAATGAAAAGCTGGAGATAAAAGCGGCTTCCGAAGTCAGCCGGTTCGATGACATCTCATATTTTAAAAAGCTAAGCGATTTTATTTTCGCTTCTGAAAAAGAGATCACGGACCGCAGAGAAGAAGAAAAAATAAAAGCCAAGGTAAAAAGGGCTAAAGAGCTTTTCGGGGAAAACGTCATTACCGACGAGCTTGACCTGGATCACGAGTTCCAGCAATTCGTCGAGGAAGAGAGAAGAAGACAGTTCTTGAAAGGGAATGAAGGCGTGGTTAACTCATTAGAATGGGAGCCTAATTATATTTGTATAGCTTCTCTTCTGCAATGCACGAGCCGGTGTCCGCATTGCCTTGTTGCAGCCGGGCCTGAGAGAAAAGAGAAAATGAGCATAGAGGATATGGCGAAAGCGCTCAGCCTTGGGAATTACGGAGATATTCAAGTATCTATGGTAGGCGGCGAAGTCCTGTTAAGAAAAGATATAATTGAGATCATCAGAAAGTTTCCAATATATTCTTTATCGACCAATGCTTCGACTATGGACACGCCGAAAAAAGCCGAAAAGTTTATTGTAGCCCTGAGAGATGCTTTTGAAGATAGGATCACTGAAGAAGGTCGTCAGGCAGAGGGGTTTAGAATAAATATCAGTGTAGATGATCTGCATATGAGCCAGAGCAGTATATCCGCGGGGAAAATAGCCAACCTTATTGAAGCCGTAATGAAACATTATCCGAAAGCCATGCTGAATTTTCTTGTTTTGTTTGGAAGCTGGGGGGAAGCATTCGGACAGGTTGGGAAAGAGCTCGAAGATCGCGGCTTTACTGTTACTGTTAGCCGTGATAACGATAAAAAAGAATTAAACTGTATTTTGAGAAGAAAAACCGGTGATGACTGGCAGGAGAAACGAATAGCGATCGACGAAAAACCGCTAGCCAGAATAGGAAGAGCGCTCTCGCTGCCTGATAGGTCCGATGACGGACATGTATATTTCGACGAATCTAATATTGCCGACGGAATAAGCCAGGAAATCCCGGATCATACTTCTCTCCGAACTAAAAGAGTTGTTTTAGATCCCCGGGGAAACTTTACGGTTTACGATTCGTGGATCGGGGGACACAGTCCCCTGCTTTTCGGGAATGCGGCCCAAGAGGGATGGATCAATCTGCTTATAAGGCTGAACAGGGATCCGCTGTTCAGGGCTGTTATAGGCGGGGCGAAAGAACAGTTTAATTTTTGGAAGATCCTTAAGATCGCTGAAGAATACGATCCCGATATTGCAAGAGGTATCGATAAAGGCAAACACGGTGGCCCGGATGCGTTTTTCTACTGGCTCCTATCCAGCCCCGAGAGAAAACTTTACGTGACATACAGGTTGCTTAACGAATTGTACGAGAAAGGCGTTCTGAAAGGAACAAGTCCTTTTGCGGACATGACCAGGGAAGAGATAAAGGCGTTAGTCAAGGAACAGGTCCGGGAATTAAAAAGCAGGTTCCTGAGGCGGCGGAAGGTCTCCCTCATTGAGGATTATTATAACCGAGGGGAAGCGCAAGGGAAGCTGACGAGAGCGAAAATGACGGAAAAAGGCGCCTTTGTGCCTTCAGGGGCGGAAGATCTTTTTGTCGTGGCCGAGCATCTTCTTGCCGGGCGGCCGGACGTGCGCGTCCTTGACCTCGGCGGCGGGAACGCGAAAGCGGGGAATATATTTTCGCTTTACGCGGACGTAAAAATGATAGAAATAGATACAAAACTTTACCGTGAAGGCTGGGAGTGCATCAAAGACCTGAACCGCTCCGGGGCAAATGACAGGGAAAGAATAGATTTTGCCGAGGGAGATTTCTTCGAGGAAGACTTTTCTGGGTACGATGTTCTTTATATCTACTGGCCGTTCCAGTCCATGGGAAGCAAGGAAGGGGCACGGCTGGCAAAGAAAGTGCTTGATGAGATGAGGCCCGATTCAGTGCTTGTTGTTAACAGCAAAGTGGCAAATGAAATAGACCAGTGGTATTTTTCGGAACTTGAAGAAGTCGATTTTCCGGGAGACGAGGCGGAAGATCATCCGAACCTGAAGGCGTATAAGGTGAGAAAGAAAGGAAAGGTGCGATCAGACTTTGATGACGAGAAGGAAAGAAGAAGCGCCGTAGATTTTTCGGACGCGCTCCGGATGAGAGCGGCAGAAGCAAAAAATCGGGGCGAGAAGGTCATTATAGGCCTTGATACCGACTGGATCACTGACTTGGGCTCCCAGCAGCAGAATGCCATACAGGAACTATTGAACGATGTGAACAGGCTGCCCGATCACTTGAAGAAGATAGGGCTGGATAACGTCATTATAGTGCGCGGGAGGGGGAACGCCCTCGGGAAGGATATCCTCATAAAGGCGGACAATACAAACACGCCTCTTGCCAACGTGGTGGTCCTGGCAAGCGGAGATACTTTGAAGAACCAGTCGTTCAACGCTTTAAGATCGACGTCCGAAAAGAAAAAAGCGTTCATAGCCGAGGTCGACCCTTCGGAGCTTATCGAAGAGCAGGCTAAACTCAGGTATACCAGCGAGGAACTTTTTGTGCCGTATCTCAAGATGATCGAGATGGCCTTGAAGCTCGCTTTCGGCGAAAACGTGCCGCTTGAGAACGAGTTTGTAAGGGTATTGCCGGACGAAGAACGGCCGAGGGTCTTTTACTTTATACCGAAAGCCAGGCCGGTAGATATCAATATACTGGACAAGATATATGAAAGGCAGAGGCAGGCGATAATCGCAGCATAAGGAGGTTGCGGTGCGCGGTGAGAGTGAGGGAGTAAAGAGCATAGTGCAGTATGTCCCCTACCAGGGCCCCTCCGCCCGGTGTGGATCCTTTCGCATGAAACATTAACGGGACATGGGGGCGTTTCTACCGGGCCCCTCCGCCCGGTGTGGATCCTTTCGCATGAAACATTAACGGGATATGGGGG
>JBARQV010000010.1:0-93495 GCA_049643885.1 Candidatus Omnitrophota bacterium | reverse complement strand
GAACCGTGCCCGCTCGGAAATTTAAAGCCCTGTACGGAACAGACCAGGCAATAAGAATCACGAGCTTTGTTGTTACTAGCGGATGATCAACCCTTCTGGAGCGGGGCTTGAAATTTTTGAACGGGCAGGGATCCCGAAAGGCGAAGCCTTGAGGGAGAGTGAAAAAATTTAGAGGGCAATTTCCTCGCCGGGGAAATTGACCGTCCCCGCGAAAGAAGGGTTGATCATCCGTGGAACACACAAGCGAAGGTCTTCGAGAAGCATGACTGGTCGGAAAAGCCTTGCAACTGGCTCCGGTATTTGTTATAATTTGTATCCGCCTGAAGCATTTCTTTATCGCGGGGTGGAGCAGAGGTAGCTCGTGAGGCTCATAACCTCAAGGTCGGCGGTTCGATTCCGCCCCCCGCAACCAAATATCGGAGCTTGCGTTATTCATTTAACGCAAGCTCTTTTTTTATGCGTCTACATTATAAAACAGAAACCTTGTTAAATGACAATCCGCGTGTTAATATTAAAATACTATGGTTGTCTGTTGCGGAAACGTGGCGTTTGACCTTATCGCGAAGAAGGAAGACGGTAAGGGAGGAATAGATTTTCATGCCTGCCCCGGCGGTTCGGTCCTCAATACCGCCATAATCCTGGCCCGGTTGGGCCTTCCCGTGTCCGTGTTGGCGAAAACCGGAGATGATTTCCTGAGCGATTCTCTCCTGGAAACCATGCGCGGCGAGGGGATAAAAGCCCGCTATGTCATAAAAGACAAAGATATCAAAACCGGACTTGCTTTCGCAAGGATCGACGAAAAAGGTAATTCTTCGTATCTTTTTTACAAGACAAAAGGCCCGCGGACAAGGTTCCGTAGATCTGATATCCCCATATCCGTGTTCAGAAAAGCCCTTGTCTTTCATGTCGGTTCCTGGTATTCCTACAATGATCACACATTCCATGACACAATGAGATTTCTCAAGACGGCAAAAAAAGAGAATGTTTTCACGACTTACGACCCTAACTGGCGTGAAGGAAGGATGAAAAACAAAAAAACCGTTCGCGGCAGGATATCCAAAATTCTGCCCTATATCGATCTCCTCAAGCTAAGCGATACCGGCGCGACCGGCATTACCGGCGCGAAGACACTGTCCGCGGCCCTTAAAAAGCTGAACCGTAAAGCCGTGGTCACCCTGGGCGAGAAAGGCTCTTTCTACTGGGATGGTAAAAAGAAGATGTTCCAGCCCGCTGTCAAGGTCAGGGTCGCTGACACCATTGGAGCCGGGGATTCCTTTACAGCAGGCTTGATTTACCGGTATTGCGTGACCAGGGAAGAAGTTTTCTGGAAAGAGATGAAAATAAATCTCGCGTTCGCTTCAGCCATGTCAGGCCTTATCTGCACAAAACACGGAGCTGCCGCGGGGGTGAGCAGCCTGAGGCAAGTTATGAACTTTTTTAAGGCTAGATCAAGTCCATCATCCGGGGCCTGAAGACCCTCTGAATGGCCGAGATAAGGCTTATACCTGCCACAATAAGTAAAACTGTCCTTAGATCCCAGACATTTATCACCAGACCCAAAGCTATACTCGTCGCCGGGGCATGTTCGGTATCGGTGATCGTCATAAGGAATACCGCCAGGCACACGGCGGTGCCGCCGGCGATGACCGTCATGATCCTGTCGAGCATGTAATTCGCATTGTAGATATCTGCCAGGAAATGTATCAAGCACCCTACGACGATACCGACCAGATAACCCCCGATCAGACGCCTGGGACTGGAGATCTCCCTCTGAGGCATGGTGAAAGCGATAAAAGCGCTGGCCCCGAAAGAAGCAATAATTACCGGCTGCCGGACGACATCAAAAAAGACCAGGGCAAAAGCTACGGCAAAACCCGCCAGTAAAGACTGGACGATATATTGACGCTTGTTTTCCTGGAACTTCCTATCGAAGTATCTCATTTTTTTGATGAAGGCCTGTAGACTATTTCACCTTTTTTGATGACACCGAGCTTTCCCCTGGCCTTCGTCTCGACGTACTCTGGATCCTGCTGCATGTCAGCGATCTCCTCTTTGAGCATATCATTATGTTCCTGCAACAGCTCTATCCTTTTCTGGAGCTCCCTGTTTTCCCTGCGCAGGCGGTGAAGCCTCGAAAAGCCCGGAAGAAAAACGAGCCCCAGTAAAACAGCGAAGATGACCAGGTAGAGAGTTATTTTCTTCCTTTCCATATTTCACGCCCGTAAACTGCTTTGGCTCCCAGTTCTTCTTCTATGCGAAGAAGCTCGTTATACTTGCAGACCCTGTCAGTCCTGCAGACCGATCCGGTCTTTATCTGTCCTACGCCGGTAGCGACCGCCAGGTGGGATATAGTGGTGTCCTCCGTTTCGCCCGAACGATGGGATATGACCGCTGTGTACCCGGCATCCTTTGCCATTTTGATGGCCGCCATCGTCTCCGTTAGCGTCCCTATCTGGTTGACCTTGATAAGGATGGAATTGGCTACTCCCTTTTCTATCCCCTCTTTAAGCCTCTCGGTATTGGTAACAAACAGGTCATCCCCGACCAGCTGGATCTTGTCTCCATCTTTTTCGGTCAAAGCCTTCCAACCGCTCCAGTCATCTTCGGCTAGACCGTCTTCAATAGAGACAATGGGATATTTTTTTATCCAGTTGTCATAGAATTCTACCATCTCCTGCTCGCTCTTTTTAGGGCTGGCTTCCGCTTCCAGAACGTATTCTCCGTTCTTATAAAACTCGCTGGAAGCAGGATCAAGCGCGATGTAAATATCTTTGCCCGCTTCGTATCCCGCCGCCTTTATGGCTTCGAGGATGACCTCGACCGCTTCCTCGTTCGACTGCAGGTTAGGGGCAAAACCTCCCTCGTCACCCACGGAGGTCGAAAGCCCCATGGAGTGCAGTATCTTCTTCAAATGATGGAAAACCTCAGAGCCCATCCTGAGGGCTTCTTTGAAAGATTTGGCCCCGATAGGCATGATCATAAATTCCTGCAAGTCCACGTTGTTGTCTGCATGCTTACCGCCGTTGACGATATTCATCATGGGAATGGGCAGGATTTTAGCGTCTTTTCCGCCAAGATACTCGTAAAGAGGCTGTTTGCGCGACGCTGCCACAGCCTTGGCCGCCGCCATGGAAACACCGAGAATGGCATTAGCACCAAGACGCCCTTTGTTGGGAGTGCCGTCGAGATCGATCAGGGTCTTATCCAGTTTTTCCTGATCCGCGGCATCCATGCCCTTTACCTTTGCGGCGATCTCGCCGTTAACGTTGCCGACAGCCTTTGTCACACCTTTACCCATATACCTGGATTTATCCCCGTCCCGGAGCTCGACCGCTTCGTGTTCTCCGGTAGAGGCCCCGCTCGGAACCGCAGCCCGGCCAAAAGACCCGTCTTCAAGTATCACATCCGCTTCGACAGTGGGGTTCCCCCTGGAATCGATTATTTCTCTTCCTTTTACTTCCTTGATGATCGTTGACATTATCTTCTCCTCCCTGATTATATTGGGCAAACACAGGGGTTTGCCCCTACTTTGAAATTTGAACTTTTTTCCCCTCGATCCGCAGGCGTCCCTGCACGAATAATCTTACGGCCTCGGGATATAACCTATGTTCTATCTTGTGTATCTCTTCTTCCAAACTTTCTTCAGTGTCATTTTCCTCGACCTTCACCGCTTCCTGCAAAATGACAGGACCGGCATCGAGCTCTTTATTGACAAAATGGACCGTAACCCCGGACACCTTTACTCCGCGATCAAATGCGTCTTTTATCCCGTGGGCGCCTTTAAATGACGGTAAGAGTGCCGGGTGTATGTTCATCATCCTGCCGTAATACTTGTCGACGAAATGATCACTGAGGATCCTCATAAAACCGGCCAGGATGACCAGCTCTACCTTTGCTTTTTCCAGCTGCTCTATTATCTTTTTGTCGTACTCTTCCCTTGAACTAAAACCTTTTGCCTCGAGCACAAAGGTCTCAATGCCTGCTTCTTTCGCCCGTTTAAGCGCAAACGCCCCGGAATTATCGCTTAGGACCAGGACTATTTTAGCCCCCGCGAGTTCCCTTCTCTTCTCCGCGTCTATCAAAGCTTGGAGATTAGTTCCATTTCCTGAAGCCAACACCGCAATATTCATAATCCACTATCCTGTATTTAACATCCAATGTGCGGGGCCTGTCGCTCAGTGTCCTGCGCGCCTCCGCGCCACTGGCTTGTGCGGTGCTCGAACACTGTCGCGCCACCCGCCCCCACGAATCCAATATCTATTATCCAAGATCTCTTATGACCTTCGTAGGGCACTTCGGTTGTATGCCCTGAAACCCCTTCTGGTCTTTTAGCTTGGAATAGTCCGCTTTTGCGAGATTATCTTTAACTTTGAAAAGTTTTCCCTGCGAAAGCTTTTCACATATACCGCAGGCGATGCACCCGACCCCGCATATCTGCCTCACCCTGGGGCCTGCGTCATTTGAGCGGCAAGCGACATAAAATATCTTCTCGAATCTTTTGTCCTGCATCTCGATTATATTCCTGGGACACGCCTCGGCGCATTTGCCGCAACCGGTGCATTTATCGATGTCTACCCGAGGAAGTCCGTTCTCCATGTGAAGGGCATCGAACGGGCATACCCTCACGCAGTCGTCCAGGCCAATGCAGCCGTATTCGCATTTCATCCCTGCAGCGGAGACCAGGCTCGCCGCCCGGCAAGTTTGTATGCCCTTGTATTCCGCGCCCGTCTCTTTGTGCTCCCATTCGGCGGCACAGCAAACGATCGGGAACCTGGGGTAAATCGTTTCTCCCTCGACGCCGACAACCGCGAAAAGCTTTTCTCTGGCCTCATCGTCTATGACACGGCACTTGCCCGGATCGGCTCCCTCCTGCACAATATGAACGGCGTAATCGTAGCAGCTGAAATAACCGCACGCACCGCAGTTAACACCGGGGAAAAGATGGTTCAGCTCGTCCACTTTCGGGTCGACATGGACTTTGAGCTTTTTATCCGCGAACGCCAGGACCGAAGCGAAAAAACACGCAAGTCCCGCCATGCTCAATACCGCAGCTAATACCATGTTATCCATATTCTCCTATTGGCTTATTATGCCGCCGAATCCCATGAATGCCAGGGCCAACATCCCGGCCAGGATCAGCGTGATGCCCGCACCCTGCAAAGGCCCGGGTATATCCGAAAACTCAAGCTCCTCTCTAATCCCGGCCATCAAGATAAGGGCCAGGGTAAAACCTAATCCCGCTCCCAGGCCGAATATAACGGCTTCAGGGAACGTATACCTCCTTAAGACCATGAACAGTGTAAGACCGAGTATGGCGCAGTTCGTGGTAATAAGAGGAAGGAATATGCCCAACGCCTTGTAAAGCTGAGGCGACATCTTTTTTATGAACATCTCGACAAACTGCACCAGTGACGCTATGACGATTATAAAAGTGACGTACTGCAGGAACTCCAGGTTGAACTTCAGCAGAATGAGATGATAAATGATCCAGGTGACCGTCGCCGCCATGGTCATCACGAAAGTCGTCGCCATCCCGAGCCCGATCGCGCTGTCGGTCTTGTTCGACACCCCGATAAAAGGACAGATGCCCAGAAAGTAGGTCAGGACAAAATTGTTGGTAATGACTGCGGCTATGAAAATAAGGATAAGTTCTTCCATATCATCCCTTTTGCTTTACGGCGCCTGACTGCTCCTTTTTCTTTTTGTTTTCCCGGATCCTTTTATCGATAACATTGAATATTCCCACCAGAAAACCAAGCGTTATGAAGGCCCCCGCCGGTAACACCATGATCACCCATTTGTGGAACCCTTCCCACATGACCTTGTACCCGAAAATGGTCCCGAAACCCAGGAGTTCCCGGCAGCTTCCCAAAACCAGTAGCGCGCATGTAAATCCCAGCCCCATGCCAAGGGCGTCAAGAAAAGACCTGGGCACGCTCCGTTTCGAAGCGAAGGCCTCTGCCCTTCCCAGGATCAAGCAGTTCACGACGATCAGAGGCACATAAGGACCCAGAGCCTTGCTTATCTGGTAAAAATTGGCTTTAAGAAAATAATCCGCTGCCGTCACAAACGTGGCTATTATCACGGTGAACATGGGTATGCGCACCTGCTCGGGAACAAGTTTCCTGATCAGGGCGATCACGGTACTTGAAGCGACGACGACAAAGGTAGTAGCCATCCCCATCGAAAACCCGAAAATCGCCTTGGTCGTGACCGCAAGCGTGGGACACATCCCGAGAACCTGCACGAACACCGGATTCTCTCTCCACAGACCTTTCACAAAATCTTTTATCATCAGCCCTCTAAAACCTCTCTGATCTCCTTGATCCTCTTATTGAGTATGTTCACAACAGCTCGCGTCGAGATGGTCGCTCCTGTTATGGCCTCTATCTGGTACGGCTTTTGGGGTTTCTGGTTCTTGACATACTCTATCGGATGCGATACCGAAAGCCCGTTAAACTGATTTTTGAACTTATCGTCGGCTATTTCAGCGCCCAAACCGGGGGTCTCTTGCGATTCAAGGACCACAAACCCTTTTAGCTCAGTAAGATGCGGGTCGATCCCCGCCAGTAACCTTATTTTGCCCTGATAACCGTTTCCTTCCGCGATGAACGCGTACCCCAGAAGCTTCATGTTTTTATCCGTGATCTCCGCGGGATTTTTATATATATCCTTGAGTCTCTTCATGACAACGACCTTATCCATCTCCGGGAAAAGGGCCCATACAGCTTTTGCTATCTCCTTGTCTTTATTATCGGAGATCTTTTGCTGGGTATAGATATGAACCATGACAAGGCTCATGCCCGAAAGCACTCCGACGGCCACAAGAGCTGTCACCATCTTGACAAAGTTATTTTTCATTATATTCATCATTTCTTAAACGCCATATTTGCGTTACCATAACGTTTCGGCCTTGCCAAGCGGTTGATAAGCGGTGTGAAAGCATTCATGAAAAGTATGGAATACATCACACCCTCGGGCAGGCCTCCCCATATCCTGATGATCATAGTTATGAGACCGCATCCTATCCCGAATATCCATCGTCCTTGTTTCGTCACAGGTGTAGTAACCGGATCCGTCGCCATGAAGATCGCGCCTATTAGAAGACCTCCTGCCAGTACATGAAAGAGCGGCGGGGAGAAGTTTGCCGGGGATATCAGGTGAGTGATACCGGCGAACACTCCAACGGTGACCAGATAAGCTACCGGAATACGGTAATCGATGATCTTTTTATAAAGCATGTAAAAGCCGCCCAGGATCAGGGCCAGGGCGGAAGTCTCGCCGATACATCCCCCGACGTTGCCGATAAAAAGTGAAAAATACGATGTAATAATATGGTCGAACTTCGCCAGCCCCAGTGGAGTCGCGGTAGTCACCGTGTCAAGCGTGAAAGGGCTCGACCAGGTAGTAAGAACGACCGGAAAAGCGGCCATGAGAAAAGCCCTGGACAAAAGAGCCGGATTGAATATGTTGTGCCCGAGCCCGCCGAACAATTCCTTCCCCAAGCTTATGGCGACAACCGCTCCCAGGAAGACCATCCACAGCGGCATCGCGGGGGGAAGGACCATCGCCAGGAGCAGACCCGTGACCACGGAGCTATAATCATTAATAGCGATCTTCCTTCCCCTGAACTTCTGCAGGGCGTATTCAGTAACAACGCACCCGGCAACGGATACCAGAAGGACAAGAAAGGCCCGCCACTGATAAAAACAAAGGCTGGCGATAACGGCCGGGGCAAGGGCCTTGACCACACCCTTCATCATGTACTTGGTATCCAATGGCGACAGGATATGAGGAGACGCGCTTATTGTCAGCTTTTTCATATTTTATTTCTTCCTGGCAACAGAATACTTTCCGTCTTTTATGTAATGGACCAGGGGGATCCTCGCCGGGCAAGTAAACGCGCACGCGCCGCATTCCATACAGTCCATGACAAAAAGATCTTTTACCTTTTTCCACTTTTCTTTTTGAACGTTTTTCATTATTTCGGTAGGGCTTAAGTTTACCGGGCATACATCCACGCACTTCGCGCATCTTATGCACTTTTGCTCTTCGTAGTCCCTTGCGTCATACTGCGATAAAAACAACAGGCCCGTAGTGCCCTTGATCACCGGAACATCCAGATCATGCTGGGCAAAACCCATCATCGGGCCGCCCATGATAACCTTTTTCGGCGTTTGATAAAATTCAAGACCCCACCGCTCCACAATATCTCTTATGGTAGTCCCGAGCCTTACCACAAAATTGCCGGGCCGGCGCATGCAATCACCCGAAATGGTCATCACCCTTTCTATCAAGGGCTTATTCAAATAAACAGCCTCGTATATCGCGTAGGCGGTCCCTACGTTCTGCACGAGAAACCCTATATCAATAGGAAGTTTTTCCGGCGGGACTTCTCTTCTGGCGACGGCCTTTATGAGCTGTTTTTCCCCTCCCTGGGGATACTTGGTCTCGAGCAGGACAAGGCTGGTGTTGGTCAACTCCGGCGATATCGCCTTTTTCAGGGCTTTTTCAAAAGCGAACAATGCCGCCTTCTTGTTGTCTTCCATTGCTATATAGGTTTCCTTCGGTTTTAATATCTTACTTATTATAGCCACGCCCATCAGGATCTCGTGCGTATGACGCGACATCAGAACATGATCGCAGGTCAGGTATGGTTCACACTCCGCGCCGTTGATAATAAGTGTCTCTATCTTTTTGCCTTCCGGCACATCAAGCTTAACATGGGTGGGGAAAGCTGCCCCGCCCATTCCCACGATGCCGGCTTCCTTTATCTTATCGATAAGTCCCCTGGGGTCACGGCCTTCGGCATGGGTCACGCTGTATTCCCCGGGACCTACATTCTTATCCCTTTCTATAAATACGGAAAGAACGGGCGTATTTAATGTCGGGTGGACCGTCTTTTTAACGTCAAGAACGGTCCCGGTCACAGGGGAATGGACCGGACTCGAGACAAAACTCTGGCTTCTCCCCAGGATCTGCCCCTCTCTGACATGGTCCCCTTTCTTGACCATAGGCTCATTGGGAGCGCCGATGTGCTGAGACAAGGGAACGATCACTTTATCAGGCATAGGTGCCCTGCGTAAAGGTTCCCTTATGCTTATATCCTTGAGATATTCAGGATGAATTCCTCCCGGAAAAGTCAATTTTTTCATAATATTTCAATATTCATAACACATTAACCGTGGTTTGTCAACGTGAGAGGACCCAATTAATCGTTGACACGGAGCGATTTTCATTATATTATTTTGCCATGGTCAGAATAAAAAACAAAACCATGCATTGCTGCGAAAAATGTCAGAACTACTGGACCTGCGAAACCAAGTGGTATAGAGGCGAGCGCGAGGAAGAAAACGTTTGTTGTCCACTCTGTGGTTTTCATCATTCCTGCTTGGAAAAATGCTCCAGCCACCGGAAGAAGAAACCCAAAAAATCCTGACCGTCAAGCCGAAGCCTCGCTCCGGGACGCAAGAAACGGTCCCAACACTCCTACTACAAGAAAGACTATCCCGCTGGTTACAAGTATCGCGAAATTTGATACAAACCTCGAAACATAAGCCGTCAGGAACATGAATATCATAAAACCCAGGTGCATTATCGCTTCCATCGAGCTGAAAATCCTTCCCCGGGCTTCATCGGGGATCAAAACATGGATCAATGTGCTCGTACAGGTCAATATCGGCGCGACCGCCACTCCGATCAGTAATATCAGAAAACCCCCGACGAGTAGCGAAGAATTGTTCCTGGCATAAAAAGCGAACAGGTTTATACCGATACCGCACAGCGCAAAACTGACGAAGATGGAACGGATCTTGGAGAACTTTTGCCCTATCTTTCCGAAAACCACGGTCCCAAGGAAAAGCCCCACCCCTAAAAGCGCACCGAAGAGGCCCAGGTCTTCGGTAATAGAACCGAAAGACTCCTGCACGAAAACTATGATAATGCAGAATATAGCCCCTGCCCCGGACATCAGCAGAAAAAACGTACTAGTGACTATTTTCATCTGGCTTTTCCTGAACACGTACCCGAATCCTTCTATTATTTCCGACCAGAGGTTCTTTCTGATGGATTTTTCAATGATCTCTTTCGTCATGTGGATCTCTTCTTTGACGTTTTTAAGTTCTCGCTTTGGAGTAATGACCGCGATGAACGCCGCCGATACGAAATAACTTATGCTGTTCAAATAAAAACCCCAGGTATGCCCTATTAATTTCACTATCAACCCCGCCAGGGCAAAACCAAGGACAGTGGCTATCATCCTCGTGGTATTTGTAAGGGCGTTCGCGACCATAAGCTTTTCTTCGGAGACGATCGCGGGGATAAAAGACATCTTGGAAGGAAGAAAAAACCTTGTTGCCGAGAATATCAGGAATACCAGGACATAGACCGGCACCATCATGTCGAGGTAAACAAAAACAGGTATACCCAGGACCAGCACCCCCCTCAGGACGTCCGAGATTATCATGGTCCTTTTGCGGTCCCACCTGTCGACGTATACACCCGCCACCGGACCGATCACGAACACGGGGATGATAATAAAGAAAAGGAGCCTTGCCAGGGCCATGACCGATCCGGGCTCTTTATAATAGATAAGGGAGATCAGTGCCATCTGGTTCAACCTGTCTCCGAACTCGGAAATGATCTGACCTGACCAAAGTGAAAAAAAATTTTTACTGAAGAGGACGTCCCGAAACCGGACCCGGACCATTCTTGCCTTTCTTAAGATAAAGCCCCTACCTATAAGGGAGGGGTAACAGTCCCGACCTATCGGGACGTTAAAGGGGAATAGTGGAGCCCGCGAGTGGATTCGAACCACTGACCTAGGCATTACGAATGCCTTGCTCTACCAGCTGAGCTACGCGGGCTCTTTTGGATGCTATGCAAAATAGTGCCACGGAACGGACAATTTAACCGAACCAAGTAAGGTTAAATTGCCCGGCGCTTGGTACATCTTTTTGCGACGAGAATTAGAGAAGAGCTTGCTCTTCGGTAATTATCGGAGCGAAAAGATCGAAAGCAATCACCTGCATCGCGTTTTCCGGCCGGGTGATTGCTTTTACATTTTTTCAAGAACTCTTTTGAGTTCTTGAAAAAATGGTGCCAAGGGACGGAATCGAACCGCCGACACAGGGATTTTCAGTCCCCTGCTCTACCTGCTGAGCTACCTTGGCACCGGTGAAAATATTTTTTTATATTCCAAGAAGCAGAGATATCTCCGTTACGTGTTCCTGCTCATCCATGATCACGTGACGGAGTCCATGTTCCAGAGTCTCGAACTCATACTGAAGTTCGCCTTTGCTGTCGATCAACTTCTTGTAGATCTGTTTATAGAAATCTATCGCGTCTTTCTCGCCTTTCAAATTGACCTCGAGTATCTGTTTTGTCCCCTTTGCTTTGAAAGTTTCGGCAAGGGACATCACCGGTTCGCCGCCAAGATACGCGCCGATAAGCTCACGGAATATTCCTTCGTGTTTTTGCTCATCCGAAGCGATCTCTTTAAGCTTCTCGATCACGGGTTCCGCACCTTCACCCGAAACGAGTTCCGCGTGGGCAAGATATTGGATCCTGGCGGCATGTTCCAGCTCAAGAGCCCTGTTCATCATTTTTACCAGTTCTTCCTTGATACCGGCCATAAATTCCTCCCCCCTTGGAAATTTTAAGTTTTACAACTGTTTTTTCTTTTCAAACTCAATAAATTATCATACAAACATTAACAAGTCAAACAAAAACGATTTTAAGGCTATATTATATATTATTACCTTATTACTCCTGAGGAAGCCTGTATTTTTCAAGGGCTTTATTGAGCCTTTTCCTGAGCATCGGGGCGTCGGGCGCACCGGTCTTCTCGGCCAGTTCCGTCAATTTGTAAAGCGCCTGCATGTTCCCGGGTTCAATCTCTAAGGCCCTTTGAAGCTCTTTCCGGGCTTCCATTTCGTTACCCTGGAGCAAGTAACACGCGGCGAGATTGATATGGATACTGGCATAATCCAGGGGAAAGGAAGACTGGACTTTTTTAAACACGTCTATTGCCTCCTCGATCTCCCCCCTCTTGCCGTAAATGATGCCGATCTTTTCCATGGCCTCGGGAAAATCCGGCTCCAGTTCAAGGGCCAGTTTATAGCATATCTCTGCTCTGCGCAGGTCCTCCTTTAGCAAATACGCATCCCCCATGGCCTCGTAGATATCCGCATCATTCGAGCGGCGGAAAAGGGCTTTTTGCAGAAGACCAAGGGCTTTATCCGCGTCTTCTTCCAGGTATGCCCGCCCTTCGTGGTAAGATGGCCGCCTGAAACTGTCAAGATAAGACAGAAGAGGATTGGTATTTGTCAGCAGGAAAAGCGGAAGGAATAAAACTGAAAATTTCGAAAGGTATTTCCATCTCCCGGCGCGGACGGCTTCAAAGAGGTCCATCACGCAATATGCCGCGAAAATAATGAAAAAAGGGGCGAGAGGTAAGCGGTAGCGGGCCAGGGGCGGAAAAGGTAAAAGAGAAATGAAATAAGTCAACACGTAAATATAAACAAGAGCTGCTTCCTGCCTGGGGCTACCCCGCACCAAAAGCATGCCCAGAATAGCAAAAGATATGATCGAACCGAAATTTAAAAAAGGGAAAGATAAAAATGCGGACTTTCCCCTGAAAACGTTTATGGACTCATAGGGCGCAAACTCATAACGATTCAAAAGTATATATATCTTTCTGAGCAGTTCGTAAATAAATTCCGGCGGGTCTTTTATAAACATCTCTCTGATCTCACCGAACCAGTAAGTATCCCGCTCCTCCCGGGAGATGAGGTCCTTTCTTAAAAGCTCTATCATCTTTTTTCTCCAAGCCGACCCGGGCCTGAGCTCGATCAGTTCCAGTTTTGACCCCATATATGCGGTCGCGGCATAATTTTTCTGGACCGGAATAAATTCTTTCCTTGCGGCATATTCCGCAAGAATCGCAGGAAGGATAATAGAAAGAACTCCGACAACAAAAACCATTGACCACCATATTTTTCTTGCCAATGCGGCTCTTCTTGCGGAAGAGAACAAAAGCCACAATAAGAGAACGGGAAAAAGTACCAGGAAATTAGGCCGGGTCAGGGAAGCAAGCGCAAGGGTAAAACCCCCGAGAAGGATCCATCTCCACTTTCCGTCTTTAAGGAATTTAGTCATAAATAATGCGCTTAACAGGCTGAAGAAAATCGACAGGTTCACCGGAAGTGTTTTTGCCCCAAAAGCGGCAAGCGGCCAGTACAGACAGGAAAGGATCCCGGCTAGAACGCCGATTTTATCACTAAACACCAGTCTCCCCAGCAAATAGACCAGGCAGCAACTTGCCGCGCCTAAAAAAACCTGGGCAAACGCGGCAAAATAAGGATGCGGCCCCCCTGTCAGGTATATTATCGAAAGAAAATTATGATACAGCGGTATCCTGAAAAACCTTGCTCTTTCTTGTTCGGACAGGGTTCCCGCTGCCAGTTTTATCCCTGCGCGATGATAGTCTCCAGAATCGGATACAGGGTGGGAAAATAAGATGCTGTCTTTGATCTGCTCGACATAGATCAGTCTTACAGCTACGGCAAGGAAAAATATTATGAGTAAAATGCCAAGCTTGTGTCTCATTTGTAGCTTTTTATGTCAGGATATAGGAAAGTTTTTAAGATATTTCTCGGAAGCCTTTCTAAGGGAAAGATCCTGGTTTTGATATATATTGGCCTCCCTGCAAAACTGCGTGATATCGTCCACTTCCTGGTTCAGGATCTTGCGGAAATCCTCAGGGACATTCACGAATCGAGCTCCTATATTATAATAATTATCCTTTTTACTTGGCAAAGCGTGGACTACTTCCGCCTTAAGAGTGAACATCCTTTTTTTAAGGAAGATATTGATGTGGACTAGATCTTTCACGCGGACTTCTTCCCTTGAAGTGAAAGCCACTCCGTTCTCGCTCACGTCAACCAGCGTAAGCGGCTTTTTGTCGCGCTCCTCCTCATGTTCTACAGGATAAGCTATCGGGTATCTTTTATGTTTTCTTCTCTCGGTCATAGTAGGCACATTATATCAAAAAACACGTTACATGTAAAGTTAAGTTATACAAAATCTTGTTATTTCCTTATTCCGCAAGTCCCCTATCCTTAAGCTCCTGCATGGCTTGCACAACATTATCTTCACAAACCTGACGCGAAACCCACTCGGTAAGATCGTCTATTCCGTCTTCGAATCTCACCGAGGGCTCGAATCCCAAAACACTTTTTATCTTCGTACTATCAGCAAAACAGTGCCTGATGTCGCCTGCCCGGAAAGTATGTTTTATTTCCGGCGTTATCCCCGCGCCGGGCTTTATCTTTTCAGACAATATCCGCGCTATCTCCAGGATGGACTTCGGCCTGCCTGACCCGACGTTAAATACCTGGTAATCAGCCTCTTCTCTTTCCATGGCGAGAACATTGGCCCGGACAATGTCTTTCACGTGTATAAAATCCCGGCTCTGAAGCCCGTCCTCGAATATTACTGGCCGCTCGTTATTCAAAAGGCGGCTTGAAAAAATAGCGCATACCCCCGTATATGGATTGGAAAGGGCCTGGCGGGGCCCGTACACGTTGAAATACCGCAGGGCAACGGCCGGTATTTTATAAGCTCTGCCAACAGACAAAAACGCTTCTTCATGGTCTCTTTTCGTTATTGCATATATTGAAACCGGATTAAGCGGTTTCATTTCATCTGTCGGAACAGGCTCGAGTTCTGCGGCGCATTCAGGACACAGGAGTTTCCATTTCTTTTCCTTTAGCTGTTCGTCCGTCCGCAACGGAGGATAAACACCGCCATGGGCCTTACAGGTGTATTTTCCTTCGCCATAGATCGACATCGAGGAAGCGACCAGCATCTTCTTGACCTTATTTTTCCTGTTAACAAGAGTGTCCAGGATCACACCGGCACCAAGCGTGTTTTGCTCAATATACTTTTTTATCTGGTACATTGACTGCCCGACACCGACAGCGGCTGCCTCGTGGAAAAGGACGTCAACATCCTTAAGCGCTTTATAAAGAGTATCTCCATCCAGGATATCTCCCTTGATGAATTCAGCGTTTTTATTTATGTACCCAGGAATCGCCCGCGCAGCGCCGTGCACCTGGGGATCAAGATCGTCGTATATGATGACTTCGTGACCCCGGGCAACAAGTTCGTCTACGATAAAAGAACCTATAAAGCCTGCTCCTCCAGTGACTAATATCTTCAATTGCAATTCTCCTTTCCCAGACTAAAAAGATTTAAATAAGTTACTGTTCTCCCGGACCCATTCAAAAAGCATATCAACGCCTTTATCTTTGTTTATTTTCGGTTCCCAGCCCAGGTGTTCTTTCGCTTTTTTTATGTCGCTCACGTATATTTTCTGGTCGCCCGGCCTCCAGCCGTCAAAAGTAAGGTCCATCTTTTTGCCGGTTTTTTTCTCCAGAAAAGCGACCAGCCCCAGAAGCGACATCTGGTTGGCCGGACCTCCTCCTATATTGAAAGCCATGCCTTTTACCTGTTCGATATTCTTATAAGCGACCTTGAAGAGATCTATCAGGTCATGGACGTGAAGAACATCGCGTACCTGCTTGCCGTCGCCGTATATTGTAACAGGCCTTCCCAGGACCGCGCATATCGTAAAATACGCGACCCATCCCTGGTCTTCAACACCGAACTGCCTTGGGCCATAAATGCAGGACTGCCTCATGCAGACGGTCTTTAGCCCGTAGATCCTGGAGTAATCTATAATATACTGGTCCGCGCTACCCTTGGAACAACCGTACGGGGAATGGAAATCAAGCTGCCTGGTCTCTGGAATGCCTTCCGGCATATCGGCATATTGATACTTCCCTCCCTTTTCCCGGATCTTCAGATCCGTCATCTCCCCGTAGACCTTGTTGGTAGATGCAAATATTATCACCGGGTCTATCCCAGCTGCTCTCACCGCTTCCAGCAGGTTGAACGTCCCCAAGGCGTTCGCGTTAAAGTCCGTCCTGGGATCGACAACAGAAGTGGTAACGGCGACCTGCGCCGCCATGTGATAGACAATATCCACCCGGCCGCACTTCTCGACCGTCTTTTTTAATCCTTCGTGATCGCAGATGTCCTGCTGGACAAACTCGATCTTGCCCTGGCCTTTGAGATAAGCAAGGTTCGATTCAGTGCCTTTCCTCGAAAGGTTATCCAGAATAACGACATCGTCGCCTTCATCAAGATGATGTTTTCCTAAATTACAGCCTATGAATCCGGCGCCTCCGGTTATTAAGATCTTCAAGGTCACTCTCCCAGTAATTTTTCGAAAAGGCGAATAAACTGTTCCGCTACTCTCTCCGGCGAATATGTTTCTATGAATTTTTCCGCCCTGCTTATCAGATGATCTCTTTTTTTCTTGTCATGCAGGATCTCTATCAGCCGTTTGTTCAGCGCGCTGATATCACTGTAATGGACCACTTCGTGTTTTACGCTATGGAAAAAATCCGACTGCCGCGGAACAAATATCGGACAGCCGCAGCCCAGGGCCTGGTAAACCGTTGTCGAGACTACGGCGTAAAACCGGCTCTGGAACTTGTGGAAAATAGCGGCGTCCGACGCGAACAAATAATCGTCGAATTCCTGCGTTTTGATCGTTGGTATCTTTCTTATTATCCTCCATTCCGTAGGCGTCATCTCTTCCAGCATCTGATAATCGGGAGGAACGACATGTAAAAGGATAGAATTCCTTTTCAACTTTGGAGGAAGGTCTAAATAATAAGGATTATAGCCGCGGTGCCCAAAGCAATAAATGATGTTCTTTTTCAAGGGAAGCTTCAGTCGTTTCCTGGTCTGCGTCTTATTTCCCCTTCTCGAAGGATAGCAGGGAAAGGGAATATGAACGGCGTCGGGATAGATCTTCTTGAGGAACTCTTGCCGTTCGTCAAAATAAACGACTTTGTCCCAGCCTATCTTGTAAAACCAGGAATGGTCACAGGGTTTATTCTCATGGACCACGTGGATCACTTTTGCTTTTTTCTTTATGAGCGGCATCAGATTGGCAAGTTTTTCTACCGGGAGCATCCCGATATCCTCGACCATAAGGATATCGTAATCACTGGTCACAAAAGGGGTCGAATTCAGCACATATGTCCCCGGCCTTGTGCCGAAACACCTTACTACATATTTTTCGTCCTTGCCAGTTATGCCATCGCCGTGGAAATCATTCTTTAAATAGGTAAAAACGGTAAGATCATGCCCCATTTTTTTGAATGCCTTGCCTATCGGCTCAGCGTGCATAGCGACGCCGCTGGAAGTGTTCCAGGCCGCCATAATAGCGATCTTCATTTATCCTCCTTTTTTATCTCTCCAACCCTTCCCAGATGACCTCGAACCGTTTTTTAAGATCGTTAGTGGAGAACGGCCAAACGGTCCGGCCGTAAAGGGCTTGCGTTATTTCCTTATATGACAAACTGTTTAGCCTGAAGTCCGGTATCTTGTTATCGATCTCAAGACAGTAACGCATCAGTAGCAGATGCCTGGTGATCATGTGAGGCAGCAGGAAATGCTGCTGGACCATTTGCACCGCGTTCTTGCTGAGGGTCTGCCTTAGTGTTTTATCCTCCAGTATCGATTTCATGGCCTTGGCGATCTCCGCGCGCTCATAGGGTTCTACCAGAAAACCGTTATGTCCGCTAACGACCTGCTTCACAATGCCTCCGACCTTGCTCCCTACAACAGGGGCCCCCTGCCACATGGCCTCGGAGACTACAAGCCCGAAGCCTTCTTTAGTCGAGACGTGGACAAAACAGTCGGTAATCGAAAGAAGAGAGCCTATGACCGCGTCATTATTGTCCACATTAAGAAAAAGATGTATGTCCTTTTCGCCTTCTGCTGCTTTTCTTATCTCTTCATACATCTTCATGCCTTCAGGGTCATCGGTAGCGGAATTTCCTATGATGATAAGAATTGGATCTTTACCCGTGGGAGGGCTCTTTTTGAGAAGCTTGAAAGCTTCGATGATCGCCCTCTGGTTCTTATGGACATCATACCTTGAAACAGCGGCTATTATAGGGCGTCCGGGATCGATATTGTTTTTATTAAAGAGGTCCTCCAAGACTGCCAGAGCTTCTTTTCTCGTCCGGTGCTTGTTTTTCTCCCTCAACGGATCTATGGTCGGGTTTATCTCGTAAGCGGGGATCTGTATGTTTTCTCTCATGAATTCACTGGATGTAAAGATGGCCCCTTCATACTGGTTAATGTAAGGGAGAAGGAAACGCCATATCCTGCGGCTAGCACCCGAGGTGTCTATATGGCACCTCCAGAAAATATGCCCATACACGTTACCGTTCATTATGATCGCCGCGGGCTGGGGATCATGGATAGTCACCATGTGTCCTACGACTTCGACTTCGCGGGTGTTTTCGTCGATGGTATCCAGATAGGCATGGAATATCTCCCGGAGAGTTATATCCTGGTCTACGCCCTGGAGCAGGTTATGAAATTTTTTCGTCACTATAAAAAACTCTTCACTTCCCTCTATGACGAACCATCTGGCATCTATGCCGAGTCCCCTGGCAAAAGGCACCAGACTCTGGAGCATTTCAGCCACGCCGCCGCCTATAAACGTTGAATTTACGTTTGCCCATACCTTTTTTTCCAGGGGTGCTGCCAGGAACTTTATATAATCCAGGGCTTCTTTTCCTACAAAGGGTTCATATTGACTGACATCGACCGGGTTAAGCGGCACATACTGGTTGCTGTACTTCCTGCTCCTGTCATCAAACATCCTTTTCCTCCCTTTTAAGCGCCAAAAAGATTTTCAAAAATTTTTTTACCTCTTGCGTGTTTTCCAGATAATAACCGGCCAGGGTGCGCTCTCCCTCTTTTCTGCCCACCTTTACGGTGTAGGCCTTTTTCCTAAGAAGACGAAAGGCATCCTCATCCGTCCGGTCGTCGCCTATATAAAATGAAACTATCCTTTTCTCCGACTTTTGTCTTCTTTTTTTTAGCAGCAGCGATGCGGCTTTCCCCTTGTCCCACCTGACAGGGGGCCTTACCTCCCAAACCTTTTTCCCCGAAGTCACAACGATCTTCCCCGCGGAAATGTACGGGGAGATCATCCTCTTATATGCCTGTTCTATCTGACCTAACTTTTCCTTTTTGGCCATCCTGAAATGAACGCTGAGAGTCAATCCTTTATCTTCTATCAAAACTCCGCGGAAGGAACTTAATTCCTGTTTCAGCTGTTTTCCTATCTTCGCGACGGTCTTTTTAGCCCTTGAAGCTTCGGGTACAACAAATTCATGTTTAGGGCCTTCCACCTCAAGGCCGTGATTTCCCGCGTATATAATGCCTTTGACTCCGACCAGTCTTTTTATTTCCTCAAGACTCCTGCCGCTGATAATGGCCAGGGGGACATTCTCTTTTGCGATGTCCTTCAGGATGCCTTTGACTTCCCTGCCTAGCCTTACCGCCCCCGGCCTCTTCCTTATCCGGGTAAGGGTCCCGTCAAAATCCAGGAACAGATAAATATCTTTGCCCTTAAGGTCTTTTTTTATCCTGCTCCATTCCTTTATAAGATGTTTCATTTCTGTTTTTAACGCTACTCTTCCGCCAGTTCAAAGTTCCGCAGGCAGTTCTGCAGCCAGGTATTTATATTGTTTCTCTTTATATTGCTCCTCATCTTGACCATTCTTTTTTTTCTCTCTGCCTGCGGCATATGCACAGCTTGATGTATGGCGTTGGCGATATCCTCGATACTGTAAGGATTAACGGGAAGGCAGTTCTTTATTTCTGCTATGGCCCCGGCGAATTTCGAAAGGACAAGAACACCGTCGTTATCCGAATGAGAAGCGACGTATTCCTTGCATACAAGGTTCATTCCGTCCCTTAGAGGCGTCACCAAGGCTACATCCGCCGCCAAATACAGAGCGACAAGTTCTTCGAACTCCACAGTGCCGTAATTATAATGGACGGGAGACCACAGACCTGTAGTGAATTTTCCGTTTATCCTCCCCATGATCTCGTCAATCTCCCTTTTTAAGGTCTGGTAAGTCTTCACGTCTTCTCTGCTGGGTATGACCAGCTGGTAATAAAAAAATTTCTCCTTTAACTCCGGGTGTTCCTCAAGGAGCATCATAAGCCCTAGAAGTCTTTCCTTGATACCCTTGGAATAATCTATGCGGTCGACTCCAAGAATGATCTTCGGACATCTAGCTTCACTTCTTATTTCCTCTTTTCTTTTCAGCACTTCCGGCTTCCGTGACGTCTTGTCTAAAAGCTCGAAATCTATGCTTATCGGATTGACGTAAAAATGCGTGCGCACGCTGTCTTCCGTGGTCTTCACGCCGGAAGCTTTTTTTTCCCGCCTGTAACGTTCGACCGCCTCACCAAAATTGCGGAGGTATTGCCTGTGGTGAAAACCAACGGTATTACAGCAAAGAAGCGATTCCAGGATCTGCCTCTGCCAGGGCAGGATCGAAAAAATATCGATATGCGGAAATGGAATGTGCAGGAAAAAATGGATCTCCTGTTTCGGCCTAAGCTGCCTTAAATAATAAGGAGCCATGAAAAGATGAAAGTCCTGTATCCAGACAAGGTCATCTTCAGAAGCGACCATATCGATATAGCTCGCGAAAAGCTTGTTTACTTCCACATAGGTCCGCCAGGCAGAATAGTCAATAAAACTTTTTTCGAAGAAATAGTGGAAAAGAGCCCATAAGGTACCGTTGGAAAACCTGTTGTAGTACTCGTCGATCTGGGACTCGTCTATAGGAATACATCCTATCCGATATGATTTTCCCCCTCGCTTCCTGAATTCATCTTCAGGTTCTATGTCTTTTATATTTATAAGGTCTACCTTTTCGTGTTTCGCCCCTTTCGTCGGGTTGCCGTCCCATCCCAGCCATACTCCGTTCGCATCAAGAAGGATCGGCTCCAGAGCCGTTATGAGCCCCCCGGCGGCCTTTTTCCATGCGGCTCCCCCTTTTTCGTCTAAAGCCCGACTATAGGGAAGACGGTTGGAAACGACGATCAGATTCCTTTTTTTACCTTTATACCGCAGCATGAATTATCATTATATCAGTTAGACGATAGTTTTCCAATTTTTTCCCGCCTTCGGCAGTCCATTAGTGAACGTACCTTATCAAGCCACAACTTATCCTGGTGGCGTTTTTGACGGTGCAGCCAGTATTCCGCGCCCCAGAGGAAAATAGTGTTATATCCTAGAGAACTGAATTCCCTGAAAAGATCCGGCAACTCCCCCGGCCGCCCTGTTGGAGGGCGTTCCTTTCCTTTATATGCCAGATGGCCCGGCTCCCAGGGCTCAGCCTGGAGTTCCATTATCCAGGCTTCTTTTCCTTTTTCCTTCACCAGGTGCATCAGGCGCGAAAAATAAACATTTCTCTCCCGCCGGGTGGTCCAGAAATAGAATTTTAACCCGAAGAGATCCTGCCCAACCACGGGATAAACGTTCAGGCCGAGGATATCCCCTATCTTCATGCTTTCGCTGACCGGATCATGCCGTAATAAAAGCCGCCAAACAAAACGCAGTATTTTATTAGGATACGTGGTGGCCGTTAGCACGACCGGCCTTCTCGTTTTATCAAGAGAACGCACCAGGTCGACTTCCTGTTTTAAAAAAGACAGGCCAATGATCCAGTGTTTTTCTCCGATCCGGTTAAGAGGTTCATTCTCGACCTGCCAGTACCGGACTATTTTCTCATTTTTATAGCGATTGACGGTTTTTTTTATAAACTCAAGGGTCTTCCCCCTCAGGAACGCGTCCCTGGACACATCGGACCCGAAAGGAAGTTTGCTTTTCTCCAGGACCCATTCCGGTATAAAATACTCCGGCCACCTGGGGGCTTTCATCCCTACCGTCAATACCACCGGAATACCCTTATCCCGGGCTTTATTTATCTGCCAGTCAAGGCGGGAGAAATCATAAACCCCCTCTTTTTTTTCTATCTCGTTCCAGTAAGCCCCGAGACGGATAATGTCAAACCCTTGATCCAGTATCGAAAGATACGTTTCCTTCCAATCCATATCCAAATATCCGGTCTGGACCGGGCTGAAGGTCGTCCCGATGCGCAGGGGCTCTGCGCATAACGCTGTACATTGAAAAACAATAAAAACCGTCAATACAAGCTTTTTCATATTTATCATCTGGCCCCGGGTCTTCGCCCGGGATGAAATTCGGCCATTGAAGTTACGTTCCGTAAGTTCGGCCCTCATTTCATTTCTTAACCTTATCCGTGACCCAAAACGTCATGTATTTACCGAGCATAAGACGTGTCTGCGCATCCAGCGCAGGGATGGCGCTCAAGAAGATAAAAGTAAAGGGGACCAATAACCACTGGAAAGCGAACCCTACTCTGCGGAGAACAGGATGCCTTTCCGTTTTTGCAGGAAGCAGGTACAGGCTAAGGATCACACTGGTGATAAGAGAGATGGACGCAAGGTTAAATATGGTCCCGGCGATGCGGGGCGAGCTGTAGTAAAAGACCGAATGGGAAAATTCCCTGCCTGCAAAAATGCCCGGTAGCCATCCGATGATCGTCAGGAGGAAAGCCCAGGTAGTCCAGGAAATGTGCCCCTCGAAAAGCTTAAAGGCGTATTTCAACTTCTTGAAAAACGAAATGTTCCTGTTATGCAGAAAACCCCTCATAACTATGGGAAAATTTTCCACGCCCCAGGCCCATCTTCTCTTCTGCTTATAAACGTTGACTATGGTCTTCCACCAGTTCTCGGCAACGACCGCGTCCATTGAAATCGTGACATACATAGGCACTGCCCGGTACTTACCGTTGAAATAAATAAAAGCTTTCCAGAAAATAGCCGAATCGTCGGATATCATATCGACCGGCCAGTAGCCCACGTCCACTAAGGCCTTAAAACTCATGCTGTGGCTGGAAAACGTGACCAGCTTTTCCGGATTGGTCGCTTCTATGAGCTGAAAGAACGATGACCCGATCTCCAAGACCCTGGTGATCCCCGGTGCGTCCCATATATTGTTGTTGTACACGGGCACCGGCTGGAAGCTCGCCCGGGTCCTTTGGGGGCATGTCAGGAAATAATATGTAAGACTGGCGAAATACTCCGGGGTGACCACCGTATCCGAATCAAAACACGATGCGATCACGTTTTCATAAGGAATATTCTTTTCTGAAAGATATTGCGCCGCTTTTCTGGCGGCATAGGTAGCATTGGCCCCCTTGGCCTTGGCTTCCCCGACCACTCCGTCAGGATGGACTACTATCAACATATCTAAAAATTTATCTTTATAAGAATCGAAGACCTCCCTGGCCCCCCTCTTGACTTCCTCGCTTGCCCTTTCTTCAAGAGCCAGGACGACAAGGATCTGTTTTGAAGGAAATGTCCCTTCATACAGGCTGGTGATACCGGGTTCTATCACCTCTTCTGTCTCTTTGGCTACCGGGATAATTACAAGATGATAGATGTCCCTTGAAAAGGGCCGCTCTCCTCCGGATTTTTTCAATTTTCTAAGCTCCCTGCGCAGCACGAAAAGGGATATCCTCCTTTTGAGATCGCCTTTCAGCGTGGTTTCTTCGAGCTCTCCAAGATACCCATCCAGCCGGTCTATGCCCCGGACCCTTTCCATCCAGGCCGTCTTTTTCTCGGAAGAAAGCCTGAAATAGGAAAGAATAAGGAAGATCGTAAGGTACATCAGCCTTAAAAGCCATTGGAGATAAAAAGCGATTATGATCACCGCCGCGATCATGGGCTTAAAAAAAGCCAGCACGAACATTCCAAGAATGATGACCCAGCTGGTAAGGCCCGGAGCGATCTCAAAAAGCCGCTGGAAAAACCTCTCGCGCCCGGTCAGGTTGTTGGCTGTGAACTCGAATCCCATAATTCCTCTATTTTCTTCTTCTTTATTTCTTTCATCTCGGGCAGCGGCACTGAAATGATCTTCCCGACCGGGACTATTTCAACAGAGAGGAATTCTCCGTTAGTCCGGCTGAGAAAATACATCTTCCCGTTCTGGTCCGAATACAATATGTCGCTTTTCTTCACTTTAAAAACCTGGTCCAGTTTAAACTCCCCATACGCGTCCAGGGTCAGCAAAAAAATCTCATCGCCGTCACGGAACAGGATATGCGAAGCCTCGTAGACCCAGAATGCCTGCTCGATATTTTTGCCCCGGGTATAGACCCATATTAGAGCGGGCCCTTTTTCAAATCCTGTGTTACCTGTTTTCTCCGCCGAAAAGTCCAGTATGCCTATCTTATCCTTCGTCCACACCAGAACACGCTCAAGCTGCGGATAATAATCAAAGCCCCTCAGCCCTTTATCGACAAAACGGTAAGGAAGACGGTTCGCCAGAAGCTGTCCATCTTTTCCTATAAAAAGAATGATGTTCCCATTCAGGGCCCGGATCTTATAGAATTCTTTCTCTGTAAAGATCGTCCTCCCGAGTTCCGGATCATCAAGCAGCATATTGCTTGATTTTTTATCAATGTCTGTCCGCATGAGAGTGTTGTCCCCTTTCAAAACATAAACATCACCGTTTGAAAGGCCAAAGCCCCGGATGCCCTGGAAGTACTCCGGGTATACTGCCCCGGAAGACACATCCACTCGATCCAGCTGCTCGTCCCGGTAAACAAAAAGGTGCGTCATGTCAGCAGTCCACTCCACATGCTCCGGGGGTGACTGTATAAGCCCGGTGATGTCCTTGACGGTATTCTGTTTTTCCTGCAGCTCGATCCACAGAAATTTTTCGCCCTCCAGTGACAGGGCCTGCACAAAAACGGCAGCACTTTCTTGCATTAAGAAATATGCCCTGAGCTTAAGCTCTTCGAAAGGCGACCCCTCCTCCACCAAGGGCCAAGCCTCGCCCTTTTCATGATCTCCTACCAGAACGTCTTTCAGTTTATCGCCTTTTTTGAGAATGAGAAGCGAAGTTCCAGGGATCGGTACCATTTCCTGATATTCTTCCGTAAGCAGCGTTTCACTTTCCCATTCGCGGGGGAGAAGCAGGATATTATCCAGAACGGTCGCTTTTTCGGCTTCGACCGGGACCGTTTCCTCCCAGATAAGGTAATCTTTAAGATCCACTTTGATGGAATAATTGCCCGGCAGAAGTTCCCAGATCACAGCCGGAGCTGTTTTCGTAAACCTGGTGTTATTCATGTAGATAGTAGCCCCGGAAGGGGCGGTGGCCACGTATATGATCCCGGTCTTTACCATTCCTTCCTGCATTCCCGGCCTGAACACGAACCCGAACGCGTACAGGATGACCAGCGGACAAAGGACGAGGTAGATCACTGCGAATATGTAAAAAAATATCTTTCTGAAAAGCTGCATGTGTCCCGGTTTTTATTTCAAATTCCGTTCATACTCTTCGGTCACTTTTATTATCTGGTTCATCATCTTTACCGCTCCGACGGGATAATGACCGGCTGCCGACTCTTCCGAAAGCATTACATAGTCGGTCCCGTCAAGGATGGCATTGGTCACGTCCGCCACCTCAGCGCGTGTAGGCCGGCTATGTTCGGTCATATGCTCGAGCATCTGGGTCGCGGTGATCACGAACTTTTTTCTGCGGTTGCATTTTTTTATGATCATTTTCTGCAGGACAGCCACTTCCGAAATGGGAACGGAGATCCCCATATCTCCCCTGGCTACCATGATCCCGTCGGAAGCATCTATTATCTCGTCTATGTTCCGTATGGCTTCACGCGTCTCTACTTTAGACACTATCTGACACTGCGGTAAGCGCGGTTTCACTATTTTTCTTATCGCTTCTACATCTTTCGCCCAGCGGACAAAAGATTGAGCCATCCAATCCACCTTATGTTTTATGCCGAATTCCAGGTCTTTTTTATCCTTAGGGGTAATCCCGGCAAAGGGAATGCTTACCCCCGGTATGTTCACCCCTTTTCTTTCTTTCAGGATGCCGCCCTCTATTACCTCTGCTTTTACTTTCTTCCCCGCCACCCCCTTGGCCTTGAGGATGATGTTCCCGTCATCGATATATATGAGCTGCCCGGGTGTTATTCTGTTCAGGTCGCCTTCGTAATCAAAAGGTATCACCCGCTGGTCCCCCTCATCCTTTCCCGCCGAAAGCCATACTGTCGTCCTTCTCGTGAGGACCCTGGTTTTCGCGCCCTTGAACCTACCGATCCTGATGCGGTATCCTTCAAGGTCTTGGAGAATAAGGACATGGCGCCTGTATTTCTTGTTTACTTTCCTTATTATTTGCATCCGTTCGAGATGGTCTTTGTGGCTGCCGTGAGAAAAATTGAACCGTCCCACATCAAGACCCGATCTTATCATCTGACGTATCACGGTATACGTGCTACTGGCCGGACCGAGCGTCGCGACGATCTTTGTTCTGGCTCTTCTCATATCATTCCTCGATCTTGTAAATATCCAAAAGGCGGGTCGACAAGTCCCACATGCGGTCCATCTCCGCCCGGCATTCCTCCAGGGTCTTCCTGGCGTCCAGGCCGACTTGATCGGGCATCCCTTCAAGAATGTTCTTTATATTGGACGATAGCTGGTATAACGGAGTCCTGAATTCGTGCGAAACCGTGGCCACGAAAGTAGACTTCAATTCGCTGTACCTCCTGGCGTTGGCAGCGTAAGAGATGAGCCTTTGCAGAAGATGTTTCAGCAAGCCGTACCCTATCACCAGACCACATAGCGAAATAAAAAGGGCGATCGCCAGTAGTAGGCCTATATCCCCGGCAAATATATGGATAGTAAAAAGTCTTGCCGCTAACAAATAGAAAAAAGTCAGGAAAGGGATGATGCTCATCAAAGCAAAAGCTATATTAAACTTCTGGTAAGGGTTTTCTTTCAATTCGTCCAGGATGGATTGCATTTCTTTTTTTTCTTTTTCCATTTGGTTTTCCATATCAGGCTCCCGGTTAAAACCATTTTTTCTTTTTAAAATAAGCCCACATCGTTATACCCATAAACGCCATGATCCCCAGCGTGACGAAATATCCGTATCGCCATTTCAGTTCCGGCATGTCCGCAAAATTCATCCCGTAAAGGCCGGTAATAAAGGTAAGGGGTATGAATATCGTTGCGATGATCGTAAGCACCTTCATCACCTCGTTCATCTTGTTGCTTACGCTTGAAAGATAAATGTCTATCATCCCGGAGACCATGTCCCTGAAAGTCTCGATAGAATCGATTATCCGGATAGTGTGGTCATAAACGTCGGTCAGATACCTGTGTGTTGATTCCGTCACAAGTTCTGTTTCCCTCAGTAAGGAGTTTATGACTTCCCTGAAAGGCCATACTGACCGGCGCAAATATATCAGGTTGCTTTTTAGGGCGTGGATGCCCTGCAGTGTCGAACGGCCGGGGTCGGTCATCAGCTCTTCTTCCATCACCTCGACCCTCTCCCCGAGTTTTTCGATGATAAGGAAATAATTATCCACTATCGCATCAAGTAAAACATAGGCAAGATAATCAGCGCCTTGTTTTCTCACGCGGCCCTTGGAATCGCGTATCCGTTCCTTTACAATATTAAAAAGATGGCTCTCCTTTTCCTGAAAAGATATGACGAATTTTTTACCGAACACCAGGCTTACCTGTTCGGTGATCACCTTTCCGGTCTTTTCGTCGTAGTCCAGCATCTTCAACAAAATGAAAAAATATGTGCCGTAATCATCGATTTTGGGTCTCTGCCCAGTATCCAGAATATCTTCTAAAAGAAGAGGGTGAAGATCAAAAAACGCCCCGATCTCTTCAAGAATCCCGGTTTCATGAAGGCCCACCACATCTATCCAGGTCACCGTCGGCTTGTCCTTAAAAAGCGCTGCCTCTTGAATGTTTTTCAACTCTTTTTCCTGGCATTCTGTCTCATTGTAGTCTACCAATGTGACCTTTATTCTTTCCGTTTTCTTTTCCCCGATATGTATAAGAGCTCCCGGGGGAAGAGCGGTTTTGTGTGATGTCATCTTGACGCTTTTTGCCATTATTCTTTACCCCCTATCAGGTTTTCTTTTTCCGCCACGATATAAGTACACACCATATCACCGGTAGTATTGTTCATGGTCTCGAACATGTCAAGTATCGGGTTGATGCCCAAAGCAAAAGCAATGATCAAAGAAGCCTGATTCTGGTCCAGCCCCATCGCATTAAGCACCAGAAAAAGCAGCATCAAGCTGCCCCCGGGGATCCCGCCGGAGCCGATCGCGGCCACGACAGTAGTGATCACTATGAGGAAAATGGCGCTGAAGCCCACTTTGATGCCGAACACGTTCGCCGCAAGGATCGCGAATATGGGAAGATGCAAACAGACCCCGTCCATGTTTATGGTAGCACCCAGGGGAAGAGAAAACTCGGCAAGCTCTTTCCTTACGCGAAGCCTGGATATGGCAGTTGACAGAGAAATGGGAAGAGTGGCCGCGCTGCTTCTGGTGGAAAAAGCCGTTATCATGACCGGTTGGATCGCTCTAAAAAAGCTAAACGGAGATTTTCTGGTCACTGTCCATATAAGTACGGGGTAAACTACGAAAACCATGAACATTATGCCGCCGATTATAGCCAGGGATAAAATTAAGTACGGGCCCGCTATCTTGGGACCGAACTCGGAAAAGTTCACTACCGAAAGAGCGAATATACCTATTGGTGCGTACATCTTGATCCAGCGGACTATCAGGAACAGGACTTCGTTGATGTCGTTCGTGATCCTGCCTATGTACTCTTTCTTTGCCCGGTCTTCTTCTTCAGCGTGAATAAGGACGACCTTCAGTGCCAGGCCGAAAGCTATCGCGAAAACGATGACCGGCAAAAAATTTCCTTCGCTCAATGCCCTAAAGGGATTCTGGAAAAAGTTCAAAATAATAGATTCGAACGTTATTTTTTGCGGAAACCCGTGCATCATAAGTTCTACGGGGATCACATGGTGAACATGTTTCAGTGAAAGCCCCTGCCCCGGGTTCAGGTAAACTGCCAGGGCCGTCCCCAGAATAGCCGCCAGGACAGATGTCGCCAGATACCATATGATGACCTTACCCCCGACCCTGCCGAACCTTCTTATATCCAGGTTCGAAGCCCCGGCCAGGAGTGTAAAGAATACAAGAGGGATGACGATCGCGTGGAGCATCTTCTCCAGGACGACGCCGAACGGCGCAACATAGAGATCCAAATAAGGGGTGAGGTTCGTTCCCGTCTTGTGTTCCAGGAACCACACCAAAAGGCCCGTAAGAGAGCCGAGAATGAAAGCCCCTCCTATCCAGTAAAGTTTCTCTGCAGGACCTGCATGACTTATGTGTCTCTTGGAGATATCATCCATCCGCATCCACCTTTCACTAGTTATACAATTATAACTTATATTATCCGGTACGAGAAGGATTAATCGTCGATTGGAAAGCAGTTGACGTTAATAATGTTCTATGCTATAAAGTAATACACTTCTTAATGGGGCGGTAGTTCAGTTGGTTTAGAACGTCGGACTGTCGATCCGAAGGTCGCGGGTTCGAGCCCCGTCCGCCCCGCCATTCTGCTTCACCCTTCTACTCGTAAACGAGTGGTAGGGTTTCGCGGGAATTCCTACAAGTTTCGATTCTTCAAAAAAGCAAAACTCGTGCTATAATTACCGCATGTTTATCGTGTATATTCTCATCAGTAAAAAGTATCCAGAACGATGTTATATAGGTTTTACTGAGAATCTCGAAAACCGCCTAAAAGAACATAACGATTTCAAGTCACACTACTCTAGTAAATATGGGCCTTGGGAGTTGCAAACTTTTATTACATTTAAGGATAAGAAGAAAGCTAAAAGTTTTGAAGAATACTTGAAGCAAGGTTCAGGGTTTGCTTTTTTGAAGAAAAGGCTTATCTAGAATAGGGTAAAGCAGAATGGCGGGGCGGACGGGGCTCGAACAGTTGCCATGCCTCCATATGTTAATCATAGCTAAGCTATTGTCATTTTCCCGCAAAAACCATAAAATCCAAGGGGCCCATTTCCAAATTTTAGGTATTTTAATAACTTTTGAAGGGCGTGAAAGCTGCCTGAGACTCGTCCAAACATAACAAAAATAAGAATAAATTCATATGAAGGAGAGGGAATATTAAGGGGGAACCAAGCCGGTTCCCCCTTAAAGAAATTCGGCGGTTTGAGCCCGAGCCCGCAGGGCGAGGGGCCGAAGGTGACATCATTCCGATAGATGTCAGCCGAAGGCCCGAATTTCAATAGTGGTGGGCGCGACAGGGTTCGAACCTGTGACATCTACCTTGTAAGGGTAGCGCTCTAAACCAGCTGAGCTACGCGCCCGTTTTGCGAAAATGTATTATATATTACGGTCTTCGCCCTGTCAAACTCGTCGTTCGTCGGTCGGGAATAAAAATATGTCATCCCCGCGGAAGAGGGGACCACATAATAATATTACTTGATCCCGGGTCTCGGCCTACGGCCTCGCCCGGGATGACATAGTCCGATTTCCTCGCTGGGGGAATCGGACGTCCCTGCGAAACCAATCGGGATATTCTTATCTGGGCAGTGCTGTCATCGCAAAGACCATGACAAAGAGAGCCACGGTCTCAATGACCCCGATGACCATGATGTAATTACCGAACCCCTTCCCTGTCTCGGCTATCGCATCCGCCGCACTCGCGCCGGCTTTACCCTGCATCCAGGCCGAAGCGCCTATGGCAAGCCCGGCCGCCAAACCCAGGGCCATCTGATATGGATATGCCTGAGGGTCGATATTGGCGCTCTGTATAGCGTTCCTCAATATCATCCCGTAAATAGTCTGTGACAAAGGCGCTCCCACGAAAGCCACAAGTATAAAGGGCGCTACTTTGTTCTGCATGAATGCCCTTTTCCACGCGCCTATCGCCGCCATACCCGCAACTCCGGTCCCCAGCGCCGAACCTATAGCCGCAAAGGCCAGCGACAGACCCATATCACCTAAACCCGATACCATAATTACCTCCTCTTTATCTTTCGCAAAATGGTTCGTATTTTTCTCCGGACCACTGCATCCCCAAATGTCCGGAAAACTCAAGCATATTAAGCCGTATCCCATGAACTATGACCGCCATCATGGCCAGAAGAACATTAAGCGCGTGCCCCAGGAACAGGACAAAAGCCGCACCTAGTCCTGCAAAGACATTGTTGATGCCGCCGGCAAAAGCCATATGGTTGAAAGTGCTGGCCAGGACCAAGGTGGCGTATCCAACGGCAAAAAGCCTCAGGTAAGATACTACGTCCGAAAACGAGCCTATAACGCTAAGCGGCAAATGAACCAGCGTGGAAAGTATACCCTTGAGCATGTTCTTCTGCGCATTAGAAAACACAAGAACCAAGGCCATCCCCCCGACCAGAAGCCATCCGCCTGCGGGCGGAAAATCTCTGCCTATGACCAGTGTGCCCGCGGCGAAAAACATCCCCCACACGATCATGACCCACCCTACGTCGGCCAGGGCTTTTACCGAATTTATCCACTTGAAAGCTTTCATCAAATGGGCAATAGTAAGATGAACCGTTCCTATTAAAAAGCAAAGATAGATGATAAAATTCTGGTTTTCCGCCGAAAAGCTATCGATCCTGCCGATAATCAGATCCCTGAAACCCGGCATCGTAGCTATTGTATCCGAGCCGAACCAGGTCCCGGTTATGGCTCCCCACACGGCCGTCGTACCGCCCAATATATACATGAGGAAAAACGGTTCTCTCGGCGCCTTTTTCCATTTAATCCTGGCCAAAAAAGTGATCAGGATAAAGAGCAGACCATAACCGGCATCGCCCACTAGCATAGCGAAAAACAGGCTGAAAAACAAAAGAAACACAAAACTTATATCGAATTCATTGTATCCCGGAACCGTATTCATGAACTGGAAAACCGGTTTTATGACCCTTATCCATTTAGGATTCCTTATGAGGGTGGGTGTCTCTTCCGGGACATCCGCGTCTTCTATCAAATACCCCGCCCCGTGTGTTTTAGACAGGGAGATCACCTCCGGCAATGCGTCAGCAGGGCAAAAACCCCGCATGTAGGAAAATTCTTCCTCTTCCTGCATACCGAACTTCACGGTTAAAAACTCGTGTTCTTTCACGAATGTTTCCCGGCAGATCTTCATCGATTCCAGGACCCGCGCTTCTTCCGCCAGGGCCTGGTCCACTTTATCGATCCTCGCGTTCAGCCTTTCCATCATCTTATGGATGGCTTCGGGACCCCTCGGCGGAGGAGTGACTTCCTCGAAAGAGAGCTTCTTGTCGGGGGCCAGAAAGAGCGCAGCGATGTACACGTACCCTTTTTCTCTTTTTATGACTTTGTACTTCTCTTCCTTGCTCCGCCGCAACTTGCGAAATTCATCCTTACTCAGGCGGTGCAACCTCAGGTTTACTCCTTTTTCCCTGAGCTCGGCAAGATCGTCCGGGTCGAACTCTCCCCATATATCGAACCACAAGAGCTGCCCTTCCAGGTCATGCATGTTGCGTAATGCGTCCAATTTATCTTCATAGATCTCTGTGATCCGGACGGTATCATCGATGATCCTTTTTTCATCACAGACCATCTGGGCCCCTGCCCCCTTCCCTCTGTAAGGAGTAAGTATGGAGATCATCTTGTCGATGTTGGCCATCCTGTCTTCGATGAACTTGATCTCATGCGATTCCGGGGGCTTGACGTGCTTGATGTGCAGGACGCCGACACGGCGGAGACCGGAAAGAAATTTTTCTCTTTCTCTTTCCGAAACCAGGAGAGTAAGTTTTTTCATCTTTACGATCATGCCGCCACCTGTTTGGCCTGCTTTTTCTCTATCTTGTCTTTAGCGATCTTACCCGTCACTACGGCCGCGGTCTGCATATCCCCCAGGTAGACCTGTATCCTTCTTATATTTTCCCGGGCTTCCGGGATCTTTACTTTCTCGAAAAGATTGACTCTCTGGGTGGTGATCCGCAGCTCTTCCCGGATCAACTCATCCTGTTTCTTGAAAATCCTGATCTTCGCGTTGAAGACCATCATCTTCTTCAGGACTTCGATACCATAATCTACCCACAAGGGAGTTTTGGCCAGGTCATATTCTTTTTCCTCAAAATCGACTTTTTCAAATACCGGTATGTCCACCCCGGCGATATTGCCAGTCGTAGTTATGATCTCTTTTATCTTTATCAGTTTTTCTATGCCGGTTTTTTCGGCAAAGACATCGACCCATTTATAGACGACAGCCCTGAAATACTCTTTTTCCCTTATTACCTCTTCCACCGCCCGGTGTATCTTCTGTACCTCGAGCTGCAGCTGCTGTTTTTTCAAAAGCAACGTCGGGAGGAAGTGGACATACCTCTTAAGTGCATCCCTCTGTTTTTTAAATTCGGTCTTGGTAAGTTTAATTTTCGCCATACACTTGGTGTCATCCCGGACGAGCCTGAAAGGCTCGATCCGGGATCATTAAATAATCACTATTTGGGCCAGAATTCCTTTAAAAGATCGGTGCGGAAACTAGTCTCTTCCGGGTGGAAGCACTCGCCAAGCATCTTCCATCCTTTATCCAGGGCTTCTTCCAGAGGAATGTTCACTTTAAGGTTCATCATCTGGCTTTCGAAAAGATCCCCGTATTTAAGGAGCTTCCTGTCCCAGTCGCTCATCCTGAACCCCATGGATTTCTTCTCCTCGGTCTCCTTGAACTGGGCGTAAAGCTGTATCATGCCGTCCATGATGGCACGGTGATCTTTTCTCGTGTCCTTGTTGACCTGCTGCTTCAACCTGCTCAGCGACCCGAAAGGCTCGATCCTGCCGTTGCGCAGATAAAACTGCCCTTCAGTTATGTACCCCGTATTGTCGGGGACAGGATGAGTGACGTCGTCACCAGGCATAGTAGTCACTGCCAGGATGGTTATAGAACCCGCCCCTTCGAAATCTACCGCTTTCTCATACCTGGCCGCCAGCTGGCTGTATAGGTCTCCCGGGTAACCCCGGTTTGAGGGAACCTGTTCCATGGTTATCGCGATCTCTTTCAGGGCATCGGCAAAATTGGTCATATCTGTGAGAAGCACCAGGACGCGTTTCCCCTGGAGGGCAAATTTTTCCGCCACTGCCAAGGAAAGGTCCGGCACCATAAGCCCCTCAACTATAGGGTCGGCGGCGGTATGGACGAAGAAAATACTCCGGCTCAAGGCTCCCCCTTCTTCGAGCGTATTCTTGAAATACATGTACTGGTCATATTTCAGGCCTATGCCGCCCAGAATGATCATGTCTACTTCAGCCTGAAGAGCTATCCTGGCCAGGACTTCATTATATGGTTCTCCTGAAACAGAGAATATGGGAAGTTTCTGGGATTCGACCAGGGAGTTAAAGACATCTATCATGGGAATATTGGTGCGCACCATGTTTTTGGGAATGATCCTTTTCGCAGGGTTGACCGCCGGGCCAGCCACCTCGATAACATGCTCGGTAATAGCGGGCCCTTTGTCTCTTGGTTGGCCGCTCCCGTTGAATATACGCCCCAGCATGTTCTCGGAAAAACCCACGTTCATAGGATGACCGAGAAACCTGACCTCATTGCCGGTGGATATACCCCTGGCTCCGGCAAACACCTGCAGGTAAACAGTTTCGCCTTCAAGGCGTATGACCTGCGCTAGAGACTTTCCCGCCGGAATCGTGATCTCCGCCAGCTCTTCATAAGCTATGCCTTCGGCCCTTACCGTAACGACATTTCCCGCTATGCTTAATATCCTGGTGCAGACTTTCCTCATTCTTCCTCGCCTTTCAGCGCTTCGTCGATCTCTTTTTCCTGCTGCCGGAACTCGTCCATACCCCACTCTTTATAGTTCCAGTCGATGAACCGGTGCCTCAGGTCGTAGAAAAAGGATCTTGCCTGCGCTTTATCCGCGAAAGTGAAGTCTTTTCTTAAAACTCCTATTACTTTGCTGAAGACATACTTCTGCCTTTCAGCCGTAGTCGCGGCATCGACTTTGTCAAAACCGTTTTGCCGCAGATATACATCGTCCAAAAACTCTCCCTTGAGATAGACTATAAAGTCTTCCAGGGAAGTGCCTTCCTCCCCCACGACTTTCATCATCTGACTGACTTCATCTCCTTTAAATAAGACCTGTCTGGCTGTCATGACCTGGTCTTCGTCGATAAAACTCTTGTACTTGCTCCAGCTGTCCAGCGGAGATACGGAAGGAAATTTTCTGGCCTCGGCCCTTGCCTGGGACAGGCCATGAAAAGCACCTACAACCTTAAGTGTGCTTTGTGTGACCGGCTCTTCAAAGCTTCCCCCTGCCGGGCTTACAGATCCGCCTATGGTCAGGCTGCCGATCTCCCCATCGAACAGCCGGACCCTCCCTGACCTCTCATAAAAACTGGCGATCCTCGATTCAAGATAAGCGGGATATGCTTCCTCTCCCGGTATCTCTTCGAGCCTGCCTGATATCTCTCTCATGGCCTGGGCCCACCGGGAAGTAGAATCGGCCAGGAGCAGCACATTGAGCCCCATTTGCCTGTAATACTCTCCCAGCGTCGCCGCCGTGTAAACTGAAGCCTCCCTGGCGGCGACCGGCATCGACGATGTGTTGCATATGATGACCGTCCTTTCTATAAGAGCCTTCCCGGTCCTCGGGTCTACCAGTTTGGGGAATTCCCGCAGGGTCTCTACCACTTCACCGGCCCTTTCCCCGCAGGCCGCGATTATGACTACATCCACTTCCGCGTGGCGGCTGGTGATCTGCTGGAGAACTGTTTTCCCTGAGCCAAAGGGGCCGGGAATGCAATATGTCCCTCCTTTGGCTACGGGGAACATCGTATCGATTATCCTGACCCTTGTCACTAGAGGCTCGACCGGAGGGAATTTCTCATCAAAGGCTTCTATCGGTATCTTGACCGGCCACTCAAACGTCATGGAAACATCTATTGTTTTACCTTTAGGGTCTTTCAGGCTGGCGATCTTTTTATCGATCGTATATTTCCCGGGCGGAGCGGCCTCCATGACCTCATATTCATCCCTGAGCCCAAAAGGGACCATTATCTTATGCGTGAAGAGGCCTTCGGGCACTGTCCCGAGGATATAGCCCCCGGACACCTTGTCCCCCTTTTTGACCACCGGGGTGAACTCCCATTCTTTCTCAAAAGAAAGCGCGCTGAGTTCAACGCCTACCGGAAGAAAAAACCCGTACTCCTCGGCAAGCTCCGGCAATGGGTTCTGCAAGCCGTCATATATCTGGGCGAGAAGCCCGGGCCCCAACTGGACCGAGAGAAGTTTCCCGGAAAACTCTACTTTATCCCCTACTTTTATCCCCTTGGTATATTCGAAGACCTGCATGAAGGCGTTATTGCCGGCTATCCTGATAACCTCGGATTTAAGCCTTTTTCCCAGGCTTAACACATACCCGACCTCGTTCTGGATGACGTCGCCTTCAAACTCCGCGGTGATCATGTTGCCGTTTATGGCAACGATCTTTCCGTAACGTTCATTCATACCTTACCTCGCATAGGCTATGGAAAAAGCTTTCTCCGGCGTCTTTATTGAACCTGGACATCCTTTCCAGTATCTGGAGCTTCAGAAAATACAGGACCAGCCGGTTCAGGTCAAAATTATACCTGAACGCCCTCTCTTCAAGAAAATCCCACCTTGTTTTTTCGAGGCTTTCTTCCATCAATAACGGATTTTCGCGCGCCATCGTCTCTTGAAGCACGTCCGGCGTCTTATAGCTTTCGCCTTTTCTGCTCGCTTCTCTGATGCCGGCAAGCTCTTTTTTTAAGCGGCTGTCGAACTCTTTCCATCCCCTCAACAACTCAAAATCTTCCCCCGCGCGTTCCGGATCATGGATGTCCGCGGAAAGCAACGCTTTCATATCGGGCGGGGTCAGCCACTTTTCGCATTCGTGAATAAAATCTTCCACGGAAAAGGACATCTCCTTTGTAAGGCGGAGATAAGGCAATGAAGCTACCAGGTAAAAATACTTATTTTTCATCCTTCTTTTCTGCGGCCAGGATATCCACTATCTTGGGATTTAGATACGCCATGAAAGCTTCAGCGATGGCTTCGTCGGTGAAGTCGTAATAGGAGCCCTTGTCTTTCTCCCCGATGAAAAACCCGTGTTCGATCACGGGAGAAATCTTTATGGTCACTCCCTTTTTCATCTCTCCCTTCAGGGCGCTGAAGACAGCCTCTTCCAGGTCCTTCTTTTCTTTTTTACTTAACAGTATTTCCAGGTCGAGCTTTTCTTCTTTTTCGAATTTTTCTACCAGTTTGAGGATCATCTCTTTGAGGACGTCGGGGGTCAGTTGGGCTGCTACCTCGCGCTTTACTACCTTGTCAAAAAGCTCAATGATCTGTTCCCGCAAGCTCAGCAGGACATCCCTAGAGGCCTGGCTAAGAGCTTTCTCCCCGTTATCCCGGAGCTTGGCGGCCTCTTGTTCCGCTTTCTTTATTATCGCAGCCCTTTCCTCCCGAGCCTGGTCGAGCACTCTCTTGGCGCCGGCTTGCGCCGTTTCGATTATATGGGCCGCTTTCTTTTCCGCTTCTCCCACGCCTTCTTGCTTGATCTTTTCTATAATCGTCTTGAGTTCCATTTCCATGATCGTCTCCTTTGCTCCTATTTCCTGGATCCCGGCTTGGTAATGGACATTCCTTCCTGACAAAGGGGGCACTCATCTTCTCTAAAAACCGGAATATCCAATTTTATCAGGCTTTCGTGTTTTATACCACCAAAATCTATCCTTTCAGAACTCCTGTCGACCAGGCATGCTACACCTAACGGAGTTATACTGTCTTCCGCGAGAAGTTTTATTACTTCCTTGACCGAACCTCCGGTGGTAAGGACATCTTCAGCGATCAGCACCCTGTTCTTCGGGGAGACAATAAACCCCCGGCGAAGACACATTTTCCCCTCTTTATCTCTTTCAGCGAAAATAGCCCTGGCGTTCAGTGCGCGCGCCATCTCGTAGGCCATGGTTATTCCTCCCATTGCCGGCCCTATTATCAGGTCCGGCCCGTCCGCCCGGAACTTCTCCGCCAGGACCCCGCACAGCCTTGCGGCAAGGACAGGAGACTGTAAGACCAGAGCGCACTGCAGATAAGCTCCGGAATGAAGGCCGCTGGAAAGCTTGAAATGCCCTGTCTGGTATGCTCTCATCTTGGTGAAAATCTCCATGATCTCTCTTTCATTCATGATCCTATCTCCTCAACTATTTTTCTCGCTGCTTCCGCCGGATCATCGGCATGGATGATAGGCCGGCCGACCACGATATAGTCCGCCCCCTCGGCCACAGCCTGTTTGGGGGTAAGGACCCTCTTCTGGTCTCCCGCCGCTGCCCATGTCGGCCGCACCCCCGGCGTCACGACAAGAAACCCTTTTCCCAGGCTACTCTTTATAAGCCGGGTCTCTTTTGCAGAAGCCACTACACCGTTCAGGCCGCAATTCTTGGCCAGGGCGGCCAGTTCCATTACCTTCTCTTCTATTCCTCCCGCCATCCCCAGGGCCTGCAAGTCGGCCTCGGTCATGCTGGTCAGGATAGTGACCCCCAGAAGGAGAGGTTTTTCGTGGCCTGAAGAAGCGCTCCCTTCTTCCGCGCCCTTCCGGGCCGCTTCCAGCATGCTTTTTCCTCCCAGACAGTGAAAATTCATCATGAAAACACCGTGCTTTGCAGCAATCCGCGCGGCATTCCTGACCGTATTCGGGATATCATGAAATTTGAGATCAAGAAATACTTTTTTCCCTTTCTCTCTCAGTTTCCCCAAGATTTTTTCCCCGTAACCGGTGAACGGTGCTATCCCGACTTTGAAAATGTCCGCTTCCGGCGAAAGGACCTCTATAAGTTTTTCCGCCTCAGGCGTAGAATCCACATCAAGCGCTACAATCAATCTGTCTTTAGCTTCCATTTTACCTCTTTACCTTTATCTTCCCGACTAAGTCTCCAGCCTTGCTGATCTTTTTCTCCTTCAGGTATTCTTTGAATTCTTGAAGGATCTTCGCGTATGCATCAGGGGTTACAAAATTTGCCGTGCCGACCTGGACTGCCCGTGCTCCGCAAAGCATGAACTCGGCTACATCGGTACCGGTCATGATGCCGCCGATCCCGATCACCGGGATCCTTATACTTCCGTAAACTTCCCACACGGCCTTGAGCGCCAAGGGCTTTATGGCCGGACCGCTCAAGCCGCCTATCACGTTACCCAGGGACGGTTCCATCGTCTGGGCGTCCACGGCCATCCCGGCATAAGTGTTGACCAGGGAAACCGCATCCGCTCCCCCTGCTTCGGCGGCCCTGGCGATCTCCGTGATGTCCGTAACATTGGGCGTAAGTTTTACCACAAGGGTGCATTTTATTTTCTTTTTTACCCCTGAGACTATCCTTTCCGTCGCTTTGGCGTCCTGTGAAAACAGCCAGCAGCTGGCTTCCTTATGTGCCACATTGGGGCAGGAAAGGTTAAGTTCGACAGCATCCGGAGAACACCCGTCCATCAGTTTTTCAGAACAATCCAGGAACTCCTGTTCCGTGATCCCGGCAACACTGACCATTATGCGGGTGCCGAGTTTCTTGAGAAAGGGATAATGTTCTTTCTTGAAATGTTCAAGGCCTTTGTTCTCCAGGCCGATGGAATTAAGCAAGCCGGAAGATGTCTCAACGATCCGCGGCGGGGGATTCCCGTCCCGCGGCTGAAGTGTCACGGTTTTAGTAACTATGGCCCCGACTTCGCTCAGGTCCAGAAAATCCGCGTAATCCTCTCCGTAACCGAACGTTCCTGAAGCCACCCATACCGGGTTCTTAAACGTCACTTTTCCTATCTGTATCTTAAGGTCTAGCATATATTTTCCCACTTGATCTCACGGGCGTCGAAAACCGGGCCATCCTTACAGACCAGCTTGTACCCATTCACGGTCTCTACGGCGCATCCCAAACATGCCCCTATACCGCACGCCATGTATGCGTCCAAAGAGACCTGTGCCGGGATCCCGTGTTTTGCGGCTTCCTGAGTCACGGCCGCCAGCATCGGTTTGGGCCCGCATGCATAGATCGTTGTGCGCCCGGCGAATCGCTTATTTCGTTCGAGGTATTCCTTGAGCGGATCGGTGACAAAGCCCTTGCATCCGCATTTGCCTTTTTCCGACGCCGTCTTGACCTTCGCTTTCAGCTTCCTGAATTCTTTTGCGCAGACCACATGTTTTGCCTCACAAGCCCCGATAAATACGTTGATGGGCCCTGCCTTTCCGGCCAGTTCTTCGGCCAGGGCATAAAGCGGCGCGACACCGTGGCCTCCGGCAACAAGCACCGCCCTTGACTCCTTTTTCCTTAAAACAGGAGCTAGATCAAACCCATTGCCGAGAGGTCCAAGGACATCAAGCACATCCCCTTTTGGCCTGGAGCTGAGTATCCTGGTCGCCGGCCCCACGACCTTGTATAAAAGTTTGATCCCTTTCTTCCGTATGGCGTGCACCCCCAGCGGGATCCTGAGAAGAGGGTCCGTACCTTCGCCCCGGACTCTTACGGCCACGAATTGTCCAGGAGATGAATTCGCTCCCAGCCACGGGACATCAAGCTCCATAACATAATGATCCGGAGCTATTTTTCGGTTAGAGAGTATCTTCGCTTTCAGAATTTTCTTTTTTCGAGCCATTTGCCGACCATATCCCAGTGAGTCCCCTTCCAGAATATCTTTCCGCAACTGGGGCATCTCTTGAAAACTTCCTGCGTCCGGAAAACATATTCCGGCACTTTGCCTGTTGTCTCTTCTTTTGGTACATCTTCGAGCGGATAGTTACATTCAACGCATCTTTGAAAGAGCTTCTCTTCATCCAAGGGCAGGCCCAGTTCCCTTATCACCTGCTCTACCTGCTCTTCGACATGATCGCTTGTTACAACGAGCACCCGTATGCCTTTGTATTTTTTATACGCGGCGCTCCTGGCCAGTATCACCCGGCCTTCCCTTATAGCTTGGATAACGAGATCGGCTATATCATTCTTATCATAATAGCCGCAGTCATACCCCAAGATCCTCAGCCATTTAGCCAGCTTTCCGAGTTCCTGTAAAGCGATAAACCTGATGGTTTCCAAGGCTCTTGCCCTTAAACTATCTTCCCGTCCCGCACGACTACACGTCCGTTCACAAGAACTTCCGTTACGCCAGATTCCATTTCTTTGCCGATAAACGGCGAGTTCGCAGAGCGGGAAAGTATTTCTTCTTTCTTATAGACCCACTTCTTTTCGGGATCGATTATGACTATATCGGCCGGGGCTCCCTCCTGCAAAGTGCCCCTGTCATGCTTGAGGATCCTTGCCGGATTCAGTGCCATTTTTTGGATAAGCCCATTCCAGTCCAGGTATCCTTCTTTGACAAGAGTCATAAAACATAAGGAAAGGGCCGTTTCCAGGCCGATCATTCCGAATGGCGCGTAATCAAATTCTTTCTCTTTTTCATTGACCAGATGAGGAGCATGATCGGTAGCTATGACGTCGATGGTCCCGTCTTTCAGGCCCTGCTTCAGCGCTTTCACGTCTTCCCCCGACCGTAAGGGCGGATTGACCTTCATGTTCGTGTCATACGTCTTCAGGTCCTCGTCCTTCAGCGCCAGGTGATGCGGCGTGACTTCTGCCGTAACCCTTACTCCCCTCTTCTTCGCTTGGCGGACGGCTTCCACGCTTTCCGCGACGCTTACATGCGCGATGTGAAGCCGGGCTCCCGCCAGTTCTGCCAGCCTTATATCTCTTTCGACTATCAGGCTCTCGGCCTCCGCCGGTGCCGGAGCAAGCCCCAGCACTGTAGACCAGTACCCTTCATTCATTACTCCGTCCTCAGCAAGGGCCTTATCTTCACAGTGGGATATTACGAGGAGATCGACCATCGAAGCATATTCCAGAGCCCTTCTCATCAATGCAGTATCCTCAACTGACGCGCCGTCATCTGAAACCCCCGGGCATCCTGCCTCCTTCAACTCAGCCATTTCGGCCAGCTCTTTTCCTTCCCTCTTTCGTGTGATCGTCCCGATAGGCAAAAGGTTTGCCAATTTGACCTGTCCGGCTCTTTCCAGGAGAAATTTAACCTGTGTCTGGCCGTCGCAAGGCGGATCTGTGTTAGGCATTGCACAAACTGTCGTGAAGCCGCCCTTGACAGCCGCCATTAATCCTGTTTCAATAGTCTCTCTGTCCTCCCCTCCGGGTTCACGGAGATGCGCGTGCATATCAACCAGCCCCGGGGCTATTATTTTACCTTTTGCTTCGATGACTGTATCTGCATTGGCATTTATTGTCCCGCCTATCCTATTGATCTTCCCTTTGTCAATAAGGATATCTCCTTTCTTGTCCAGGTCAGAGGAAGGGTCGATTATTCTACCATTTTTTATCAAGATTTGCATATTTTACTCCACTTTTGCTTGTATATCATAATAATATGGGTTCATAGCCTCATTATTTACATTTATCAAGACATTTACTCCACTTAAGCCTTAACGTGGCTTATCAAAAAGAGCACCGCCATTCTAACGGCTACACCATTGGTAACCTGGTCAAGGATCACGGAGTACTTCCCGTCTGCTACATCCTGCGTCAGCTCCACGCCGCGATTTATAGGTCCCGGGTGCATGATCAGGACATCCTTTTTGGCGTATTTTTTCAAAAGACTGCCATTGATTCCAAAACATGTTATATATTCCCTTATACTGGGGAAGATCGGCCTTTTCTGCCTTTCAAGTTGTATTCTGAGAACGTTAAGTACGTCCGCGTCTTTTACTGCTTCTCTGACATCATATGTCACCCGGACTCCCAGTTTTTCGGCTTCCGCTGGCATCATGGTCTTGGGCCCGCATACTGTCACTTTCGCGCCAAGTTTGGTCAGCGTCCAGATATTGCTCCGGGCCACTCGCGAGTGCGCTATATCCCCGATAATGCTTACATTTAACCCTTTTATCTTCCCGAGCTTTTCCCTCATGGTGAAAGCATCAAGAAGCGCCTGGGTAGGATGTTCATGCGCTCCGTCTCCCGCGTTTATAACCGACGCGTCTATCTGACGTGCCAGAAAATGGGGGGATCCCGCGCACGAGTGGCGCATGATAAGCATATCTATTTTCATGGCCTCGATGTTCCTGGCCGTATCTTTCAGCGTCTCTCCTTTTAGAAAACTCGAGGACGAAGCGGCTATGTTAAGGGTGTCCGCGCTTAACCTTTTCGCGGCAAGCTCAAAAGAAACTCTTGTGCGGGTGGAGGGTTCGCAGAAAAGGTTGACTATTGTCTTGCCCCTTAAAGCCGGCACTTTCGGTATAGGCCTTGCTATGACCTCTTTGAAATTGACGGCCTGGTCCAGGATCAATATTATTTCATCCGGGGCCAGGTCTTCGATCCCCAACAAGTGTTTTTTGGTCCACCTTTTTTTGTTCTGTTTCACCGTCTCATCCCTGTTTTTCTTCAAGCACAACTACCTCTTCGACCCCGTCGGCTTCCTTTAATCTCACTTCCACGGACTCGGCCCTTGACGTAGGAACGTTCTTGCCGACGTAATCCGGCCTTATGGGCAGTTCCCTGTGGCCTCTGTCGATAAGAACCGCCAGCTGGATAGTGGCAGGCCGGCCGAAATCTATCAATTCATCCAGCGCGCACCTTACGGTCCGCCCGGTAAAAAGGACATCATCGACGAGAATGATCTTCTTGCCGGTTATGTCAAAGTCTATCTCCGTCGCGTGGACAACGGGCTGCTCCGATATCTCGGTGAGGTCATCCCGGTACAGCGTGATATCCATTGCTCCCACCGGCACTTCCTTGCCCTCTATTTCTTTCAGGTTCCGCGCTATCCTTTCCGCCAGATACGCCCCCCTGTACTTTATGCCTACAACGGCCAGGTCTTTGGCCCCCCGGTTCTTCTCCAGTATCTCGTGAGAGATCCTCAAAAGCGTCCTTTTTATCCCTTCGCCGTCAAGAATGCTTGATTTGACTTTAAAATTCATCTTATACCTTCCCTGGACATAAAAAAAACCTCCCTGTCATATGACAAGCAGGCTTCCTTATATAGTTCCCTTTTCATCTTTTCTCCTTTTCCGGTCTCTCCGGACCAGTTTAAAAGGTCATAAGTCTTTAGCAATGATACTATTTCCGGCGCGTTTTGTCAAGCAAAATTAGGCTCTCAGCGGAGCAACAGATTCAATATCCTCTGCAGGTCCTCATTGGAAAAATACTGGATCTCGATCCTCCCCCTCTTTTTGCCCTGGAGGATATTGACCTTGGTCCCGAGCCTGTGTTGCAGCTCTTCTTCGACCCTCACCACGTCCGGATCTTTTTTCTTTTGTTTTTTCTGTTTGCCGGCGCCTCCTGTCAGCATTTCGACCTGCCGGACAGACAAGCCTTTTTTCACGATCTTGTCCGCGATCTTTTTCTGCCGGTATTCACTGGCGAACGATAAAAGGGCTTTCGCGTGCCCGACCGATATCTGCCCAGATTCCAAAAGCCCCTGTATTTCCCGAGAAAGAGACAGGATTCTCAAGCTGTTCGAGATAGTCGTCTTGTCTTTCCCTACCATCTGTCCGATCTTTTCAAGCGTATACATAAACTTATCCGTCAGTTCTTTATACGCGTTCGCCTCATCGATCGGATTCAGATCATCCCGCTGTATATTTTCAATGAGCGAGATCTCCAGGCTGTTCACGTCGCTTACATCACTTTTAATTATCGCCGGTATTTCGTCCAGGTTCAGCTCCTGAGCTGCTCTCCATCTGCGCTCTCCCGCAATAAGTTCATACCCTTCTTCCGCCGGCCGGACCAAGACCGGCTGGATCACTCCTTTTTCCCGAACAGAATTCAAAAGCTCTTCCATCTTATTCTTTGAAAAACTTTTGCGAGGCTGAAACTGGTTCGGGATGATCTCTGCCAGCTTCAAATATGCTACCTTTTCCTTGGACTTACTCATGTCGCCAGGTATAAGCGCATCTAACCCCTTACCCAGTCTCTTTTCCATAATCCCCCTCCGTATAATTTATAACTTCATCATTTTCCGATACTTGTGAAATATTTTTAGAAACAAAAGGTATCTTCAACACTTCGTGCGCTAATGCATCGTATTTAACGGCTCCTGGTGAGTTCTTGTCATAAAGTGCTATTGGCTTTCCAAACCCCGGGGCTTCTGTTAGCTTAATTGCCCTTGGGATGATGGACTTATACACCTTGTTGCCAAAGTGATTTTTCACTTCGTTGATCACTTCTTTGGTCAAATTCGTCCGGTAATCAGCCATTGTCATGAGCACGCCTTCAACTTCGAGGTTATTATTTAAATTTTCTCTGACAAGATTCAGCGTGTTCATCAACTGCCCCAATCCTTCCAGTGCATAATATTCACATTGTATCGGTATGATGACCGAATTTACTGCTGTAAGGCCGTTTATAGTCAACAGCCCCAGTGACGGCGGACAGTCTATGAGCATGAAATCAAATTCTTTCTTCAACTCGCTCACGGCTTTTTTCAAGCGGTATTCACGGCCCATAACGTTTACCAGTTCTACTTCGGCGCCGGTGAGATTTATGTTAGACGGAACCAGAAAAAGATTTTCGATCGCTGTTTCTTTTATCGCCTGGTCCAGGCTGATTTGCTCATGCAGTACATCATATATACTGTATTTGATTTCGTTTTTATTGATGCCAAGGCCGCTGGTGGCATTTGCCTGGGGGTCCGCATCAACCAACAGGGTACGTTTGCCTTTTAAGGCAATGTATGCGGCAAGATTAATGGCCGTCGTGGTTTTTGCAACGCCGCCTTTTTGGTTACAGATCGCTATTTTTTTCATAAGTCGATAATGTGGTTAAATTTGCTAATACGCGGATGGTTATCAGGGTATTGGGATATTAGGGGCCAGGGTATCGGGAAAACGGGGCATCGGGGATTATCGCGCCTGAAATCCTAATATCCTGATTCTCTGCCTCCTGATGTCCTGCTGTTCTGATTCCCAAAACATTTCCACGTGGAAACCCATTTGTGAGCAACTATACCATATTTTTTGAAAAAGTCAAGAAATTGAGAAAAAAGAATATCAGGGTACCGGGAAATCAGGTGGCAGGCTACCGGAAAAGCTGGGTACCCGGGGGCATCGAGTCTGATGCGCTGGTATGCTGCTCCTCTGTTTCCTGAGATTCTGTTCTTCTGATTCCCAGGCACGGGTATCAGTGTATCGGGATATCGGGAGGCAGGAGATCTGGGAATCTGGGTACCAGAGACAATCGACCCCGATGCCCTGGTGTCCTGATTTTCTGCCCCCTGATATTCTGTTCTTCTGATTCTCTGGAAATATTTCGCTACGAAACGTAAACTAGTTTCGCCGCGGACCCGCTGTAGGAGAACTTCATAGTAGTGTCGGTTTCGCTGCACATCGTAAACAAGTTGCACCGCGGAACCGCTGCAGGAGAACTTCATAGTGGTGTCGGTTTCCACGTGGAAACTCAACGTAAGGATTAGTGGGGGCGCTTGAGTGTTGCTCGGATCTTCGCGTTGTCTGCGCCTTTCATTCCAAAAAGCCCTTTGTGTTCTTCCTTTAGCACCTCAATGGCGACATCATTTTTCTGTGCGTTAAGGATCTTTAGGGCCTTCCGAATGGCATCTTCGATCGTTATGTCTTCGACCTCTATGGTGGTGAGCTTATCGTTCATTATTCCAATTTAGTCCTTGTCCAGCATGTTGCCCATGATCTTTTGCTCGGCTGTCATCAAGATAGTATTGGTCACCCAGTAAAGCACCAAGCCCGCCGGCATATTGTAAAACAAAAATCCAAACATCACCGGGAAGATTACCATCATCATTTTCTGCTGGCTGGCCTGGTCGCCGGTCATGGCCGCAGCGGTGGCCCCTTGGGAAATTTTTTGCTGAATCGCCATCATTGCCACCATAAGAAGTGGCAAAATATTCACTGATGCTCCTATCACAGGTAAAGAAAAGGGGAGGCTGACCGCATCCGGCCTGGCAAGATCTTTTATCCATAAAAATGATGCGCCCTTCAGCTCGACCGAGCAGATAAGACCTTGATAAAGAGCAATAAATACAGGCATTTGCAGCAATAAAGGAAGACACCCGCTAAGAGGGTTTACGTTGTATTGTTTGTATAACTCCATCATCTCTTTATTTAGCTTTTGCGGGTTGTCCTTATGGAGATCTTTTAATTTCTGCATATGTGGTTGAATTTTCTTCATCTGGTGCATCGAGGTGACGCTTTTTCTTGTGAGGGGAAACAGGATGACATTGACCAACAGGGTAAGCAAGATAATGGCCAGTCCCCAGCTTTTTGTTCCTTTGTGAAAAAACCTCAAGACCGATAAAAGCGTTTTACTCACACCCCCGAATACCCCGTAATTAACGATTGCTTCCAAATCATGCCCCAGGACTTTAAGCTTGTTTATGTCTTGTACGCCCGCGTAAAGCAAATAATCATCTTCGATGGTCTCGCCTGGGCGTATCAAGTAATTTTGGCTTTTGAAGTCTGCTTCGATTCCTTTGTCGGGCGTTCCAGACAGAACCACCGACCTTGGTGCGGTGAAGGGTTTAAGAATCACTGCAAAATATCTATTCTTCAACGCTGTCCATGAAATACTCCCCGCATTTTCCTGTGTCCCTTTGATAGCTTTTTTTCTCATTACTTTTCCATCTATCATAGTGGCCGATTCCAGAAAGCTCCTGCCCATTAGCTTATCAGCCCTTACAAGCCCTAACGGCCCTCTGACTTCATAAGAAAAGCTGATATTTTTCGGTGACAGATTTTTTATTTTTATCGATAAGTCCATATAGGACTTTGTGTTATGGTAATTAAACCGTTTGGTTATCTCTATCAGCCCTTTCTCAACAAAACGGAATTCAAGATAATCATCTCCCTGTATTGTCTCATATTTGCGTTTTTCCAGGCCTGGGATCAGCGGGCTTTTTATCGCAAACATTCCTTCCCCGGGTTGCGCCATTAACAGGGGGAATTCTTCTTCATCCTTTTTGTATTCGTTCAAGTTGATCTGCTTGATGCCTCCGCCGATATCGGTAAAAAGTATCGTCTGCTTTTCGGTCTGAACAATCGTCTCTTTTTCCTCTATTGGTGTTTTCTTCTGGGTAAGGGCGGTCTCTTGTACAGGCTTTTGCGCGGGCTCTTGCCTTGTTACCTGCATCTCCGGTGAAATTTGACCCATGGGCTGAGCAGGCACGGTTGGCGCGGGCTTATGGATCCTTTGAAAAACAAGAAGGATCAAAATAGATAGAACTACGGCGAATATGAGTCTCTTTTCCACGATTATATCATTCCTTTGTTTTGTTGCCGGACTGCCGGATCGTACCCGCCCCTGGACAACGGGTTACATCTAAGCAATCTCCACAACGCCAGGGCGGTGCCCTTCATTACCCCAAACCGTTCTACGGCTTCTATCGCGTATTCTGAGCAGGTAGGATGAAACCTGCAACTCCTTACAAGGTAAGGGCTTATAAATTTTTTGTATCCTTTTAGCAATAAGAGAAGGGTCTTTTTCATCTTACAATCCCGGCCTTTGCGAACAAGCCGTCAAGGTCTTTTCGCAGCTCTCGCGACAAACGCCTTTTCCCGATGTCGTCGACGCCCCGCGTCATCTTCACTACCACCTTACATCCGCTGCGTAGCGCTGGCGCGTTTTCCCGGAAGGATGCATTCACCACACGCCTTATATAGTTCCTTTTCACGGCTTTGGCGACATGCTTCTTGGCTACCGTTATCCCGGCTGTCGTAGGGCTCCCCTCCGCATCGCGCACCACATAAAGAGAGAATATCTTCCCTTGAATTTTTCTTCCGTTTCTAAAGACGTCCTGAAAATCTTTTGTCTTTCGTATGCGGTCAACTATCACGCGGACAGCCTTTTTCTTCCTCTTTTACGCCTTCTACTTAGCACCGCTTTTCCCGTTCGAGAGCTGCTCCTCTTGCGGAATCCGTGTTTTCTCTTCCTCTTTAAATTGGATTTTGGCCTTAATGTTTTTTTCACTAAAGACTCCTTTTCCCTAAAAATGCCCTGACAAGCTTAAAGATTATAACATACCTTATTACTAAGTCAAGAACTAGTTGGCTCGAATCCCGATGACTCCCGAGCTCGGCGAGCGCTAGCGCTGCTAAGTTTGCCGAGTGGGTCCGCGCCGTGGCTTATGGAACATGCGTCACGTTCTAATTCAAAAAATGCTTGCATTGGGGTGCTCGAACAGATATAATTATTTCCGCGTTTGAAAATGGCGAGGAAACAAGCCTCTCTTTCCTGTGGATAATTTGTTAATAACTTGTTTTTTCTTCTTGAAAACTCTTCAAAATCTGTTAATATAATTGAACAACTTTAACTGGGGTTAAATCATGGAAAATATATGGGGGAAAGCCCTGACCAATCTCGAATCTGAAGTCAATGACCAGGTCTTCACTGCCTGGTTTGTGCCCATCAGACAGCTAACCGTTGAAGATGGCGCCATTTCCCTGGGTGTCCCCAACAAGTTTTTCGAAAACTGGATAAAAGAAAAATACTTCAGCCTGATAAAAGCCGCTGTCCAGCAGATCGCCGGGAAAAGCATGGAGATCAGATTCGAGATCGTCGAAAGCGCGCCGGAAAAGAGCGCGGAAAGCACGGATATCCCCGGCCATGTTAAGGTGAAAGAGCCTAAAGAAGCCCCCCACCCGGCTGAAAACAAAGAAAAACCTCTCGGCTGGATACAGTCTGTCCTCGGGGGCGGGAGACAGCTCCCTGAGAGTAAATACCAGGAGATAGGGCTTAATCCCAGGTATACGTTCGAAAATTTTGTGGTGGGGCCGAGCAACCGTTTCGCTCACGCCGCTTCACTGGCGATCTGTGAAAAGCTCTCGCGCGTCTACAACCCGCTATTCCTTTACGGCGGTGTGGGCCTGGGCAAGACCCACCTTATGCAGGCCATGGGGCATGACATAATAAAGCGCCACCCCAGGGCTCGCGTCCTTTATATCTCCAGTGAAGAATTCACCAATCAGCTGATAAACGCCATACGAACCAGGACCACGGCTAAATTCCGGGAAATGTATAGGAGCGTCGATATCCTTCTTGTGGACGACATACAGTTTATCGCCGGCAAGGAAGCCACCCAAGAGGAATTCTTCCACACATTTAACAGGCTCCATGACTCCCATAAGCAGATCGTGATGTCCGGCGACAGGTCTCCGCAGGGCATACCCTCTCTCGAAGAGCGCCTTGTCTCGCGTTTTGCCTGGGGATTGATCGCTGATATCCAATCGCCTGACTTCGAGACCAGGATCGCCATTCTGGGCAAAAAGTCAGAGAACGAATCTGTTCACGTCCCACAAGAAGTGTTGTTCTTCCTTGCGGACAAGGTAAAGACCAACATACGCGAAATGGAAGGAGCCCTTATCCGGGTCGTGGCCTACGCGAAGCTTACCGGGAAAGATCTTTCCGTCGATCTTGCAAAGGAAGTATTAAAAGGTATGATAAAAGAAGAGGAAGACAAAAAGGTCAGTATAGATCATATCCAACGGGTCGTCGCCGAGTATTTCGGCATGAAAGTGTCGGACATGAAAGCGAAAAAAAGGACTCGCGCCGTCGCTTATCCCAGACAGATGGCTATGTACCTGTCCCGGGAGCTTACGGGGAATTCTTTGCCCGATATCGGGGGGTTTTTCGGCGGCAGGGACCACACCACTGTTCTTCATGCTTGTGAAAAGATCGGCAGAGAAGTCGCCGGAGAAGAAAATGTACGTTCCCTGATACATAAACTCATGGGGCAAATAAAAAAATAAAAAGTTGCCCCGAGCTGTTCTTTGTTATCCCCCCTTGTGGATAACTTGTGGATAAGTAAACAGGTTCTCCACATTTTTTGTGGTGGTTATCAACAAGAGGGGATTGTTGTTTTTTCTTTAGCTACATGGGTTTTGGGGGTTATGAACATATCCACAGATACCTATATACTACGTTTACTGCTATTTTTTTAAAACTAGATTAAAGTATTCTAGGAGGACGAGATGGAGTTGACAATTCAGAAAACCGATCTTGCGAACGGTATGCAGATAGTCCAGAATGCAGTTACGCAAAAAAGTAGCTTACCGATCCTAGCGAACGTACTTCTTGAGGTAGAGAAGGGGAGGCTTAAATTAACCGCAACGGATCTCGATATTGGGATATGCTCCACACTTCCAGTAAGCGCTTCCCGGGAAGGCGCAATAACGGTACCAGCAAAAAAGTTCTTTGATATTGTCCGAGCACTTCCGGAGGGAAGCGACGTAACCCTGTCGATGAAGAAAAACAACGCTATAAACATCAAAAACGGAAAAGCACACTTCAAGATCCTCGGGCTTCCCAAGGAGGAATTCCCCCAACTACCGCTTTTTAAAGACAGGGACTCTATAACTATTCCGCAGAGCTTACTTAAAGAGATACTTGTCATGACCGATTTCGCCATCAGTAAGGAAGACACCAGGTACGTTCTTAATGGGATGCTTATCGAGGTCAAAGGGGATAAACTCTGTGTTGTGGCGACCGACGGCAAAAGGATGGCGATGATGAGAAAAATACTCCCAAAGAAAACATTGGTCGACCGGGAAGTTATTGTTCCGGCTAAGACCGTCCAGGAGGTCAAAAGACTACTGGGAGATGAGGGAGAAGTAAAAATACAATTCAGCGACACCCAGATATTGTTCTCTTTCCCTGAGTTTTTTATTATTTCCCGGTTGATAGAGGGAGAATTTCCGAATTACAGGAAAGTCATCCCCGAAGAATCTCCAAAAAAAGTCAAAGTTTCAAGGGAAGAGCTTCTGTCGGCCACAAAAAGAGCCAGCATCTTTACCGATCAGGATTCCCTCGCCGTCAAGCTTGATATCCAGAAGAAAAAAATGACCATTTCGAAAAACACGCCGTATCTCGGGGAGGCCAAGGAGCAGATAGACGTGGATTATTCCGGACAAGAAGATCTGGCGATAGGGTTCAACCCAAAATACCTGATAGATGTTCTTAAAAATATGAGCGATGAAGAGATTGTTTTTGAAGTGAACGAAGCGAACAAGCCCGGAGTGATACGCAAGAACGAAGAATATGTGTATGTGGTCTTGCCCATGCAGTTAACCGCGTGACTTTGATGAACGCTGCCGGCGGAAAAAGAAGAGAAACTAAGCACCTTGAGGGGATCGTAGGCGACCTTCTGCGTAAGTGGAAGGACGGGAAAGTGCGAAGGGCCGGCGCGGTCATGACTGCCTGGGAAGCTGCGGTCAGCGGGGACCTGAGGATCCGCATGCGCCTGGGTAATTACAGAAACGGGACCCTTATTGTAATAGTTGAAAATTCTTCATGGTTGTATAAACTTACTTTAGAGAGGAAAAAGATCCTGGAAAAATTCAACGCCCACTATACCGGGCGGAAAAAAGCCAAGGACATAAGATTCAGGATCGGTTCTTTAAGTGAAGAGTAAAAAATAGCTTGGCGAAAGGATAGAAATGGCAAAAAAGAAAAAGCCAACGAACAAACCAAAGGAAAAGAAAGGTGAAAAAGCGAAAAAGAAAACTGCGCGGTGCGCGGCCGAAGCCGGAGAGAAGAACTACGACGCCCGGACAATACAGGTTCTGGAAGGGATAGAAGCGGTAAGGAAGAGACCGGCCATGTACATCGGGGATACCGGGCGGAGAGGCCTGCACCACCTGGTATACGAAGTCGTTGATAACTCCATAGACGAGGTCATGGGCGGATTTTGCGATAAGATAGAAGTCGTTATCCACGCCGATGACAGCATTACCATCTCCGATAACGGGCGGGGGATCCCCGTGGACATGCACGACAAGGAAAAGAAACCCGCCGTGGAAGTAGTAATGACTACCCTGCACGCCGGAGGGAAATTCGACCATAGGGTGTACAAGATATCAGGCGGGTTGCACGGGGTGGGCGTGAGTGTGGTGAACGCGCTTGCCGAATGGCTGGAAGTCGTGGTCAAAAGAGACGGGAAGATCCACCACCAGGAATATGAGAGAGGGCACACGAAGTCCAAGCTCAAGGTCCTTGGCAAAAGCACGGGCACCGGCACCAGCGTTACGTTCAAGGCTGATGAAGAAATATTCGAGGAAACAACGTCTTTCAGCTACGACCTACTCGCCACCAGGATGAGAGAACTGGCCTTTTTGAACAAGGGCGTGAAGATCACCCTCAAGGACGAGAGGACCGACAAGGAGGCGGAATTTTTATATAAAGGCGGGATCGTTTCGTTCGTGGAGCATATGAACAAGAACAAAAAACCCCTTCACAAGAAAATAATCTACCTCGAAAGAGAGCGCGATAACATTTTAGTCGAATGCGCGTTGCAGTATAACGAAGGATACGCGGAAAACATCTACAGTTTCGTCAACAATATCTCGACCACCGAAGGTGGAACACATCTTACGGGGTTCAAATCAGCGCTTACCAGGACAGTAAAGAACTACGGGAAGAAAAGGAACGTTATCAAGGGTGAGGCGCTTTCCGGGGATGATGCCAGGGAGGGTTTGACCGCGGTCCTGAATGTAAGAGTCCCCAACCCCCAGTTCGAGGGGCAGACAAAGACAAAGCTCGGAAATTCCGAGGTAGAGGGGCTGGTAGAGGCGGCAGTCAATGATATGCTGGGAACCTATTTCGAGGAGCACCCGGATGTGGGACGAAAGATCGTCGCGAAGACAGTCATGGCCGCTAGGGCCCGTGAGGCGGCGAGAAAGGCTCGGGATCTGACCCGGCGGAAAGGAGCGCTTGAAGGCGGCGGTCTCCCGGGGAAGCTCGCTGATTGTTCAGAAACCGACGCATCATTGACCGAGGTATATATCGTCGAGGGTGATTCGGCCGGCGGTTCGGCCAAGCAGGGCAGGGACAGGCGATACCAGGCGATCCTTCCCCTTAAAGGAAAGATACTGAACGTCGAAAAGGCAAGATTGACCCAGGTTCTGAACAACGAGGAGATCAAGACGGTGGTCACAGCGCTGGGTGCAGGGATAGGCGAGGAGTTTAATACCGAAAAACTCCGGTACGGGAAGATCATCCTGATGTGCGATGCTGACGTGGACGGCTCCCACATAAGGACACTTCTTTTGACTTTCTTTTACAGGCAGATGAAGGGGATACTGGAGGAGGAAAGGGTCTACATAGCCCAGCCCCCGCTTTACAGGGTGAAGAAAGGCAAGAGCGAGAAATACATAAACACCGAGCGCGAGATGAAGATGTTCCTGATAGAGCAAGGCATCAAGGGCATGCAGGTCGAGGAGGTCAAAGGCAAGAAGGCTCTGACGGAAAACAAACTAAAAGATCTCCTGGCGCTTGTGCTGAGGCTGGAGAAGCTGTCGGGCGCAATAGAGCGCCGTGGAGTGAAATTTAGCAAATATCTTAAAATGAGGCACGAAAAGACCAAAAAACTGCCCATTTACAGGATAAAAGTGGAGGGAGAATACCAATATTTATACAGCGAGGACGAACTGGCAAAGCTGAAGGGCAAGGGTAAAGAGGTTACTCTGGCGGAAGGCGAAGAAGCGGGTGAAGCAAGAGGGGCCGTCGACATACAGGAATTCTACGAAGCGAGAGAGATCGAAAAGATCAGGAAAGAAATAGCTAAATTCGACCTGGACGTGGCCGATTATGAAGAGGACGGAGGGGAGGAAGCAAAGAAAAAGACGAAAAAAAGCAAGACGGAAAAGACAAAGAAAGAGCGGGAACCCATTTTCCGGATAGACGGACAAAAAGAAATATTCGCCCTGAAAGAGCTCTTGGACAGCGTCCTGAGGGAGGGAGAGCAGGGAGCGGTCGTCCAGAGGTATAAGGGGCTTGGAGAGATGAACCCGGAACAGTTGTGGGAAACGACCATGGACCCGGACAGGAGGACGCTCCAGAAGGTCACCATCGAGGATGCGGTTGAAACGGACGAGATGTTCACGATACTCATGGGGGACGACGTGCGTCTGCGACGAAATTTTATCGTCAAGCACGCGAGGGACGTTAAGAACCTGGACATATAGTTAAGGAGAGACAATGTATACGAGAAATGAAAAGATCATCCCGGTCTACATAGAAGAGGAGATGAAAGATTCCTATATCAATTACGCTATGAGCGTAATTGTCGGGCGCGCGCTCCCGGATGTAAGGGACGGCCTGAAACCCGTTCATCGCCGTATTCTTTACGCGATGAAGGACATGGGTTTGACGTATAACAAGCCTTACAAAAAAAGCGCCAGGATAGTCGGGGAAGTCCTAGGTAAATATCACCCTCATGGGGACGCGGCTGTCTACGACTCCCTGGTCCGCATGGTCCAGGATTTTTCTTTAAGATACCCGCTTATCAACGGGCAAGGGAACTTTGGATCGGTTGACGGCGATCCGGCGGCGGCCATGCGGTATACAGAAGCAAGAATGCATAGAATATCCGATGCGATGATGCAGGACATCGACAAAGGCACAGTCCAGTTCGCGCCGAATTTTGACGGAAGCCTGCAAGAACCGAAAGTTTTACCCTCCGTTCTTCCCAACCTTCTTTTGAATGGGTCAAGCGGTATAGCCGTAGGCATGGCGACGAACATTCCTCCGCATAACCTGGGCGAAGTCGTAGATGCCGTCTGTTATTTGATCGACAACCCTGCTTGCGAGGTCGAGGACCTGGCGAAGATCGTAAAAGGGCCGGATTTCCCGACGGGGGCGCTTATCTGCGGCAAAGAGCCGATACTTAAAGCGTACAAGACCGGGCGGGGCAGCCTGATCCTCCACGCCAAGGCGCATGTGGAACAAAAAAGACAGGGCAGGGAGAGCGTAGTGGTCACGGAGATCCCTTACCAGGTTAACAAGACCAAGCTGATAACTTCCATCGCCGACCTCGTCAGAAACAAGAAAGTGGAAGGTGTAGTGGATATCAGGGATGAGTCCGACAGGGACGGCATGCGTATCGTGATAGACGTCCGCCGGGGCTATAACACAGAGATCCTCATGAACCAGCTGTACAAGCGTACTCAGATGAAGGAAACGTTCGGCGTGATCATGCTGGCGCTGGTCGGCGGCCAGCCCAGAGTACTCAGCCTGAAAGAAGCGCTGGAACATTTTATAAAACACCGCAAAGATATCATCATCAAAAGGACCAGGCATGATCTGGCGCGGGCCGAAGAAAGGGCCCATATACTCGAGGGCTTAAAGATCGCCATCAAGAACCTGGATGAAGTCATAAAAGTCATCAAAAATTCTAAAGACCCCGAAGCGGCGAAGATCGCCCTCATGAAAAAATTCAAACTTTCCGAAGCCCAGACCCTGGCCATACTGGCGATGAGGCTGCAGCAACTGACCAGCCTTGAGACGGAGAAGATCCAGAAAGAATACCTGGAACTGCTCAAAGTCATAGAAGCGCTGAAGGGGATTTTGGCCAGCGAAAAGAAAGTGACGGAAATCATCAAAACAGAATCCCTGGAACTTAAAGAGAAATTCAATGACCCGCGCAGGACAGAGATCACCAAGGCTGCGGAAGAGATAGACATCGAAGACCTGATAGCGGAGGAAGACATGGTGATAACTGTCAGCCACGCCGGGTATATTAAAAGGTTTCCGGTCAGCGCTTACAAAAAGCAGCGCCGTGGCGGCAAAGGCGTTACCGGGGCCGAGACGAAAGAGGAAGACTTCATAGAGCACCTTTTCGTCGCGTCCACCCATGACTACATGCTGATCTTCACCAATGCAGGAAAGCTGTACTGGCTCAAGGTCCACGAGATCCCGCAGGCCGGGAAGAGGACAAAAGGCCGGCCGATAATAAATCTTATAGGGGTCGCTGAGGGCGAGAAGATCACCGCTGTAGTGCCGGTGCGCGAATTTGCGGAAGGGCGTTTTGTGGTGATGGCCACCACCCAGGGGAAAATAAAAAAGACGCCGCTTAACGCTTTCAGCAATCCCCGGAGGGGCGGCATCATCGCCATAACGCTGGGCAAAGGGGACCATCTTGAAGGCGCGCTTCTTTCCGACGGCAATGATGAGATCTGCCTGGCCACGGCAAGCGGGAAGGCTATACGGTTCAAGGAAACCAACATCAGGTCCATGGGACGCAGCGCCCAGGGAGTCAAAGGCATAAGCCTAAAAAAGAAAGACTCCGTGGTAGGGATGGTGAAGACCTCCCCCGACGCGACCCTTCTTACCGCTACCGAGCGAGGGTACGGCAAGAGGACCCAATTCAGCGAGTACCGCATGCAATCCCGGGGCGGGAGCGGGGTAATCAATTTGAAAGTGGTCAACAAGAACGGGCCCGTGATCGGCGTCATGTCCGTAAAGGATGAAGGCGAGATCATGCTTATCTCCAAACAGGGCATGGTTGTCAGGGTCGCGGTGAAAGGGATAAATACTATAGGCAGATCTACTCAAGGGGTAAAGATCATTAACCTGAAACCTTCGGACAGCCTTACTTCAGTGGCCAGCGTGGTCGCCAAGGCAGAAGAAGGCGAAGAAGAATAAATTTCAAAAAGATATTGAAAAGCAAAAGACGATTTTGTACAATAAACAGACTTGGTCCCCATCGTCTAGTCTGGCCTAGGACATCAGATTTTCATTCTGACGACCGGGGTTCGAATCCCCGTGGGGACGCCATTATTTAACGGGTAGCGGGTAGCGTGTGTCGGATAGTATATGCTACCCGCTAAATGTTCTTAGAAGGAGAAAATGGATATTGAACAGTTCTGGGACAAAGCCCAGGAAAAAACAGAAGTTGTAAGGGGGCGGGTCAAGGGGCTTTCCACTTTCGTGTCCACGGCAGTGCCTTACATATTTCTCGCCGAGTCCAGCGTAAACGAGGGGCACACCGTAGCCCGCAAGGGGAAAGTGATCGTTGAAAAACCTTTGATCGTGCTGCCCGAGGATATGCCGCAGTTCGAGGGATTCGATTTCCGCGAGGATATGGAGATAGGAGGCGACAGCGTCCAAATGCTTTTTCTGATGAGGGGGATAAGATTCCCGTCCCTTAAATACAACAACAGCGTCGAGTGTTTGGATCTGGAAGAAACGAGTTTGGCAAAGGGCGTGGAAAAGCATAAGAGACAACTGGAAAGAGAAGAAAACGTATCGACCGCGCTCATAATAGGGCCGGAGGAGTGCTGGCAGTTCTCCGTCCTTTTCTACCTGGCTTCTCTGGTCGGTCGCAGCACCAGGACCGATATCATAAACCTTCTTAACCGGATGCACAAGGAAGAATAAAGATGTGCGGGATAATAGGATACACTGGGAAAAAAGAGGCCACAGGCATCCTGCTCAAGGGACTCTCCCGCCTTGAGTACCGCGGGTATGATTCTGCGGGTATCGCGGTCTTGAAGGGAGACAGCATCCATATCAGAAAGAAGCAGGGCAAACTTTCCGTGCTCGCGGATGATCTCAATGACCATCCCGTAAAAGGGACATCCGGCATAGGACACACAAGGTGGGCTACTCATGGAGCCCCCAACGACGTGAACGCACACCCTCATATCGATCCGCGGGAACAGATCGCGGTAGTCCATAACGGGATCATTGAAAATTATCAGGAGATCAAAAGAGAACTCCGGGAAGCGGGGTATGTCTTTCGGTCGGAGACCGATACCGAAGTAATAGCCCACTTGATCGCCGAGTTTTACAGGGGCGATCTGTTTGACGCAGTCAAGAGGGCAGCGAAGAAGTTAAAGGGGTCTTACGCGATCGCCGTCGTTCATAAAGGAGAACCGGGAAGGATAATAGGAGCCAGGAAGGACAGCCCCCTGATCGTGGGTCTGGGCGAAGGGGAAAATTTTCTGGCCAGCGATGTCCCTGCCGTTCTCGAGCATACCAAAAAAGTGATCTTCCTGGAAAACGGAGAAATAGCGGATATCTCCGAGAAAGATTATTCAATAAGCGATTCCAGGGGCAGGAAGGTCAGGAGAAAACCGGTCCTGGTGAAATGGGACATTTCCCAGGCCGAGAAAATGGGATATAAACATTTTATGCTGAAAGAGATCTTCGAGCAGCCGGAAGTCCTCAGGGGGATCTTCAAGGAGAGGATAAAAGGGGATGAAGTTGTCTTTGAAGAGCTTGCCATCAACAAGACAAAGCTGAAGAGCATCAAAAGGGTCGTTATCGTGGCCTGCGGAACGGCGTACCACGCGGGGATGATTGGCAAGTACCTGATAGAAAAGTATGCACGCGTTCCGGTATGGGTCGACACCTCGAGTGAATTCCGTTACCGTGATCCTCTTGTCGGCAAAGACACCCTGGTTATTGTAATATCACAGTCCGGCGAGACGGCCGATACCCTGGCCGCTTTGCGACAAGCCCGCGAGCGGCAGGCCAAGGTCTTGGCTATCTGCAATGTCCTGGCCAGCTCCATAGCCAGGGAAGCCGACGGGGTTATCTACACGCACGCCGGTCCGGAAATAGCCGTAGCTTCGACAAAGGCATATACGGCGCAGTTGGCCGTATTGTACCTTTTTACGTTTTACCTTGCCGCCCTGAAGAGAACGTTTCCCCTGGACCGCAAATGGTTCCTCAGGGAACTCAAAAAGACGCCGGCCCTGATGGACAAACTCCTGAAACAGTACCACTCCAAAAGGAACCAGATATCAAAACATGCCGAGGATTTCCATGAATATTACCTGGCACGCAGCAATAAAAGCTGTTTTCTCTACCTGGCCAGGAACATAAACTACCCCAACGCCCTGGAAGGAGCATTAAAACTGAAAGAGATCTCTTACATCAGCGCGGAAGGCTACCCCGCCGGGGAGATGAAGCATGGACCGATCGCTCTGATCGACGAGAACCCTTGGGTCGTGTGCATAGCCACACAATCCGACACTTACGAGAAAATGCTTTCCAATGTCCAGGAGATAAAGGCGCGGAGCGGAATAATCATCGCTATTGTTTCAGAGGGCGATGAAAAAGTGCGGGAAAGCAATGTCAACCACATTATCGAGATCCCCCGGCTGCCGGAGGTCTTTTCGCCGCTCCTTGTGGTCATTCCCTTGCAGCTTCTGGCTTATTATGTCGCGGCGGATTTCGGATATGACATCGACCAGCCGAGAAATCTTGCAAAATCAGTAACGGTAGAGTAAAAAGCACAATACACAATAAACAGACCACAAATAATCCACAAACATGGCTCCAGGTACACTTTATATAGTAAGCACGCCGATCGGAAATCTTGAAGATATCACCTTGCGGGCGATAAGAATATTGAAAGAAGCCGATCTCATCGCCGCGGAAGACACGCGCAAGGCGAAAGTCCTGCTCGGCAAGTACGGGATCGATGCCGCCCTGACCAGTTTTTACTCGTACAACGCGGAACAAAAGACGCCCCAGATATTGAAAAAGTTGCGAGAAGGGGCAAACGTGGCCTTGATCTCGGATTCCGGCACTCCCGGCATTTCTGATCCGGGATATATACTGATAGCCGGGTGCATCAAAAACGATATATCTTTAACTGCTGTCCCGGGGCCCACGGCATTCGTTGCGGCGTTGGTCCTTTCCGGCAAGCCGACAAGCAAATTTGTCTTTGAAGGCTTTTTGTCGAGCAAAAGCGCGAAAAGGCGCAAGCAGCTGGAGAAACTGAAGGAGGAAGACAGGACGGTGATCGTTTACGAATCACCGCACCGTATAGAGAAATTCCTTAGTGATTTTGCCGAGATCGCTCCGGGCAGGGAGATCGTGCTGGCCCGGGAGATAACCAAGAAATTTGAGGAAATAAGAAGGGGAACAGCAGGCCAGCACCTTGAACACTTCGCCAAAAATAAACCGCGCGGTGAATTTATCGTCATTTTTTGAAAATATGTCATCCCGGACGAGAAAACAATAAAAATATGTCATCCCGGACGAGCCCGGGAATAAAAGAATGTCATCCCGGAATTCGCCGAAGGCGAATATCCGGGACCAAATAATAAGCATATTGCTTTTTTAATCGGCAGTTGTTACAATATTCACACCGCAGAGAGTAAATTTTATTAATAACATAGGGGCGAAAAGAGATGATAGAACAGACTCTGGTGCTGATCAAGCCCGACGGCCTGAAAAAATCATTGACCGGGAATATCTTGACCCGCTTGTCCGAAACCAAGCTCGATATTGTGGGATCGAAGATCGTAAGGGTCTCCCGGGAGCTCGCCATAAAACATTACAGCCACCTGAAAGATAAACCTTTCTTTGGGGAGCTTATCAGCTATATCATGGGCGAGTACCACAAAAAGAAAGTCATGGCTCTGATCTACTGGGGGGAAGACGCTATCGGGAAGGTCCGGGAGATCTGCGGGGAAACCAATCCCGAAGAAGCGGACGCGGTGAGCATAAGAGGCGCATACGGGAGGATCACCACCAAGGGGGTCTACGAGAACGTGATACACGCTTCCGCTAACACTGAAGACGCGGAAAACGAAATAAAACTCTGGTTTGAGCCGGATGAGATCATCGTTGACGTTTATCCCGTTACGGTGGAGGAAACAACGATACAAAAACGAAAGTGGGCGTAATTCAATGTTAAAATCAATGACCGGATTCGGGAAGGCCTCCGAAAAAACTCCCTACGGGACAATAATAGTCGAAATAAAGACCTTAAATCACAAAAGCCTGAGCGTTACCTGCTCTCCTTTCAACGGATTTTTTCTCCTTGAAGAAAAGCTGAAACATATTTTCGACGGAAAACTATACAGAGGAAAAGTGTTCATCAAGGTGACCCGCGAGAGCAGCGATAGCCAGGAACCTCTTCATAAAATATTTCTGAACGAGATCGTTGCCCTGGAATATATCAATAAGATCAAAAAAGCACAAAAGAAGCTGGGCATCGCCGGAGAGCTCAAGATCCAGGATGTCGTCGGTTTTCTGGGAGTGATAGAAAGCGATACCAGTAAAAGGGCGGGCCAGGTATGGCCCCATATCAAGAAAGCCGCGGACAAGGCCCTGGACAGCCTGGTGGCATACCGGAAATCCGAGGGGGCGCGGCTTGCTAAGGATTTTACCGCGCGCCTGGGAAATATCAATAAAGGCCTGGAAGCGGTCAAAAAATACGAAAAGCAGAACGTTGCCGGGTACAAAAGCAAGATCACCCGGGCCATAAAAAAAATATCAAACCAGGGGAAGGTCGACAGGGACAGGCTAGAAGAAGAAGCCGCGCTGTACGCCAGAAATTACGATATATCGGAAGAAATAACCCGCCTGGACAACCACGCGGACACCTACAGGAAGACCATGAGGACGGCAAAGAAAGATACTGGGAAAAAATTGGATTTCATTGCCCAGGAGATGCACCGGGAAGCTAATACCATTGGCGCGAAATCAGGCGATTTCAGGATATCCAGGGCAGTGATCGAGATCAAGAGTGAGATCGAAAAATTGAGGGAACAGGTCAAGAACGTAGAGTGAGCCAGGGAAAAAAACAAAATCTGATCATAATCATCTCAGCGCCTAGCGGCAGCGGTAAGACCACGATCGTAAACCGTCTTTTAGAGCAGACATCCGGCTTGCGTTGCCTGGTCTCGTACACGACTCGGCCGCGGCGGCAAGGCGAAACAGGCGAGAAAGATTACATATTCATCTCGAACGAAGAGTTTAAGAAAAAGATCGAAACTGGGGATTTCCTCGAGTGGGAGGAAGTTTTCGGCAACCTGTATGGGTCTTCGGAGGAGCAGCTTAAGGAAGCCCTTGGCGCAAAAGAGGATATAATCCTGAGCATTGACGTAAAGGGCGCCAGGCAGGTAAGAGAAAAATACCCGGGGAGCGTAAGCATCTTTATCATGCCCCCCTCCAAAGATGAATTAGCCGCAAGGCTGAAAAAAAGGAATACCGACATGGAAAGCGAGATGTCGGTGCGATTGAAGGAATCCGGGCGCGAAATGGCAGCTGCAGAGGAATACGACTACTTGATCGTCAACGAGGACCTGGATAAGGCAGTGAAAGAATTACAGTCCATTATTGAGACCGAAAGAAAGAACAGGGAAAAGAAATAAGACCGCAGGAACAGGAGCGTGTAAATGAGGCAAGTAGGGCGTGACGAATTGATGAAAAAAGTCGGAAGTATTTATAAGCTCTGCAATCTTGCTGCGATAAGAGCCATGGAACTTAACAGTGGGATGAAAAAACTTGTGAGTGCCGACCCGGACGCAAAGATGACGAGTATCGCGATACAAGAGATCGCCGAGGGTAAAGTAAAACTTAGAATTCCGAAGAGGAAATAAATGGGAAAGAATATACTCCTGGGGGTAACCGGGAGCATAGCCAGCTACAAGGCGTGTGACCTGATCGGTCTTTTCAGGAAGAAAGGATATTCCGTCCGGTGCGTCATGTCCAAAGACGCCAAGTGGTTCGTTACTCCACTTACCCTGGAGATCCTTACCGGCAAAGAAGTGGCTACAAAGATGTTCCCTCCGCCCGAACGGCGCGACCCGGTGCACATTTCACTGGCAGACGAGGCGGACCTGATACTGATCGCTCCCGCGACAGCTGATATTATCGGCAAAATCGCCTCAGGAGTCTGCGATGACATTCTTACTTGCTCGGTATTTGCTTCCGACTGCCCGGTCGTTCTGGCGCCGGCGATGAACGATAAAATGTATAATAACCCGGTGGTCCAGGACAAGATCTCTTATTTGCGTAAAAAGGGGTATCATTTCGTCGATCCCGTTGTCGGCCACTTGGCCTGTGGCCGCGAAGGAATAGGCCACCTGGCTCCCCTGGATACGATCATCACAAAAGTGGAAAGCTGTCTGGAGTGAATAAGGACCGCACTTCTCCCACCCGTATACTAATTACGGCGGGCCCGACAATCGAACCGCTGGATCCCGTGAGGTTCATCTCTAACCATTCAACTGGATTAATGGGCTATGAAATAGCCGGGAAAGCTAAGGAAAAAGGCTACGAGGTATGTCTGATCACCGGTCCCACCAGCCTCTCTTTTCCCGAAGGGGTGGACATTGTAAAAGTGGACACGGCTTGCGAGATGAGAGACCGCGTGTTCGAGCAAATAGAAAGCTGCAGGTGTTTGATCATGGCCGCAGCTGTCTGCGATTTCAGGCCCAGAGAAAAGAAGAAACAAAAGATAAAGAAGCGGGAAGAAATGACTCTGGAGCTGGTCAAGAATCCGGACATTCTTGAGGAGATCGGAGAAAAAGACAACCTGGTCAAGATCGGGTTCGCCCTGGAAACCGGAGATGAGTGGCTTGAAAAAGCGAAAACAAAATTACAAACAAAGAAACTGGATCTGATAATAGTAAACGTCAAAACTGCGGAAATGGATCCCTTTGGACCGGGCAAGAAAGATTTTGTTCTGATCGATAAAAACAACAACACCAGGGAGCTGAAGGGGGTCTCAAAAGAACAGTGTGCGGAGATAATAGTCAAGGAAGCCGAGAAACTTTTCTGATGAGGAAAATGGCAAAAGGACATAAGGGATTTACCATAGGGGAGCTCATAATCGTTTTTGCGATAGTGGGAGCCATGATATTTTTGTCTTTTCCTTTTCTCAGGCACTTGCTTTACAGGAGAGACGCTATTACATGTACGAACAACCTGCGCGCATTGGGACTGGCTTTATACATCTACGCCAGGGAACACGGGGGAAAATTCCCCCGATCCCTTAAGTCCCTGTACGACGAAGGATACCTGTCGGACAAAAGGCTGGTAGATTGCCCTTCCACCAGGGAAACGGGGACCCTGGTGGTGCCGGATTATATTTATGCCGCCGGCTTGACGGTAAAAGGCCCTTCTCACGAGAAACTGGTATGGGACAAAGCCATGAATCATGCCGGAGGGGGCAAGAACGTGCTGTACCTGAACGGGACAGTGGCCTGGCAGGGGGAAGAAGAGCGGTAGTAACCCTTTATGACTAAAGCTATTTGACATTTTTTTGCGAGTATGATAATTTACATCACTACCGCAGGGTAAAGCAATTGGGCGCGGGAATATGGTTTTTCTATGAAGGCGCGGTGGCCGAGAAGATAGGCAGCGGTCTGCAAAACCGCGTACACCGGTGCGAATCCGGTCCGCGCCTCCACTAACGCCCCGATAAATCGGGGCTGTGCCCCTTCCCTTATAGGAAGAGGATGGGTATTATTGGATAAAATGGGCGAGTGGCGGAACTGGCAGACGCAAAGGACTTAAAATCCTTCGGCTGAATAAGCTGTGAGGGTTCAAGTCCCTCCTCGCCCACCACTAAACAAATTCGAGCCCTTGGATGACATCCAGGGGAATGTATTTAAGGTTACTCTTTGATATACGACCGACGAAGGACAAAAAAGTGGGCGGTTAGCTCAGCTGGTTAGAGCGCCACGTTGACATCGTGGAGGTCACTGGTTCGATCCCAGTATCGCCCACCACTTTTTTGCCCGCATTGATAGGGCATAGATAATATGGCCAAGAAAACGGATGAAAAATTACAGAAAATAAGGCACAGCGCCTCGCATGTGATGGCGGATGCCGTGAAGAAGCTCTTTCCCGGGGCGAAACTGGGAATAGGCCCGGCTATAGAAGACGGCTTCTATTATGATTTTGACTGCGAAGAGACGTTCACCCCGGAAGACCTTCCCAGGATCGAGAAGGAGATGGCTAAGATCATAAAAGAAAATATCCCCTTCAAGGAAAAAAAGTTATCTAAGAAAGAAGCGGAGAAGCTTTTCAGGGAAAAAGGGGAGACGTACAAGTTGGAACTATTGAAAGGTTTGGAGCAGGAAGAAGAGATCACGGTTTTTGAACACGGAAATTTCGCCGATCTCTGTAAGGGCCCCCACGCTTCAAGCACGGGTGAAATAGGTGCCTTTAAACTTCTTTCGGTCGCAGGCGCTTACTGGAGAGGCATCGAGACGAATCCCATGCTCCAGAGGATATACGGCACCGCGTTCGGCGACAAAAAATCGCTGGAAAAATTTTTAAACCTGCGGGAGGAAGCGAAAAAAAGAGACCATCGCAAGTTGGGGAAAGAGCTGGACCTGTTCAGTTTCAGCGATGCGATGGGGGCAGGCCTTGTTCTGTATCACCCTAAGGGGGCGATGTTGAGGCAGAAAGTAGTTGAGTACATAACGGAGAAACATCTCCAGAAAGGTTATAAGCTTATTTCAAGCCCCCACATCCTTAAAAGCGATATTTGGATAAGATCGGGCCACTACGATTATTACAAAGAACATATGTATGTTTTTAAAAGCGAAGGCCAGGAATTCGCGGTCAAGCCGATGAACTGCCCCGGACACATCCTGGTATATGCCTCTACGACCAGGAGCTACAGGGATTTTCCGTTAAGATACTTCGAGTTGGGGACAGTATACAGGCATGAAAAGTCGGGCGTTCTTCACGGGCTCCTGCGGGTCAGAGGATTTACGCAGGATGATGCCCACATCTTTTGCCTGCAGGAGCAGGTAGAGGACGAAGTTGTCAATGTCATCGATTTCGTAGCAGAAGCTCTCAAAGATTTCGGCTTTGAAGAATATGAAGTGGAGCTGAGCACCCGCCCGGAAAAATTCATAGGGACGGAACAAGACTGGGAACTGGCCACTGAAGCTTTGAAGAACGCTCTTAATAAAAAAGGCCTTGAATACGAGATCAATGAAGGAGAAGGGGCATTTTACGGGCCGAAGATAGATATAAAACTCAAAGATGCCCTGAGCCGTGAATGGCAGTGCGCCACGATCCAGTGCGATTTCGCCCTACCCGAAAGGTTTGATCTGAAATATACGGACAAACAGGGGAAAGAGCGGCGTCCGGTCGTCCTGCACAGGGTGATCCTGGGCAGTCTGGAACGGTTCATCGGGGCGCTGGTCGAGCATTATGGGGGCGATTTTCCGCTATGGCTGGCGCCAGTTCAGGCCATGATCATCCCTATTGCCGAAGCACAGGTCGAATACGGTAAAGACCTCAAGGAGTTCCTGTGCAGTAAAGGATTTCGTGTCGAGATCGATGTAAGAGATGAAAAGATGCAGAAAAAGATAAGAAATGCCGAATTGGAGAAGATACCGTATATGGTGATCCTTGGCGGCAGAGAAGCCGAAAAGAAGGAACTTTCTTTCAGGAATCGGAAGACCGGCGCTAAAGGGGTCCTTGGGTGGGACGAGTTCGCCGGAGAACTGCAAAGAGAAGTGGAAAATAAGGTATAATCCAACAGGAGGTGGACGATTAATTTGGCAAAATCAAGGTTCAATTACAAGGCAAGGAAGCAGCAGGATTACGTGCGGGTCAACCAGCGTATACGCGTTCCCAACGTCCGGTTGATAGACGAAGAAGGCAACCAGATGGGGGTAGTAAACATTCGCGAGGCCATTACCCGGGCTACGGAAAGCGGGCTGGACCTGGTGGAGGTCGCACCGAACACAGATCCGCCGGTTTGCCGTATAATGGATTACAGCAGGTATAAATACGAACAGGAGAAAAAGAGGAAAACAGCCAAGAAAAAACAGCATATGGTCCAGGTCAAGGAGGTAAGGTTCAAAGCCCGCATAGAAGAACACGATTACCAGGTAAAACTTAACCACATAAAAGAATTCCTGGAAAGGAAAGACAAGGTCCGGGTATCACTGCGTCTAAGAGGACGGGAGATGGCGCACAAAGAGCTGGGGATGGGCATTATGAACAGGATCGCTAACGATGTGTCCGCCTTGGGCGAGATGGATTCACCGCCCAAAATGATGGGCAAGACCATAATGATGACCATAAATCCGAAAACTTAAGATCTGGAGAAGGGGGAATAGAGGAAAATGCCTAAACAAAAAACGAAAAAAGGTGTAAAAAAACGGTTTAAACTTACCAAGACCGGAAAGATAAAAAAGTCTAGAGCAGGCCGCAGGCACATCCTGACCAAGAAGACCAGAAAGCGCAAACGTGCGCTTAAAAAGTCCGGAATTGTGGACAAGACCATGGAAAAGAAAGTGAGAAAATTGCTTCCATACGGATAAAGAATAGAAGGAGAAGAAATGACGAAGGTAAAATATGCACCAAGTTCCCGGAGAAGAAGAAAAAAAGTCCTTAAAGCAGTGAAAGGACAACGCGGCGCGAGGTCTAAATTGTTAAGAACCGCTAAGGATGCGGCCAGAAGAGCGATGGTATCCAGCTACATCGGCAGGAAGCTCAAGAAAAGAGACTTCCGCGCCCTCTGGATATCCCGCATCTCCGCGGCCTGCAAGGAAGAAGATATCTCCTACAGCAAGTTCATTTCCGGGCTGAAAAAAGAAAAAATAGGGCTGAACAGGAAAATCCTGGCTGAGCTCGCCCTGGCCGACAGCCGCGGTTTCAAGAAACTTGTCGAAACGGTGAAAAAATAAATAAGCCTATGAGAAGGATTACCCCTCCACAGATGGTGATCTTCAGTTACTTGTGCGCGATATGTCTTGGAACGATCGCGCTTTCACTCCCACTAGCCGTAAGGGGAGAAGGGAGCTTATCTCTTGTGGACAGTCTTTTCACCGCGACCAGCGCGACTTGCGTGACGGGCCTTGTCGTGCAAGATACCGGCACATATTTTTCGGGTTTCGGAAGGTGGGTAATATTCCTTCTTTTTCAGATGGGAGGACTCGGCATCATGACCTTTTCGACCCTTTTCGCGGTAATGCTCGGCAGGAAGATAGGCCTTGGCTCCTCGGACGTGATCCGCAACACTCTCGACGGGCGCAACATCATAGGTTTAAAGAAACTGATCGGGTACATACTGGGCATTACAGTGGCTGCCGAGATCGCCGGAGCGACGTTTCTCTTTTTACGATGGAAACTGACCACGGACTGGCCTGTAGTCGAGACGATACAAAAAGCGCTTTTTCATTCCGTCTCAGCCTTCTGTAACGCGGGCTTCGCTTTATTCAGCACCAGCTTCACCCGGTTCGAGACAGACCCATACATCAACGCGATAATGATCGCGCTTATATTCACCGGCGGCATCGGTTTCGTGGTAATAGTCGATGTAATCGGATTTTTTTTCAGGAAGGGCGCGGAAAGAAGGTTGAGTCTCCAGTCCAAAATGGCGATCAGCATTTCCGCCGCACTGATAGTTTTGGGGATGCTGGCGCTGGTCTTTTTCGAAAAGGATAATATCATGAGCGGCTTGACCTGTCCGCAGCGTTTTATAGGCGGCGCGTTTCAATCTGTTACGGCCAGAACCGCCGGATTTAACACGCTGCCGATAGGGAACCTTACGGTGCCGTCTCTTTTGGTGCTGATATTTTTGATGTTCATAGGAGCTTCTCCAGGTTCTACCGGAGGGGGCATCAAGACCTGTACGTTCGGGGTTATTGTGGCGTCAGTGTGGAACATGATGAAAGGCAGAAAAAGAATCCATTATTTTGACCGTTCCATGTCCCGGCAGGTAATCAGGGGATCGCTGGTAGTATTTTTTCTGGCTCTTTCATGGGTGTTCGTCTTTGCCGTATTGGTTTCGTTTTTTCAGGCAGGACAGACCGGGGACCGATCTTTTATTAAGATCCTGTTCGAGGTGGTTTCCGCTTTCGGGACAGTAGGGCTTTCTACCGGTATAACCGGCGAGCTGAGCGGTATCAGCAAGTTGTGCATAACCGCGACGATGTTCGTCGGCAGAATCGGACCTTTGACATTGGCTCTCGCCCTGGCTTTTAGGGAGAGAAAAGAAGGCTATATTTTACCTGAAGAAGAAGTGATGGTCGGATAAAAAAGGAGGTTGGGTATGAGGCGTTTCGCGATCATAGGGTTAGGACGGTTTGGATCGAGCGTGGCCAGGACCCTGGGAGAAAAAGGACAGCAGGTGATCGCCATAGACAAGAACGAAGAACTTGTTCACGACATCATGGATAACGTGACAAAAGCGATTTGCCTGGATGCTACGGACGAAAAAGCAGTGAAAGCGGCCGGTCTTCAGGATATTGAAGTCGCCGTTTGCGCTATCGGCACAGACGTGGAGGCCAGCGTACTTATAACGCTTCTTTTGAAGGACTTGGGGATACCTACTGTAGTATGCAAGGCAGTGAACCAGGCGCACAAAAAAGTGCTAGAAAAAATAGGGGCTACCAGGGTAGTTTTGCCGGAAATGGAGATGGGGGCCAGGATAGCGAACACGCTCATAAGCTCTTCGGATAAGGTCATGGAGCACATAGACGTATCTGACATCTCCAGCATCATTGAGATAAAGCCGCCGGAGGAGTTTATCGGCAAAAGCCTGCGGGAGCTCAAGGTAAGGGCCGAGTATGGAGTGAATGTGATCGCGGTAAAGAAAAAAGTCCGGACTACGAAAAACGGAGAACCCTGCGAAACAGAAAAGATAGAGATAACCCCCCAGGCCGATGACGTTATAACGAAAGACGACATTCTTGTGGTATTCGGGGCGAATGAAAAGATAGAGGCGCTGAAGAAAAAGAAATGACCATGGATGTTTTGAAAAAACTCGCGACGATAGAAAAAGAATTTACCGGGGAACTTTCCTCCTGTAAAGACGCCCAGCAGGCAGAAAACATAAGAGTGAAATATCTCGGCAGGAAAGGAGAGCTTACCGGTATCCTCAGGGCTGTTTCCGGGCTTTCGGCCGAGCAAAAGAAAGAGGTCGGTAAGAGGGCCAATAGCCTTAAGAACAAGTTCAGCGAAAAGATAGAAGAGGCGAAAATAAAACTGGAAGAAGAGAATATCAAGGAGAAGACCCGCGAACTTGACGTCACCCTTCCGGGAGTATATATAGGGACAGGGACCACTCATCCCATAACCAAGACCATGCACAGGATAAACGAGATTTTTGTCTCACTCGGGTTCTGCATAGAGGAGGGGCCGGAGATCGAGACAGAATTTTATAATTTCGAAGCACTGAATATACCTCTTGACCATCCTTCGCGCGATGCGTTCGACACTTTTTACATAGAAAGCCCGTATCTTTTGCGCAGCCACACGTCGAATGTTCAGATACACGTGATGCAGGTGCAAAAACCTCCTATACAGGCCATTATGCCGGGCAGGGTGTACCGCCCCGATGCCGTAGACGCTTCCCATTCTTTTATGTTCCACCAGGTAGAAGGCCTCATGGTCGACAAGGGGGTCAGGTTTTCCGATCTCAAGGGGGTGCTTTCGCTTTTTTGCAGGAGCATGTTCGGAAAAAACATAAAGATGCGTTTCCGCCCGCATTTCTTTCCTTTCACCGAACCGAGCGCCGAGGTCGACATATCCTGCATAATCTGCGGGGGTAAGGGGTGCCGCGTGTGCAAAGGGAACGGCTGGCTTGAGATCCTGGGTGCGGGAATGGTCGATCCAAAAGTTTTCGAAGCGGTAAAATATGACCCCGAGGAGTACACCGGGTACGCTTTCGGGATGGGAGTGGAGAGAGTAGCCATGCTTCTTTACGGCATCGAGGATATCCGCTTATTTTACGAGAATGACATGAGGTTTCTGGAGCAGTTTAAGTAAGAGATGAAGTTAAGTTATAAATGGTTGAAAGAATATGTTGATGTGAAAGCGACTCCCGAAGAAGTCGCTCACGCCCTTACTATGTCCGGTTCCGAAGTGGAAGTGATGCCAGAGGTCGGGAGCGACAGGGTCATGGACCTTGAGATCACGTCCAACCGACCGGATTGTCTCTCCATTATCGGCCTGGCCCGGGAGGTGTCGACGGTCTTCGATAAGGATCTTTGCCTGCCGGAGCTTGCGATCCCTGAGAATAAACGCGAAAAAGGGTCGAAGGTCGAATGCGTGATAAAAGCACCCAAACTTTGTCCGCGGTACACCGCAAGAGTCATAACCGGAGTGAAAGTTGCCGAGTCGGATGAATGTATAAAGGAAAGGCTCTCCTCGGTGGGGCTCAGGATGGTAAACAACGTGGTGGATATCACGAATTACTGCCTGATGGAACTCGGCCAGCCTTTGCACGCTTTTGACCTGGACAAACTGAAGGGTGGAAAGATCATAGTCCGCGAAGCGGTCAAGGGCGAAAAAATAGTTACTATCGACGGTATCGAAAGAAAGCTAGAGCCCGGCATGCTGGTCATCGCTGACAGCGAGCGGCCGGTAGCAATAGCCGGCATAATGGGAGGAGTAAATACCGAGGTGAGCGGCGCGACTAAGAATATTCTTCTTGAAAGCGCCTACTTCGATCCGATCTCGGTAAGGCAGACAGCGAGAAAGCTAGGCTTAGGCAGCGAATCCAGCTACCGTTTCGAGCGGGGAGTGGACAAAGGGATGATAGCCGGAGCCTCTGACCGGGCGAGTCTTATCATAAAGAAAGAGACCGGCGGGAAGATCTGCGAGTTTTATGATTGCGGAAAGCTCCCGGCGGAAGGAAGAGTGATAAAGTTCGATGTTGAAAAAGCCGGCCGGCTTCTGGGCATAAAGCTGAGGGAAGATGAAGTAAAGCGCATATTCTCAAGACTGGGCATGATCATCGACAAAGAAGCAGCACAGGTGCTGGCGGTCAAAGTCCCGAGTTTCCGGGAAGATCTGACGCGCGAGATCGACCTTGTCGAAGAAGCAGCAAGGATATACGGCTACGATAATATACCGGAGACGACAACAAAACTCCTTGCCCAGACAGAGAGAAAGGGCAAGGCCAGGCTCGTTGAAGAACGGATAAGGGGGATCCTCCCGTCGCTGGGATTAAGCGAAATAATGACTTACAGCCTCATAAGCGAACCGGCCGCGGATATTTTCTCTTCGATCACAAAGGAGAAGACAGTTCAATTAAGTAATCCTCTTTCTGAAGAACAGAAGATATTGAGCCCGCAGCTCCTGGACGGAATGCTCAGGATGGTTTCATATAACCTTAACCGCAAGAATAAGGACCTCCGGCTTTACGAAATAGGTAAGATCTATGCGCGCGCCGGCAAGGAATTCCGCGAGGAACCCGCGCTATGTATGGGGATAACCGGCCTTGCCAGGGAAGGATGGAAAGAGGGAGAAAGGGGCAGCGATTTTTACGACCTCAAAGGTAAGGCTGAAGCGCTTTTTCGGGGAACCGGGCTTGAGCCTGAATTCGCGCCGGAAGTAGTAGAAGGTTTTGACCTGTGCGCGTCGATGAAAATAGCAGGGGGAAAAAGACCATCCGGCTTACTGGGGCAGGTCGGGCACGACATCCTTAAAAAATACGGCATAGACCAGAAAGTTTATGTATGTCAGATAGAGCTGGCTGGTTTTTATGAAAAGGCCGTTCTCGAAGATGTATATAGACCCATAACGCGTTTTCCCGCCTCTTCAAGAGACATTTCTATTCTTTGCGACAAGCCCCTGACCGCGGGCGAGATATCCGGGGTGATCGTCCGGGAAGGCAAGGATATCATACGCCGGGTAAAACTTGTCGATGTATACGAGGGGAAGCAGGTCCCCCCGGACAAAAAGAGCCTTACTTTCAGCATAGAATACGGTCTCGATACCCGCACCTTGAAGGAAGATGAAGTGGAACAAGCCCATTCAGGGATCAAAGAAGCCCTTTCCAGAAAACTCGGCGTCTCTTTCCGTTAAAAAATTAACACAAATTTAATTGAAGTAGAACTTTCTAAAGTGCTATAATAAATACAGAGTTTCCTGTCGGGTGCGTGCACAGCGAATGAGAATTGGACCAACACCACTAAATCGGGAGCTTAACTCTGGCATTCCTTCGGGATTGTCAGGAGGGCACCCACCTGGGAAGACCAGGTCACAATTCTCCAATTGTTTACGGCCCGACGGGGCATTTAAGGCCGGCTAACCACCGGCCTTTTATTTTCTAATGGCGGATAATGGATAGTGGATAATGGACCTTTTTGAAAGGGAAAATAAGAAGGATAAGGCGGGGCCGTTACCGGTGAGGATGTGTCCCCATCGGCTTGAGGACTTCTACGGGCAGGAACACATCGTCGGCGAGGGCAAGCTCCTGCGGCGCGCGATAGAGGCTGACCGCATTAGCTCGGTAATATTTTACGGGCCTCCGGGTACGGGGAAGACCGCCTTGGCAATGATCATTTCAAACAAGACCGGGGCCCGGTTCGTAAGACAGAACGCGGTTTCCAGCAACGTAAAAGAGATTCGCCGGATAATAGACGCCGCGAAGAAGCAGAGGGCCCTTAACGGGCAGAAAACCATACTTTTGCTGGACGAGATCCACAGGTTTAACAAGGCGCAGCAGGACGTGCTTATGCCGGATGTGGAGGAAGGGAATGTGATACTTATGGGCACGACCACGGAAAACCCTTTCTTTACGGTGAATTCCGCCTTGCTTTCAAGGAGTCAGATATTTGAATTCAAAGCCCTTGAAAAGAAAGATGTTCTTGCCATTTTACAGAAAGCGCTTGAAGACAAGGAGCGGGGTCTGAAGGGAAAGGATATCAACGTGGACAAGGAGGCTCTTGATCACCTGGCCGCCATATCCGACGGTGATGCCAGGAAAGCTTTAGGCGCTCTGGAGATCGCCTTTCTTACCAGTACCGCGGATAAGAAAGGGGTGGTTAAGATCGGCCTGAAGGAGGCGGAAGAGTCCATACAGAAAAAAGCGATTGTTTACGACCGCGACGGTGACGCCCATTACGATGCGGCAAGCGCGTACATCAAAAGCATGAGGGGATCCGATCCGGACGCTGCGATTTACTGGCTGGCTAAGATGGTCGTGGCGGGAGAAGACCCGAGGTTCATTGCCAGGCGGCTGGTGATATGTGCCGCAGAAGATGTAGGCAACGCCGATCCACAGGCCCTGGTGGTGGCGAACGCGGCCATGCAGGTAGCTGATTTTGTCGGTTTACCGGAAGCGAAGATACCACTGGCGCAGGCCACTATTTACGTTGCCTGCGCGCCGAAAAGCAACGCCTCGTACATGGCGATCCACAAGGCCATAAAAGATATTGAGACCCAGAGGACGCAGGAAGTGCCGGATGATCTTAAGGACGCCAATTATCCCGGGGCCGAAAAACTCGGACACGGCCAGGATTATAAATATGCCCATTCTTTCGAAGATCACTTCGTCAAACAGGATTATATGCGGAGAAAGAAGACTTATTACATGCCTACAGAGATGGGGTACGAAAAGAAAATAAAGGAATGGCTGGAAAAGTTAAAAGGAAAGCGGTAGCTCTTATTTCAGGAGGGCTGGACAGCCTGCTGGCTGCCAAATTGGTCCAGGAGCAGGGGATAGAAGTGCAGGGCGTGGCCTTCGTCATGTCCGTTGCTTCCACCAGTGTGCGTGATTTTTCCCATAATGTCCACATCGCTTCGAACGAAGCAGGTATCCCGGTAAAGATCGTAGATATATCAAAAGAATTCCTTAATATCCTGAAATCGCCTAAACACGGGTATGGTTCCAACATGAACCCGTGTATCGACTGTAAGATATTCATGTTGCGGAAGGCCTGGGAGGTGATGAAAGAAGAGGGTGCCGATTTTGTCGTTACCGGGGAAGTGCTTGGCGAGCGTCCGATGTCCCAGAGGAGGGACGCCCTTAACATCATCAGGAAAAGCTCATCTCTTGACGGGTATCTGCTCCGGCCGCTTTCAGCCAAGCTCCTGGACGAGACTATCCCCGAAAAAGAAGGCGTCGTGGACAGGGAGAGACTTCTGGACATAGAAGGACGGTCAAGAAAAAGACAGTTCGAACTGGCCAGGAAGTACGGGATAAAGAAATTCTTTCCCCCCGCAGGGGGATGTCTTTTGGCGGACCCGATATTCGCCAAAAAGGTGAAAGATCTTATAGATACCGATAGCCTTGCTATTAAGAATATCGACCTTTTGAAATACGGAAGGCATTTCCGCATGGACCGGGAGACCAAGGTCGTGGTAGGGAGGGACGAAAAGGACAATAACGGTATCGCCGGCCTTAAAGAGAACAGGGACATGATCCTGCGTCTCAAGGATAAGCCCGGGCCTTATGCCCTACTCCGGGGCAAAAAGAGCGAAAACCATGTAAAGACCGCCGCTTCCCTTGTTGTGAGCCATTCAAAATTCAAGGGCGAAGAAAAAGTCCCGGTTGAATACTGGGTCGAGGATAAGGACAAGAGCACACTGGCAGTACCGCCCTTGCCTAAAGAGAAGATCAAGGAGATGAGGATATGAAAGAACGGGGGAAAGTGGTCGAGGCCAGAAGCGGTACCATAGTGATAGAAGTAAAGCCCCACGAGGAGTGCCACAAATGCGGCATTTGCGGAGCCGGCCGGCCCAGGAGGATAAGCGTAAGCGGGGAAAAGGCGCAGGGGCTCAGTGTAGGAGACCCCGTTGAGATAGCAATGGAAAGTTCGATGATGCTCAAGCTGTATACCCTTTTATACGGCATCCCTTTAGCAGTTTTTACCGGGACCATTTTTGCGCTTTATGCCCTTTCAGGTGCCCCGGTCGCAAGTTTTGCCGGGGCTTTGGCCGCTACCATTATCACCTATGCCGGGGTGGGTCTGTATATAAGGAAGAATCCCGGGTTATCGCCCCGCGTTACAAAGAAACAACCATGATCATTGACTTTTTTGTCAATGTATCGTATTATATCGTCCCTTCTTGCATAACAATATAACGAAAGGGGAAATCATGGAAGAAAGAGTACGTGATGCTATAGATAAGATCCGTCCGCTCCTGCAGCGGGACGGGGGAGATATAGAACTTGTCTCGGTAGAGGGCAATGTTGTGAAGGTAGCCCTGCGAGGGGCTTGCGCCGGATGTCCAATGAGCCAGATGACGCTAAAAAACGTCGTGGAACAGGCCCTGAAACAGGAAATACCCGAAATAGAGCGGGTAGAAACGGTATAAAAGGACCAAAAAATAAAAAATTAGGCATATATAGGAGAATATTGTATAATATATGAGCTTAAAATTGAATATTATACGGTCAAAAGAAGAAATCAGAAAGGAGTTAATCAGGCAATTGCGGGAACAGGATCCTTCTTTAAGGAAGGATAGGAGCCGCAAGGTGCAGGATGAGCTTCTTTCCAGCCTGGAGTTTAAAGAAAGCCGGGTTGTGATGGCTTATGTGTCGCTTCCGACGGAGGTCGACACCCATTATTTCATTAGAAAAATGCTGGAGAGAGGCAAAAAACTCGCTGTGCCGTGCATAAATACCGTAAGCCAGTCGATAATTGCATCTGAGCTTACTTCGATAGATGAGCTGGTGGAAGGGCCCTTCGGGATACATGAACCGGAGAATGGCCCTGCCAAGGCAGTGTCGCTGAAGGAGATAGATCTCATCGTGGTCCCTGGAATAGCGTTTGATAGGCAAAATATGAGACTGGGAAGAGGAAAAGGATATTTTGACAGATTCCTCGCGAACGAAGAACTGTCTTCTTCAAAAACGATAGGTCTAGCATTCAGCTTTCAGATCGTAGACGCGCTTCCTGTCGATGCTCACGACCGGCCTGTTCACCGGGTCATCTCGGCCTGACTCCCGCAAACCTAACAACTACGTCTTATTTGCATCAATCATTCATAAGGAGGATATTATGAACACAGGTAACGTGACTGTTAGTTATATAGGTTTTGCTCTTCTTGGCAGTGCTTTTTTCTTTATTCTTGGCTATGTATTGAGGAAGTACACGGCCAAGATGAAAGTAAAGCACGCCGAAGATAAGGCCAAAAACATCATCACTAAGTCCAAAGTCGAAGCCGAGCGCAGGAAAAGGGAATCTGCCCTTGAAGCCAAGGATTTTCTGCTTAAGATGAGGGCCGAATTCGAGGAGGAGACGAGAGAGAGAAGGAAGGAACTTTCGGCAATGGAAAAGCGCCTTCTCCAGAGGGAGGAAAACCTTGACCGCAAGGTCGAACTGATAGATCAGAAAGAGAAGGACCTTAGAAAAACAGAAAGCCATGTAAAACAAAAAAACGATGAGATCCATCGGAAAAAAGAAGAGTTAGAAAAGTTGTACCAGGAAGAGAAGACCAGGCTCCAGGAGATTTCCGGCATGAGCAAGGAGCAGGCCAAAAAAATGCTCATCCAGAAGATGGAAAACGAAGCCAAGAGCGAGGCGGCAATGACCGTCAAGAGGATCCAGGAAGAGACCAGGGAAAAGGCCGATAGGGAGGCCAGGAAGATAGTCGGCTTGGCAATACAAAAGTGTGCTGTCGACCACACTGTCGATACCACGGTCAGCGTGGTAAACCTGCCCTCGGAAGAGATGAAAGGGAGGATCATAGGCCGGGAAGGAAGGAACATCCGAGCCCTGGAGATGGCAACCGGAGTGGATATCATCATTGACGATACACCCGAGGCGGTCATCATTTCGGGGTTCGACAGGTTTCGCCGGGAGATCGCGAGAATGTCCCTGGAAAGGCTTCTGGAGGACGGACGGATACACCCTGGCCGCATTGAAGAAGTCGTGGAAAAGGTAAAAAAGGAAATGGAAGCGACCGTGAAACAGGAAGGCGAGAACATACTTCTGGTTCTCGGTATCCATGGTGTGCATTCGGAGATCGTGAAACTCCTGGGGAGGCTCAAGTTCCGCACCAGCTATGGGCAGAACGTTCTACAGCATTCAAAAGAGACAGCTTACCTTATGGCGACCATGGCTGGGGAGCTCCGGCTCGATGTCAACCTGGCCAAGCGCATCGGCGCTTTGCATGATATTGGGAAAGCCGTTTCACATGAAGTAGAAGGAACACATACCAAGATCGGGGCAGACCTGGCAAGGAAGTACGGGGAACCTGAAATAGTAGCTCATGCTATTGAAGCCCACCACGGCGACATCGAACCCAAAACTCTTCTGGCGGTCCTGTTGCAGGCAGCGGATGCCATTAGCGCCGGGCGCCCCGGGGCCAGAAGGGAGACCCTTGAGTCATATATCAAGAGGTTGGAAAACCTTGAGGGCATCGCCAATGAATTCGAAGGAGTAGAAAAGACCTTCGCTATCCAGGCCGGCCGGGAAATACGCATCATCGTCCAGCCGGAAAAGATAGACGATGCCAAAGCGGCGATGATGGCCCAGGAAATAAAAAAGAAGATCGAGAGCAGCATGCAGTACCCGGGCCAGATCAAGGTCGTTGTTATTCGCGAGACCAGGTCAATAGAGTACGCGAAGTGACGTGAGGACGCAACTTACGGAGGGAAGCGGCGTAAGTTGCATGACCGAACGTCATCCCGGAATTCGCCGAAGGCGAATGTCCGGGATCAAGTAATATTTGTATGTCATCCCGGGTCTCCCCCGGGATGACAGAAAAGGGAAATTCATGAGAATATTATTTCTGGGTGATATTGTCGGGAAACCGGGACGCCGGATCGTCGAGGACAGACTGCCTGACTACAGGGAAGAAAAAAAGATCGATTTCGTGATCGCCAACGCCGAGAACGCTGCCGGGGGCAGCGGTGTCACACCCCAGATCGCGGACGAGCTTTTCCGGAACGGGATCAATGTTCTTACCGCTGGCGACCATATCTGGAAAAGAAAAGAAATATACGATTATCTCGAGACCAGCAGCAGGCTCATAAGGCCTGCCAATTATCCGGAAGGGACGATCGGCAGAGGGGCGACCGTCGTGAATGCCGGCGGCGGCAAGAAGGTCGGTGTTATCAACCTTCTGGGGCGAGTCTTCATGGAAGCGGTGGACTGCCCTTTTGTCCGCGTCAAGAAAGAGATAGACAAAGTGCGTAAGGAAACGCCGATAGTAATCGTCGACATGCACGCGGAAGCGACCAGCGAGAAAGTTTCGATGGGATGGTATCTTGACGGGCTGGCCAGTGCGGTCCTGGGGACCCATACTCATATTCAGACAGCGGACGAGAAGATCCTGCCTAAAGGAACGGCGTACATCACCGATTGCGGGATGACAGGGCCGTATGATTCGGTGATCGGTAGAAAAAAAGAACAGATCATACTGCGTTTTGTGAGCCAAATGCCCACTCGTTTTGAGATGGCCGACGGGGGCGTGGAAATGCACGGCGTGATAGTTGAAGTCGAAGATTCAACAGGGAAAGCTGTAAGCATAAAACGTGTTCAGGAAAAGTAACATGGAGAAAACTGAAACTCATATTTACACGGTCAGCGAGCTTACCAGAGATATCCGGTTTTTGCTGGAAGATGCTTTCCCCGAAATTTGGGTCGAAGGGGAGATATCAAATTTTAAGGTTTATACTTCGGGACATGCGTATTTCAGCCTCAAGGACGAGAACAGTCTTATAAACTGCGTCATGTTCAAGAACAGCAGTTCCCGCCTTGCTTTCGACGTGGAAGACGGATTGCATGTCTTGTGCTACGGCCGGATAAGCGTATACGACAAGCGCGGACAATACCAGTTTTACGTGAGCAAGATGGAGCCCAAGGGCAAGGGCGCTCTGCAGCTTGCCTTCGAACAACTTAAAGAGAAACTGCGCAAAGAAGGGCTTTTCGCCCCGGAGCATAAAAAACCGCTGCCGTACCTGCCGGTGCATATAGGGGTAGTGACGTCCCCAACGGGCGCGGCCATAAGGGATATCCTGAAGGTGGCCAAGCGCCGTTTCACAAATGTCGAAATAACCATATGCCCGGTCAAGGTCCAGGGAGAAGAGGCCAAACACGAAATAGCCAAGGCTATAGAGGAATTTAATGAATATAATTCTTATCTTGCCGAGACAGGTAGCGAAGAACATCCGATAGATGTCCTTATCGTGGGACGTGGAGGAGGCAGTCTGGAAGACCTCTGGCCGTTCAACGAGGAAAAAGTCACCCGGGCGATATTCGCTTCGGAGATACCTGTAATAAGCGCAGTGGGGCACGAGGTCGATTATACGATCTCCGATTTTACAGCGGATTTCAGGGCTCCAACACCTTCGGCCGCTGCGGAACTGGTGATACCGGTAAAAGAAGAACTTGCTGGCCGGATAATGGATTACGCGCTTCGCATGAAGACGGCAGTAAGATCCAGGATAGACATCCTGGAGAAGGATCTTAAGAGGCTTAAAGAGAGCTATGTACTCAGGGCCCCGATGAACGTTTTTCTACAACTCCAGCAGCAGCTAGACGACCTGGCCAAATCGGTCCAGGCGAACATCGCTCACTGCGTGGAGATCAAGAGCAAGGAATTTGCCGGCACTGCGGGAAAGCTCGAGATGTTGAGTCCCCTTGCCGTTTTAGAACGGGGCTACAGTATTACTTTTAAGGGTGAAAAAACCGTAAAGACCGCGGCTGGACTGAAAGCCGGAGACGCACTGCGGACCAGGCTTGCCCGGGGAGAGGTTTTTAGCACGGTGAAGCGCATCGAGAAAGAAAGAGCGGGAGGAAAAGGATGAAAGATATAAGTTTCGAGAAGGCGCTTGAAAAGCTGGAGAAAACAGTTGAAGATCTTGAAGCCGGCGACCTTTCGCTGGAGGATTCTCTTAAAAAGTATGAAGAAGGCGTAAAGCTGGTCCGGATCTGCCAGGAAAAACTAAGCAAGGCCAAGGAAAAGATCGAGCTGCTTTCCAGGGACGAAAAAGGCAAATTCAAGAAAAAAGCTTTCCAGGAAAAGAAGGCAAAAACAGAGGAATAACAGGTAAGAGCGATGTATGAACTTTTGGATAAGATCTCATCACCGCAGGATCTTAAAAAATTGGGCAGCAACCAGTTAAAAAAGCTGGCCGCGGAAATAAGAGACAAGATCGTCAATACCACCTCGCATTCAGGGGGGCACCTTGCCGCCAGCCTGGGCACGGTGGAACTGGCGATAGCCCTCCATTATTGCCTGGACAGCCCCAAAGACAAGATCGTCTGGGATGTCGGACATCAGAGCTATGCTCATAAACTGCTTACCGGGAGGAACGATAGATTTGACACCTTAAGGCAGATGGGAGGGCTGAGCGGATTCCCCAGCGCGGTAGAGAGTGAGCATGATCCGTTCACCTGCGGGCATAGTGCGACCTCCATTTCTTCAGCTCTCGGCCTGGCTTCAGCTCGCGACCTTAAGAAAGGAAACTACAAGGTAGCGGCCGTGATAGGCGATGCTTCGCTGGCCACAGGACTGGCTTTCGAGGGGATGAACCATGCCGGACATATGAGGACGAAGATAGCCATCATACTGAACGACAACGAACAATCTATTTCAAAACCGGTCGGGGCGCTGAACAGGTATTTAAACAAAGTCATCTCCAATCCTCTTTATAACAGGGTCAGGGAAGAAGGGGAAAGAGTCATAAAAAATATCCCCAAACTCGGCTCTGGGGCTTACAAGAGTGTGAAAAAATTTCTGGAAAGTTTAAAGAACCTTATCGTACCGGGGATCCTGTTCGAGGAACTGGGATTCCGGTATTTTGGTCCGATTGACGGGCACAATATCGACGACCTGATCTCCATATTCCGAAATACGTTGGATCTAAAGGAACCTGTGTTCATCCACGTGATCACCAAAAAAGGAAAAGGTTACAGATTCGCGGAAGAAGACCCGACCAGTTTTCACGGGGTAAGTTCTTTTGATATCCCGACGGGAAAGACCATAAAGGAGGATAAAGCTGCAGAAACATTTACACAGCATTTTTCAAAAAAGATAGTCGAACTCGGACGTAGGGATAAAAGGTTAGTCACGGTCACTGCTGCGATGTCGGATGGAACAGGGTTACAGAGTTTTGCCAAGAAGTATCCCGAACGCTTTTACGATGTAGGGATCACGGAAGCCCACGCGGTGACTTTTGCTGCCGGCATGGCAAAAGGAGGCCTTAAACCGGTAGTGGCGATCTATTCCACTTTTCTGCAGAGGTCCTATGATCAGCTTGTGCACGATGTCGCCCTGCAGCGTCTGCCGGTCGTCTTTTGTTTGGACCGGGCCGGGCTGGTGGGCGAAGATGGGCCCACTCATCATGGAAATTTCGACATTGCTTATATGAGGAGTCTGCCCGGGTTTGTAGTGATGGCTCCTAAAGACGGTCCAGAGCTTGAAATTATGCTTGAAAAAGCTATAGAATGGGATAAGCCGGTTTCGATAAGATACCCACGGGGGAGCGCGCGGCAGCTTGTTAGCCTTGCTTCCTGTGCTCCGCTTGAGATCGGAAAGGCTGAAGCTTTAAGAAGCGGCAAGGACCTGGCCATTCTGGCAGTCGGGAGTATGGTAAACACCGCGTTGGAAGTGGGGGAACTCTTATCCCGGAAAGGGATCGAGGCTTCGGTCATCAATGCCCGGTTCATCAAACCCCTGGACGGGCAGATGCTGGAAGATGTTTTCCGAAAAGTGAAAAAGATAATTACTATCGAAGAGGGCATAGTCAGCGGAGGGTTCGGGACGGCGGTGCTGGAGTTCATGGAACGAGAAAAGATCAACAATGTGGAGATAAGATGCCTCGGCCTTCCGGATGAATTCATAGAGCACGGAACAAGGGAAGAACTTTTGAGGAAGTATCATCTTACCCCGGATGAGGTCGCCGTGACCATCGAAAACGAAATACTGTAGGAAAGGCTATGAAAGCGAAGACGAATACCATGAAACTTAAAATAGATAAGGAAAGATGCAAGGGATGTATCTTATGCGTTAATGTATGTCCCCAGCACGTGCTTGAACTGACGAAAGAGGTCAACAAGAAAGGCTGCCGGTATGTAAATTTGAAAGATCCGGAAAAGTGCACTCATTGCGGACTATGCGCGATAATATGTCCGGATTGTGCCATCGAGATAATCGAGGAAAAATAAGACCCCACACTTCCGTGTGGGGGAATGGATACTACAGGCGTAAGCCTGTAGAGGAGAAACAATGAAGTATTTGTCGACAGGGAATGAAGCTTGCGGGGAGGGCGCCATACGCGCCGGGTGCAGGTTTTATGCTGGATACCCGATCACTCCCCAGAACGAACTGACCGCGTACATGTCCCGCAGGATGGGCGAAGAAAACGGCATCTTTATCCAGTCAGAAAGCGAAGTTTCCGCCATTAACATGGTATTCGGCGCTTCAGTCGCCGGTAAACGCGCTTTCACCACTTCTTCCAGTCCAGGCGTCAGCCTAAAGCAGGAAGGCATTTCTTACCTGGCGGGCTGTGAACTGCCTGCCGTGATCGTCAATGTCATGAGAGGAGGCCCCGGGCTCGGAAATATCGCGCCTTCCCAGTCCGACTATTTCCAGGCTACGAAAGGAGGCGGGCACGGGGATTACCGAATGATAGTTTTGGCCCCGGCCACCGTGCAGGAGATGTTCGATTTTACGTACCGGGCATTCGCTTTAGCGGATAAGTACCGGATGCCGGTAATGGTCCTGGCTGACGGCATGCTGGGCCAGATGATGGAACCTTTGGAATTTGATGATGATATCAAAGCCCCGGGAGTGATAGAAAAGCCTTGGGCATTGACCGGGGCTGAAGGGAGAGAACCGCAGAGCATAAAAAGCCTTTTGCTGGGAGAAGGAGCGTTGGAGAAACTCAACCAGAAGTTACAGGACAAATATCGTGTGATCGAGAAAGAAGAGGTTGCAGTTGAAACATATAATACGGACGACGCGGAGAACATCATCGTCGCTTACGGGACAGCGAGCCGGATAGCCCGTTCCTCTGTCGATCGGCTTAGAGAAAACGGGAAAAAGGCGGGATTGGTGCGGCCTATTACTTTATGGCCTTTTCCGTATAATGAGATAAAAAAATTCGCAAATAGGGGATGCGAGTTTCTAGTCACCGAGATGAGCGCCGGGCAGATGGTTGAAGACGTCCGGCTTGCCGTACAGGACGATAGCAGGGTTTCCTTTTACGGGAGGACCGGCGGAGGGATCCCTGAAGAAGATGAGATAATAAAATGGGTAAACAGTTTATAAAACCGGAATCGATGAAAGACGCGGCCACACATTATTGCCCCGGTTGCGGGCACGGCCTCATACACCGTCTTGTCTGCGAGGTTATTGACGAACTCGGGGTCCGTGAAAAAACTATCGCTGTTGCTCCGGTAGGGTGCGCGGTCCTGGCATATGATTACTGGGATTTCGATGTCACGGAGGCCGCCCACGGACGCACTCCCGCGGTAGCTACCGGCATAAAACGCGTCTTGCCCGACAAGCTGGTCTTCACCTACCAGGGGGATGGGGACCTGGCGGCGATAGGGACGGCTGAGATCATTCATGCCGGTAACCGAGGTGAAAATATCTCGGTTATTTTCGTAAACAACGGTGTCTACGGAATGACAGGTGGGCAGATGGCCCCGACCACGCTTCTGGGACAAAAAACAGCAACGACGCCATTTACTCGCAGGGCCATAGAAGAAGGGTTTCCCATGAAGATCACGGAGATGATGGCGGTTCTTCCCGGCGCGAGATATCTGGAAAGGGTCTCTGTTCATTCAGTCAAGGAAATATTGAATACTAAAAGAGCTATTAAAAAGTCTTTCCAGACCCAGCTTGATGGAAAAGGGTTTTCCATGGTCGAAGTCCTCTCCCCCTGCCCTACTTACTGGGGGATGACCCCGCTCAAGGCCATGGAACGCATAGGGGAGGAAGTTATAAAAGAATACCCGTTGGGAGTGATAAAGGACAGTGGATAAGAAAATAAGTGAAGATATAATTTGTGCAGGGTTCGGCGGACAAGGGATAATGATTCTCGGCAAGGTCATTGCCAACGCCGGCATGGATAAGGGGTACCATGTGACCTGGATGCCTTCGTATGGTGCCGAAGTGCGCGGAGGAACGGCGCATTGCATGGTCAGGGTCAGTTCTGAGATGATAGCCAACCCGATCATTTTTTTGGCGGATACGGGATTTATCATGAACGAACTTTCCTTGGATAAATTTGAAAAAAGTATCAAAAAGAACGGGACCCTTATATTGAATTCTTCCATGGTGAACCGTGAAGTCAACAGAAAAGACATTAAAGTGGTCAAGGTCCCTTTTACCGATGAGGCTATAAAGCTCGGGAACGTGAAAGTCGCCAACATGATCGCCATGGGAACATATCTCGCGGGAAAGACATTGTTCGATAAGGAACTCTTGTCCGGCATCTTTGAGAAACTGGCCATGGGACAAAAGAAACTCGTGTCGATAAATATAAAAGCCCTGGAAAGAGGGATAGAGCTGGGAAAGAAAGGTAGCGCCTGATGGTGATCGTCCGTTTTGCCCCGAGCCCCACGGGTTACCTTCACCTGGGAAGCGCCAGGACGGCGCTTTTTAACTGGCTTTACGCCCGGCGCACCGGAGGAAAATTCCTGCTGAGGATAGAGGATACGGACCGCGAGAGGTCAGACGAAAAGTATCTTAAAGAGATCCTTGAAGACTTGAAATGGATGGGGCTCGATTGGGACGAAGAACCTATATACCAGAGCAAAAGATTCGATGTCTACCGCGAGAAAGCGGAAAAGATCCTCGGGGGAGGTAAGGCTTACCGCGAAGGCGACGCGATCATATTCAAGGTAGAGAAGGGCAGGACGATCGAGGTCGATGACATTATCCACGGCAGGATAACTTTCAATACCGATGAGATAAAAGACCAAGTGATGATCAAGTCGGACGGTTCCCCCGCTTATAATTTCTGTTGCGTGGTCGATGACGCTTATCTCAACATCACCCACATAATCAGGGGAGATGACCATATCTCCAATACACCCAAACAGATACTTTTCTACGAAGCCATGGGGCTCGAACCGCCGCGGTTCGCGCACATACCGCTCATGATGGGAACTGACGGGGCGAAACTTTCAAAAAGGCATGGGGGAGTCTCCGTAGAGGAATACAAGGATGAAGGATTTCTGCCGGAGGCCCTGGCCAATTATCTTTTGCTCCTGGGATGGTCTCCGGGAGAAGACCGGGAAGTGATCTCATTGGGAGAAGCGGTAAAGATATTCAAACTGGAAGATCTGAAGGATGTTCAGGCGATGTTCGACATTCAGAAACTCCGGTGGCTGAATGGCGAGCATATAATGGCATCCAATACCGACAAGCTACTCCCGCTTATCAAGGACCGGCTTGTTTCCGCCGGGCTAGACATGTCAGGGATACAGGATGATCATATCTTAAAGGTCATCGGGCTTTACAAGGTCAGGATGAAGACCTTGAACGAATTTTCGGAGCTTACAGATTATTTTTTCAAGGACGATTTCGTGGTAGATGAAAAAGCGAAAAATAAGCATCTCAGCGCTCAGGGCAACAAGGAGAACGTCGGGATATTCGCCGGCAGGCTCGAGGCGCTTGATGACTTCTCACATGAGAAAATCGAGAGCATTTGCCGTGAGATCGCCGAGGAAAGAAACCTGAAAGCCGCCCAGATAATCCATCCGACCCGCGTAGCCATAAGCGGAAAATCGCAAGGCGCGGGCTTGTTCGAGATGATGGAAGTTTTGGGAAAAGAAAAAGTGCTGGAAAGAATGAAGAGGGCTGCCGGATGAGCTGTTCTTGCCGGGAACGTCCCGTACAGAACCGCTCATTCAGCAGCGATCATTAATCACTTTTATTTTTCGAGAGTAACATATGAGGAAGACTTCGAATTTCATAAGGGACATAATTGACGCGGACCTGACGGCGGGGAAGAACGAAGGCAGGGTCCATACCCGTTTTCCTCCCGAGCCCAACGGGTACCTGCACGTGGGCCATGCCAAGGCGATATGCCTTAATCACGGCATAGCCAGGGACTATAACGGCAAATTCAATCTTAGGTTCGACGATACCAACCCCTGCAAAGAAGAACAGGAATACGTCGACTCTATTATCGAGGATGTCAAGTGGCTGGGCGCGGACTGGCAGGACAGACTGTTTTACGCTTCTGACTATTTTGACGAGATGTACGAATACGCGGTCCTGCTCATCAAGAAAGGGAAAGCATTCGTCTGTGATCAGACGCTTGAAGAGGTCAGGGAATACCGAGGCACCATTACCGAGCCGGGGGAAAACAGCCCCTACAGGGACCGGTCTGCCGAAGAGAATCTGGACCTGTTCGAACGCATGCAGAAAGGGGAGTTTCCTGACGGCTCGAAAACATTACGCGCGAAGATCGACATGACACACCCGAATCTTTTAATGCGTGATCCTGTTATGTACCGCATATTGCACGCCGAACATCATCGCACAGGCGGCAAGTGGTGCATATACCCCATGTATGATTGGGCCCACGGTCTCGAAGATTCGATAGAAAAGATCACCCACTCCATTTGCACTTTAGAATTCGAGACTCACCGCCAGTTATATGACTGGTTCCTGGATGAGCTAGGGGCTTACCATCCCCAGCAGATGGAGTTTGCGCGCCTCAATCTTAGTAATACTATTTTGAGCAAAAGAAAACTTTTGGAGCTTGTAGAAGGCGGGCATGTGAACGGTTGGGATGACCCCCGGATGCCTACAATATCGGGCCTAAGAAGACGGGGGTATACGCCCGGATCGATCAGGGATTTTTGTGAGAAGATCGGGGTAGCGAGGATGAATAGCATCGTAGATGTTGTCCAGCTTGAGAACAGTATCCGCGAAGAATTAAATAAGACAGCCCTCCGCGCAATGGCGGTTTTACGTCCCTTAAAAGTAGTGATCACTAACTATCCGGAAGACGAAGAAGAGCTGGACGCGATCAATAATCCGGAAGCCCCGGACATGGGGACCAGAAAAGTTCCGTTTTCACGCGAACTCTACATCGAGCGCGATGATTTCAGGGAAGACCCGCCGAAGAAATTCTTCCGTCTGGCCCCGGGAAAAGAAGTTCGCTTGCGGTATGCGTATTTCATTAAATGCGATGAGGTTATCAAGGATGCAAATGGAGAGATACTGGAACTTCATTGCACGCACGATCCTGAAACACGGGGAGGGGATGCCCCGGACGGACGTAAGGTTAAAGGCACGTTGCATTGGGTATCAGCCAAGCATGCGACAGAGGCAGAGGTTCGCCTGTATGAGTATCTATTTACAAAACGGGATCCCGAGGAAGTGGAAGAAGGCAAGGATTATAGGTCCAATCTGAACCCGAATTCGCTGGAAGTTTTAAAATCCTGTAAGCTCGAGCCGAGCCTGAAAGACGCCTCGTCGGGAAGCAGGTACCAGTTCGAAAGGCAGGGTTATTTCTTTGTCGACCCGGCCGACTCCTCTGACAAAAAACCGGTTTTTAACCGCACGGTGACTTTACGCGATACTTGGAAAAAGATTGAAAGCAAGAAGGATAAATAATATAATATTGTCCACAATATAGCGCTGGGATGTGGTGTAATGGTAACACGAATGTCTCTGGAACATTTGTTCCTGGTTCGAGTCCAGGCATCCCAGCCAGTCTTGTTTAATCCCATCCTTCTTGCCTGGGTGTCCTTCGGATTGCAAGGATAAGCTAGCTTGCAAAGAGCAACTTTTAAGAATACAATGGATCAGTTTTGAAGTCAGAACCCTAAATGTTATTAAAGATGAAACATAAACACGCCTTATTTCTAAATCCGTATATCGAAAAAAACACAACAAGCATGAGGGGGCTTTTCCCGCCTACAGGCCTTGAGTATGTAGCGACAAGCGCCAAGGGTCTTGTGGATAAAATAACCCTTCTTGACCTGAGGTCTGAAAAAGATTTTTGCGATCCCGATAAGCTGCTGGATTTTATACGCAGGGAAATAGATATTATATTCGTTAGCATTGGGTGGGATCGCCAATTCAAAGAAATCTGTGACCTGCTAAACCGCATGCCGGATAATATGCCTTTAGTCGTAGGCGGATATAAGGCGACAGAGCAGGGCGAGGAGCTCTTTCGGGCCTGTCCAAAAATAGACATTATTGTAAGAGGCGAGGGAGAAGAGACGACAAAAGAGATACTAAAAGGGCTGCCGCTCGAAAATATTTTAGGTATTTCTTATAGAGCAAACAGCAAGGTGATTCATAATGAAAATAGATCTTTGCAGGAAGTAAACGACATAGCAACACCCGATCGCAATTTAAGGCGGAACAAACATCGCTTAATATTAAACGGTCTCAACGTGACAAATTTAACGTTTGATACAGTTTTGAGCGCGAGAGGATGTCCTTACGAGTGCAAGTTTTGCACATTCAGCTTGAATCCGCTGGGTCAAAAGAGATACTATGCGGCACGTAGCGTTGAATCTGTTATCGAAGAGATAGAACAAATAACCGCCAATACCGTACTTTTTAGCGATGATAACTTTTTCACAAATGCAAAAAGGGCAGAAGAGATTTGCGATTTAATAATAGCACGCAAAATAAAAAAACGTTTTATAGCACAGACCCGTATCGAAATAGCCAAACATCCTAAGCTTCTAAGCAAGATGGTTCGGGCGGGATTCAAGATACTCTTGATAGGTATAGAATCTCCGCACAATCGTATACTGGCTGAGCTTAACAAGGGTTTCGACTCAGACACCATAAGAAAATGCTTTGCTGTGCTAAAAAAATACCCCATCTACTACCATGGCTACTTTATTTATGGCAACATAGGCGAGACCGAGGAAGAAATGTTGTATATATCGAAATTCGCAAAGGAGATAAGCCTTGACTCCATTACTTTTCAGAAGTTAAGAATAGAGAAATTCTCGCCTCTTAAAAAAATAGCGGAAGAAACACCCGGTTACCATGTTACCGAGAGGGGCGAACTTTATTCGGATAATTATAGCCACGCTACCTTAAAAAAAATAGGCAGAAAGATAAAATTTTCTTTTTATACACCATTTGGTCTTTTGAAAATGTTGAAAAAAGTTCTGGTAATAAGATTTTTTGGGTTTAGTGAAGTCATTTCATTTTTAGGAGTGAGCCCTCGTTTGTTTAAAAATATAATCGCCCGAGAATTGAAAAAAAACCGACTCGGCGATTCCCTGAAACGTATATTCATAAAGAACAAATAAATAGTAGTTTTTGGTGTTTTTGGTGGTGTTTTTGGTGGTGATTTTGGTGGTGAAATGGTAAAATTGAACTTAAATCTGGGAGAGTCCAGGCATCCCAGCCATGGCTTTAAATCCTAGCAAATAAGTTGCAAGGGGCTTTTTTAGTGTATAATTATTGTTAATAAAAACAAAAAGGAGACAAGATGGGATATCAGCGAGGTGGTGGTGGATTTGACAAGCGGCCGCGGGAGATGCACAAAGTGACTTGTTCAGAATGTAAGAAAGAATGCGAAGTTCCTTTCAAGCCCAGCGGGGACCGTCCAGTATACTGCAAGGAGTGCTTCGCAAGGCGTAAGGACAGCGGTCGTTAAAAGAAGAGATTTTGTTAGTCTCTCACTCCGAGCAGTCCACAAGAGTTGTCCAATACGGGGAGCCAATTTTGTCGTAGGCCCCTCAGGATCTTTATTTAAATGCCCCCTGCTTGACAGAGAGCATTTTGTTTTTCCCGGACAGTATATTCCCTAGTAGTATAATCCAAATTATAGGGTGCCCCCATGCGGGATGGCCCCCAAGACAAAAGGAGGGTATGTTGGCAAGAGATAATTATTCATATCAAAAGCATCAGAAAGAACTGGCAAAGAAAAAGAAAAAAGAAGAAAAAAAACAGCGTAAACTGAATAAAGAAAACATGCAGGCCAAAGAGGATCCAGGGCAGGTTTCATAAGTTAGCCACATTTGAATTTTATGCAATAAGGGGTTGAGTCTTTTCTTTTAATAATCCGCCATATTGCAGTACAATAATTCAAAAAGGAGAAATGTTAATATGTCAGATATCATACAAGAAACTAAAGGATGGTTCCTGGTCGCGGGGATCATATTGATCCTTCTCGGTGCGGCGGCTGTAGCAGTGCCGTTAGTTGCCTCTGTCGCTGTTGAGGTTCTCTTCGGGTGGATCCTTGTACTAAGCGGCATTGTTACGATCGTCCATTCGTTCCGCGCGTTAAATTCCGGCAAATGTATCCTGAGACTTCTCATCGGGATACTTTACCTCGCGATCGGTATCATGTTCCTACGGTATCCGCTCGAGGGCGTGCTTACGCTGACACTGCTCTTAGCCATTCTCTTTATGTTCGAAGGAGTAATAAAGATCGCCGTCGCAGTACAACTCCGGCCGATGTCGAACTGGGGCTGGATGCTTGCCAGCGGTATCGCGGCCCTTATACTGGCCGCTATTATTTTCTCCGGGTACCCCGGCAGCGTGGCATGGATGCTCGGCCTGCTTGTAGGGATAAACCTGATATTCAGTGGCTGGACGATGTTAATGCTCTCAGCTGTCCCGGGTGACCAATAAGTATGTATTCTGGCAAAACTGTCCAAATATTAAAAAAAATGGTATAATTAGCGTTAAATAAAGGACTTGGGAAAGCATGGCTGATAATCCAGGCATCCCAGCCAAAAAATCTACTAGATTTTTTGTAAAAAGAGAATTACAATCTCTTTTTACTGGAAGTACCCCGCGCGAGTGGCGGAACTGGCAGACGCACCAGCTTGAGGGGCTGGCGGGAGCGATCCTGTGCGAGTTCAAATCTCGCCTCGCGCACCAAAAATTTATAGCGGCGCTTGCTATTTGAGATAAATTTTTGTAAAAAGATCTGTTGATCTTTTTATGCTTATTGGGCAAAACCCCCAAGGAAATACATTCCCTTGGTCTTTTTACCCAATAAACATCCGCTCGAGCCGAGGATCCTGCGCTCCTCATTTGATTCGGAGCTGGTTTTCTCGCCTCGCGCACCAAAATACGGTGGCCCCATCGTCTAGTCTGGCCTAGGACACCAGATTCTCATTCTGGCGACAGGGGTTCGAATCCCCTTGGGGCTACCAGCTTTATTAAAAAACCCATCAGACTTATCTGGTGGCTTTTTTATTGCCTATCCGTTCCTATTAAACGTTCATTAGATGTTTGATCTATCTGAATGCTGAAAAGGCCCGGGGGTGTATTCCGTGCTCAGACAGTCCAAAAAAAGCGACCTAAAATCACTTTTTTTTGGAAACTCGCACTGAACACACCCCCGGACCTTTCCGTAACCCTGACAGGTTAAACATCTACTCGGGGAAAACAGAACAAACATTTAACCATGCAACTTATGAAATGAGACAAGCGAATCGAGAGTTTTATTGCCTGATCTGTTCCGTACAGGGCTTTAAATTTCCGAGGGGGCACGGTTCGCCTGTGTCTTGACTTCCGGCGAGAGCGAGGAAATTTTAGAGTCCGATTTTCTCGCTGGGAAAAGCGGACGTCCCTGGCAGGAATGGACCAGGCAATAAATAATGCAAGCGACGATGGGCGATTATACGTTGAATTTGATGAAGAGGATGTCGCCGTCCTGGACTATGTACTCTTTCCCTTCCAGGCGGCATTTTCCGGCATGCCTTACTTCCTGCTCGCTTCCCAGTGTTTTGAGTTCGTTGTAAGCGAATACTTCAGCGCGGATAAAACCACGCTCCATATCGGTGTGTATTTTTCCTGCCGCGGCGTGGGCAGTAGTGCCTTTTGGTATAGTCCAGGCCCGGACTTCCTCTTTACCGATCGTGAAGAAGGAGATCAGTCCGAGCGTTTCATAGGCTTTTCTGATGAAATCGTTTATAGAAAGCTCCTTTTCCCCGACGTCTTCTAAAAAGGTGGCTCTTTCGGACTCTTTCAGGCGCTGGACTTCCATCTCGAAGTTGGCCGGTATGGCTATGCAGTACGGTAATTGAGAGAGGATACTTGAAGTCTCCCCCGATCTCAGGTCTTCATCGGAGACATTCAGAACGGTCAAATAAGGTTTAAGTGTAAGGAACTGGAATGAACGGACAAGCTTTTCTTCCTGCTCGTCAAGCTCAGCCTCCCTGGCCTCTTCCTCCATCTCGAGCTTGGTCATTATCTTTTCAAGGACCGCCAGTTCCATTTCATCCTCTTTCCTTTTTCCTGTTTTATGAAAAAGGGCCTTTATCTTCTCTATTCTCTTCGCGGCTAAACCCATGTCTGCCATTATCAGGCCGAGATTGATATATCCGAAATCACGGGTAGGGTTGATGGTCTCGTGAGGATGGGGGACATTGGGGTTCTTGAAAGCGCGGGCCACGTACACAAGAGCGTCCGTTTCCCGGGCGGCGGCCACGATCTTTGGGTCGGAAGCATCATTGATGTTGCCGGGAATATC
>JBARQV010000009.1:0-8368 GCA_049643885.1 Candidatus Omnitrophota bacterium | reverse complement strand
AACCAGGCAATAATTCCTTTATATTCAAAGCGTATCTGCCCGGAAAGGAACATGTATTCAATAGCTTCATGGAAAACAGCTACGGGATCGTCAATAAAATCGTTATGGAGGGCGATGAACTTATCTTCAGTCGAGTGGTAGGCAAAACCGAAAAGGTCCTCTGCGGTATCCCTAAAACTATAGATTTCCGGGGGAGATTTCTGAAAAAGTTCAAGAAGCTTTTCCATGATATCCCGGTGAGACCTATTGGTCATCGCGAACAAGCCCACCAGTGATCCCAGTTTGTCTTGCGTATCAAACATATCCTTTATCCTGTCCCAATTCTCGGGGATAAGCTCCGGCCTGGCCAGTTCCTTTTTCTCATCCAGCGCGTCAACTATCACGGCATATTTCTTGCCGCCCTCTCCGATTACCGCCTTCACCCTCGCCCGCTTGCCGATCTGGGAGGGTTTCGGTTCTTCGGGTTCTGTGGATGGTTCTTCGGGTTCAGGCTCTGAAGACGGCTCTGTAGCCTTTTTCCTCTCAGGCTCAGGCTTAACTTCACCCACCTCGGAAACCGGCCTGATCACCAGGTCATCAGGTTTTCGGAAAAGCTCATCAAGGCTTTTACTATCCACGCGAATTTCAAACTCTGTCCCTTTTCTCGATCCCTCGCAGAATACTATTTTGAAAGATATACCGTTTCTGTTCTTTGCCGGAGCGGAGCTCATACCAATAACACGATGCTTCTGTGGCGCCTCGCTTTGAAGGGCGCCCTCAGCATAACCGATATCAAAACTGGAATTAACGTCGTGGGAAGGTTTTCCCTTTTGTCTCAAGGCAGTTTCAAGCATGGCCATGAGCTCAAAATTCGCCTGTGCCTGAAGATCGCCCTCCAGCCATTTCGTGATAGGACTGAACATGGATTGGACCTGGAGGTTAGCGTTAAAAGCAGGAATTACCCGGTCAGGATATGACCATGAGATAGTATTGACCGTAAACAGGCACACTACGACCATCGCGATTGTCTTGAACCATATCCTGTATTTGTTCTTTGCGTTACTCATATTCTCCGCTTTTTTTTGCTCGATAAATCGAGCAACTACAATCCTCGACCGACGACCGACGACCGACGACCGACGACCGACGAACCACGACCGACATTCGATAGTAGTTGCCCAATTTATTGGGCAGTTCATTAGGCCTGGGGAGCGGCATTACGCTGGGGGGAGGTTAACACCGCTCCATATTTCCAGGCCATAAAATAAAAGAGCCAAGCCACCTTTCCAGGCAGCTTGGCCATCTAGATGTTGAATTAATAAAACTTTCCAGATCCCCCAGCTTTGCGTCCCTGCGTTACCGCAGGTTTGCCTTTTTCTAGAAATTACTAATATAATATCAAAAATTATACGTTAAGTCAAGATAAAGCTAGTTATCTTTTGTATTCTTAACAGCGTGTAAGTTGTTTATGCAAAAGAGGTTTAATAGACGGAGAAAAGCTATTTTCTGCGGATTTTCGACGAACAAACAAAAACAGCAACCACATATCTGATTGCTGTTTTTAAAAATTATCTGTTGCCCTGATTGGGATAATTTATGGAGCGAGCGATGGGGATCGAACCCACGTAGGAAGCTTGGAAGGCTTCTGCACTACCATTGTGCTACGCTCGCTTGAACTCTATAAACTGTGAGAATAATATACACTTTTGGGCTTTATTGTCAACCCTATTCAGTTTTCGTTTCTCTCGCAAGGAAGTCGCTGTTTATTTGATCGACGAGCAATTCGCACGCCTTGGGAAGATCTCCCCTGTTACACACCTTAAAGGTGTCACCTATAAAGATCGGCCTGCCATCCGGCAAGGGTTCGGTCGCTATCACGGATATCACCACGATACCCGTTCCCTCCCCTGTCTTATCCTTTGGTTCGAAAACAAAGAATATCAGTTCGAAATCATAATCCTTATCCTTGAAAACTATATTCCCGAGCTGTTTCATCCTGATCTGGACATATCTTTTGACCTGGTTCTTAAGCCCGATATCTCCCGGATTCGAGTCAAACGCCAATTTTAATTTCAGTTTTTCCAGATCTTCTGTCCCCGTTTTTTCCTGGGCATATACAGGAAATGAATTAAGACATAAAATGACTGTTAGTATGATGCACGCTATTCTTTTCATGGCTTCTTTTTGATCATCGTCTTCAGCCTTACAGTTGCGCCGGCGTCCTCCATCTCTTCCTTGATGTTTTCCGCTTCTTCTTCGGAGACGCCTGATCTCAATTCACACGGCACGCTCTCAACGAGGTCCCTGGCTTCTTTCGGGCTAAGATGCATTAGATCGCGAATTTTCCTTATAACTCGTATCTTTCTGTTACCATGATCAACAAGCACCACCGTGAAGGCGATCTCTTTCTCCCCTACTTCGATATCCGGTTTTCCCCGGACAGCCTCGATCTCCTTCTGGGCTTCTTTGCGATACGGACGGTCCACTTCTTTTGTTGCCCTGTCTATATCATCTTCGGCTTGCGGAGCAGCGGCCCCGGATACAAGAAACAGCATCGCAAAAGCGGTTATGGACCTTAAGCTATTTTTCCAATGCATAAATATAGCCGTCATCTGAGACAATATAGATCATATCACCCGTTACATAAGGACCGGTCCTTATACTGCTCCCGGTCGGGAATTTCCAGATCAGGGTACCCGTTGTTTTATCTAAAGCGTACAGGTTGCTGTCTAACGAGCCTACATACACTGTACCCTCGTCGATCACAGCAGAGGCAACGATACCGCTCCCCGTCGCGTATTTCCATTTGACGGCACCGCTGTCTTTGTCCAGGGCATACAGGTAGCTGTCTTTCGAACCCGCATAGACCGTATTACCATCCACTACAGGATCAGCGTCAATATCACTCCCTGTTTTAAATTTCCATTTAGGTGTCCCTTTATCCGCGTCAAGGGCATAAACAATGGAATCACTAGAGGCAACGTAGACCATGTTACCCGATACTGCAGGACTCGCGTCGATCCTGCTGTCAGTCTTGAATTTCCACTTTAGATTTCCGTAACCCTGCCCCGGAGCTGTCTCCACCCCCAGGTGCATGCCCAAACACAACAATAGAAACAATAACAAAAACGCCCTTCTCATCTTGTCCTCCGTGTTTAAATTATCTATTCCAAGGAATTATTGCTGCATGAATTCCGGCTCGTCAAGAATAGGCCAGTAATCAGCCGGTATCGGAACAGGGAAAGTCACGACCTCGTAAACACCTATCACTGCTCGTTTTATGCAATTGAAAGTTCCGATGACGGGCCCCCATATTATCGCCGAAGGATAATTCTCCTCCGACCAATAGCCCCAGACAGAATCAACGACCTCCATGGGTGAGACCACAATGTTCACAGCCCCCCTGGTCAGTTTATCCATGGGGCCGTACGCGAAAACGGGAGAAGTAAAGGAAAATACCAAAGCTATAACTAAAACTGCCGCAAATGCCTTTTTCATATGACCTCCTGCCTTTTAAAACTATTTTTTCCTTATCACGCAAGCGATAAACACCCAGATAGCGGCCCTTATTAACGCGTAAGCCGCCATCCACAGGATCAAATGGATAATGAACTTGCCGATATCAAGATAAACGGCCCCGGAAAGCGTCGCCCGGGAAGCCGTGCCGTAACTTACATACAAGGCGGCTATCAAATAGATTATAAAGACCGGCGCTTCACGAGTTAAATATTTCTTTATCTTTTTATCGACCATAAATCCGGCCAAGCTCCGCTTGAGCGTCAAGTCAGCTTGTTTATTTCGGTTATCAACTCTTCCATGTCAAAAGTCTTTGGAAGAAAGGTCTTGCCATGAAGAAAATGGTCTTGTTTTTCCGCTTCGTCTCTTGAAAAAACACCAGATATAAATATGATCGGGATCTCACTGGTCGCAGGGTCTTCTTTCAATTTCCTGGATATAGTCGCCCCGTCTATGTCCGGAAGGGCGATGTCCAGAACAATGATATCCGGACGGCCTTTTTCAACCGCGATAAGAGCATCCCTGCCGTTGGTCGCAGTTATGACTTCAAACCCCGCTTCCTTCAGGTTTTCTTTAACCAGAAATAAAAAATCTTGTTCGTCATCTACAAGCAGAACTCTTTTCATCAACCGCTCCCATATTAACGCTCATCAAGCGTCTCGTTTACCTTGGATAGAAGTTCTTCCCTGTTAAATGGTTTGACTAAAAAATTTTTATCATGCAGAAAATGTCTTTCCCTTTTTGCTTCCTCCTTCGAAAAGACGCCCGATACAAATAAGACAGGGATAGCATTCGTTGCCGGGTCTTCTTTTAATTTCATGTATATTGTCTCACCATCTATGTCAGGCAACACAATATCCAGAATGACCAGGTCGGGGTGTTCTTCCCTGACCGAACGGAAAGCTTCAATACCATTGGTCGCGGTGACCACCTGGAATCCGGCTTCATTCAGAACTTCCCCGATTATCAGCAAAAAGTCTTTTTCGTCATCAACAAGAAGTATTTTTTTCATGTCACCAGGCTCCCCTTGCCCGCATATTCCCCGGTTTTCGAAGAGATATCATAAACGGGGTCTATCATGATCCTTGACATGTTCTCTGTATAGATCCGGTCTTCCACCCAGGCAGCGACCACCCTGCCGACCACGACATAATGATCCCCCGCCTCTTTAACCCATTCAAGCCTGCACTCGAAATTCGACTGGCATTCCTTCACCCTGAAGGGCTTGACTGACTTGCTCCGGACAGGAGTAAGGCCGGCTTTTTCGAATTCACTCACTTCCCGCGGAAAAGATTCTGCCGTTATGTTGATCTTCGCCACAAGTTCCGGGGAGGGGACCGCCACAACGAACTCTTCCGTTTCAATTATATTCTTATAGGTGTCCTTTGTCCGCCCTACCCCGATCGCGTACAAGGGGGGATCAAAAGAAACCGGCATGTTCATGCCATAGGGAGCCAGGTTCTTGACGTTCCCATGTAAGGTTGAAACCAGAACAACCGGAGGAGGAGGTATGATCTTCCTGTAATCCGCGGGCTTGACTTCCATATTAACGCCTTGATCGATCAGGATATTAGTTTATTTATCTCGGACAACAGCTCCTCTTTATTGAATGGCTTTGGAAGGAACACGTTGCCCTCGGAAAAATATCCCTTGTCTTCCGCTTCTTCCTTTGAAAGCAGGCCGGATATAAATATCACCGGGATGCCTTTAGTCTCGCCATCCTCCTTGAGTTTATCGGCGACATTTACCTCTGCCGCGTCAGGAAGCACTAGATCCAGCACTATGAGGTCAGGGCGTTCTGTCTTGGCGGAACTGATAGCTTCTTTCCCGCTGGCCGCTGAAACCACGGAAAACCCCGAACTCTCAAGGTTTCTACCGATAATACTTACGATCTCTTTTTCATCATCTACAATAAGTATCTTTTTCATATCCACCTCCGGGTTTATGTTATATTCATAGTTATATTACCTCTGTATTATCTGTTTGGCAAGGGGCAAATAGAAAAAGGTGGTGTTCGTCAATCGGAGTTTTTATTGCCTGGTCCGGATGTTTAAACTGTTCCTTCCGGGAGCGTTCGCTTTCCCCAGCGAGGAAATCGAACTCGAAATGTCTTCGCTCGTCCGCGCTTCGCGCGGACACCTTGCCCGTTCAGACATTTAATGTCCCGTCCGGAACAGCTTAAACATCTGTGCCCCACTCCAGAAGGGTTAATCATCCGCCAGCAACAAAAAATGAATCCTCCTCAAGGCAGGTTAATTAAAATAAAAAACCCGCCTTTCAGCGGGTCCTTTATTTTAATGGTGGGGAGAGGAGGATTTGAACCTCCGTAGGCGTAAGCCGACAGATTTACAGTCTGCTCCGATTGGCCACTCCGGCATCTCCCCATTTTCAGACGTCGGATATATATCTTGTAGGCGTATTCTAAAATATTATTCAAAATTTGTAAAGAACAATTGCCGGCGGAGGGAATATTCGTCGGTCGTAGATCGCATAGTCAAATGTTTGTCCTGTTTTGTACGGGGCGTAATTTTTCCGAGCGGCCATGGTTCCCGAAGGACCGGAGGTCCTGAGGGAGAGCGAGGAAAAATTTCGAGTGAATTTTCCTCGGTGGGGAAAATGAACGTCCCCGGTAAAAACAGGACAAACATTTTAAATAAGCGATAGCGAGATATGGATAATGCGAAAAAAAGGACTGGAAAAATACATTTTTCCGTTGCTTCCGAAGATCAGACATGGATCATGCGGAGGGACACCAAGCCCGGAGCGAAGCGACGGGCGCAGGGGCCCCGACGCCGGCTCCTGTTATGAACGAGACGAACAGACCCAAAACAACGTTTTGAGGTCCGGACGTCGAGTGAATAACTGCCCGCCGAAGGCGGGATGGATGACGCGAAAAAAAGGGACGGGAAAATGATTTTTCCCGTCCCTTTTGAGCGTCAGACATGGAGCCGGCGGAGGGATTTGAACCCCCGACCAGAGGTTTACAAAACCCCTGCTCTACCCCTGAGCTACGCCGGCAACCTGGCTTAATATATCAAATTTTTTTATCACTGTAAAGGAGCTTTTGCGCCTTAACCTGAATATTTTTCCTGAATTTTATTAAGCCAGTTTGGGCACACAAAAAACCCCCGCATTTCGTTTACGAGGGTCTTTGCAGCACGCACAACATGTGTGTGCTTGTTATTTGATAATCTGTTTACTTCCTTGCGCCGATTAACGAGGCCCTTTAAGCGGCATGCCATCAGGATCCACTCTGAAAATGTCCGCCATGTGCGCCTGTTTTCTCGTGAACCTGGCGTCGGCCGCTAGCGCTTTCTGCGCTTCAAGAGCTGCCTTCTTGGCCAGAACTTCCTGGCTCGGACCCTTTGGAGCTGCTGCTGCCGCTGCTTCCTGGTTCTTTGGTTTCGGACCAGCCGGCGTATCTTTGAAGCAGTTCGCATGGAGGTTGCCGTCTGTCTCGACCACATAGCCATCCGGCATGTCTACAACTCCGATAAGCACGGGATCAGCCTTGCCTTCTTCCTTACCGGCTCCCAGGATCACGTAACTCAGGGCTTTGGGAGTCTGGTCGGTGCTTGAGACAGCCACCTTGTAAACACCGTCTTCCACGCTTACAAGCTCGATGACGAATCCCAAGTCGTCAGTGACCGGGTCATCACCCACACCGATCTGCGTGACCGCTTCTTCTCTGCCTGCCTTTGTGGTGACCTGGATGTACTCGAACTCGCTGTCAATCTCCACCTCAAAGGTATGAGTTCCGGCAAGTCTATCCTCGCCCAGCGCGTCGTTCTCATCGTCCTTATAATCGAACTTGATGAGGTCGACGTAGTCGTCGGGTTCGGGCTCGGGTTCGGGTTCGGCGGTGCAATTGATCCTTACGCTGTCAACGTAAACTTTCCCTTCTGCACCGCCGATTGACGCCATGGAATCCGGATTCGGAATGTAAGGCACAAAGTCATATCGATACGTGTAAATATCCCCGAACGTGCCGTCCTCGTCCTGGTCGATCCGTACCGTCACCTGATCGAAGTCTAGAGCAAAATCCCACCGCATCAGAAAATAATCAGTATCTGGGATAACAATTTGCCCTAAGGGCGTTTGGCCATGCGCTTCGGACTTTGTGTACAGATCCAATAATTGCTCGTCACCCACGCTCGTCAAAAAGGCATAAAACACCCCCTGATCATCGTCTACAGTGATGTCCACATACATCCAGAACACCGCGTCATACTCGCCCGTGCCATAGCTTTTCCACACGACTTCAGCGTATAGCGGGTCATCTTTAAAATCGTGATAAGGCCGCGTATCCAATAGTTGGAACCTATAGTCCGGACTCCACACATACCTTCCGTCATCGGTAGTTAATCCCCCATCAGGCGGTTGCGAGTACCTTTCAACCCAATCGTACGTTCCATCCCCATTAGTATCAGCAGTGGTGGGGTCATAACTCGCGTCCCAATCCCAGTACAAACCATGCGCATTACATGCATTGATGCCTAACCCTACGACAAGTACCGCAATTAAAATTAGTAGCTTCTTCATTTTCTCATCTCCTTTGTTTTCAAACTATTTAATTTTCTGGGTTTCACTATTTTTTTTATATGTAAATAGCGTTTTTGGTTTTTCTTTTTCACCCCCTTTCTAAACCCATATGTTGTTAAGTGCTAATTTTTCATTGCCTATAAACAAAAAAAATCCCAACCTCCGAAAAGATTGGGACTCTAAAGTAGTTTAACGACTGTCAGTCGGCAACTGGCTACCATACCCTATATTATCGGGTTTAGGCCCTATAGCTTTGCGTCCCTATCCTTTCGGATGGTTTGCTATTATTGTATCGTCAAATCCTTACAAAGAACAATTTACGGAAATTAAC
>JBARQV010000008.1:0-9765 GCA_049643885.1 Candidatus Omnitrophota bacterium | reverse complement strand
TTGCGCATCAACATAGTCCTCATAAGACAAAACCTCACCCGGCGCCTCCCAGAAAGGCTCGGTCGAGATCTCAGCCAAAAACTGGACATACCTGCCGCTGCCGATAGAAAGGGCCTGCGGATTGGAGACCGAGCCCGATATATCCGCCCATTCCGCGACGCCTTCCATGAACTCGCTGTCGGACGAGCGCGCTTTAAGCAGGACCTCCGTCCCGGAAGGGCTATTCTCCACCCATTTTAGTTCGCCGTACGAAGGATTGTCCTTACTGGTGTCGCATATATTTGATTCCACATGTCCCCAGCTGGACCGCTTCTCGATACTCGTGACCGCGAAGATGTCCTCAGAATAAATGGGCGAATAGCTTCCGCTCCACAGCGGGATACCTACGGTTTCCGCGGGATCGACACCTGCCCCTTCCACCAGGTAATAAGTATGATAAGAGGTTCCCTCCCAGTACGTGCAACCCGTTTTTGAAAGATCCGACAGATAAATCGTTATCAAATAATTCACGGGGGTGCCCCCATTTTCCTCCTCCCCGATAACCCTTATCAGAGGGAAAGCGGTCCATTCGCTCCACATCTCGATCGAATCTGCAGAGTCGGCCGGAAGCCAGCACTGGGAAATGATCTTATCGGGGTCCCCTTCGCCGGAATGATCATGAATATCCTTGAAAAAAAGCTGCTGGTGCATATGATACTCCTCGATCGGCCTTCCCGAGGGGTCCTGATTCCCGAGTCCGTCAAAATCACCGGCAGCCGGATCGTCCTGCCTGGTGATGTAGGCTTTCTCTATCAAAAGCGGCGCGCCGGTATGGGCCTGGAACTTTACCCTGATAAAATCGCCTGCCGCGTCAATATTTTCGGATTCGACGATGGTGCGGAGAACTACCTTTTGACTTAAGCCCAAAAGTGAATTTACATCCCCGTTTTTGCCGTCGATCACCGTGTCACCGGTCTCATCGTGAGCGCGCCATGTTATCTCCTGCTCCGTCTGCCCCCAGGGGAGCTCCAAAACTACACGCTTGCCGTAATAATCGTTTTCGTCGGTATAAACAGCGGTATTGTTCTTGGAACAGTTTTCAAAAGTCGATTCTCTCCACAGATCGAAAGCATCCATAAACTCTATGTAATCGCCTTCTCCCGCCGCATCGTATTCCAGATAATTATCGTTATCCCATTCAGTGCCGTAAACCCGATTTACGGCTTCTCCGCTGGTTTCTAACGCGTCCATATGGGCGGATGGAGAGTTGTAGTATTCCGCTTCTCTGCTCTGCCCGCAAGGCTCTATCTTCAGAAAATCGATACCAAGACCATAACCCGTTGAGGATCCGTCCTTCCCGATAACTTCAAACCGTATTGAGTGGTCGCCGGCGTCAAGCCTCGCCCACCCGAAAACTTCATTCCTGAAACCTACCGGATCGGAAGAATCCTCATAAAAGTCAAATACAGCCGGCACGGTCCTGATCTCGAAACTGTCCGGATCCTCCATAAAGGACGTGTCGGTGGTGGAGCCGGTCCCCCCGGACCCGCTCGTAACGACACTTTCAAGCTGGCTGTACCGCTCGTCGTAATCCATGGTATTATTCCGCGGGGTAACCACGGTGCGACGCAAGGTCTTCTTGCCCCCGGCGTCGGTGAAGACATGATAGATCACGGTGCTGGCCCAGTCTATCTCGCCCTTGGCGTTGAGGGAATATAGACCGCCCGCGTCCGCAGTTGCTACCGGCAAGCTCACGGCAGTATAGACATCCGTCCCTTCAGGATAAAACGACATGTAGGTGGCACTCGACCGTCTGATGTCCCTCTTGATCGTCTCTCCGGCTTTCAACAGATCCAATCTTGAAAGCGTCCTTTTTTGTTCGCTTATCCACATCTTATACGCGAAGAGCCACACGGAAAGTATGGCCGTTATTATTATCACGGAGACAAAGACCGCAACTAGAAGTTCCGTGTACGTAAGCCCTTTTTTGTCACGAAGGATATTCCTCATATTATTCGATATCCGCTCGTAATGCCGCGGCTTCATTTTCCGACGTCGGCGAACAACGCCTCTATGACGACCGGTTTCCCCAGAGGCTCTTCATCGATCAGTCTGATCCTGTCCACGCCTACCTTTACCCTGATAAGATACGGATTACCGTTAAAATTTTCCTGGACCTCCGTGGTCCTTTTAAAATCAATGACACCGTCACCATCTATATCGATGAGATGATCCGTCTCCGGCGCCCTCCTGGGCAAATCCCTGAAACCGAATGTCTTGAGGTAATCCATCCTGTCCTTGGCCAGGTTTGTCGCCATGTACACAGCGTCGATCTGCCTGCTGAAAACCGAAATATTCGCTATTGCCGCGACTAACGATACGATCACAAGCGCCAGTATCCCAGCGGATACAAGAACTTCGACAAGCGTCATGCCACTTTTATTTCTAACCGACATAAGTTAGTCCCGTATCTACGCCCAATAACTTGGGCAACTACGCTTAATGTTCGCTGATTATGACGTCCTCGATATGCCGCGACCTGTCCTCCTTGAGCTCGACCTTGCACCTGTACTTGCGCTGGATGTCGCTCAGCATCCTGGCCTGGTTTGACATGAGGACCGCATGAATATCCGGGTGTGAAATAATGCTTACCTGTTTGAGCTTCTTATCGGTCCCGGCAAGCATGCTCTCAAGTTTCCTTACTACTTCGATCCCTATGGTCTCGACGCTCTTTATTTTACCCTTTCCTCCGCAATAGGGACAATCCACATAGGACGTGCTTTCAAGGCTTTTGTGCATCCTTTGCCGCGTCATCTCCACTACGCCGAATTGAGAGATCGCCCTCAGGCTTATCCGGGCCTTGTCCCCGCACAGTCCTTTCTGTATCTGATTGAAGATCTTCTCCCTGTGATCCCTTACCTCCATGTCGATGAAGTCGATGATGATTATACCCCCTATATCCCTCAGTTTAAGCTGCTTGGGTATTTCTTCGGCCGCTTCCATGTTGGTCCTAAAGGCCGTCTCTTCCAGACTCTTTTTGCCAACGTAACTGCCGGTATTCACGTCTATCGCCACCAGGCCCTCAGTCTGTTCTATGACCAGGTTCCCGCCGCTTCTCAGGTCGATCTTCCTCTCGAATATATTCCCGATCTGTTTATCGAGGTCGTACTTGTGAAAAAGAGGTGTCCGGGCGGTATAAAGCTTCACCTTTTGTTTCAGCGCGGGCATAAAAGCCTTCAGGAATTTGATTATACGGTTGTATTCATCCCTCGAATCGACGACCAGCTGCCTGACGTCTTCGGTGAACATGTCCCTGATCATCCTGAGGACGATGCCGTACTCTTCATATACCATCACCGGGGCTTTCTGCCGTTCCGCCCTTCCTTTGATGCGTTCCCACAGGTTGATCAGGTACCTCAGCTCGTTATGCAGCTCCTGGTCGGTCCTTTTCTCGGCGACGGTCCTGACAATGCAGCCCATCTGACCCGAGAACTTGACCTTTCCTATAATGGAACGTATTCTCCTGCGCTCCTCACGGTCACTTATCCGCCTGGATATACCGATATTTGGATCGTAGGGAGTAAGCACAAGGTATCGTCCAGGCAGGCTTATGTAAGTCGTGATCCTCGGCCCTTTTGTCCCGATAGCCTCTTTGACCACCTGGGTCATGATCTCCTCTCCCGACTTCAGTATGTCCTTTATCCTGGCCGGGGCCACCTTCGCGGGAACCTTGACAGCAGGCTCGTCCTCATCCGGCAGTATCTCTTTCAGGACGGAACTTTTATCGATAACGTCACTCACATGGAGAAAACCGTTCTTGTCCATCCCTATGTCGACGAACGCGGCTTCAATGCCCGGGATAATAGAGCTTACCTTTCCCTTAAAAATGCTTCCCGCGCAATGCTCGAGACTCTCCCTCTCCATGAAAAAATCCACAAGCTCTCCGTTTTCAAGTATTACCGCTCTCTTTTCGACCGGGCCGACGTTGATCAGTATCTCTTTGCCCGTTCTCTCCTGTTTTTTGCGTCTTTTTCTCCGCATGTCGTACCTGTCCTTTCTAATTTCAAAATCCTGATCCCTTCCGGCAGCTCTTTATTCATCGACCCGGCTAACTCTTCCGGGTCTACCTCTTCGGTAAGCCAGAAGGTGATCTCTTCAGAGTCGCTCTCTCGGCCGACCTTCAGGGCCTTCGGCATACTGATCTTCACCCTGGGCGTAAACCCTTCGGTGATGACAAAGGGAACACGGGCTCTTCGCATGGCCCTGCGAAACAAGGTCATGAGGTCCAGGTGCGAGATATAAACCATACTACCGTTTTTCCGGAATATCCCCTTGTAGTGATCGTTTTTTTTATTTGTCATAGTCATCTTTCAGCGCAGCCGCTGATGCGGCCTGGTACAGGATGAGGGCAGAGGGAAGGAAATCTTATATACAAAAAAAGAAAAATAAAAACTCTGCTTCTCTGCCTCTTTATTTCTTTTTCCTGAAATCCAGGAACGGTTTATAAGTCTTCTTTTGCTCGTCCGCGGGGGCCAGCATCACGGTCTCCTGGACCTCTTTGACCTGCATCTTTCCCTGTTTTACCACCGGGACCTTCATCTCTTCTGCTTCATCTTTTAAGATGTCCGCTTTTTCGGGAAAATGTTTCTTGAATTCTTCCTCGGTCTTCGATTTCTTGATCGAATAAGCGCCGTCCTTTATGATGTGCACCGTGACAAAAAAGACGACTTCTGTCTTGTCGACATTGTCCTGTTCATACTTGAAGACGTTACCTATTACAGGTATTCCCCCAAAAAGGTCACCCAGAATCGGGAGCTTGTGGTCTTGTTTTGTTCGCGTCTCACTTATCAGGCCCCCTATGAAAATGGTTTCGCCGTCATCCACCATCACCTGTGTTTGCGCAGAACGGGTATTATACCGCAAAGCCTGTGTTTCTTGATTTCCAGCAACCGTTATTGTGGGAAATGTTATATCACTCGAGACTTCAGGCTCCAGGTTTACAGAAATCTCGCCTTTGTCATTGACGTGTGGCGTAACTTTCAATGTTACACCAACCTCTCTTGCCTTTGTTTCGAATTCTACGGTTATCGTGGTGGCTGTATCCGAAGCCTTCTGCTGTTTTTGCAGGAACAGGTTCGTTATGACCTTTATGAAGGCCGTCTGGTTGTTCAATGTGGTTATCCTCGGAGCGGATATGATATTCGTGTCATCCCATTCGTTTATAAGCCTCAATGTGGCAGAAAGCTGGCTAAAATCAAGCGTGCCGTATGAAAACAGGTTTAACGCATTGGTCGCCACCGTGCTGGCGGTCGGGTCTACCAGCTGCACGCCCAGGTGGACAAAATCAGAAACATAATTAGGTGCGGTCCCTGATAAGGGAAGATATTTACGCTGTTCTTCCCCCGGGAGGAATGGTAGAACACCGGCTCCTGTAAAAGGAAGTGTTGTCGGTCTTCTGGCGCCTGCCGTGGTGATAACGGCGTTCCAGTCGATACCAAACTGGTCGGTCTTATCCAGCGTTATCTCAAGCACCCTGGCTTCCAGCATGATCTGGGGCGTCTTTTTATCGATTTTCGCCACCATTTCCCTTACGGTACCGACTCTGGACGGTATAGCAGTTACGACTATAGCGTTGGCGTTGGGAAGAAAGGTCGCCTTCTCCCCGGTATCCGCCACAAGAACAGAATTAATAGCTTCCATGAGCCGGTCTACGTTCTGGCCGGTGCCCTCGTAAGTGGACGTAACGTAATTCAGGGGGATGACCTCTGTAAGGGGTTCCTCGGTCTGGAGTTTACCTTTCGGTATCACCCTTATGATATTCTCCTCCCGTGAATACACGTAACCGTAGTTCCTTGTCACTATATCGAGCGCCAATTCCCAGGGCTTATCCCTTAACCTCATGGTAACATTCCCCTCTACACCGGGAGAGGGAACAATATCCACGCCGCTTACCTCGGACAGGTAAAGCAGGACTGTCTTTATGCCCACGTCCTTGAAATTAACGGTCACGTTCCCGGGCTTGGGCAACGGAGGTTTGACCTCTTCCGGGATCACTGCCGTAGTTTCGGAAGCGGAAGTATCCATATCCATCTCGACCTGCGCTAAAGAATCCGGCAAAAGGACCATACATGAAAAAAACAGGGCTAGTAAGACCGACAGGGATATTGTTATGCGATTAAAATTTTTAGTAACCATTTATCCTCCTTTTATTCATAAAGTTTTAAGTCGAATCTTTCGTTATCGATCTTTATGGTCACAACATTGTTGCCTATGGACTCTACATATAATCGCTCGATACGGTCTCCTTCTCCCAATATCTCCCCGTTGATTATTACAGCCGGCTTACCGTCCGCCCTGATCACTATCCCCTGGAGAGAAACATCGTCCACGGTAAGAATGCCCCGGGCCCCGCTGACAGAAGCCCTTTCGGCCACCCCCACAAGCGGAACGAACGGATCCCTCTTCCCGTAAGAATCATATTCAAAAGCCTGGCAGTCCAAGCCGAGACAGACTATCCATAAAAAGACAGCCCAGCCCAGGAAAAAACACGCGGCTTTCATGCCGGGCCTCTTACTTCTTACCCGTTTTACTCTTTTTCGGTTCAACGGACACATAGGTCTTTAATTCCATCCTTACGTTGTGCATCCTTGGAAAGGCAGCATCATGTTGTATGCTAAGATCGCTTATGGTGATGAAACGCCCGCCTTTCTCGAGATTACTGACGAATTTCCCAAGTTGGTGATACCCGCTTTTTGCGGTTATGAGTATCGGCATCTGCTTGTAATACTCGACTTCTTTCCCTGCCGCTTCCACGGCCTTGAGTTCAAAAGGCGTTATGCTCAGGATCTTGACTTTTGAGTTCTTTGCGATCTCAGACACCTTATCCAGAAAGTCAGGGATCTCTTTTTCCATCGGTAGCTTTGTAGAATATCCTGCATACTCATCTCTCAGCTCTTTCAGGCGCCCTTTCATCATATCCTGGCGTTTAATACGGGTGCTCAACTGGTTGACCGTGGCGTTAAGATCGCTGACTATCCAGGCGGCCTTTGACATATCACCGAACTTTGGAACCAGCACAAAGGTCAAATACAGCGCGGCGAATATACCCGCAGCACCGGCTATGATATATTTCCTGATGTCTTCATTGCTTAAAAAGCCTTTGACTTTTTCCAGTTGTGAAAGGGCTTGTGCTTTTAGGTCATCTATGTTCACCTTCTAGCCTTCCTTTTCTTCTTCTGATCTGTTGCTTTTTTCTCGACCGGGACTGTCTCTATCTCTTTGAAATGGCAGACAAGTTTGAACATCATGACTTCTTCGCCTGATATCACATAATTACGTATATCCTCCAACTCGATCTCCCGAAAGTACCCGGAAAAGTCCTTGATGTTTTTCAGGCTTTCCATGAACCGCCCGATATTCGGCAAAGCTGTTTCACTCTTGCCTACGGCATACCCCATGAGATCCAGGGAGATCAGCTTGCCCTTTTCTCCCCTTTTTTGACCCTTTTCGAATGTCAGCTTGAATTCGGAAAGCCAGATATTCGGGACTATGGCCTGGTTCAATCCATTGAGGATCCTGGCCCAACTTATATCCGGTTCGGCGATCTTTCTTACGGCCTCTACCCTTTTCTGGAGATTGTTAAGTTCGTTAAAAAAAGCATCGGTCTTTTCCTTTTGCGGCTGGATCTGGCTCCAGTTATCCTGAAGTTTTTTAGACAGGTCCCGGTTATTCTTGATCAGCAGAAGTAGTGTAAGGTGCGTAACGATCAAAATGGCTACCACCCCGATACACACGGGTATCACCGGTATTTCGGGGAGCGCGGAAACTTTCTTTTTCTTTCTCCGAAGCTCTTTTGGCAATAAATTAAGCTCTATCATGTATAGTTTCTAGTTTCTGGTTTCTAGTTTTTCACGAAAACCGAACGACGAACGACGAACTCAGCCTCTTAAGGCGAGCCCAATGCTGACCGCCAGCTGGGGTCCGATCTTTTCTATATCTTCCCGGGAAAGGGTTTCGGCTACTTCTATCCCCTTTATAGGGTTCCATGTCTCGACCTTGAGTTCCGTTTTTGTAGTGAAATATTCCATGACCCCTTCCTGGAATACCATGCCGCCGGAACAATACAGGTTACTGACTGCAGTGTTAAACTTGTTCTCAAAATACCCGAATGAAAGCTGCACCTCTTTCAATATCTCCTCCAGGATCGTAAAACCGGCCTGCTGGACCTTGGGCAGACTGACCGGGTCCGGATGCAGTTTCAATTCTTCGGCTTTCTCGATGGGAACACCTATATCTTTCGCTATTGCTTTCGCGATATCGCTCCCGCCGATCTGTATCTGCCTCATGAAGCAGGGCCTCGCCCCTATAGATACCAGCACCGTTGATTCCGAATGCCCAAAATCAAAAAACGCGTTACCTTTATCCTCGACGGGATTTGAAGCGGTGAAAGCGTTAAAAAGAGCGAACGAATCGATGTCCATGACATTGACCACTATGCCCAGCTTATCAAGAAAGTTTACGCGGGACTCCACAAGATCGCGTTTAGCGGCCGAGAGAAGGACCCTCATCTGGCCGGGCTCATCAGCCTCGCCAAGGATAAGGGAATCCATTATCACCTCGTTTATATTGAAAGGGATGTATTTTTCGGCTTCGAAACTCAAAGCGCTTCCCAGCTGCTCCTTGTTCATCTTGGGCAGATCGATGAAACGGACTATGACGTTGGGGCCGGAAACCGACAGGTTCACATCTGCCGGGTGGAGGTCGATCTCCTCAAGGGCATCCTTAACCGCCTTTTCTATGTCCGAGGTCTTGGCGCCGACGGGGATCTGTTTGATATTATATCCGGTGAGAACATTGACTTCGTTCTCTCTCTTGAGAGAAACGACTTTTACGGAATAACTTCCGATATCGAGACCTACGGATTCCTGGACTCTTTTTCCGAATTTGAACATCATATTATTATATACATATGCCTATATTATTAATAATTTACTAAAGATTAGCACACCATCATATTGTTGTCAAGTTAAGTGAAGCCACAACTTACTGTGTAAGTTGTATGGCTGAACTTAATCCTGGACTTGTCCCGGGGATGAGGGGGGATCTCTACGCAACTTTTGGAGGAGTTCAACGGCGGGTTCATACCCGGGATCCACCATTATAGCCCTGCGAAGCCAATTTTCGGCCTCTTCCTTTTGCCCGGCGGCATAGAAAACCTTGCCCAGATCATAAAAGGCGTCGGGCTTTTCAGGGTATAGCTTTGCGGCTTCAAGGAAAAATTTCGCGGCTTTTTGCATATCTCCTTTTCTTGCATAAGCGGTGCCAAGGTTTACGAGCGAATTAAAATCGTAGGGGTTGACCTTTCTGGCATTTTTCGCGGCCAGGAAGGCTTTCTCGTCCTCTCCCGCCAGGGCATAGGCAGTGACAAGAAGAACGTAAGCTTCAGAATAACCCGGATTCATGCTGACCGCGCGTTCAAGCATCTCGATCCCCTTTTTTCCATCACCCCTTGCGAAAGCTGCCATGGCCGATCCAAGACAAGCGTTCTCATAGCCGGGATCTATGCTCAAGGCTTTCTCGAAATCTCCTTCAGCTACGTCTATATCACCGGCGGCCAGGCTGATACGGCCCTTTAAGTACCACGCCCTGGCGGAACCGGGTCTCGTTTCCACGTATTTTCTCATCAGCTCCATGGACTTGGCACCCATGCCGTTCTTGAGGTATCCAAGCGCTCTGAAATGTAAAGCCGCGGGATCGTCCCCGTAATAAGAAAGGACACGCTCACTC
>JBARQV010000007.1:7500-14395 GCA_049643885.1 Candidatus Omnitrophota bacterium | reverse complement strand
TGACGAACGTCAACTATTATTTCCGTTGACGACAACTATAATTACCGGTTTTTAGTTAAAAAAATATAGTAGCCGTAGTCCTTTCTTTTTTTGCTTCTTTTTTTCTTTGTGAATAACTGTTAATACTGTGCATAACTCAATCATCCGTTTTTACTTTCTTGGGCTTTTTGTGATTTTTAGCATGATCCATTCTGTAACTCGGCAGATTCAGTTCTATTATTACGCTGTGGTGTACCAGTCTATCTATTGCAGCGGCTGTGACCATGGGATCTTTAAATATCTTCTCCCACTTCGAGAATGGGAAGTTGCTGCTCAGCATAATACTTCCTCTCTCGTATCGGTCCGCTAACAATGTGAATAGTACCTCCATCTCTTCCCGGTCCTGCTGGACATATCCCACTTCATCGATTATCAATGCCTCAAAACGTGATAACCTCTTTAAGATAGCGGGTAATTCCAGGTCGCGCTTTGCCTGCAACAACTCCTGCACCAATATGCTGCAGGTATTAAAATACACACGTTTGCCGGAATTGATCATTTCCTGGCCTATCGCGCAAAGAAGGTGCGTCTTGCCACTGCCGGGATTGCCAAAGATCAAAATGTTCTCCTTGTGTTCAAGGAAAGACCCGCTTAAAAGCGTTTTCGTTTGCTGTAACGCCTTTGGTGGCAGTCTTTTTAACTCAAAAGTGTCGATGTTCTTATCTATCGGTATTTTTGAGGCCTTTAAAAGTCTCCCACGGCGCCGATTTTGCCGTACTTCGCTCTCTTCCCTCAAAAGTTCATGCAAAAATTCCTCATAACTCAGCGTTTCACGCCTTGCCATGGCCGCTACCTCATCATACCTCTTGTGTATTGTTGTTAAAGACATGGTTTTCAAATAAGCCGTTATTTCTTCTCCAATCTTGTCTTTACGCATGGGAGATCACCTCCTCCGCATATTCGCATAGCAACATGTCATATTCTTTCAGATCGACATCATTCACACTGGCCTCTGGTATCCTTTCTCCGGATCCGTCCATATCAGTTACCAGTCTTTCTACCGCCGGGGGAGTGATGCGCTGCCCCTCCTTCATAAGCACCCGAATGGCACGATCTACTTTCGATTCGCCTTCCTTGAAGGCAATGTATAGTATCTTCAAGTACTCCTTATTTGCCAGTTTTGGCATGTGGTGCTTTATCTGATCGTACGCCATCCTAAAATGACTGTTCGGATACAGATCTTCTCTGTATCTGTAATTCTCAAATGCCCCGGGTTTGCGGACAAGCCATTCTATTACATGCCGGTAATTTACCTTGTGCTTGCCGTCGCCTCGCATCCTCGGGAATGTGTCTGCTTTTTTCTGGGCATACCATATCTCGATGTGTCCGGCGTATATTCGCACTTTTATCCGTTCTCCTATGAGACGGCTATCGACCGAATATGTGTTATGCTTTATGTTTATCGTGCTGCTGGGTCCGATCTTAAGTTCTATTGTGGTACAAGTGTCCATCTTAGACCGGGGCAGGTGCTTTAATACCGGCAACTCTTCGTCTAAGCGTGTGCTTCTTCCGGCGTTGAGCTGGGCGAATAGCTTATTTAAAAATAGTTTATACTCGTCCATGCTATTAAAATCTTTGCTCCCCCTGAGCATTAGCGCCTGCGCTGCGGCCTTTTTAAACCGGTTGTGCCGTTGCTCTATGTCACCGTTCTCATTCGCTCTTCCAGGCTGTATTTTATCTCCACCTGTTCCGTAATGCTTCAGCAGTGCGGTGTATCTAACGGTAAATTCTTCGGGATTACAATCCTTATGTACCGCCGCACTCAGCCTGTCTGTGCGTATTTTCGCCGGCACTCCTCCCAGATCCCACAGGGCGGCCTGTAAACATTCACTGAGACTTTCATAACTCTCCGAATAACATATACTCCCGGTCTCCCAATTCGAGTACGTTAGCACAAAATGTCCCAATAAATGGTCGAACGGCTGCCGGTCGATGGTTACTCCCAATTCCTTCATGTGGGTAAAATCAAACGCTCCCAATTCGCCGGGTTTGTGTATCTGCGGGAAAAATACTTCTTTTGCTGGGCCTTCCGTGGCTTTTCAGGTCTTTATCCGCCTCTGTAACGTCCTCAATTGCCCATCTTTATACCTGCCGGGGTACTTTCGCTGTAATTCTTCAAATATCGTCTTGGCTTCCAGCCCCGGATTTACCTCCAGATATCCCGTGATCTCGACCCAATCCTTCTCGAAGGGGCATTCTCTTGTCCTCCAATCCCGGTCTCTTTCGTATTCGCTCGGTAATTTGCCGCTTTTTATGTATTTTCGCCCTGTCTTATCGCTCATCCCCGCCTTCGCCGCCGCTATCTCCCGATTCTTCTCCTTGTTTACCAGCATCCGCAACCTCCTTACCTGTTGATCTGTAACCATTTAGACCTCCTTGTTTTCAGTCTAAATAGTGTAATCCAGATCAGTTTTTTCCGGTAATTATAATTGTCGTTGGCCGGTAGTTATAATTGTCGCTCATCAACGCAGATTCTCTTAGAGCGGATCTCTGTATAGGAGAATTAGAATAGGGTAAATCGGCAGGCGCGCAAAGCAGAGTTTAATATAACCCCAACCCGTTATATAAAGAGCCAGACGGAAGTCTGGCTCTTTATATAGTATTAACTCCATCTATGCTTTTTTGAGCATCCACCTATAAGAAAAAGCGATAGTGAGTATGATAATGACAGGATAGAAAAATATACCAGCGAGACTGTGAAAAAGTTCCAGGGCACGCTCAGCACCGTAAAAGTGTCCGATAAGTAAAAGCGCAAAGATCCTGATAATATTTGCTGTGTACATGATCAATGTTCCCGCCAAGGCCACAGCGGCAGCTTTCTTTTTATTTAGTTTTTTCCAGTCCGCAATAAGGATAACAACAAAGACAAGCAGGAATGCGGTTATCCCGCCCAACCCGGAACACGGGGATTCTATTTGCGCCGCATAGGATCCTGTGTAAACAACGGGCGTGTTAAAGTCAACAGGGGTTAATGTAGCGCAATCACGTGGGGCAAATTCCAGTGTGCTATTTTTGAACCCAAAAACCCTAAGCAGACAAAGATTTAAAAATCCGACGCTGCGGCAAAGCCCAGCCCATAAGTAATCGTGAAATCTCCATAGTCCCATTGAATATAAGTATAATAACACAGCGGCTCCCGCGGCAATGTAATTTTTGATGAATTTCCCGATCCGGATACTCCATGCGGATAAAAGCAAAGAACCATGACACAAAGTAAGGATAAATAAAAATGCGAGGTCAAATCGTATGGTAAGATAATCCGCTTTTTTGTTGAGCAAGCGGGCCAGTTTTAAAAGAACGCTGTTTTCAGCCAAGGGTTCAAAAGAATAAGTGTTAATGAAATAAAGTATTACAAACAGCGACAATAAGAAAATCACAAAATGAAACAGTATAAATAAGTAAGAAGGTTTTTCTCGCAGGCTTATTTCCTTTTTTCCGCATGAGAGCACCCCGAATATTGCGAAAAATATTAAAAAGGATAAGACAAAATTTACCGGTGAATTAAACTCCAGAAAGCATACTGTTTTGAAGTAACGCTCAGGTGCAATGATGCCTGGCAGGACATATAGTTCAAAAAAAACAAGAATTGACAGTGCTGCATACAGGAATAGATCCCTTTTGATATTTCGATTATCATTTGCGGACATCTCGGTCATGATGTCTACTAATATGCCACAGCATAAGGTAATGGTCAAATTAAATTGATATTTACTTTAAAATCCTGCGCCCGACAAGATTGACAACCGCGAAAAGCATGTGCTACAATGAGCGCACTATGAAGTCGACCGAAGAGCAGCTTAAATTGATCAAGAGGGGAACGGAAGAGATCATAAGTGTACCTGAGCTCAAAGAGAAACTGTCCCAAAAACGCCCTCTTATAATAAAAGCAGGGTTTGACCCTTCAGCTCCCGATATTCATATCGGGCACACCGTTCTATTACGCAAGATGCGCCACTTTCAGGATTTAGGGCATAGGATCTTCTTTCTGATAGGTGACTTTACAGGCAGAATAGGAGACCCTTCGGGGCAGTCAAAGGTCCGCAGGCAGCTTACCGAGGAAGAAGTGAACGAGAACGCCAAGACCTATAAAAAGCAGATATTCAAGATACTGGACAAGGATAAGACCCTGGTCGTCTTCAACTCTAAATGGTGCGAAAAACTCGGCGAGGAAGGGCTTTTTGATCTGGCATCCCGGTATACGGTAGCCCGGATGCTTGAGAGGGATGATTTTCTTAACAGATACAAAAAGGAAGTTCCTATCAGTATCCTGGAATTTTTGTACCCGCTTCTGCAAGGTTATGATTCCGTGGTAATGGAGGCTGACGTGGAACTCGGTGGAACGGATCAGAAGTTCAACCTTCTTGTCGGCAGGGGCCTGCAGAGGAGCTACGGCACGGGGCAGGGCACCCCAGCGTATCTCGAGAGAAGCATAACCGCTTTCAGGAAAGAGACCTCGTCCTCGGCCGCAGGCAAAGGAAAGGTCAATTTCAGCCCGCAAGTTATAATAACAACGCCTCTTCTTGTCGGGATTGACGGGGTGGAAAAGATGTCCAAATCGCTTAATAATTATGTCGGGATCACAGAAGCCCCGGAAGAGATGTTCGGAAAGATAATGTCCATTTCGGATGAACTCATGTGGCGGTATTATGAGCTTCTTACGGATATAGATTATAAGCACCTAAAGAACGATGTAGAAAATGGCAAGGCTAATCCTAAAGAGGTAAAAGCAGGGCTGGCCAAAAGTATTATTACAGATTACCATGGACCGGCGGCGGCGGAAAAGGCCCGGGCGGCCTTTGACAAGGTCTTCGCAAAAAAGGAGATCCCCGAAGATATCGAGGAGTTCCGGATAGGCCGGGATAATATCAATATCATCGACTTGATCAAAGAGGTAAAATTCGTTCCTTCCGGAAGCGAGGCAAGGCGGCTTGTAAACCAGAACGCCGTGACGGTCGATGGTAAAAAAATAGCCGACATCAGCGCGGAGATATCGCTTGATAAAAAAGGCAAAGTTCTCAAGGTCGGGAAACGCCGATTTGGCAAGATTTTCAGGGCCTAAAAAATAGTTATAATATTTCTTGACAAGTTCCCGGTTTCATGTACAATATCCTCAACTCTACATGAGTTCATTTTCTTTAGATGTTCCGTGACAAGTTTGACTTTGGTGAAATTATCTGCTATACTATAATTAGATAAGACTAATAATAGCAGATACTTCTGCTAATTAGTTCCTTAAAATGTTGCGAAAAGCACCATTTTAGAGGTGTTTTTTGTCTCTATAAATTTGTTCTTTGACATTAAGTAACCGAAAGTGTAAGGGTCCATGATTAAACTGGAGAGTTTGATCCTGGCTCAGAACGAACGCTGGCGGCGTGGATTAGGCATGCAAGTCGAACGATCTCTCATTTCGGTGGGGGATAGTGGCGAACGGGTGAGTAACACGTGGGTAATTTACCTTCGGGCTCGGGATAACTTGCCGAAAGGCGGGCTAATACCGGATAAGACCACGATCCTTCGGGGTTGTGGTTAAAGAGGGGGATCCTGAAAATGGGCCTCTCACCCTTAGATGAGCCCGCGGCCTATCAGCTTGTTGGTAGGGTAAAGGCCTACCAAGGCTATGACGGGTAGCTGGTCTGAGAGGATGGTCAGCCACACTGGGACTGAGACACTGCCCAGACTCCTACGGGAGGCTGCAGTCGAGAATCTTTTGCAATGTCCGAAAGGATGACAATGCGACGCCGCGTGAGCGATGAAGGCCTTCGGGTCGTAAAGCTCTGTCAGCCCGGATGAATGCAAGAGGGTCAATACCCCTCTTGTTTGACAGTACGGGCAGAGGAAGCTACGGCTAACTCCGTGCCAGCAGCCGCGGTAATACGGGGGTAGCAAGCGTTGTTCGGATTCACTGGGTGTAAAGGACATGTAGGCGTCCCATTAAGTCGGATGTGAAATCCCTCGGCTCACCCGAGGAACTGCATCCGAAACTGGCGGGATTGAGTACTGGAGAGGTAAGCGGAATTCCGGAAGTAAGGGTGAAATCTGTAGATATCCGGAAGAACACCATTAGCGAAGGCGGCTTACTGGCCAGATACTGACGCTGAAATGTGAAAGCTAGGGTAGCAAACAGGATTAGATACCCTGGTAGTCCTAGCTGTAAACGATGTGCACTAGGTGCAGGTCCGTGAGGGGCTGTGTCGCAGGAAACCCGTTAAGTGCACCACCTGGGGACTACGGTCGCAAGGCTAAAACTCAAAGGAATTGACGGGGACCCGCACAAGCGGTGGAGCATGTGGTTTAATTCGATGCTACGCGAGGAACCTTACCTGGGCTTGACATGTAGGTAGTAGAAACCTGAAAGGGGGACGACCTGTTTCAGTCAGGATCCTACACAGGTGCTGCATGGCTGTCGTCAGCTCGTGTCGTGAGATGTTGGGTTAAGTCCCGCAACGAGCGCAACCATCGTCCTTAGTTGCAAATCAGCTTCGGCTGATGCACTCTAAGGAGACTGCCAGTGTTCAACTGGAGGAAGGCGGAGATGACGTCAAGTCAGTATGGCCCTTACGCCCAGGGCTACACACGTGCTACAATGGTCGGTACAATGGGTTGCGAAGCCGCGAGGTGGAGCTAATCCCAAAAAGCCGGCCCCAGTTCGGATCGGAGGCTGCAATTCGCCTCCGTGAAGTTGGAATCGCTAGTAACCGCAGATCAGCCATGCTGCGGTGAATACGTTCCCGGGTCTTGTACACACCGCCTGTCAAGTCACCTGAGTCGAGTGCACCCGAAGTCATTATCCTAACCCTCGGGAGGGAGATGCCGAAGGTGTGTTTGGCGAGGAGGACTAAGTCATAACAAGGTAGGG
>JBARQV010000007.1:0-2500 GCA_049643885.1 Candidatus Omnitrophota bacterium | reverse complement strand
GTCTTGGTATCGGGGGAAAGTACGGCCAGGGGGTGATCCTGGTCAGGGATAAAAGAGGAAAATGGTCGCCGCCCGCGTTATTTACGATCGCGGGAGGCAGCCTGGGATGGCAGATAGGAGGGCAGGCGACCGATATCGTCCTTCTCGCTATGAGCGAGAGAAGCGTAAACGCCATTCTTAAGGGTAAATTCAAGCTCGGCGCTGACGCGGCAGTCTCTGCCGGTCCTGTCGGCAGGGAAGCCGAGGCCGCTACCGACGCGCATCTCGGAGGCATTCTTTCTTATTCCAGGAGCCGTGGTCTTTTTGCAGGCGTCAAACTCGGAGGTGACGTCATTACCCAGCATTGGGACGGCAACGAGGAACTCTATGGAAAAAAGTTGTCCGCTGAAGACATATTGTTACGTGGAAAGGCCATGATGCCAGGATCGGCTAAAAACCTGATCAATACACTTAATCGATATCCTTATAAGGGATAGCGAATATAAAATATGCTGGGATTGAACCGCGGGTTTTTTATTGCCTGTCCGTTCTTGGTGACCGGGATCTAAACAGGGAAGGGTATTCCGTGCTCAGACAGTCCGAAAAAAAGCGACCTAAAATCGCTTTTTTTCGGAAACTCGCACTGAACACCCTTCCCTGTTCTTACACATGCCTTACCCCGGAACGGCCAGGCAATATACAATACGACCGACGACCGACGGGCAATGACCGACGAAAATGTCTCGACAGTTCCTTCCTGTTGCTGTAAAATTGTAGACATCTAAGGGCGATTTGTGCTCTGATTTGGTCACGACAAGGAGGAAAACATGCGTTTATTTACAGTAGTTGTTCTGATCGCGGCAGTGGCTTTTGTTTCCGGGTGCGCGACTTCAAAGAAGAAACCGCAGACGGTAAGCAAGGAAACGCAAACGGAAGCGGTAAAAAGCCAACCCGTATCTGAAAAAGCGTATATAAAGTAGCGGAACGACCAACAGCCGACGAGAATATTTGCCTTTTTGGAAATACGGGATATACTTTATCATTGGATCAAGGATTTAAACTCAAAGCCGGAATCGTCCCTTTTTTATGTTTAGACCCGTTCCTCAACTCTCCTCGACACTTCTTGCCTTATGAGTTATATTTATAAGGGTGAAAATGAGCGGAAAAAATATTGATGACAAGATCGTGCTAGGGGTTTTGCTCTGGGCCACCGGGGCTGTTGCCGAAGCGGATGATAAGTTCCTTCCCGAAGAGAGCGAAGAGATCAAGAGGATATTAAGCGCACATCTCGATTTCTCCGAAGAAGATTTTGCTGATATTAAGAGGGAAGTCGTAGACGAATAAAAAAGGAGTCGGGGATGTCCGGGAAATATTTTTTAATTCTTTTAACGGTGATCCTGATAGCGGGTCAGGCGATGGTCTCTTCTTTCGCTTTCGCGCAAGAACAGAATGAATACAGCATGGAGGATCTGACGGATACCGTATCCATCAGCGCCGCTGACCTGAGGGCAGAAGCGGAAAGGTTCGGTATTCCCGAGAACCAGGCAAAGAGATACGTTTCAGACATGAGGTCGCTAAATAAGAAATACCGGCACGGTTTGTTTACCCGCACTGAGTACATTGCCTTTAAGCAGCGTATCATAGATCGATTAAAGTGATAAGGCCACCGTCATGAAAAGCGGGAATACTAAGAGACGAAAGAGATATCATAATCCCGAAGTGACTTTAAATGATATGATGAGACACAGTAAGATGTAGGATTAAGGAGGAGGTTGGTATGGATGTATCTATTTTTCTTGCTAAGCTGATAGGGCCTTATTTGATCATCGTTTCGGTGGGTGTACTTCTTAACCTGGAATTTTACCGGAAGATGGTGGATGATTTTGTAAAGAACGCGGCTGTCCTTTATATCGGCGGGGTGCTCGCGCTTTTTTTCGGCCTTCTTCTGGTGCTGTTCCATAACAAGTGGACGCTTAGCTGGACCCTGATCATCACGATTATGGGATGGATCGGCATTCTTAAAGGCGTCTGGCTGATAGTTTTCCCGAAGATGATGGCCAAAATATCGATTGAGTATTTCAAGAAAACCGCCGTATTAATAGTTCACTTGGCCATAGTTTTTATTCTCGGCGTCATTCTTACGGTAATGGGATTTGTCGCTTAAAGCGGCCGGTAAACGGGGAAGAGTGCAGAATTGGATAAGAAATACATAGGTATCACTCTATTCGCGATATATTATCTGCTTTTGGGTCTGGCTTGCCTGGCCGGTTTTGTGGTCATATTCGGGATAATGGTCAGCGGGAATGCCGATATGTTATTGGGCGATTCCTCCAGCGGGGGATATATTTCACTGCAGATCTTGCTCTTCCTGGCTTTGGATATAACTATCTGCAGCATCCTATTCATTTTTTCGTCTTATTTGCTGTTCAAAAGAAACCACTGGGGATACAAAATACCCGTTATTTCACTACTACTGTTATGCGCGGCTTTCTGGAGTTTTCTTATTGTGATACCGGTACAT
>JBARQV010000006.1:0-92343 GCA_049643885.1 Candidatus Omnitrophota bacterium | reverse complement strand
CAGAACGTCCTATCACGGCATTTGAAAGCCTTAAGATATTTTCCACTTCCCTCAAAAACAGTTCCTTATGGTCCAATTTGGCGAGAACAGCCAAAAAAGCCGTATATTCCATAGCAACGGAGTAATCGAAAGGATCCAAAAAATGCCGATCGAACGGCTTTTCGTCAAATTTATGCTGGGCTTCGTGGATGGCTGTGCTAATCGCATCCTCCACCGTTACACGCCCTTCGTTTTCAAATTTCGGACCAAAACATACATAAACGTCCTTCCACTTTGTGTATGCTTGCCCCATTAAAAACCTTTTGGAACCACCGGGATGGAAAACATGGCTTACATTCACAAAAATTATTTTTCTCAATCCATACTGACCAACATCGATGCTGTATTCCGGCAAACCAAAAGTTATTTCTTCTGAGAATTTGTCTCCCTCTCTACTAATGAAGAGGATGAAAAACAAATTATACCGGGCAAAAATCTCCGTGAGGTATGCTGAAGCAGCGTTTATAAGATATGTTTCTATTGACGCCTCTTTCCAACGACTATCTGAAAGGTGATACTTTACCAGCGTACATAGTGCTTGCCGTAGTCCCACATCTTCAGAATTTTCAGCTATGTCCAATATTTTATGCAAAATATCCCTGTCAACTTCACCTTTTTCAAATTTACCGAAATATTCTTGGAGCAATACGAAAAGCGCCCCGACAGCTTCATCGGATCTGCCGGCCTGCAGGGGTTCCTTTCCGGCGAGCATTTGAATGGCAAGCTCTTTCCGGTCCCTATCAGGCTTGGCACCCAGGGATTCAAGGACATTACTTACTTTTTCCCATTCGGGCGGGCTTAGGTCCGCTGCCCTGTATTTTTTGCCATCGTCAGACTTTTTAACAAGCCCCAGGTACACAAGCGTTCCCAGGTCGCGCTTCACGACATCCAGAGACAGGTGGCCGTCTTTAGCTCTTCCCATGGTCGATCTCCGAACTTTTTCAGCCGTGACAAACTCGCCCTTAAAGTCCGTCCTGAGTATCTCAAAAATGTGATATGGCGAGCCGTCGGGCAGAGACCCGAGGGGCGGGGGTTTCTTGTGACTCGAAGCTGGATCCTGCAATGCCTGTCTTTTGCCCAGGTATTCTTTTAACATGTGTTCAGCCCGAAGGAGTATATGCTCTTCGAGCATCGTTGCCGGTTGCCCGTTTTTCGGCAGGCCCCTCAGGTAGTACACAAGATACCGGATCACAGGCCAGTTGAGTTTTTTTAAGGCAACACTCAATATCATGAACGGGTTATCCGACCCGTATCTTTGTGAATAAAATCTCATATCCCTGTCTACGCTATCTTCCTCTTTAGGAGACGCGGCCTGACGGGCTTCTCCTTTTTCTTTTGCGACTATTTTGCCTGCAGATTCTTTCTGTTCCTTTGTCGGCCTTGTGCCGAGACTTTTAAGAACAGGCGCTACGAGCCTCCATTCCGTGGGATCCATGTCAGATGCTTTGAATAATGCCCTTTCCTGCACAAGTATCTTTTCAACTATACCCATAGAGACCAGCGTGCCAATATCCCGTTCTAACGTTGCTGATGACAACTGGCCGTCCTTCCCGCCTTTGGTGTTTTCCCGGATCATTTCAAGGGTCGCATACTTACCCGCGAACTTGGTCCTGAGGATCTCGAAGATCCTGTAAGGCGAGCCGTCCGGCGGGGATTTTCTTCTTGTCGATGTGATCTTCTTGCACAAGTCGACAATATCCCCCAACCTCCAGATCATGACTACAGCGGCGGAACCGTACCTGTCCAGATCGACCCTCGAAAGCAGCGCACCTTTCTTTCTGTCCATGAAATATTTATAACATGCTGCGGCTTGTTTACCGATCCTACGTATAAGTTTAAGGTCATCACCTGAAAGGTTTCCTGCTTTTCTTGCCAAGACCTTCAAAATAGCAAATATTTCTGCTGTGCGTTCCATGTTCAAAATATCGAGCCTGATACCGATCTCCTGATGATCTTCGATCATCCGCAGTTCTTCATCTGTAGGGCCTTCAAGGCCCGGATCGTCTTTATCCCCGCCGAATTTACCGGCTTGGGCTATAAATCTTTCGATGTTTTCTTCAAGCCCGGAAAAATAAGCTTTGGCCAGGCCCAACTCCTTGATCCTGGACGCTTCATCCTCTAACGTCTCTTCCATGCTTTTTAACGGAGGAATGGCTCTCTCCGGAACCTTCACCGGGACCTCCGCAGGCCTCTTCCGGGGGCTTTCCGCCTGTTCCATGGTTTCTTCCCGCTCGCCGTGTATTATCCGGTCGCATAAACGCTGGATATTCTCAAGCTTGTATACCAAGTTCAAAGCAATGCTGAAATCGACCCGCATGTCGATAAGATACCGCACAAGAAACGCATAACCTGCACTGACCTTGTTTAATCTCCTGATAAGATCCATGATCTTTTCATTTTCCCGGATATCTTCGCGTTCTCTCAACGATTCCAGTTCTTTGGCGACAGCACTGACCTCCGTAAAGCTTTGCCTGAGCGATGATCCATCAGGAAGCTCTGAAGCCTGTGACAGTTTTTCCCAATAGAAACACAAGCAGTTAATATTGACGCGTAATTCTTTTTCGATCCTGGCCAATTCCTCCGGCATACTGCTATCCAAGCCCTGCCTCATGGCCTGCTCCGCGACTCTCGACATCCTTGATGCTTCCAGTTCGTTCAGCCTTTTGTCTATTTCATCCTCCAGCATGTCACTGGTGTATTCTCTTCCGTCCGCGCCGGCAACCTTTATTTCCGGCTTTAAACCATCAACGAACTTTTCATCTTTAATCACATCAGCAAGGATATGAGCCGCGGTATAAAGGTGCCCTGCACCGTGATCCCCGGAAACAACTATTTCGATCTGGCCCTTGTATACATGCCTTTTCCCCTCTTCCGTTCCTTTTTCCCTGAGCGGATCGAAATTAAGCTCTGATACCGGATCTTCGATCCTGACCTCTTCGTTTGCGCCTATAAACGTTATTTTGACACCCGGCAGTATTTCATACAGCCTATTGCATATTCCGGCCAGCGCTTCAGAGGGCCTTCCATGTATCCCTTTGGAATGCGTAGCGGCTGTAAGGATCACTTCCTTTGATCCCTCTTCTTCATCTGGATATTCAGCTTCGTCCTTGTCCGCGACTTCGTAGAACTTCATGCCCCTTGAAATGGCCCTTTGGATCACTTCGCGTCTTACCTGCGGGTCCCAGAAGGCATCCATCATAAAATGTGTACTCTTCCTTTCAAGTGTCACAGACCTGGCGGCTTTGAGAAACTTCCTCTCTTCTTCCGAAAGTTCGTTTTCACCGACCAGGCCCTTGTCAGTGATAAACATCAGCTCAAAAGCCTTTGCTACCATATCGTTCAAAAATAAGTCCGGGGGAAGATCCGACCGCTTTCCTTTTAAATTGTTGTACAATCTCTTGAGCCATGGATTATGCACGATCAATGCCTCTATCCTCCTGTAGGGGCTGCGCGACATGTAAAGCGCCACTTCCGTCCCCATCTCGGCTTCCATATCGAATAATGAATCGCGCCGTTTTTTGAATTCTTCTTTGACCTCTCTCATACTCAGTTCCGGCTTGTAAAACTTCCTGAATCTCTCACGTCCCTCCCTCTGCAATATCTGCATAAGCGCTTCTATCTCTTCGTGGACGATCGCCCTGATCAGTTTAAAGTCGTCATGGTATATACCCGGACTGACAAGGTATTTTCCGTTCCTGCCAAGCATTGCGGAAGTCTCAAATTCTACCAACCGCTCGATGTCGTTTTGGGATGCACCTTCGACGGCAAGTCCGGTCCGGCGATAAAAGCCTGCCCATAATTTCTTATACGCTTCTATTTTCCGGGCTTTTTTAGGACGCGCGCCAAGGGACCTGAGTATCGGGGCTATGATCTCCAACTGCTTGCCGGACGATCTGACCGCCCTGTAAACTTTCCGTTCTTCCTGCCCGTCACGCTCTACATAACTCTCGACAAGCTCCAGAAATTCCAAAGCATCCAGATCTCGTTTGACCGTGGCGATCGAGAGGTGGCCGTCCCGCATCCTTCCCTTTGTTTGTTCACGGATCTTTTCGGCGTCGGCATATTCGTCTTCAAACTTTGTCCGGAGAAGATCGAATACGTGATACGGCGAACCGTCAGGCATGTCCTTATCCTTGCGGGGCGGTGATTTCCGGAAGATCATGCTCATCGATTCTTTGCCCCAGACAACAGTTCCCTCTTCTTCAAACATCTTCACGAGACCATCCTTCAAAGCGCCTGAAGACGACACATTTGCTATTGTAAAATAACCGCCGCTGCCCAGCACTTTTATGCTTTCTCTCACTATTCTCAGCGCTTTTTCTGCCGGGGTTATAAATCCGTCTAATACGCCGTGGCATGTAACATACCGCACGGAACCCGGCCTGATCCAATCACCTATTTCTTCAGCATCGATATTGTATATCCTGACGCGGCCTCTTAATTCCGGAAATTCATCCCATATCTCCTGCGCCCCGGATTTGACCACGATGGGCGAAAAATTCACCAAATGATAAACTGAAGCATGGGGACAAGTCTTGACGATCTCACGAAATTCGGCCACGCCAAAACCCAAAACCGCTATTTCTCCGTTCCTTGTAAATTCTTCCAGACTGACATCCTCTTCGGTCTCTATCATGTCGGACATCATTTTTACGCTTTCCTCACTATCAGCGAATAAACTGCCCCCCATCGACCCGTAAGCCTTGGGTTTGTTTTCCCTAAGAGGCGTGGCAATGAGATTTCGCATCGCCTGGGCCCATCTCCGCTTTCTTTTGTATTTTGCGATCTGCCAAAGCACCATTTCGCGGAAACCTATTTCGGAAGGCCCCACAGCCGCGAATCGCTTTTCATTTAGCACATCACGGAGGAAATCGATCTTTCTTTTATAAAATGCACTATCATCCTCGGCATCCTTCCTGGCGTACGCGGTTGCCCGTTCGTCAATTTCGCCCGGATATAATCTTTCCGCGATCTCAGAACCTTTCCTGACGATCACGAACCCCTCATCACCAAGCGTGCGAGCCGCCTCTATGTATTCATTACCCGCCCGGTCAGGATACGCGTCTATGACATACTCCTCGGTTTCGACCCACCAGTGACTAAGCCCATTCCCGGTGTACTTAACGATCTTTGCTTCTATCCCCTTCTTCGCTAATCTCCTTAAAAGCTCCAGCGCATGGCCATAACAAGCTCCCATCTTTCCGATTTCCTTCTTTGTCTCAGAAATAAATTTTTTGATCAGCCCGAGACGCGCTGAGTCATCCTCGCTCCGTCTTTCCTTTGCCTTTCTTAACTTTTCCGCTGCCATTGCTATTCGCTCTTTCAACCAGGCAATGTGTTTTCCCCAACCGGGCAAATTACGCGCGGCCGCCTCACGAAGCAGTCCTATAAAATGGTCTCTTCTTCCCTTGTGAAATTCTACGTCATCCTCGGCAGGCTCTTCTGCCCGGGCCGTCACTTCTTCGCTCTTAACCCCCTGATACAGCCTTTCTGCCGCTTCTGAGCCCTTTTCCAGGATCAGGAACCTCTCATCGCCTAGATCGCTGGCCGCATTGATATGATCGTCTCCCGCTCCTTCAGGGAACGGATCGATCACGTACTCGCCAGTTTCAACCCACCGGTGAGAAGAGGAATCGCTTTTTACGGTCCAGGCATCTATTCCTTTTTTCTTCAACCTTCTTACGACTTCTATAGAATGGTCTTTGCACGCCCCCGCATCTTCCCATTTTTCCCTGGTCTCAAGCACGACTCGCCTGATCGAATCAAGCAGAAGAACGCGTTCCGCCATCGCGTCCAATGCCTGGGTGCGGGTATCGTCAGAAAGGATTTCATCGATGTATCTCCTGGTCCTTTCCCGCAGGTCCTCTGATCGCACGTTCTCTGCATCATTCAATCCCAAGAGACCGAGCAATGCTTCGTACTTGCCCATATATATCCTGTTAAAATATTTTTCTTCATGCTGCCCCCGGGTGGGGTCTATCAAAACGGCCTTTCTCCCGTTCTTATATATCGTTACCCAAATGTGAGAAGCATTTTGCCCGAATATGCCCCCGTCCGGTTTCTCTCCTATTTCCCACTCTATCCTGTCCGGCGAATTTTTATCCCTGGATAGATCCAGGCGGGCCGCTAACACTTTTACTAATACGTAAGAAGCTTGAAAACAATAGCCGCGGTCGGTTTTATGTCTCTTCCGAAATTCGCGGAAAAATGTTTTTTCCAGATCCTCGCATTCCCTGCGGATCTTATCAATAAAATCTTGTGCCTGGGTTTCTTCTCCGGCCTCGTCCAGCGGATCCTCTAAAACAGCATGAGACCCGTCTCCAAGCGGAACTGTTACGATGTGAGGGAATCCACCCTCTTCCCCGTCAGGTAGATAAAAACGAAGCAACTGCCTTCCCCCGTCATCTTTGCGCTCGTAAGGCAGACAGAATGCTTTTTCTTCCCTGTAAAGTTCTTCCCACTTGAACCGGGTAAAATCTATGTGAGATAAGTCTCTTCTGATAAGGTCTTTCAGCCCGTATTCGCTGATACCGAAACGCAGTGCCTGTCCGATAAGCAGGCTGAGATACATGAATCCTATGTCTTCTTTGAAGGTATTGGTGGCTTTAAGTTTTGACTTTTCGTTTTTGTTTTCGACTATGACATGCTCGCCGCCGCGGTATTCGATCTTAACGACAGGTTCGAACCGTGACACAGGAGAAAGATTGTTCTTCCTTGGATGCACCGGACCCATTGCGGAAGCGACGTCATTTAAGACAAAAAGACACATAACGACGATCGCTATCGCCTTGAGCCATTTCCTGTGTTTTTTCGTGTTGCTGTTCATTTTTTCCTCTTTTGTTCGATAAATCGAACAACTACATCTCTGGTGTCCGGGCCGGAGTCGGCGCTACCTGCTTAGGGAAGGATAACGCCGCTCCTGTGGCCCGGACATAAAAAAAGCCGAGCTGCCATAACTGTAGGCAACTCGGCTATCTAGACATCTAGACACATCTCGTCTATATGTTATAAACTTCTAGACCCTAAGCTTTGCGCCCCTGTGTCACCACAGGTTAGCCTTTATTCTAGCGTTTACAGCAATTGCCAAGCTTCTCTTTTTTGTTTGCCAAGCGATGTTAAAGGTATTGAAAGTAATATAATACATATAGTAAGTTAAGTCAAGTAAAAGATAGCAAGATTTTAGAATTCCTAACTGTTTTTATAAATTATTTTAAAATAGGCACTTAAGGTTAGTTTCTCAGGTATTTTTCGACCTTTTCGAGGAGCTTATTCAGATCGATGGGCTTCATCAGGAAGTCATCAACCGGGATCTTCTTAGTATCTCCCCCAAGAGAACCGGCAAGCATTATGACAGGAATGTACTTTTCGATCTTTCTTATTTCTTCCAGGACAACGAAGCCATCCACATCAGGCATCCTTCGATCTAAAATTACAAGATCGATTTCCGCATTGTTTTTGATAACCTCTATTATTGCCGGCTTTCCGCCCTGGCACAGAACAACCTCAAAACCCTTCTTTTTCAGGAATACGTTCAGGAGGGAAAGAATTTCCCGCTCGTCGTCAACCACCATTATTTTTGCCATAGCACACCCCTATTGTTCCGCTCTATACTCTAACTCCAACAAAAAGAGATTTCAAGGTTTATTTCTCAGGGCCAGGAGCAATAGCACCATTACCGCAACATTTATCATAGCGACCATAAAACAGGTCTGGAAAATACCAAGAACCGGGATCAGGAACGTCGCCGCCAATAATGAACCTAAACACGCGCCGAAAAGATCCACGCCGTAAGTCAGCCCCGCGACCCTGCCCATCTCTTCCGTTCTTTCAAGATATATCTTGTTCGCGAGAGGAAACTGTATGCCCCCTATTATCCCGGCTATGATCGGAAGGAACGGGAAAATAATATTCGAGCCCAGCCAGGCTGCTGCGTCCGAACCGGTCCGCGAAAACCATAAGAAGACCAGGGGTAATATCAACGGATATATGCAGATGCTGACCTGGGTCCATGAGAAAAAGACAAGATCATCCCTGATGCGCGGCATATACCTGGAGATCACCCACCCTCCAAGCGCCAGGCCGACCATAAACGAGGTGATGATAACGCCAAGCTTATAAAACACAAAACCGTAGATGACCTGGAACGAAAGGATAACGGCGATCTGGAAATTTATCTCAGCAAACCCTGTGGTCATTACCGAAAGAAGGACCGTCCTCCTGCCGCGCCGCTTGGGGTTCTGCAGGCATAGAACAAAAATAAGCGCGCAAAACAGCACCGCGGCAGACCATATATTTCCCGGGGTTACCAGACGCAAAAAGCGGCGGAAAAGCGGAATGTCGAAATTAGTGCTCCAGAAAACCGTCGCGTAATAATATGAAACCGGCTTGAAATCCCTGTTCGGACTGACGGGGACGTCCTCCTCTATAACTTCCCTGGCATACTCCACTCTTTCCCTCGAAAGCTTCGAGACAAGATAGTATTCACGGACGTAATCCGCTTCCACGCCCCGTTTCTTCATCCGGTCCATGAGGACTTCGCTGTCACTTGTCAATGTCCCCTGTCTGTTCGACGCCAGAAAATACGCCGTATCACCCGGGATCATAAGAACGTCGGGAAAGACTTCACGGAGGCTTAAGGTTATCGAACGGAGATAGTCCCTCAATTCCTCCCCTATGTAATTTTCCGATGAACTCAAGGCGAAGGATAAAATACCCCCATCGTTAAGGATACGGTTTACTTCCCTGAAAAAATCGGCTGTATAGAACCTGTTCAGCTGCGCCGTATAAGGGTCGCCCAGGTTGACAATAACGCAGTCATAAGTCCTTTTCGTTTTCTTTATATAGAACCTGCCGTCCTCATTGATTATGTGCACCGCAGGAGAATCTAGATATTTAGAATCCTTTTTAAAAAGATATTTTTTCGCCATCTCTATGATAACGGGATCCAGTTCGACATAATCCACTCTTTTAACGGGATATTTCAATATCTCTTCCAGGAGCCCCCCGACCCCGCCGCCTATCAAAAGCACGCTTTCAGGATCCCTGTTTTCCAGGAGCGCATAGTGGACCGCTTCCTCCGCCGACAACTTATCAGGAACCGTATAGAGATGCAGACCGCTGTCGTAAAATGAACGCTGGTCTTCACTGCGGGTAACGGTGATATTGCCGTACAACGAATCTTTTGACTCAAGGACATCATAGCCGGCCCAGAGGCGGTCCAGGGAGGCCGCCCTGACCTTGCTTACTCCCCCGGCTGATAATGCGGCCAGCCCCAAAAGAAGAACAGCAGCGGTTATCCCGAAAAGCACCGGCTTTGCCCTGTGCGGCTCGGAATGCACCTGCATGGCAAGGGCGCCCAGGATGTTAAGGAAAGATAATGAAAAAATTATCCCGAACGGGACCATATACCGCACAAGAAAATAGCTTACGAGAAAACCGCCGGTCAAAGCTCCCACTGCCTCCAGGACATAGACCCGTGCCACTTGTTCCGCGGGGATACCGGTAACGCCTTTGTAAACGCGGCAGCCGAGGCTGAACATGAAACCCATCACCATGCAGGACAGGGAAAGTATGACAAATGTCGCCAGGGCCATGGGGTAATAACCGACGATCTCTCCCGTGGCTATGTCCATGACCGACTTGGAGCTCCGGATGGCAAAAAGTGTCGCCGGAAGGATAAAGGCCAGACTTAGCTGGCAAAGGGAGAAAAGCCTGACCTTCGCGGTAACACGGTCCGAAAAACGCCCGAGAAACCAGCTACCGAAAGCCCCCCACACGAGCCAGCTCGCGAGGATTATCCCGATGGATATCTCGTTACCGTAAAACACCACCAGGAACTCCCGCATGAAGACGATCTGGGAAGCCATGGCGGTGACACCCATGAGGATCATTGAAAAAGTCGCGGTTTTTCTGAAATTCATTATTTCCAAATACCGGCTATTTTATTTCCGCAAAATCCGCATATCCCGTCTGACGAGACATGATTTTCCAGGACACTGTACCCGATCCTTTTTATAACTGTGTTCTTGCACCTGGGGCATACAGTATCGCCCGTCCCGATTTCCGGGACGTTCCCTATGTACACATAATGCAGCCCCTCTTCAAGAGCGATGTCCCTTGCCCGCTTAAGCGTCTCGGTAGGCGTAGGATAAAGCGACCGCAATTTATACTGGGGCCAGAATCTGGAAAAGTGCAGCGGCACGTCCGGGCCGAGCTCTCTCTTTATCCACTTCACCATCTGCCTGATATCATCCATCTTATCGTTCAGCGTGGGGACGATCAGGTTGGTTATTTCGACCCACATGCCCCCCTGTTTCATCAGCGTCAATGACTGGAGTATGTTATCAAGGTCCTGGGCGCAGACCTCTCTCAGGTATTTTTTGTCAAAACCCTTAAGGTCAAAATTGGCGGAATCCACATAGCTCAACATTCTTTTAATAGGATCGGGATTGATCTTGCCCCCGGTAACCATGACATTATATATTCCTTTTTCCTTGGCGAGCTTGGAGGCATCGAGCATATACTCGTAGAAGATGATCGGCTCGTTATAAGTGTAGGCTATCGAACGGCAGCCGTTTGAAGAAGCGCTCTCCACCAGATTCGGGACGCTCAACCGTTTGTTCATGGTCTCCTCCGGGGGTCTCTGGGAGATAGTCCAATTCTGGCAGTATTTACACCGCGAATTGCAACCGGCTGTGGCTATGGAAAAGGACCTGCTGCCGGGCAGCATGTGATACATGGGCTTTTTTTCAATAGGATCGACATGAACGGCGCAGACAAGTTCATACACAAGACTGTAAAGTTTACCGTCGACCTGTTCCCGGACGCGGCAAAACCCCCTCTGGCCGTTCGAGAGCACGCAGTAGTTCGGACACAAGAGGCACTTCACGGCTTCGTCGCCCATCTTCTCGTAGAAAAGAGCCTCGCGCATGCCTCTTTTCTCGCCGATGGCGGCATACGCCCTGTATCTGGAAAACATATCGAAAAGGTATAAAGAAACTCCCATACCTATCCCGGCGGCGAGACACTTTTTGAGGAAGTCTTTCCGGGTCAGTTTCTCGTGCCAGATCTTATCGAGTTTCTTGATAACATCCATCATGCACCCTTGTATATCGTATTGCGGAGGCGGGTCCTGTCGCGAATGTAAACTATACAGTGCAGTATATTCCCTACCAGGGCCCCTCCGCCCGGTGTGGATCCTCCCTGTACGGGAACATACTGCACTATACTCTTTACTTCTTAAAACGGCAACAAAAAGTTCATAGCCGTCCCTACGATCAAAGCCGTTACTATCATGATCACTGCCGACTTTGCCATGTCTTTCGCCCCTAACTCGCGGACCATCACCATGAACGTCGCCATGCATGGAAAATAAATAGCCAGGATAGTACATGCAACGACCAGATCTTTTGTAGACAGGTTAAGCGGCGCCAGCATGCCCACGGCCACATCCTTACGGAGAAAACCTATAAGAAGCGCCGACATCGTCTCTTTGGGCAGCCCCCACAGTCCGGTAAGGACAGGCGCAAACAAATTGGACAGGAAATCAAATACCCTGAGCAAATACAGTATATTTACGATCAAAATGCCGAGCAAAACATAGGGAACGGCATCTTTCAGAAATTCAAATACTCTCATCCATAGTTTTTTCATGACCGCCATGGGCTGCGGCATCCTGTACGGAGGTATCTCCCATAATATCTCCGGACTTTTACCTTTCATGAAAAGATTCATAAGAAGCCCTTTAATAATGATCAGCAGCAAAAGCGTCCCGAAGATTATTGCCAGGTAACCGCCGCCCCTTTGCCCTACAATCCCCACGATCATGGCTATCTGGGCCATGCAAGGAACGGCTATCGCCATTATTGTAGCAGCAATGAATTTTTCCCTTCTGTTCTCCAGAAGCCTCAGTGCCATAGCCCCGGGGACATTGCAGCCAAGCCCGAGTATCATAGGGATTATTGCATAACCATGAAGCCCCAGACGGTGCATGAGGTTATCTACCTGCGTCGCCAGACGCGGAAGATAACCAAAGTCCTCGAGCAGGCCCAGGACAAGATAAAAACTGAAAATGTACGGGAGGACCGCGGCGAAGGGGACATAAAGCCCCGTCGTCAATATACCGAAAGATTCGCCGAAATCTACCCCTCCTTCCACGATTTTACCGATAAGGATATCATGGATGACTCCTCCGCCGCCTAAAAGAGCGCTCAATTTCATCATGAGCGGCATCCATATCTTTTCAAAAAAGGGATTGAAAACATATCCTGTAAGCCCTTCGCCTATGAACCTTATGATCACAAAAGACAGATAAATGACCAAAATCGCGATAGGCAACCCCGTAGCCGGCCGGGTGCTTATATCTTCGAGCCGCTGCAGGATGGTATGATGGTGGCGATGGAGTTTCTGGGCTACGCTGACTATCCTTCCGATCTCTTCCCATTTCTGGTCACGGCTTAAGGGCTTGAAGCCAGGTTTCCCGGCCTTCTGCAATCGCCCCACCATCTCCTTTATACCTACACCGGTAAGGCCGCACGTAGGGACAACCGGCACGCCGAGTTCTTTCTCTAATTTCTCAACATCTATTTCCACCCCACGGTGTTTTGTCTCGTCCCACATGTTAAGCGCGACGACCATGGGAATGCCCCTTTCACGAAGCTCCAGTGTAAGATATAGATTCCTTTCGAGATTTGTGGCATCGACAATATTTATAAGCATGTCGCCTTTTTCCAACATATCGGTAGCGACTTCGTCAGCTTTGCAGAGGGGTTCCAGATTATATACTCCGGGGACATCGAGGACAATACCGGTTTCTTCCCCTTTCAGCTTCATGTATCCCTGGGTAAAGCCTACGGTGGTGCCGGGATAATTGGAAATCGTCACCTTCGCTCCCGTAAGCCTGGAGAATATCACACTCTTCCCCGTATTTGGGTTGCCCATGAGAAGAATTTCTCTCTCTTCCTTCGCCATACTATACCTCTACCATGATCTTCTGAGCCATGCCGTGGCCTATCGCTATCTTTGCCTTGTCGATCAAAATAGTAACGGGCCCCCTCCAGAAATGAGCGCTTATCATGGTTATCTTCTTCCCCGGCCTTATACCCATGGCGCCCAGACGCTGGACGGCATTGTATCCGCCGGTGATATCCTTGACCACAGCGGTCTGGTGCGGTTTTAATTTTGTCAGGACCATTTCTTCCATTTTATACCTCTTTTTCAACTCTTTCAAGGACGTGCTTCAGCCCCTCCTTGAAAAGGTTCTCTATATGTTTATCGTTCAGTGAATAAAAAGCCTTTCTTCCCTTTTTACAGCACCTTACCAGGTCCAGGTCCTTAAGAGCCCTCAATTGGTGTGATATCGCCGAATGGCTCATGCCAAGGATCTGTGACAACTCAGCCACGCACAACTCTTCCTTGGACAAGGCGAATATCAGCTTGGTCCTGGTCGGGTCGCCAAGCACGCTGAACGTCCTGGAAAGTTTGTCGACTATTTCCTGGGACTTCATCTGTTTCTGTATTTCCGCGATCAGATCTTTTCTCATATTTCTTCCCCAAGCTAATATGTTAACATATGAACAACTGTTCATATGTTAACATATTTTTGGATGGTTGTCAAGCTATCTCGACACTATTGACTTCGATTTTTTATTGCCTGTCCGTTCCTACCAGGGACGTCCGATTTTCCCAGCGAGAAAATCGGACTCTAAAATTTCCTCGCTCTCGCCGGAAGTTAAGACACGGGCGAACCGTGCCCACTCGGAAATTTAAAGCCCTGTACGGAACAGGCCAGGCAATAAAAATCACGAACGTTTTTGTTACTAGTAGATGATTAGCTCAGCAAAAACAATAAGATCAAAGGGACCCATTGCCAAATTTTAGGTATTTTTATAACTTTTGAAGGAAAACAGCGTAAAAGGATGTTTGAGCCCTTTTTGATTTCTTCCGGAAGAAATCAAAAAGGGCGAGTTCTTTTATGCCCTTCGAAAGTTAGAAAAATACCGTTAAAAAATTTGGATGGGAAAGATTTTATTGTTTTTGCAGAGCTATTTTTCGTTCGGATATAAGTTGCGCAGTGCAGCATATTCCCTACCAGGGCCCCTCCGCCCGGTGCCCCGGCAAAAACAGGATAAACATTCTAAATAACCGATGCGGAACTCTGCTTCTTTAAAATGATGTCCCCTACCCTGCATCCGATGTGCTCGGCGATAACCGGGCATTTGGCTTTGAAAATGAAAAAGATAGGCCTTGCCTCATCGGCTAGCGTCTCGTAATTCCCCTGGCCTTTGCTTATGATGACATCGGCATCTTTGTATATCTGGAGGAATTCCTTGTCGCACCTTTCAAGGCCCGTCCCCGGGATGTCAGAACCGCTTGAAATGACCCTGGCCTTTTTATCAAGACCGACTTGCCTGGCGTCTTCCATGGTCACATCATTTATGATCGGTTTTCCCCTGACCGCGCAAATGATATCTTTCTTTATTTCCTCTATAAGTATGGTGTCGAAAACTATCTCACCTGCGTTATCCAGGATATAGAGGATATTTTTAGCTTCATTCACCGCCTTTTTGAAATCATCAAAATCGAACACCGCGAAATCCTTCTCCAGGCATTCCTCGATCTCTTTTTCGATATCGAACGCGTGGGGTACCCCGTAATCTATGACATTTCCCGCAACAGCAAGGCGCACCGCGCTCAGGAGAATATCATCCGAGCCTTCGATCTCCTTTTTAAGGCGGGCATAAAGCTCCATGGCCATCGCGTTGCTCTTTTCCTTGATGTGCCGGTAGGCGTCTTTCCCCCCGGTGTAGTTTTCTACCACACCGTAAACTGTCCTCGCGATCTCGGGCGGGGCCACATCCAGGGAAAAATCCGGGAGCAGGCGTGCAACTTCATCTATGATCTTCTTCTGGGTCTTCTTATCGGCTCCGGACAGTTTTGCCGCGTCCAGGGCCTGGCGCAGAAAACATGGAATACATTCCAGATACGTCTTCACTCAAGCCCCTTTATCTTTTTGTCGTATGCCCCGGGGAAGATCTCATTGAGGTGCCTGTAAACAAGCAGGGCCTTTTCCTTCTCGCCCAAGGCCTCGTAACTCAACGCGAGATAAAAAAGGACGAATCTTTCTTCGAATTTATCGTGCGGCGATTCTTTTAGCAGGTCCCTGGCTCTGGTCAAAAAACGTACCGCGGCTTCATAGTCCTCTTTATGCTGAAAATATAAGCGTCCAAGCTCCGCGTTTATCTCCCACGAGTCCGGGTTATTGGCCAGCCCTTCCCGCAGGAAAGAAAATGCCTGATCGAATTTACCCCACCTGTCGGCAAGCCAGTAAGAAGTAAGGGTATAGGCAAGAATATTGTGTGGATCGATCTTTGCGGCGTAATAAAGCCAGGGGACGATCTGCTCGGTCTGTTCGCCTTCAAGGTGTATATGCTCCGTCAGCTCGATCTCCCTGGATATCCGGAACAAAATATTGTATTTGCCGCACTCCGGGGTCTCTTCGCGCTCATGCGCCTCTTCTTCACACCCCTCACCCCGCTCGAATATACACAAACCTTCCGTGTGTTCCTCGTGGAAATGCCCGACGCCGCCGTGGAAATAAAGGTCTGCCTGTAAAATGGCGAGATTCGAAAGAATGGACCTGCCTTCCCCCAAAAAACGGACCCAGAACGGGAGGTCCTGCACCTGCTTGGAAGCCATGAAAGCATGGTTATACCCGTCTATTCCGGGAGCCGTAAATACCAGCAGGACCAGACATGCCAGGAGAAAAAAGACGCCTCGCTTGCTCAAAATCTTTTCCTTTCGAAAAGATAACCTGACAAAATCAGAAGTATGCCGCAGTAAACCAGGGCATAAAGCGCAACAGAAGCGACCACCCAAAGAGGCAAAGGATCCCACTCGTGAGTGACCCTTAAACGCAGATCAAAAAAATCAAAATGAGGAAGGATGTAATACAAAACACCGAGGGCGTATGACAATACCCCCTTGGAAAACGTAACAGCATTCCTGATGTTGTCGCTGAAGCCTGTGATAATAAAGTATATCAGGAAAGACAAGGTAATATTGGCAGACATCGTCAAGAAATTAGAAAAGAAGACCACAAGCGCGGACACAAGGCACAGGAAAAGAATGCCGAAAAAATAACTCTGCCCCATGAGCACCAGGTTGCCCGTTCCGGTCTCAGCGATGAAAAAAAGAAGATAAACGCCGAAATAGAAAGTATACGAGATCACGGAAATAAGCACACAACCCCAGAACTTACCCAGGATTATGGTAAAACGGCTCAAGGGCTTGGACAAGAGCGGGTATATCGTCCGGGATTCGATCTCTACCGGGAACTGCCTGGACGAAAAGACCACGGCAATAATAAAAGAAAACAACATGACCAGTGAGTACCCGATATCCCTGATATAACGCGTGATTCCCTCGATCTGGAAAAAATTCTGGGCTGCCATGATACCGAGGATAACGAGCATGAAAATGAGAAGGACGAAAAAATCCTTTTTTCTCATAAGCTCTTTCATGACACAGTTGCCGATGGCTAAGACCGCTTTCACGCCTTCTCCTCTATTATTTGCAGAAAATAATTCTCCAGGGTCTGTTTTTCGCCTTTTCCTCTCAGGAAATCTTCAAGAGAGCCGCTGGCTTTAAGTTTTCCCTTGTCGAGTATGCCTACCCTGTCAGCCACGAGCTCTACCTCGGAAAGTTCGTGAGAAGAAAAGAATATAGTCTTGCCCTTGTCCCGCAAATCCGTAATGACCTTGCGCATTCTCTTCCGGGCGACAGGGTCCAGCCCTCCGGTAGGCTCGTCCAGGATCAACAGGTCAGGGTCATTTACAAGGGCCTGGGCAAAGCTGACTTTCTGCATCATTCCCTTAGAGAACGTCTGCATAAGCCTGCCCGTGGCCTCTTCCAGGCCTACCAGGCCCATGAGCTCCTTTATCCTCCCGCGCAGGTCACTTTTTTCGATCCGGAAAAAAGCCCCGTACATGTCAAGAAGCTCCACGGGAGTAAGATACCTGTAATAATCAGCGATCTCAGGCATATATCCGATGGACTGGCGGGTTTCAGGGATGGAAGGATTTTTACCGAAAAGAGAAAGTTCCCCTTTTTGATTTGGCAGAATGCCAAGCAGAAGTTTTATGGTAGTGGTCTTGCCGGCACCGTTCGGACCTAAAAAACCGAAGATCTCTCCCCTGAACACTTCCAGGTCGACGCCTTTCAGGGCTTCGACGCGGTTCCGGCCTGATCCGTAAGTGTAGAAAAGACTTTTGGCGGAAATGATCCCTTGCATTATGATCTACCCATTGAAGCAAGTCTGTAAGCCGGGTTCTGTGAGTAAGATATTCATCTTCCCCGGTGATTATCTATCTGGGACCGCCATCGCTGGCGGCCTCTTGCGGCCTACCCGGAAGTATTAACGAAACTAGCTGCTTCGGTATCAGTCTATCCGCACGTTCCGGACTTTTCTGATTCCTTCCCTATTTGGCCTTGCTCCGCGTAGAGATTGCCTCGTTTCACGTCAACGCGCTGAATGCGCGCCTACTCGTCTCTGTGGCTCTTATCCTCACCTCGCGGTGGACGGGCGTTACCCGCTACGCTGCTATGTGGAGCCCGGACTTTCCTCCCCTTGCCGAAAGCAAAGAGCAATCACCCGACCTGCTTCAATGAACTGTATATTTTACAATAAAGATTCCAGATTTATGGCCTTATTAACAAGGGTGTCGGCTTCCTTGTTCTTTTCCCTCGGGATCTCCTTCACTTCCACTTTATCAAATCCCCTGAAAAGATTCAAGGCAATGCCGCAATATTTGCGTATATTCTGGTCCTTAACCTTGTACTCTCCCTTGAGCTGTTTCGCGACCAGCTGGCTGTCCACGTTAAGGATGACGTTCCCCGCGCCCTTGAAAAGCGCTTCGGTCAGGCCGTAAATGACCGCCAGATATTCCGCCACGTTATTTGTGGCGCTCCCGATATATTTTGATATTTCTTCCAGCTTTTTGCCGCTGCCATCGAAAAGCACCACGCCTATACCGGCCGGGCCGGGATTGCCGCGCGCTCCCCCGTCAGTGTATATCTGTACTGTTCCTTTTTCGTTAGTCTTCGACATAAAGTATTCTGGAACAATTTTCGCAAAAAACCGGTTCTCTTTTCAGCTTAGCTTCGTTTATTATCTGCGGGCGCAGGGTCATGCTGCACTCGCTGCACACCTCGCCGTTGACCTTGGCTAACGCTATCCCGCCTCTCAGCTCAAGCACCCTATCATATCTATCAAGTATGTTTTTATCGATATCCTGCGCGTACTGCTTGCGCGTGGGCTCAAGCTCATCGAGACGGGCGACGATCCTCTTTTCCTCGGCCTTTATGTCTTCCTGTTCCTTGTTCAATTTGGACTTTTCTTCCTCGAAGATCTTCTTCTCTTCCTCGAACTTGTTCTTAGCGTTCCCTATCTGGTCCAGGAGATTTATTATCTCCTCCTCCTGGAGCGAAACGTCGGCTTTGATGCTTTTGATCTCGCCAAGAAGAGCCTGGTATTCTTTATTATTCTTTATCTGGTAGAGATTCCCCTCGTGCTTTTTGATCTTTTCCTCGTTGGCGCCCATTTCTGTTTCTTTTTGGCTCCTCGCGACCTGAAAGACCTTGAGATCTTCGTCCGCTTTATTCATGTTTCCTTTTCTCTTTTCGATCGCTGAATTTATCCCTTCGATCCTTACAGGGATCCCGCCTTTTCTGGCCTTAAGGCCATATATCTCGGCGTCATATTCCTGCAGCTGAATGAGCTTGGCTAATTGACCTTTATAGTTCGTTTCTTCAGACATCTCAACCTTTCATTAAAAATGGTGGGCGCAGGGGGGCTCGAACCTCCGACCTCATGCATGTGAGGCATGCGCTCTAACCAACTGAGCTATGCGCCCTTTTTTGTCCATCGTCCATCGCATCGTGTGGGCGATAAATGGTGGGGGCACATGGACTTGAACCATGAACCTACTGATTATGAGTCAGTTGCTCTAACCAATTGAGCTATGCCCCCACCTTTACTAACGATTTGCGGGGCTATCCTCCGTAGCCTAATAATATGTAATTTGTTTGGCGAAGGGGGATGCCCCCACCTTGTTATTTTCGCGTAATTATAACATAGGGGTCAGAAAATTGGCAAGGAAAATGGAGTTAAAAAAAAGGTGGTTCCCCTTGGAAACCACCTCTTTCATTAAACTTTTTCAGCTAATATGCCGAAAAACTACTTTTTCTTTTTCTTCGCGGCTTTTTTTGTTGTCTTTTTCTTTACGACCTTCTTCTTCGCTACTTTTTTCTTCGCTGCTTTCTTTTTCTTCTTCGCCATGTCATGCCTCCCTTCGTTTTAAAACTTTTTAATCACAAAATCTTTTTCGTTGCTCTTTTTCCTCTTTGTTAAAAAGAATACATTATTATTTTCGATTTGCAAGGCGAAAAACAAAATTTTTTCATTTTTTATTTCATTATTTTTTCCTTCCGCGAACAAAACTCTCCTCCGGGGCCTCCGATCCGATCCATTTAACGCCCCGGGAGTTTTGAGCTTCTAAAAACCTCTGATATCAGGCTTTACGGAGCGTTCATTCTAGGGTTGTTCAAAAAGAATAAAAAAATATTTTCTCTGGATTTTGTTTTGGTTGGATGAAAAAATTTTAGAAAAAATATTTTTTCTAAGATTTTTGACGAGAAAAATGACTTACAGGTCTTTTTCCAGCGCTTTTTTTAAATCTTTTTCCGCGTTGCCGAAAGATCTGACAAACTCGACGGCAATGCCGTACGTGTCCACTACATGATCTTCCAGGTCTTCACAGCGGACGACCCTTCCGGTCCATTTGCCCTCTTTGGCTGCTCCGGGAACACCTATGCGGCAGTCTACAAGTTGTCCTATGTCGAATTTTTTAAGGCTGGTAAAATAAACCCCGCCTATGCTGATATTTTTTGTAAATGAACTGCCAGCATTGGTTCCCGGATCATCAAGGGGTTTAAAAGTTACGTTAAACCTATTGTTCACCCTCTTGAAAGCTCTTCGTTCATTCGTTATCATGGTTTGAGTTATCCCGTCCGTTATCATCACCGACGCCGCTTGGGGCGTTTTTATGTCGGACGGGATAAATTCGCACTTATGATTTACGGACACTATCGTGTTCGTAAATCATGTGCTCATTTATAGAAACCTCTCAGGGGCTTTTTCCAGCTCTTTAAACGTAGGAGTGAATTTTCCGGGATCCCTGCCGAAACAGATGCCGAGCTGTTCATAAAGGCTGACAAGGTCCAGATCTACGTGCCTCGGCTTTATGGCTGCTTCGGTCGACATGTAACGGACCTCTTTACCGGAGACCCCCGCCACCGTAACGCCTGTTATGCCGTTTTTCAGGAGAGCTACTGCTGCAGATCCGCCTTCCCTTCCGAAATTCACGTCATACGCGGAGCTTCGCCCGGAACGCACAAGATGCCCCGGAGTCACCTCGCGCACCTCAGGCGCAACATAAAGCTCTTCGACATACATGTGGGATTTCTTCATGAAATCGACTATTTCCGGATCGACCTTAAATCTTTTAGACAATTCCTGGCGGACATATTTACCCGCACCCGCGAGTTTTTTATGTCCGAAAGCGTCGACTCCCGTGCTTTCATCAACGATCGCTTTTCCGCTGACGTCTCTAAGCCCCTCGGCCGCGATGATAAGATATGTTCCGGCATGGACATCGCTCCCGAGGATCCTTTTCGTAAGCCTTTCCTTGACATGGACGTACAAGATATCAAAATCGACAGGTATTTCCGGGATCAATACCGCGTCCGCATCGGCGGCTACGCCGCCTCGCAAGGCCGTATGCCCGGCATACCTGCCGAACACTTCAAGAACGATGACCCTGTTGTGGGTCTTCCCGGTAGTTTTCAGGTCTTCCGCGAAATTCGCTATGCGGTTGACCGTGGAATCACCTCCGACCGAATACGTCTGAAGATCGAGATCCATGGTCTTAGGGACATGGACGCACGGGATACCGTGCTTAAAAAGGTCTATGATAACGCTGCCGGTATCGTCTCCCCCGCTGATAACAAGGCCGTCTATCCCGAACTTTTCCAGGCCCTTCTTGATGCGTTCATATTTATTTTCGTCTTTTATCTTCTTTATCTTGACCCTGGAATGCCCCGCCTCGGAACCGGCCGGGTTGGCATCTATAAGATCAGTCCGCCGTTCTGTGAGCTCGATCAATTCATCGAAATCGATAAGATTATATAGCCCCGCGTACCCGTTCGGTATGACAAAGCATCTTATTCCTGATCTGATCGAAGCATCAGCCGCACCTTTGACAACTGCGTTTAACCCGCCGCAATCGCCACCGCTGGTCATTATACCTATCTTTTTGATATCCATAAAGAAACTCCTTCCCTCTTAATAGTTATATGAAGTTTGCATATTCATATTACTACAAGGGAAAATTTTTTCAAGAACTATGTGGGGGAAATCAAAATCTAGATGCTGTTTATTGCCTTGTACAACGCCGCGACCTGGTCCTTAAAAAATTTGTTATATACGTCCGTGAGGTCCTTCTTCCGCACTTTTGCGCTATGCGCAGCGGTCTTTCTCTGGTTTTTCTTCTTCCCGTACATAGATCCCACTTCACATGACTGGATATATTTTCTTCTTTTCATCACTTCGCATCCCCCTCTTTTTTTTCAAAAACCACTTTCCCGTCATCTAATACCTGGAACATGACTTTATCTCTGCTTTTTATATGGAAATAGTCCTGCAGCACCCTGGGTATGAAGATCTGCCCCCTGTCGGATACCGTGGCAAAAAACCTGAACATGGATCTCCTTCTCATGATTCCTCCGTGTAATGACAAGTATATCACAAGTATATATACTTGTCAAATAAGGAAATAAAAAAACTGTCTAACCGCGGTTTTTATGAATATTAGTGATATGATTCAGCTGATTTTTTGAAAGGAGAATTTTTCGTGGGCATGATTATTTTATATGTTTTCCCGCTGATCACCATTTTTCTGAGCTCTTTATCCCCGTCCTGCCAGTTTCCATGACTGAGTATAAATTCAAAATCATCCCCGTCTTTTCTTACCTGGCTTATCGTGTAAGGTTTAAATTCGAGCAACATAAGATCTAATCTTGCCTGCTCGAAAGGATAATCCTCTTTGCTGCTGTCATCGATCAGTTCATACATCTCCCTGAGATCCTCTTTTTCCCATGCTTCGAGAAATAGTCTGATGACATGAGAGCCCATCGGACACAGATCCAGGTCAGCATCCTCTGACATCCCTCCAAGCGGGAAACCCATGCCCATGCCATCGCCCGCGTGCAGCCGTCCTTCTTCCGCCGGGGACAGGCCGGGGAAAAGAACGGCCGACAACATGACGGCTAAAATGCAAACGATATATTTTCTTCCTAAGATCATCCGAACTTGTAATGTTTTCTTATTGGGCTCGATATTTCCCATACGCAATTCATCCCTTTTGGAAATGTGACCAGGTCGCCCGCCTGAAACTCAACCGGTTCACCTGCTTTAGGCTCGACTTTTGCTTTTCCTTCAAGTATATAGCACGTTTCCTGCTCGTCATAACTCCAATCAAAACGGGAAATGCCTTTTTCCCATATCGGCCATGAATCCACGCCGAGCTTTTTCAGTTTCCCGGCATCCGGTTTTTCGATCTTTATTTTTCCCATATCTCCCTCCTTTAATGAGCACATGGTTTACTCTTTCACTTCTACGGCCTCGATCCCCATGATAGAAGATATCCTGGCGTTCTCCTTGATATTAAGCCCGGATTTTCCGACTATTACAACGATCCTTTCAACCATTTCGCCGCTGCAGAAGACCAGGGTAGGATGCATAGCCCCCGCTCCAAGGGTCCTCAAGAGCGGCTGCAGGATGCACAGGCATTTTTCAGGCACAACAGCCTTTTCGTTATATTCCACCATATATTGGCCTGCGGTAAGATTCCACCAGCCGTATTTATCTCCTGGTGTCCTTTTAACGGGCTTTATCTGCTCGATAAGGGCTTCTTTCTCCTCGCTCCCGCCAAAATCCAGGTCGCCTTCTTTTTTCATCGAATAGACCTTTCCGACAGTAAGGTCTACGCTGTACTTGTGTATTTGGTGCTTTTCAGATATCAGGCCTGTAAGCACAACGGCGATCTCCTGTCCCGAACAAAACTTCATTTTCCCCCTCCCGCGTTCAGTTCAAGAATAATTGTCACCGGACCATCATTTATAAGGTTTATCTCCATGTGCGCGCCGAACTCCCCCTCCTTGACGGAAACATTCTCATCCCTTAACGAGTGGTTGAACATTTTCCATAAAGCTTCCGCTTCCCCGGGGTCGGCGGCATCATCAAAACCAGGCCTGTTCCCTTTCCTCGTATCAGCTAACAGCGTGAACTGGGGAACGCTCAATATCTCTCCGCCGGCCTGGATCAAGTCCAGGTTCATCTTGCCGTTTTCATCCTCGAAGATCCTCATCTTGCTTATCTTACGGGCCATTTTTTTCACGACATCCAGCTTATCCGTCCTGCCGATACCCACAAGCAGCAAAAATCCCTTGCCGATGGAACTTTTCTGCGCTCCGCCAACGGATACCGATGCTTCTTTGACTCTTTGTAAGACGACTTTCATTCCAGCTCAACCTTGTTCTTTAGTTGTCCTATTCCTTCGATTTCCACTATTACTTCATCACCCGGTTTCATGGGACCGACATTCGGCGGTGTCCCTGTCGATATCACGTCACCGGGAAGGAGCGTCATTATCCCGGAGACAAAACTGACCAGTTCAGGCACGGAATAAATAAACTCGGCCGTGGATGAATCCTGCTTGATCTTGCCGTTCAATAGCGTCTTTATCCGCAGATTACCGGGGTCAATATCGGTCTCGACCCAGGGTCCGACAGGAGCAAAAGTATCGAACGACTTTGCCCTGCTCCACTGGACATCCTTTTTCTGAATATCCCTGGCCGTCACGTCGTTAAAGCAGGTATACCCGGCGATATAGCGGGGCGCGTCCTTGGCCGTCACGTTCCGAGCTTTGTCCTTTATAACCACCGCGAGTTCCGCTTCGTAATCCACTCTAGTAGCCGCGCGAGGGTACACGATAACGTCTCCCGGGCCTATGACCGAAGTCGAGGGTTTTATGAATATCACCGGCTCTTGCGGCAAGGGCATACCCAACTCTTCGGCATGATCTTTATAATTTAAACCAACAGATATGATCTTGGAGGGTTCTACGGGGGCGAGCAATGAAACTTCTTCAAGCTTTAGACGTTCCGCATCCGCACCGGGAACGTCTATCACTACCTCATCACCTGAAATATGACCTTTATATATCGAATCCTGATAGCGGAATCTTACGAGCCTCATTATCTCACATACGCGGCACAGGTAGACCTGGTCCAGACGTTCTTACGATTCGTTCCTTAATTCTATACTGACACCTAACCCCCGGAGATATTTGAACATTTTTTCCATTTCATTTTTTTCCCCCCGGAGCACCAGATACGCCCATCCGCTTTCCGTGGAAAAAGACGCTTCCACTACCTTAACGAAAACGTTGAAATCCTTTATCATGTTGTACAGTATGGGATCATCTTTCAGGTCTCCCGGGATGAAAAGTTCGACTTTCAATTCTTCCATATCTTTCTCCTTCCTAAATTATCATTCTGAAAAACCCATATCCAGAAAGTTCTTAAGTTTCTTCGCCCTGATAGGGTGTTTTAGTTTCTTCAGCGCCTTAGCTTCTATCTGCCGGACTCTTTCCCTGGTAACATTGAATATTTTCCCTACTTCCTCAAGCGTCCTAGGACAACCGTCCCCTATGCCGAACCTGAGGGTCAGTACTTTTCTTTCACGCTCGGTCAGTGTCGCGAGGACATCGTCCATCTGCTCTTTGAGCATCGCGTAAGCCGTGGCATTCGCGGGCGAGATCGCCGATTTATCCTCGATGAAATCCCCAAAACTGGTATCCCCTTCATCTCCGATCGGGGTCTCAAGCGATATCGGATGCTGGGCGATCTTGATGATCTCTCTTACTTTCGAGACCGGCACCTTCATTTCGGCCGCTATCTCTTCCGGAGTGGGTTCTCTCCCGTTCCGCTGGACCAGGACCCGCGACGCCCTCACCAGTTTGTTGATGGTCTCCGTCATATGGACCGGGATACGTATGGTCCTGGACTGGTCAGCTATGGAACGTGTGATCGCCTGTCGTATCCACCAGGTTGCGTAAGTGCTGAACTTATAGCCCCTTTCGTATTCAAACTTGTCCACGGCTTTCATAAGGCCCATATTGCCTTCCTGGATCAGGTCCAGGAAGGAAAGGCCGCGATTAGTGTATTTTTTAGCTATGCTGACAACAAGGCGAAGGTTAGCCGCTACCAGCTCTTTCTTGGCCTTTATATATTCCATTTCTATCTGCCTGATATCTTCCAGGTCTTTTAATATCTGGTCCAGCGGTCCGCCTATTGACCTGGTCGCCTTCCTGAGCTCGCTCTGGGCCTCTCTTAGTTCTTTCTTTTTCCTGTCCTTCTTAAGCTTGGCCACCCGGCTATGCCACTTCTTGCATCCTTCCATCAGTCTTACTACTTCATCAGCGACCCTTTCCGCCAGGGCAACGGCGACCTTCAGCTTGTTCATGAGCACAAGGACCGTATTTTTTTTCTTGGAAAGTTTTATCCTTCTTATAAGCCCGCGCTTCCTCGTTTCAAGCTTATAAATGTCCGCGTTAGGTTCAATATCAAGGACATCGTCCAGGTTATACTCATTGTCAAAGGCTTCTTCGATCTCTTCCAGGATCTTTCCCCTGCCCATCTTGACATTGAACACTATATCCTTGAATTCTTTTTCTTTCCTTTTGATCCTTTCGGCCAGTTCGAGCTCCTCGTCGCGGCTCAAAAGGGAGATCTGTCCCATTTGCTTCAGGTACATCTTGACGGGATCGTCGATCTGGACAAATTTGCGGGTGGTCATCTTCTTCTGGCCGCCCTTCACTACCATGGATATTCTTTCCATTTCTTCTTCAGACTCCACGACCTTGATATCCGCGCTGTGAAGCGCGCTGAATACCTCGTCTATCTCTTCTGAAGAACTGACATCCTCGGGCAGAATATCGTTCACCTCATCATAACTGAGGTACCCTTTGTCCTTTCCGGCCCTGATCAGCTTGCGGAGAATAGCCGACTTCGTGCTGCCAGCCTCTTCCTCGGTTTTAGGTTCGATCGGGACCGCCGGCTTCTTTTCTTCCTGTTCTTTTTGCTCTGTTTTCTTCTTCTTCTTTTGCCGGGGCATGGTCAGATCACCCTCTCTTTGTGTATCCTGTTTATCTTCTCAAGTAAATCCTTTATTTCCGGATCGTTGTTCGACTCCTGCGCTTTTTTCAGCCTGCTGGTCAGATCTTTGAGTTTTTCATCCCGGCTTGCCCTGCGGGCGCATAACATGCAGTCCTGCAAAACCTTGTCTCTATCCTTTGTGATATCGGCCTTGGCGACCGCCTGCATTACAACAGCCTTAAGATCTTCATCATTATCAAACCTGCTCAGAAGTTTTCCCAGGTTGATCTTTCCCTCTTCTCTGAAAACGGCGCTGACGAAATCCAGAGCCTTGCGCACGTTCTTATCGCGGAACATGTCCAGCCCCAGGTCATCACGTATAGCAGTAAAAAATCCCTTATCTACGATCGCCAGCCCTAAAAGATGGATCTCGCTCAAATTATAATTGCGTGAAACCTTGTCGGCCCTGGTCTCGGAGTCGTAGCGGTAAGAATAATCGGGTTTGACCTTTCGCATCTCATAACGCAGCGAAGCCTCATGTATTCCAAGCCGCTCGGCGAGTTTTCTCAAGTAATCGGACTGGATGACCATATTATCGACTTTTGATATCGTCGGGAGCAGCTCATCCGTTATCCCGCCTACATTACCGGCACCGAATTTCTTTACCAAGAGGTCCAGCTTGTAATCAAAAAGGTCTTTCGCTTTTTTGATGGCTTCTTCAAACTTGTCTTTTCCGTATTTTCTCACAAAACTGTCCGGGTCCTCCCCCCTGGGCAAAGTCACGACCCTGACCTTCATGCCGTTCTCTATGATCATATCCAGCCCCCTGAGACTGGCGGTTTCTCCGGCCTGGTCGGAATCAAAGATCATGATGGCTGTATCGGTGTATTTTTTCAGCATGCTTATCTGTCTTGGAGTAAGAGCAGTCCCGGAAGTAGCTACGGCACTGTTGACGCCGTACTGAAAGGGAATTATCACGTCCATGTAGCCTTCCACGATGACCGCGTATCCTTTCTCCCGGATGCCTTTCTTGCTGAAATTCAACCCATAAAGGACATTACTTTTACTGTATATCGGGGTTTCAGGAGAATTAATGTATTTCGGCAAGGAATCATCCATGACCCTGGCCCCGAAACCCACAATATGACCCCTCTCGTTGAAAATAGGGAAGGTTATCCTGTTTCTGAACCTGTCATAATCTCCTTTTCCCTTTTCGCTGGGAATAGTAAGACCGGCTTTTCTTAAAAGATCCGCAGGGATCCTTTTCCCTTCGCAATATCTTCTGAGGGATTCCCATTCGTTCGGCGCGTATCCTATCCTGAAATCGGCTAAAATGGTGGTTTCAAAACCCCGCTTGGTAAGATAATCAAGCGCTCTCTTCCCTTTTTCGCTTCTCAGGCAGTTTTGATAAAAGGTGGCCGCAATCTTGTTGGTCTCGTAAAGACGGGACGACAAAGACGGCCCTTCCCCGGATTCATCCCTGTATTTGGGCAGTTCCACTCCCGCCCTGGCGGCCAGGAGCTTGACCGTTTCGGGGAAATCCATGTTTTCATATTTCATCACGAACCCGATAACGTTCCCGCCCTCGCCGCACCCGAAACAGTGATATATCTGCTTATCAGGGCTGACGATAAAGGAAGGTGTCTTCTCATTGTGAAAAGGACAGTTGGCCTTAAAACTCCTTCCGGCCCTTTTCAGCTGTATGTGATCAGAAACAACTTCGACTATATCTACCTTGTCCAGTATCTGGTCTATTATTTCCTGTGGGATCTTTCCCATTGTTATCTTCTTACTCTTTTAAATCCCGAGCACTCAATTACCTTCAGCTTTCCTTTTTTTTCTACTGAATCAAGCAACAAATTGAGTCCGAGGTTATCGCTTGCTATGTGTCCCGCTATAACGTAATTTAAAAATTCCGTTTTCGCGGTGTTGTACCCCGAGTCCTTACAATGCATGCCGACGATGGTCTTTACGCCTGCCTGGGAAAGACGGGCGAACATCTTGTCCGGGCCTGAAGTCCCCCCGGTCATATCGACAAATATCCTGCCGGCATCTTTATTTTCATCGCCGATCATGATATACGGACCGGCACCCGCGTTCATGCCATTTTTATACTCGTTTATCCCTTTCAAAATGGCCAGGACATTCCTGAGCTTGCGGGGTTTCTTTTTATCGAACAATTTCTGAAGATAATTCGCCACGCAATTATCAGCGGCGGTGTGGATGCACATGAAAGGAATGCCTAACAGTTTCGCCGCGTCTATAGCCCTGGTAGAATTTGCCGCGGCCACGCCCCTGAAGACCTGTTCCATACGGTCTTTCATTATCCCCTGGGCCACTTCTCTGGAAAGACCGTATTTTTCCCATATGCCGGGCTGTAAGCCCATGACTTTGTCAAGCCTTGCCAGGGCCCTCCCCGACGGATGATGAGCTATGACAAGATCTATCTTCACGCCTTTCTCGCGCAACCTGTCGGCAAGCAGGATCTCGGATACATGGATATCGATCCCGATCATCACTGTTTTTACTTCTTCTTTTCCGGTTCCGTTCAGGATACGGGTATCAGCATATGGATTTTTCAGGCTTTCGACGTCAAAAGTCTTTTTATCGATCCCCCTGGCTTTCCGGTATTCTTTCTTCGCCTCGTTCAGGGTCTCTTTAACAGCTTTCCGGGAGCGCTGATCCTCCTGGATCGCTTTTTTCACTGCGATATCATAAATGTCGCGTAATTTCATTTACTTCTCCTTCCGCTGGGGCGACAAGATCGTTTTTACGACTCCTTTTCCGGTCTGTTTTTCCGTAAGACCTAATCGCCCGGTCATCGTACTGTATATTTTCGCGTCTAAATTGACAAAAAACATGCCTGAAAAAGACCCTTCAACTACCGCTGTCCGCGTAAAATCCAGCGGCATAAGCAAAAACATTATCCCGATCACGCCGAAAAATAAACACGCTCTTACCGAAGCTATCACTATGCCGCCGAATTTTTCGATAGGAGCAAGGTCCTCCCCGCTGATCATACCCGAAATTTTCTCCAGCACTTTGATTATAACGAATATCGTTCCAGCAATAATAACAAAAGATACGGGCCTTGCCCAATCTTGTGTTAAAAAACCAAAAATATCTGTGGATAACTTCGTATAAAAAGTTAAAGAGGTAAACAATAAGAGAACCCATCCTACCAAGGAAAGGATCTGGCCACCGACGCCGATACTGGCACCTTTATAACCCATTCCCAATAAAAGAATTATGAAAACAATATCCAGCCAGTTAATATTTTGAATAAGTGTGGACAAGGGAATCCCCTCTAATGCTTAGGAAGTATATCATATAATAATTATGAAGTCAAACTACAGAAATGAAACGCCCGTAAAGCGTTGCTTAGTTTTTATAACACTAACGTTTTGTTGCTTTTTCTTTGGGTTCCTTGTGCCCTATAAGAAGGAAAGGCAAAACTTCATCAACATAATTAACTTTTGAACGGATTAAAGAACCCTCTTTTCCTGAAAAACCCTTTAATTTTACCTTAACATACTCACCGGTATAGCCTTCAATAAGCATGTCGTCTTTTATTTTTTTCTCCACGAGGATCTCTACTTCCTGGCCGATAAATTTCCTGCAGAACTCAGCCTGAAGTTTTTCCCCGACCCCTATTAAAAGGCTTACACGCTCCCGGATCTTCTCTATCGGCACTTTTTCTTTCATTTTGTGCGAACAAGTGCCTTTACGATCACTGTAGCTGAAGACGTGTAAACGCGTCGGCCTCACTTTTTCAATAAAAAAGAGCGTTCTTTCAAAATCCTCGTCGCTTTCACCCGGAAAACCGCAAATGACATCCATGGTTATCCCGACCAAAGGGATCTTTTTCCTTATACCTGCTATCAACTCTTCCAACTTTCCAGTGTCGTATTCTCTTTTCATAAGCTTCAATATCTTATCCGAGCCGCTTTGAAGGGGTATATGCAAGTGATGACATATCCTGCTTGATCCGGAAATTACGTCAATAAGGTCTTCATCTATATGGTCCGGTTCGATCGAGCTCAGCCTTATCCTGAAATCTCCAGTCAATCCGTCGACATCCCTTAAAAGATCAGAAAATTTTTCCCCGCCGGCACCTTTCCAGCCTCCAAGGCATATGCCGGTGATCACGATCTCTTTATACCCGCGGCCTACCAGGCGCACAAGTTCTTCAATAACATCTTTTTTATCTTTGCTGCGCGAGGGCCCCCTGACCAGATTCACCTTGCAGTAAGAACATCTCCGGTCGCAGCCATCCTGGACCTTGAGAAACGCCCTTGTATGCAAATCAAACCCTGAAACCCGCTCTTCGACCGGCTGGTTATCTGTTTCTTTCCCGTATTCGGAACCTATAATGAACGGCAATTTCATTTTATCCCGGTTCGGCACTACCTTGTGAACTTCGGGCAACGATTCCAGTTCTTCGATATCTTCACTGAACACCGCGCAGCACCCGGTGACGAATATTCTGCTGAACGGATTGCTTTTTTTTAATTTCCGCACCAGTTTTCTCGTCTTGCCGTCAGCCTTGGAAGTAACCGTGCAGGAATTGACGATGCCTACTTCGGCCTGGTCGGCGTCGGCCTCCTCAAACCCAAGCCTGACAAGGGCTTCCCTGATAACCTGTGACTCGTACTGGTTGACTTTACAGCCCAGCGTCTCTATCGTAAAGGTCGGCTTCATCATCACATCGAGAATTCGTAATTGAGGACAGAGAGGACAAAAAGACCGGCCGTATCAGCCCTGAGGACCCGGCTGCCAAGGGATACCAGCCTGCAATTGCCTTTGCCTTCGGTCATTTTAACTTCATCGGGAGTGAAATCCCCTTCCGGGCCTATAAAGACGATTATCTTCCCGGACCTGAAATCTGCCAATGCTTTTTTGATCGGTTCAGTCTTTTCCGAAACATGCGCCAGAAGCGCCAGGTCGTATTCATCGAGGGTCTTGACCAGGTCCTCAAACCTGGTGATATCTTCGACCGGCGGGACGTCTACCCTGCCGCATTGTTTTGACGATTCGGCAGCGATCTTTTTCCATCTTGAGACTTTCTTCTCACGCCCGGTCTCATCGGGCCTGACTATGGTCCTGCCGGTGACCAGCGGTATAACGCGGGAAACGCCCAGTTCCGTGGCCTTTTCTATGATATGCTCCATTTTGGCTTTCTTTGGGATCGCCTGGGCCAGGATGATCTCCGGTATCTTTTCCGCGGCCGGTTTATCGATCCTTATTATTTCAACCGTTAAGGCTTTCGAGCGCGGATCCGCTTTCTTGATAAAACCCGAGTATTCGACCCCTGTGCCGTCAAAGACGACGAGCGTATCCCCATCCTTGAGCCGCATGACATCGAGGATGTGATGAGCTTCTTCACCGTCGATGAGGATCTCGTTTCTCGCTTGATTTACTTTTTCTTTTGGAACGTAAAATCTGCTCATTGTTCGTTAGTCATCATCGATTTGTTTATTGCCTGTGGATGATTAACCTGATCAGAGTTACGGAAAGGTCTGGGGGTGTGTTCAGTGCGAGTTTCCAAAAAAAAGCGATTTTAGGTCGTTTTTTTTGGACTGTCTGAGCACGGAATACACCCCCCAGACCTTTTCAACATTCAGATAAGTCAAGCATCCAATGAACGTTTAACACGATATACGGATCACGATACTACTTTTCTTTTTCCCCGAATACTTCCGCGTCGAAGACGTATATATCGCATGCCCCTGTTTTCCATGCATCCATGGGGATACCGGCCTTATGCGCGCAGAGGCTGTTCATGAACTGGTCCCTGTCCCAACCGGTCTCTATCGCGACCTGGGGAAGATAAACTCCGCTGCGGAAACCCATCCTGACCATTACACCCTGCCCGGGGATATTGATCTCGTTGTAATCGTCTATTTTCCTCATCGGGGAAAGCGCGGATATCTCAATATCAATATCGTCCAGCTCACCCGCTGTAACCGGCGGAAACCTGGGATCTTCGGTGGCCGACGCGATCGCCATATCCCTTACAGTAAGGTAAAAAGGCTGTGTGCCGACCATATGGCCGATACATCCTCTTAACTTCCCTTTCTCATGAAGGGTCACGAACGCGCCCATATCTTCTTTAAGGGCTTCGTCCTCGACGTCCACTTCAAGGCGTTTCCCGGTTTCAAGATAATGACGCATAGTGTCTCTTGCGATCTTCAAGAGCTTATCTTTTTGCTCCTGAGTAAACATCTCGCTGCCCTCCTTTACTGCCGCCGGCTTCTCCCCGGCTTTTCTTCCTCCGCTCCTGACAAAAGCCGCGCTGAGGTAACCGACGACCCGGTCCTTCATTCCCGAAGTATCGCCGGAATTGGCATATTTCAATATTTCGACCTTGTCCGCGCCCAGTTTTTTACACGCGAGCATCGTCGCGCAGACAGGCCCCGGACCGCACATCAGTTCATGCCTGTTTTTCAGGCTCACGGAATAAAAATTATCCGGGTCGAAGCTTTTTATAGCTTTGATCGTCATTGCGTCCCGCGTGTTCGCCTCTTCATAAGGCAGATAATGGCACATGTCCGTGCTCGCGATAATTATGAAATTCTTCTCACCACGCAGAACTTCATACAGGGCGTCTCCCAGGATATGGAAATTCTCCCGGCTCTGCTCGCCTACAGCTACCAGCACCGCCCGGGCGTTCTTGAAAGCGACCTGCACGAACGGGATCTCCATCTCTACCGAATTTTCCTGCTCGAACAACCCGGGAACGCTTTGTATCTTTTCATTTGAAGCCATCAACTTACGGGATAGCTCCTGGTCAACGGCAAGGGGGCCGAGCGGCGTGACAAAACTCTCGTCGGTAAAAACCGATATCCAGGGGGAATATTTCCTGTGGGAAAAACCGACAATTACAACCAGGTCCGGATCCTGCTTCAAGGCCGCTTTATACGCATATGCCGCTACGGGACCGGAATACCTGAACCCCGCGTGGGGAGCCACAAGGCCGATGATATCCCCCTCGACCGGGGGGACATCGGCATTGTCCAGGTAATCTTTCAGCTCGGCCTCAAGAGCGCGGGGATCAGCCGTGTACCACGAGCCCGCTAGGTCGGCCATTTTTCCGGAAGCTTCGTTCCACGAGACGGATAGCAGAAATAAAACCAGAACTGCCGGGAGAAACCGTTTCATATTTTTTCCATCGGCTGACCGCAGCAGACAAGTTCTCCCCCTCCCGCTTTCGTCACGGTGACCTCATTGCCGCAAATGTTGCACCTGTAATTTTCTCCTGCTTCTTTAACTTTCATCGTATCCCCCTTTTTTTACTTACCCTTTTTCGCCAACGCGTTCTCTATGGCCTTAAGTATCGCCCGGCTGGTAATTGTAGCTCCCGTGACAGTATCAACTTTCAAAGACTGTTCCTTTATCACGTTCTTAGTAACACCCTTGGCTTGTTCCACATATTCACTTTCCCTGTCCTCAAATACCTTGATATCGGTTATCCGGTGGTCGCGCACCCTTACTTCCACCTCGCACGTAAACATCCCGTAATATCTGCATTTACCCTTATATACACCGTCCGGGATCTTTGAAAGATCGATATCCCCTGCTCCCCGGGCCGAGGCCGTAGAAAAAACGGCCAGAAAAAGAATAATGAACGTTTTAAGTATAAGCTTTTTCATGCCTGTAACACCTCGTTTCATGAGAGCACCGCTTCGGCGCGTTTCAAGAGCTGTTTTTTATACCCCGCATAGTACCATATTATACGCCACAGAAATAAAAATCCCAAGCAATTAAGCCTGGGATCTTTACGGGAAACAGATCATGTCCCCTTAAACAAGGATTTTTATCACTTTTTATGCATCGCCGCAGAGATCGATAGAAGAAAGAAGGTGTTCGCAAGCACTAAATACGATACCGGGGCGCCGGCTCCCAGAAGATTGATCCCTTTGAGCTTCATGAGGATCGAAAAGGCTATACAGACCAACCCGACCAAAGCTAATAAACAAGAAATTATTTTCATCATACCACCTCCTTAAGTAACAAATATGCCCTATTCTCCCGAAAAGTCAAGTCGCGCCCCTCGTGGTTCGTCGTTCGTGGTTCGTGATTCGTGGTTTTTTTATTACCTGTCCGTTCCTACCAGGGACGTCCGCTTTTCCCAGCGAGAAAATCGGACTCTAAAATTTCCTCGCTCTCGCCGGAAGTTAGGACACGGGCGAACCGTGCCCGCTCGGAAATTTAAAGCCCTGTACGGAACAGTCCAGGCAATAAAAATCACAAATTTCTTCACTCAGATGCTTGATCTGATCAGGGTTACGGAAAGGTCCGGGGGTGTGTTCAGTGCGAGTTTCCAAAAAAAAGCGATTTTAGGTCGCTTTTTTTTGGACTGTCTGAGCACGGAATACACCCCCGGGCCTTTTCAACATTCAGATGAGTCAAACGTCTGATGAACGTTTAATGGGAACGGAACGACAATAAAAAACCCTTCAGAAAAACTGAAGGGTTTTTTTATTGTTGGTGGAGCAGATGGGACTCGAACCCACGACCCCCACGTTGCGAACGTGATGCTCTTCCAGCTGAGCTACTGCCCCACTAGGAAAATCGTGAAAGGTATTATAACACAAAATAACGAAAAATAAAGCCTTCAGTCGGCACAAGCTACCCGACAAAGACCTTGATACACTCGTCAATGGTCCCGAAATGTATATCTACAGTGTCTTCCCTGTTGACGGCATAGCCTCCGGCCAGAGTTATAGCTATAGGCACGCCGAAATTCAACGCCTGGGTGCACACGAAATTATCACGTTCCCTTAAACCCTTCTTTGAAAGACGCAGGTTCCCGAGCTGGTCTTTCTCGTAAGGGTCAGCGCCGGCCAGGTATAAGATTATATCAGGCTTGAACTCGCTTATGATCCTTGGCACGTTGTCGTGAAGGTGTTTCAAATATGTTTTGTCCCCCGTCCAGTCAAGAAGGCCGATATCCAGATCGCTCTTGGGCTTCATCAGGGGATAATTGTTTTCCTGGTGTATAGAAAAAGTAAATACGGTAGGATCATTCTTGAAAGTAAAAGCGGTCCCGTTCCCCTGATGAAGATCACAATCGACTACCAAAGCTTTTTTGACGGAGCCTTCCATCTGCAGCGATCTTATGCTTACGGCGATATCGTTCAGGACGCAGAACCCCTCTCCATGGTCCGGAAACGCGTGATGGAACCCGCCGCCCAGGTGGACCGAAGCCTTCTTGTCGAGAGCCTGCCTTGAAGCGGTTATCGTCCCGCCGCAGGTAATAAACGCCACCTCCGCGAGTTCCGGCGAATACGGAAGTTCCATTTTGAATACCTCTTCAGGGCTTAATGTCCCGTTCCTGAGTTTATAAATGTATTCGGGTGTATGGACCGTAAGGACCTCTTCGTCCTTAGCCGGCACGGGCGAAAGCATTTCAAATTTGTCTTTCAATGACGCGTCAGACTCTAAACGCTTTTTTAATATCCTGTATTTCGAGGTAGGGAATACGTGATCCCCGATCTCCACGTAATATTTCTCGGAATAGATGACCGGTACTTTGGATCTTGACCCAAATATCACGTTAATTCTCCGACAAAGGACTCGACGGCGTTTTTCATGAGCTGCCAGTCCTCCTTGGAATGTATGCCGAACTTTTGTTTACGCTTCCATGATCCGTCTCTTTTCTGCCACAGGTACAGACACACCTGTTTTTTCGCGTAGCTCTCCAAAAGGACCACCGCGGCCCACCATCCGAACTGCTTGTTGATCGTCTTGAAGCGTAAAACCCGCAAAGGAGCTTTTATCGGCACCCTTTCATCTTTTTCTCCCGGGGCGCCTTCCTCGATCGGCAAAGCATGTTCCTCTATCTCTTTTGCTTCTTCCTGTATCTCTCTGTCTTTAGCAGTTTCGTTCATCTTTACTCCCCTTCTCATTCATAAGAGTCACTAAATAGTTCGGGGCGTCTCCCTTCATGGCGACATGCCCCTCCCTGGCCAACCAACCTAAACTCATGAGCACCAGGTCCCTGTCCCTGGACAACTCGCTGATAAGGTTGTCAATATGATCGACCTTGTTATGTCCCTCGAGATAGGTCCATATTTCTCCCGCGACAATGCCTATCTGTGTAATCACCTCACTCACCTCCCTTCATAGTCTTCTGTAATTTTTCCTTCAATCTCTCTTTATCGATCTTTTCATTATAACTGTTGCACCTTGGGCACCTTGAAATATTCTCATGTTTGCTGTCTATATAAGTATACGCGCATATCGAACAATGCCAAATATACTTCTCCTCGGACCCGAAAGTCTTCATCCTGGTCCCGAAACTGAAAAAAGACCATAGGATCAAGAGTAATACGGCCGTGAAAAACAGGTATAAAAAAAGAGCAGTTGAGATATCGACCTTGATCATGCGCTCAATCTCCGGTATTTAGTTTGACTTCCAGCAACACCCATTCATCGACGCCTTCTTCCCTGCCCTCAAATATCCAGCTCCTGACATATTTGGCTGCAAGCATATCAAGCTGCGGATACCCTGTGGTGGTCACCGGTTCGGTCTTTTTTACTTCTCCGTGAGGACTCACCAGCGCCCTGACCTTTATCAGGATAATTTCCTTATCGCCGTAAAGTCCTTTCATGATGTACGGCTGTTCAGAAGTATAAATAATCCTTCTTTCGCCGGCGCGCCAGCCCAGCCGGTTCATCCTTTCGTCCCTTACATCCAGAAAAAAATCAGGCACGGACTTGTAATCCGATAAAGCGTCGATAATGGCCCTGTCCAGGCTGTTTTCAAACCCCGCGGGCAAGTCCTGTTCAAACGATATCCTCCCGGGGGATGAAACACCGAGATCCTCCGGACTTTCCGGCAACATCCCCCAGCCGTAACTGGTCTTGACAACAGGATTAGCGCTTTCAAGCATGATGTCGAACGCGGTCTTCTCCAGAATAGGACCGAGAAAATCCACACGCGTAAAACTCTTATTCCGGCCGATATCATTGGGCGCCACGATCATCACCGCTGACATGGCGAAAATATGGACCCCTACCGAGATACAAACCGCGATCCTTAAATTTCTGTCGATCATGATACTCATTGGGTCGTTGCGATACTTATCCTTTTTATATCCTGCTGCCGGCAGATATCCCAGATCTCGATAACCTTCCCCAGGTCGGCATCCTTGTCCGCTTTTATCAGCAATGATCTATCGCCCTTGGCGGCCAGGGTTATGCGTGATATCAACTCGTCCCTTGAAACCGGTCGTTCGTTTATGAACACCTCGTTCTCCCCGGTGACAACTACTATCAAGAGCTCTTTATGCAGTATCTCACTGGTCACCGCCTTAGGGAGGTTTACCCTTATCCCCGGCTGAAAGATAAAACTGGACGTCAGCATAAAAAAGATCAACAGCAAAAAGACCACGTCTATCAGAGGCGCTATGTCCAGATTTCCTTTTTCAAGAAATACTTTTCTTTTAAACTTCATCTTCCCCGTCGTCCCTTTTCATCCCGAGTATATTCACCACATCAGTGGCGCTTTTTTCCATCTCCAGCACGAACCCGTCGACTTTGCTCACCAGGAAGTTATACGCCACGTATGTGGGTATCGCCACGGAAAGGCCTGCTACGGTGGTTATCAAAGCTTCCCAGATACCTCCCGCCAGATCCCCCGGGTTGACCGGCATCAGGGAAACAGCTTTCAGCTCGATGACCTGGAATGACTGCACCATGCCCGTCACGGTCCCCAGCAGGCCTAAAAGAGGCGATATATGCGCGATCGTCGCCAGTACTCCCAGGTTCTTCTCCAGGCGGGGGACTTCATGAAGCCCGGCATCCTCGATGGCTTCTTTTATCTCGGCCCTGGAACGATCATGCTTCAGTATGCCCGCCTTCAGGATGCTGGCGACAGGCCCCGCAGTCGCGTTGCATTTATCGATGGCGTCCATGATCCTGTTCCTCCTGAGGGTCTCAGCGATGTCCTCCATGAACCCTTCGGTATCTATACGGGCCCTGTTCAGTTGCCACAACCTCTCGATAACGACCGCAAGAGCGATGATCGAACATAGTATGATCAAATACATCAACGGCCCGCCTTTTACAACAAATTCCCACATATTCCTTTCCTCCTGTGTTTATCGTTTTGTGTATCTCTTAAGCAACTTTATCTTTTCTTTGGCAGATATGGCTTCCTGCCCTTCTCCCTCGGCAAGTTTTTGGTAGATCTTAAGAGCTCTTTCGTTTTCGCCTTTCCTCTCCAGGATCTCCGCGCATCTCAGCCAGGCGCGGGTGACCCAGAACCCGCCGCGGGGGTATTTATATTCCACTTTGAGATATTCTTCTACGGCCTGATCATCCATGCCTTTTTTCTCAAAACATTCCGCTATGTCAAACTGTATCTGAGCGTTTCCTTCGGTATTTTCATCGGTAAGAGCCATTTTAAAGTACCCTGCTGCCAGGTCATATTTACCCTGGCCCTTCAGTGTCGTGCCGATCCTGTTGTGAGCGATGTCCGTTATATCGTTACCCGGGTATTTGCGTATCAGTATCCTGTACTGGGCTATGGCGTCTTTTTGCTTGCCGTCCTTCTTGAGTATATCCCCGATGGTCAAGATAGCCTGGGGGACCCACTTGCTTCCGGGACGCTCCTCCAGCATCTTCTCGAACTGGGCGATACTTTCATCCGTCCTATTGTCTTCATAGAGGACCCAGCCCAGCCAGTAAGCCGCGTCGTCCGCGAACTGGCTTGCGGGATATTCCTTCAAAACTTCCTCGAAGTATTTACGCGCGTTCGCGAAATCACCGTTGCTGTAAAAATATTCACCGAACCAGAATTTTATCCCCGGGACAAGAGACCTGTCCCTGTTTTCCGCCAGTATTTTATTGAAGATCTCAAGGGCTTTTTTCTCCTGTCCCATCTTATAATAAGTCCAACCCAGGTGATAGCTGCCCCTTGAAATGAGCCTTTGGTCGCCGGTGGACGCAAGTATCTTTTCGTATATCTCGGCCGCCTGCCGGTATTTGCCGTCATTGTACAGGGAATTGGCTTTCTGCAGCGACGCTTCGTCGGTCAGATTGCTCCTGGGAAGCTCTTTAAGGATACGATCAAACTGGCTCGCGGAAGTCTGGTAATCGCCTTTACGGGCATATAGTAACCCCAGCTGATAATAAGACTTATCGATCAATGTAGACCCCGGGAAATTCAGGGTCAGCGACTTGAACGACAAAATCGCGGCGTCTTCCCTGCCCATTTCCGCCAGGATCTTACCCACCTGGTATTGCGCGTAATCCGCCAATATGCTTTCCGGGTAATTCCTGAGCACCCTGTCATAGACATCGATAGCTTGTTCGTTCTCGCCCCTGGCGTTCAGGATGTCTCCTATACTGCAAAGCGCGCTTACGACCAGATCTTCACTGCTGGACGTCTCCACCACCAGATCGAACTCGCTCAAGGCCTTGTCTTTTTCACCCGAACTGAGATAAGCCCAGGCCAGGTTATAATGCATTTTATCCGAAAACTCTCCCTCGGGATATTTATCCAGGGCCTTGCTGTAAACCCTGATCGACTCCTCTATCATGTTCCCTTTATAAAGAGTCTCTCCCAGCCAGGAATAAGCGTCGTCTGTCCATTCATTTTCAGGTATTTCATTAATGATCTCCTTATACAAAATTATCGCTTTATCGGGATCACCTCTTTCCCTGTATATCTTGGCCAGGCCCATCAACGCCGCGCTGCGAAAATCCTCGCTTGTCGCGTCATCCCTTACCTTCTCAAACCACTTTTCGCTCATCTCTTGCTCGCCCAGCTGCATGTAAGATCTTGCCAATTTATATTCTGCGACGATATTCCAGGGTTCACTCCTCCCGCCCTGCAGCGAGTTCTTAAGGCTGTTCACGGCATCGGCAAATTGCCCGAGCTTATAATAACAATCCCCAAGCATGTAATACGCCTCGAGAGTTTTCTCGTTCACGGGATACTTTTTAATAAAACCATCCAGATCTGAAGCGGCGTTCCCGTATCTACCCGATTTGTACAATATCTCGGCGACCTTGTATCTTGATCTTACCGCCAGTTCGCTGTTAGGGTATTTTTGTATGTTTTCACGCAAAATATCTGTCGCCGTCCCGTATTCACCCATTTTTTCGTAACACCAGGCTTGAGAAAAAAGAGAGTAAGGCACATACTTGCTCGACGGATAATCCTCGATGACATCCTGGTAATAGACCAGAGCCTGTTCAAAATGGCCCTCGGTAAAATACACCTCGGCTATCCAGTATGTCGCCTGGTCCGCGAAACCGCTTTCCTTGTAACGATCGAGAACGAAATTAAATTCTGAAAGCGCTTTCTGGGGCAAGGATTTTTCATAATAGATCCTGCCCAGCAAAAGATGCGCTTCGGTCCCTATCTGCCTGGGGATATTCGCATTAAGCAGGACACTGAGCCTGTTCTCGGCCACGTCATAAAAACCGTCCCTGATAGCTTTCTTGGCAAAATCTATCTCTGAACGAAAATGTTCTTCTATCGCGTTAGCCGATAAACACGGGATTATGAACAGCAATACTAAAAGAAAAAATAACGTCTTCTTCATGGTCCTTTAAATCACTTTTTTGAGATACTCGCCTGTATAAGACTTTTTGTTTGCCATCACTTCCTCCGGGGCCCCGATCGCCACTACTTTACCGCCGCCATCCCCGCCCTCGGGACCAAGATCGATAATATGGTCCGCTGTCTTGATGACATCCAGGTTGTGTTCGATGACCAGAACGGTATTCCCCGCGGAAACAAGCCGCTGCAAGACATCAAGAAGTTTATGGATGTCCGCAAAATGAAGCCCCGTCGTGGGTTCATCCAGTATGTAAAGCGTTTTACCCGTAGCTCTCTTTGACAGTTCAGTGGCCAGTTTTACCCTCTGGGCTTCGCCTCCTGAAAGCGTCGTCGCCTGTTGTCCCAACCTGATATATCCCAGGCCGACGTCGTATAAAGTCTGGAGCTTGCTCTTTATAGCGGGGATGTTCTCGAAGACTTTAAGCGCGTCTTCTATGCTCAGGTCAAGGACATCCGCGATATTATGTCCCTTGTACCTGACTTCAAGCGTCTGGTCGTTAAACCTTCTCCCGCTGCATACCTGGCACTGGACATAAACATCCGGCAGAAAATGCATCTCGATCTTCTTTACGCCGTCTCCCTGGCAGGCTTCGCACCGCCCGCCCTTGACGTTAAAACTGAACCGTCCCGGTTTATACCCGCGCAGGCGCGACTCGGGAAGCGAGCTGAAAAGTTTACGTATAGGGTCGAACGCGCCGGTATACGTAGCCGGATTTGACCTGGGAGTCCTTCCTATCGGAGACTGGTCTATGACGATGACCTTATCGATATTCTTGACGCCGTTTATGCGTTTGTGTTTCCCGGGTTTTTCTTTAGCCCTGTAGAGTTTCTTCGCCAGGGAGCGGTACAAGATCTCATCGACAAGCGTGCTTTTACCCGAGCCTGAAACGCCCGTCACGCAATTGAAAAGCCCTAACGGGATCTTCACGTCTATATCCTTCAGATTATGTTCCGCGGCCCCGATGACTTCCAGGCACCTGTCGTTGTCAACTGTCCGCCTTTTCTCCGGAACGGGTATCTTCAGCTCCCCGCGCAAGTATTTACCGGTGAGAGATCTTTCACAATCCAGGATATCGTCCAACTTCCCCGCGGCTATGAGCTCGCCGCCGTGCTCGCCGGCACCGGGACCCAGGTCAATAACGTGGTCAGCCTGGCGGATGGTCGATTCGTCATGTTCCACGACAATGAGCGTGTTCCCGAGATCCTTGAGGGCCACCAGCGTACTAAGAAGTTTGCGGTTATCTCTCTGGTGAAGCCCTATGCTCGGCTCGTCAAGGACATACAGCACCCCCACAAGCCCCGCCCCGATCTGCGAGGCAAGGCGTATCCGCTGGTCTTCGCCTCCCGAAAGCGTGTTGCTCCTCCTGTCGAGTGTCAGGTAATCAAGGCCGACATTGTTCATAAAATCCAGGCGCGTGTGTATTTCCTTGATGGCGTCCTCGGCGATCCTTTTCTGCATCTCGTCCAGTTCGATCTCGGAAAAGAACTTCTTGGCCGCGTTTATGGACAAGGCATTCACTTCGGCTATGTTCTTACCGCCGATAAGGACCGCGAGCGATTCAGGCCTCAGCCTCATCCCCTTGCAGTCCGGGCACGCCTGGACCGACATGAAAGAACCTATCATCTCTTTCATGTACTCGCTGTTGGAATGTTTGAACCTTCTTTCCAGGTTCGGTATCACCCCTTCAAACCCGTATTCATCTTCGCCGTAAAGGAACATGTTCTTTTCTTTCGCGGTCAGTTCTTCGTACGACTCCTCATGATCAATACCGTAGTACCGGGCAAACTTCCTCAATTCACGCCTGAAATGAAGAACGATGCCCTTTCCTCCTCTCTTCCAGGGAATTACAGCTTTGATAAGAGGCAGCGACTTATCGGGAACGATAAGTTCCGGGTCTATCTCCATCTTATTCCCCAGGCCGTTACATGTGGGACATGCGCCGTAAGGGCTGTTGAAAGAAAAATTTCTCGGCGCGAGTTTCTCGAAACTGATGCCGCAATGCATACACGCGTTCTGCTCGCTGAAAAGTATGTCTTCTTTAAGCTTTTTCTCGCCCTCCGCCGGCGCGACTAACATGATCCCTGAACCCAGCTTAAGGGCCACTTCCACCGAATCCGATACCCGCGAACGGATATCTTTCTTCATGACCAGCCTGTCGACGACAGCTTCAATAGTATGTTTGACCTTTTTGTTCAACCTGGGTATGCTTTCACCGATCTCGACGATCTTGCCGTCGAGGCGTATCCTGACCAGGCCGTCCCTTCTTACATTTTTCATTACCTCAACGTGCTCGCCTTTTCTACCCCTGATCGCCGGGGCCAGTATCATTATCCTGGTCCCCTCGGCAAAAGACATTATGCTGTCGACTATCTGCTGTGAACTCTGCCCTGAGATAGTCCTTCCGCACTTCGGACAGTGCTGGACGCCTATCCTCGCGAAAAGCACCCTCAAGTAATCAGATATCTCCGTCTGCGTCCCGACCGTGGAACGGGGGTTGCGGCCGCTGGACCTCTGTTCGATGCTGATCGTGGGAGACAATCCTTCTATGTAATCCATGTGGGGTTTTTGAAGCTGTTCGATGAACTGGCGGGCATAACTGGACAATGATTCCACATAACGCCTCTGCCCTTCGGCATAGATCGTATCGAAGGCCAGGGACGACTTTCCCGAACCGGAAAGACCCGTGATGACGCACATCGTGTTACGGGGGATGCTGACGTCTATATTTTTAAGATTATGCTCTCTCGCGCCTTTTACAAATATATATTCCCTGCTCATAGGGTATAATTGTAGCATAATTATATCCTATAAACAATAATGTCCTTATTTTCAATAATTAAAAATTCTATTTGATTTTTCGCAAAAACTAGGATATATTATTTGTTACCGGACCAAGGGAAGGAAGGCAAAATGAAAATAGGAAAAAGACTAAAAGAACTGCGAAAAGAACAAAACATGACGCTTGAGGAGCTATCCAAGAAAAGCGGCGTAGCCCTGGCTACTTTGAGCCGGATCGAGAACAATAAAATGACCGGCACCCTTGTCTCGCATAACCGCCTGTGTAAAGCACTTGGGACTTCTTTGGTGGAACTTTACGGCGAACTTGAAGATGAAGCCAAGGTGATCGAAACCGTTCCCAGAAGAAAAAGAACGGAACACTTTATCCATGCCCAGAAAGCCAAATACGAACTTTTGGTGACTAAAACGCTGGATAAGAAGATCATGCCTCTTATGATGGTGCTCGGGAAAGGCGGAGAGACCCAGAAAGAGAAGAATAAACCGGGCATTGAAAAATTCATATATGTCATGACCGGGGTTATTGAAGCGAACGTCGGCGGCCAAAACTACGCGCTTAAAAAAGGAGACAGCCTTTACTTCGACGCTTCCCTTCCCCATTTCTTCAAGAATAAGACAAAAACAGAAGCCGAAGCTATTTGCGTGATCTCACCGCCGGCACTGTAATAAGGGGGAAAATATGAATACTCAAAAAAAAATCTTAATATGTGATGATGAAGAAGGTGTCCGCGAATCCCTTAATCTGATACTTGAAGATAATTATAAGCTCGATTTTGCCTCAACCGGGAACGAGGCTATTAATAAAGTCAAGAACGCTAATTTTGACGGTGTTTTGCTGGATATCAAAATGCCGACAAAAGACGGCCTGGAAACACTCAAAGAGATCAAAAGGATCTCCCCGAACACAAAAGTGATCATTGTGACCGGTTACCAGAGCGTTGAAACCGCCACAAAAGCCGTCCAATACGGCGCCATCGACTACATCACCAAACCATTCGAAAGCGACGAAGTAAAAGAAAAAGTGAGTAAGATTTAAAGATTTTTATAAGTCTTATTTTAAAAATCACTTCTAGATATGAACAAAATGTTATATTTTACACTTACTGGCGCAATTAATTTCATTGCCTTTATTTTCTTAGCGCTTTTCGTTTATTATAAAAACAAAAAATCTAAGATTAACATTCGTTTTGCAATATTTAACCTCTCCATAGCCATTTGGAGTTTTGGTTATATATTCTGGCCAATATCAAAAACTTCAGATAGCACTCTTTTTTGGTTTCAGTTTTTACATTGTGGCGCTAATTTTATTTCAATAACATTTTTTCATTTTGTCATTACCCTGTTAGACAAGAATAAAAAAAGAGTGTTATTTTTTGGTTATTTATTAAGCTTTCTAATTTTGCCATTAATTTTTACTCCATACTTTATTAAAGGCATGAAACCAATCGGCATATTCCCTTATTGGGGCGTTCCTGGCCCGCTTTATTATGTTTTTCTTGCCAATTTTTTTGGATTTAGCCTCCTCTCGATGATTTTTCTTTTTAAATCCTATTTGCATAGTGTTTCTTCGAAAAGAAAAAATCAACTAAAATACATATTAACAGGTGCTATTGCTGGATACCTGGGTGGCTCAACAAATTATTTTCAATTTTTCAATATTTCATTTCCACCCTATTTAAACATTTTGGTTTTTGTTTACGCTGCTATAATTGTATATGCAATTGTTGCACATGAATTACTCGATATTAATATAATTTTTAGAAAAACACTCCTTTATTCTGTATTAGCAACTATTTTAACAATAATTTATTTCAGCATAATTTTAGTGCTTGAAAATATTTTTAGAATATATTATGGTTACCAATCATTTCCAATATCTTTTGCACTAATTATTTTATTCATCGTTTTGTTTCAACCTTTGAAAAATAAGACGCAATCAATTATTGATAAATATTTCTTCCGCGGCTCAATCGACCAAATAGATGAGGAGAATATTAAACTCCGCGAAGAACTTCGAAAAAGCGAAAAACTCAAGGCCGTAGCAACACTTGCTGCCGGCATGGCACATGAAATAAAAAATCCGCTTACATCCATCAAGACCTTTACGGAATACCTGCCGGAAAAATGCGATGATCCTGGTTTCATTAAAAAATTTAATAATGTCGTTGGGGCTGAAGTAGAAAAAATAAACAGCATAGTCAAGCAGCTTCTGGATTTTTCTAAACCTAAAGAACTTTGTCTTGAGGAATCTGACCTGAATAGCTTATTGAACGAGACTTTAGAACTTTTAAACAATGATCTTCTAAAACACAATATTAAAGTTGAAAAGAGCTACTCACGGATTCCGCCCGTTAAAGTTGACCCGTCACAAATTAAACAGATTTTCTTGAATATTTTACTTAATGCGCTCGAATCTATTGAGAATAGCGGCACGATCACAGTAAAAACCGAAATAGCCGGGGACAACAAAATATCGATCCTGATAGAAGACACAGGCAAGGGCATAGACAGAGAAGACTTAAAGCATATCTTTGACCCGTTTTTCACTAAAAAGGACGGCGGCAGCGGACTGGGCCTGAGCGTTGTTCATGGCATTATCAATAAACACGGTGGAAAAATCAACGTCAAAAGTGAACCTGGAAAAGGAACATCTTTTGAAATTATCCTTTCTTGTTCTTATTAATAAGAAACTTGCCTTTTCTATAAGCTAAGAGAAAAGCGCTTACAAGGATCGGGTCAAACTGAGTCCCGGAGTTATCCTTTATTATCTGGACAGCTACCTCCTCCATCCCTTTTTGACGGTAAGGCCTGTCACTAGTTATCGCGTCAAAAGTATCCGCTACAGCTATTATGCGCGCGATAAACGGTATTGCCTCGCCCTTTAAACCGTCAGGATATCCCGTGCCATCATACTTTTCGTGATGCGCCTTGACTTCATTAGCAATATCTCCCAATTCTTTAATAGGAGAAAGGATAGCCGCACCGGTAACGGAGTGCTCCTTTATTCTCTCATATTCTTCTTTCGTGAGCTGGCTTTTCTTGTTCAGAATACTGTCCGGAACTCCTATTTTGCCTACATCATGCAGAAGTGATGCAACATGAAGTGTTTCCTTGAAATTCTCGTATGCCTGGGCCTCCGGAATGCCCTCCAGTTCATTAGCGATCGCAAGAGCATAATGTGTAACCCGTTCCGTATGGCCCCTGGTATAAGTATCCCTGGCGTCAATGGCGGCAGCAAGAGATATAGAAGTCTGTAAAAATAACGTATGCTCCCTCTCATACAGGTTATGTATCTCATGTATCTTGTCCTGGAGATCCTGGATGAGCTGGGCATTGGATAACGCCATTGCTACATCATTCGCCAGCGTCCTGAAAAAACCTATCTCCTGTCTGGAAAATTTTTCGCCCGATAACTTCACGCCCAGGACAAAAACGCCCACGAGCTCTTTCTTGTAATAAACTGGAATACATACATTCGCCTTTAAAAGATCCATTTGCCTGAGCGACAGGTCGATCAATCCTACCAGTTCTTTATCTTTTTCGATCCTGTTATCGTGTAAGCTGGTTTTCATCTCTTTATACTCGATAGCCCCCGTATCCGATAGCTTGAAATTATACCCCTCGTTAAATAAACGAATAAGCGGATTGTCAAAAGTGAGCCGGATAAACCCGATCGGTATCTTGACGCCCTCGGCTCCTTTGCTGTCTATAAGCGTGAAATAATCCCTGTCTTTATGGTATAAAAGCATGGCCGTATGGGACACTTTTACCAGCTCGTCGATCACCCTGACGATCATGCGGATGAGGCGTTCCGGCTTTTTGAAACGTATCATGCTCCGCGAGGTATTTTCCAGGATGAACTGGTAATCCAGTTCAGGCTCCTGTCTCATCCTGATACTTTCATTATCTATCGGGATGAGCGCCCCATCAGTGTTTTTCATCTTTTCGATGATCCACTCATGAATATCACGCCAACTTTTATCCTTTTCCATATGCCCCCTATTTTTTACATCCCCATCTTGATCTGCTCTGCGATCGTCATGACCGCCCTTTCAAGCTGCTCTAAAAATAAGGGTTTGGTTATATATTCGGCCGCGTTATGCCTTTTAGCTTCTTCCGCTTTTTCCGTATCTTCCACCGCGGTAACTATGATGACCTTTGCTTCCGGATGACTCTTGTTTATTCTTTTCAGGGTTTCCATGCCATCCATTACCGGCATTTTAAGATCCAGCAGGACTATTTGAGGCTTTACGGTGTCCATTATCCTGAGAGCCTCCTTCCCGTTGTAAGCCACGGAAACATCGAAATTCCTTTCTTTAAAGAAATTTTTCACGAAATCGCAAATATCTATTTCATCGTCGACGACCAGCAATTTTATCATGATATCTTCCTCCTGTTTATATTGTCTTTTCTTTTACGGTAACCGCGTTAAAGATCAAACTGACAACGGTTCCCTTCCCAAGTTCGCTCTGAACAGATATCTTCCCGTTATTTTTTTCAACGATCTGCCTTACGATAAAAAGCCCCAAACCCGTTCCTTTTCCCGGACTCTTGGTCGTGAAAAATGGATTGAATATTTGTTTGAGATTTTCCGGATTTATGCCGGCTCCCGTATCTTCAACATCAACAAATACCTTATCATCCTTACTCTTTGCCTTTATTGTTACTTTGCCATCCCCTTTGATCGACTGGGCCGCGTTCCTTATTATGTTAAAAAATATCTCCTGGACCTGCTTGGGATCTGCGGAAACACAAGGAAGTCCGCCTTCGATCTCCTTTATTATTTCAATATTTAATAAATGAAGATCGTGCTCCACAAGGGAAATAACTTCGTCCAGCTCATCCTCTACCCGGACATCATCCAGGTTCTGCCTTGACGCGGGCTTTGAAAATGATGATAGTTTCCTGGTTATCACCGTTGCCCGGTCCGCTTCGTTTATGACCTTTTGCATGATCTCTTTGGATTTTTCAAGCAATTCTTTAGTGCTCCTGTTTTTATATAACCCTTCTTTTAAATTCAGCAAAAACATCTCACACTGACCTCTGATAATACTGAGAGGATTACATATCTCGTGATTAATACCTGCCGAGAGAGTCCCGATAACTGCCATCTTTTCGCTTTGCGCAGCCTGAGCCTGGGCTACTGAAAGCTTATCAAAAAGCTGTGCGTTCGTTATCGCTACAGCTAGAGCACGTGCCATAGACAAAAGAACATCGATATCATCCTGGGTGAATTCTTCATCTGATTTCTTCTTGTTTAAAATCAAAATACCTGTCATCTCTTTATAATGCAGCAGAGGCATGGTAAGCTCGGCGCCGATCTTATTCATCTCTTTTTCGATCTCTGTATCGATCTCCGCGCTTTTTAAAATAACATTCTTTTTATGTTCATACATGTAAGTCACCAAACGATTGCTATCACTTAAAATATATCCTCTCTTATGAGCGCCGGCAGTTGATGCTATATAGAACTCCTTATTTTCGTCATTGTGGATCAAAATATTTGCATTTTCCAGTTTCATGACATCTACAAGCTGGTTGACCGTAAGATCGACCAGTTCTTTAAGATCCAGGACTGTAAGTACTTTATCTGTAAATGTTTTCAAAAGTTGTTTGTAATCATATTTTTTCTGGAAAAGATATTTATCTGTGACGTTTCTGAGAAAATTCTCCAATGGCCGTAATATGAGGACAAGCGTCAAAACAAAAGGACCCATTGCTATCCATCGATTCTGGACAGCGTTTTCAAAAAAAATTGAACCCAAGTACGCGAAACTAACAAGTACAGCATAAGATGCAAGAAAAAGACCAGCAAAAACAATTGTCTTTTTGATAATAACTTCAATATCCATAACTTGATATCGAATAATAGCATAAGCAACAAGTAAAGGGTATGTGCCAACGAGAAAATTGCTGTAAGGGTAAAAACTAATACGAAAAGCCGGGAGAAAAAGAGGATTAGTCCCTATCCAACCAAAGCCCACGGCTATTATAAAATACTTCAGCTTATTATGCATAATCCCGGTCGAATTCTGCAGAGCCTTTAACAGCAGAAAGAAACCATACCCCAATATAACCCAAAAAAAGGAAATGTAAAAAATGAAGAATAGTGGATTTTTATATTTGAGCGCATCTATCCAATAAAACTGGTCAAAAGTAAAATGTATATCACCCAAAAAATACCTTGAATTATCGTACCAGTTGAAAAACGAAAAAGTAAAAGCTGCCAAGTAAACCACAAAAAGCAAGAACCTTTTGCCTAACTCAAGATACCGTATTATAAAATGAAAGAAAAAAGCTATCGCAAAAAAAGCCCCCATATAAGATATTTTCCACCAAAAAAATGCCGCATTATAATGTTCTACCAGACAGGCTGAAAACATGAAAGCGCCCAAATGCCATACTGCGGCACTCAAAGTAAACCCCGTGAACCATGTAGTCGAGGGATGCTTTTTCCCCCTCCAGGAAAGAAAAAACAGGGTTAGTCCAAAATTACATATTATCCCGATTAAACATGATATCCTAAATAAATTCACTTTTCACCTTCTGTGAATATCGATATACGTACAACAACTTTCATGATGCTAGTATCCTTTTGGCCAACCTCTTTGCCAAGGCAACTATCGTGACTATTGGCGGAGCGCCGGGAGAAAGCGGTAAAACACTAGCATCGCATACATATAGATTTTTTATCTTTGTCTCTAAATCAGCATCGACTACTTCGCCAATAGCCGCGGATCCTCCCGGATGCGCCGCTCTTGGCTTGGTATGGAATATATCCTCGCTCTTAATGCCCGTTTCCCTTAGTATTTGCTCTGCTATATTTGCACCCTCGTTAAGTCGCTTGTTATCATTTATCGTTGGCGCCTTTTCAAAATTTCCTTTTTCCGTAACCATTCCTTTGCTGTCATCTTTTATCTTAACCATTATTCCAAGAAGGTTTTTATATCTAAACCCTTGCAATTGCCTTTTCTTTGAAGTTATCCATCTCAATATTAACGGAACATCAATAAACGGTGATATTATGAACCCCCTGTCTTTCAGGAATTTTGCACTTAATACGGACATCGAAACTTCTTTCCATTGATTAATTTTTTCACCTTTAAATATGCCATAGGTAACATTAAATAAATCGGCAAATAGTTTATTTCCGGCATTTTCTATACCGCTTCGCTTTAAGATAGCGGGCGTACCAATCCCTCCCGCAGCCACAATAATCTTGTTCGCAAAAACTCGAACAGTCCCCTTCGGGCTTTTCCCGACAACGCCAACAGCTTTGCCATTGTGCGTAACTATGGATTTTACATCTATATTTTTAACAAATTTAGCGCCATGCTTACGGGCCACCTTAATGTAATCCAAAGCAGACCATTTAGCGCCTGTTTTACATCCCAATACACATTTGCCGCATAATATACACTTATCCGTATTGATGAATTTGGGCATAGGGCCCATATCAAAACCCAATCTATTAGCAGCATTCATTATCAAGCGTGAACCCGGTCCTATAAAATCATCCGGCAATCGTGCGATGCTTAATTCTCTCTCAGTTTCTTCAAACTCCTCTTTTAAATCAATCCCACAATGTTCCAATTCATCTACCAAAACCGGTAACCCGTTCCCACAACTAACAAAAGTGGTCCCCCCAGCCATTAATGCCCGATAAATAATAATTCCTTCTTTGCTTGCTCGCAAAGCGCATCTATCATAAAAAGTAAGCACTGCCGAACGTAATGTGCCTATTTCGCTCTCTTTTGCAAACGAACCCTTATCAAGAATTAAAACCTTCCTGCCCTTTTTGGCTAGTTCCATTGCAATTGTCGCGCCTCCAGCACCACTTCCTATTACCGCGAAATCAGTTTTTAATTTCATGAGTGTTCTCTCTTTTAAAAATGTTATAAAACTGCACTTTCGTTATTTTTATCAATACCGAAATCATGTTTTTTAGCGTAATCCATGAGAAGCAAGAAATTTTTCTCATCCACAACCGGACATTTAAGATTGGCCCTATGTAAAACGTCACTCAGGTTACTAGTATCAAATAAAATAGGGTCTGATGTGATATACGGCGTAAATACTTTCCCGACGGTCTTATAATAAAGGCGTTCAAGATGATTCATATCATCAGGAATGACATCCACTTGTCTGGGGCCTGCTATATTAAAAGATTGAAGCATCAACGGTATATAAACCCCATGAGGGGTTTCTTGGTTGTTTACCAAATAATAGCTTTCGTCGGAATCATTTTGCACACATATCTGATACATGGTTTTAGCTACAAAATCTGCAGGCACGATGTTGAGACCACTCTTGAGATTGTAACGTATTCTCATATCTAACTTTAAGGGTTTATCATATATATCCTTCCCATTCGCTAGTTCCTTAATTTTTACCTGGAAAAAAAATGCCGCCCATCCATAAAAAACATCAAATTTATTCACAGCACCCAGGGGCTGTTCTATAAGCCTGCCACATGTAACAGATGGCCTAAAATATCTACATCTTGTTTTCGTTTTTCTCGCAAAATCCCGCACAAGAAGCTCAGCATCCAATTTTGTCTTTTCATACGGATTACGAAATTTGTTGCTACGGTTTATATAGTCTGGTTTAATGCTTCCTGCAATATCGCCACATGAATATGCGGTGCCTGTATAACAAAATTCCCGCACCTTTAATGATGATATTAGTTCTAAAATTTGTTTAGTTCCGCCAACATTTACCTTTACTAATGTATGTTCGATTCTTGGCATATCGCGAAGGTCTGTTACCGCGGCTAAATGGAAAAAGAAATCAATGGGAGTTTTCTTTAGCTCTCTGTACTCCTTATCCTTCAGACCAAGCTTCTTCTTGCTTAAGTCAGCATAAATACTTATGATACTGGATTGGCAATACTCCCTAATTGCTCCAATATCTGATTTATCCCGTGTTACATATGGAATACCTTCGTTGAGAACCATCTCCTTGATGCGTTTGTGGATATTATTACCATCTTTATCCCGTCCCAAAACAATTATTTGAACGTTATGAAGATTGCGCAGATTCTGCTTGATTATTTCAAACAGCAGGTTTTGGCCTATTAGACCCGTTGCTCCAGTAATGACTATCCTCAAGTATTTCTCCTTCTTCTCTAAAAAACATGCTTCTTCTTTTCTTGTTTCTCAATCCACTTATCAATGGTTTCTTTTTTGAAGCGCCATTTTGAGCCTACTTTGAAGCCTGGGAGCTTGCCCTGCTGGGCGTGTTTATAGATAGTAACCACTTTCATCTTCAGGTATTTAGCCAGCTCTTCTACTGTCATGATCGCTCTTGCCATGATACTATCTCCGGGTTGGTATGAATTGGTATGCGTTGATACAAATTAGTATATACTCTCGCCCCTTGTGCTTGTAAGTATAATGATAAAATATATATCGTCAAGCCGGGCTTAAGTGAATTTTTGAGTAAATGCTCGATTGTGTTCAGTTATCTTATTTAGATAAAAGAAGATATGATGTGGAGGATGATGTTGGAGTATATGGCGGCGACCGCGTCATCCAGCATGATGCCCCATCCGCCTTTGAGTTTTTCGATGGTCCGCATTGGGGGGAGTTTTACTATATCCATCACGCGGTAAATAATAAAGCCGGCGATGATATATAAAGGCGTAAGGGGTATGAACAGAAAAACAAGAAAAATACATGCGAATTCATCTATTATGACGCAGGCCGGGTCTTTCTGGTTAGTTTCAGCTTCTTTTTTACCCGCGGAAATAACGCCTGCCGCAAAGAGAACAAGAAATACGCCTACATAAAGGAATATGTATCTATGCAACAACAGGCAAACTATCAAGCCCGCGAAACTTCCGACCGTGCCGGAAGCCACCGGGAAATACCCCAGGCCGAATATCGTCGCTATATATTCATGTACTTTTTTCATTGTTCAGAAGATATTTTTTGCCCCTTATGAGATATGAAACGCCGCTGATAATGGTCAGGGCGACCGTTACAAGCATCAGTATGAAGATGAGCTGCTTGTACCAGTATTCAAAAGGAGGGCTCCAGAACCCGAATATTCTTACGCCTGCCTCCCTGAATATGATAAAGACCAGGATGACAAATATTGAAACCATCTGGGATACGGTTTTCTGTTTACCCGCAAGGCTTGCCGGTAAAACCTCTCCTTTCGCAAGCGCAAAGAGCCTGATACCGGTTATTATCAATTCCCTCATCAATATGATAACGACCATCCAGGCGGGAATAAGCTTCATTTCAACGAATGCCAGGAAAGCGGCAAGTGTCAGGATCTTATCCGCGATAGGGTCCATCAGTTTGCCGAAATCAGAAACTATCCCGTACCTTTTGGCAATAAAACCGTCCAGGTAATCACTAAAAGCGGCGAGCATAAACGTAGCCAGGGCCAATATCTTGAACGTCAGCCCCTTCATGAAGAGAAAAAGCATGAAAATAAATACAAGAGCTATCCTGATGAGGGTTATTTTGTTCGGTAGATTCATACGGTTTCCCCCAGAAGATCGTATTCCATTGAACCGGTTATCTTTATATCAGCGAATTCTCCCGCCTTGAGGTCTTTCCCCCGGACATATACCACGCCATCGACTTCAGGCGCGTCCATCATGGTCCTGCCCGTAAAAAGCCCCAGTTCAGAAGGGTCTTCCTCGTCCACCAGCGCCCTGAATACCTTGTCCAGGTATTTCAGGTTGTTGTCGCGGGATAATTCCTGCTGAAGCCTCATGACCCTGTCAAACCTTTCTCTTTTCTGTTCATCCGGCACCTGGCCGTCAAATTTCACGGCCTCTGTCCCCTCTTCCGGCGAATAAACAAAGGCTCCAAGCCTTTCGAACCTGACTTCTTCCAAAAACCTGATAAGCTCTTCAAAGTCTTCTTCAGTCTCACCGGGGAAACCGACGATCACCGATGTCCTGAGGGTGACGTCTTTTATATTCCTTCTTATTTTCGAGATAAGGTCAAGGGTTTCACTTTTTGTCACCCTGCGGTTCATCTCCTGTAATATCTTATCATTGGCATGCTGGACAGGCAAATCAATATATTTACAGATGTTGTCCGCGGAGGCGATCGTCCCTATAAGTTCATCCGTAAAATGAACAGGATGCGTATAAAGTAATCTTACCCAGCCCTCTCCCATCACGGGACTTACCTTTTTAAGTAGTTCCGCCAGCTCCGGCTTGCCCGACCGGTCTATCCCGAAAGAAGTCGTGTCCTGGCCTATGAGAACGGCTTCTTTGATATCATATTCGTCCCTGAGACGCTCCGTTTCCCGGACGACGGAATCTATCGTCCGGCTGCGCCTGGGGCCTTTCAATTCAGGTATCACGCAGTATGAACATTTGTTGGAACATCCTTCCTGTATCTTTATATACGCGTAATGGGACGGGGTGAGAAGTTTCCTCTCGTGGAGATGGTCATACAGGAAATCCGGCGCGGGCGACACTTCCCTTACCCTTTTTCCGGCAAGGATAGCGGATATCATATCGGGGATCCTGATAAAATCGGAGCTCCCGAACACGGCGTCGATCTCCTTGACCTCTTTCATTAATTCCCCGGGATACCTCTGCGAAAGACAGCCTGTTACTACAAGCCTGCCTACCTTCCCTTCCTTTTTCAGCCCGGCCAGTTGGAGGATGAGATCTATCGATTCTTTTTTCGCGTCCTCGATAAATCCACAGGTATTGACAATGGCCAGGTCAGCGCCGTCCGGATCATCCTGCACGGCAAAGCCTTTTTTCTCAAGAAGGCCCTGTAAGACTTCGCTGTCCACAAGATTGCGCGGACAACCAAGGCTCAGGAGATATATCTTTTTCATCTGGGATTTCTGATTTGGGATTTGCTTGTGATCTGTAATTTGTGATTTGGGATCTTATTTCTAGAACCGTGTGACCCAATTATCGTCTATAGTGACTCCCGCATTCGAGACTTTTATATTCTTGACCACGCCCTCGGCAACTTTTCCTATCCTCTGATTATTCACCGTAAAATCCAGCATCTCCCCTCTTCCGGTCCATATGGTCAAGGGCGTGTCCGACGTCCAGCTCTTGCTGCTGCCTTTCCGGATGACACCGACGTATAAAGTCTCGTCACCCTTCATGACTTTTACCCACGCTTCCCCCCGAGCGGTCAATGTCAGTTTTACCTGTGAACTTTTCGGGGGAGCCTTCACTTCCTCTTTCTTGGGCGGCACCGGGGAAGCGGGTTTCCGCGCTTCCGCGGAGACCGGGACCTTTTTTTCACGGGCAGCCATCATTGTCTCAGTCTTCCCGCGAGACGATACCTTCGTCTTTATCCTCCCTACAAGAACAAAAACCAGGCTTATAAGGGCCAGGGAGAGGACGCCCGCGACCATGCCCTGTATCATCTTTTCACTGATAACGAAGGAAGACTTTTTCGGGAGCCTCTTTCTTTCTTCTTTCTGCTGGATATCCGGGTCAAACTCTATCGTTGGATATTCCGCAGCAACAGTTTCATACTTTTCCAAAATCTTTTCTGTGTCCAAATCAAGAAATTCCGCGTATTTTTTTAAAAAGCTTTTTATATACAGTTTCCCGAGCCTGTTAAAGACCCCGTTCTCGATATCGTCAATAACATTCATGTGGATACGTGAACGGCGGGTCGCTTCTTCGATGCTCATGCCCTTCTTTTTGCGGGCATCCCTAAAGATCTTTCCTATTTCCTGCGCTTCAGTGATATTCATTGTCCTTCCTCTTCCAGTCCGATCCCTTCAAGACCATCTATTAAAATCTCCCTCGGCTTCGCGCCATTATAAGGCCCGACGATGCCTTCTTCTTCCATGATGTCTATCATCCTGGCCGCCCTGGTATAACCTACCCGTAACCTGCGCTGTATCATCGAAACCGACGCCTGGCGGGTCTGGATGACCAGCTCCACTGCCTGCCTGTATAACTCATCTTTTTCCTGCTCGACCCCGCCGCTTATTCTCTTTTCCTGCGTTTCAAGAACCTCTTTTACATATTGCGGGCCTGTCTGGGCTTTAATGGTTTTCACCATATTTTTTATTTCGCTATCTTCGACCAGACTGCACTGGCCGCGGATAATGTCCGTTTCCCCTGGTTCCATGAACAGCATATCGCCCCTGCCGAGGAGTTTTTCCGCCCCGTTCGCATCAAGAACGGTCCTCGAGTCGACTTTTGACGCGACTTTGAACGATATCCTGGCCGGGAAATTCGCCTTGATCACGCCGGTTATAACGTTTACGGACGGCCTTTGGGTCGCAAGGATCATGTGTATCCCCGCGGCCCTCGACAGCTGGGCGATCCTCATTATAGCCCCCTCGATCTCCTGCTGGGCTATGACCATGAGATCCGCGAGCTCATCCACAATCACCACGATAAAGGGAAGGTTTTCCCAATCTTCACCGGCTTTTTCCTTGTAAAGCGTTATGTTCCTGACGCCTTTTCCCGCGAATATCTCGTACCTCCGTTCCATCTCCTTGACTACCCAATCCAAAGCCGCGGCAACTTTCTTCGGATTGGTGACAATGGGAGATACAAGATGCGGGATCTCCTGAAACATCATAAGCTCGACGCGTTTTGGATCCACCATCAGGAATTTTAACTCTTCAGGAGAGGAGTTGAACAGGAGGCTTGTAATAATGCCGTTAAGACAAACGGTCTTCCCCGAACCGGTAGCTCCGGCTACCAGCAAATGCGGCATCTTCGCCAGGTCCGTAACTATCGGGGCGCCTTCAATATCTTTCCCCAGGGCTATCTTCAGCGGTGATTCCTCTTCGTTATATTCTTCCGTCTCGAGAATGTCGCGTAACAAGACCAGCTCGCTTTTTTCATTCGGCACCTCGATGCCTATCGTCCCTTTCCCGGGAAGCGGGGCTACTATTCTTATGTTAGCCGACTTCATCGCCAGCGAAAGATTGTCGCCAAGCGAAGTTATCTTGTTCACTTTGGTCCCGATCGCGGGTTCAAGCTCGAACATCGTGATGACCGGCCCCCTGTTTATCTTCACTACCTTCGCTTCCACTCCAAACTCAGCAAGCGTGGACTCTAAGATCGCGGCTTTTGTTTTCAAGTCCTCGGATCTTGCCTTTTCTCCGCTTTTCTGCGATTTCTTCAATACGTCGATAGAGGGCAGCTTATATTCGAGTTTCTTGCCCGTCGAACTATCGGATAAAGCCGCGACCCTGGCGGGTTTCGCCGCCGCCATGGCAGGTTCGGAAGGCGTGATTATTCTAGGCTCTCCATATCTTCCTGCTTTAGCTTCTTGCGCCGGCTTCCTGGCCAAGGATGTCTTCCGGACTTCTTCGACCTGTTTCTTCATCGCTTCCAGCTTTTTGGCTATTTCCTTTTTAGCGGCTTTCAGCTTGTTTTCTCTTTCTGCTCTTGGATGGGTGATCGGACCGACCTTAGCGGCAACTCCCGTTCTTGTTTTCGAAAAAAGCCCGGCAAAAAATTTATACACGCCCACGACCATGGGCAATATCAAAAACTCCGTCGCCACGAGCAAGGATAGGATTATCATGGCGATAATGAAAACAGTGGCGCCGACGTTCCCCAGATACGTGACAAGAAAATCCGAAACAACCGACCCAACAAGGCCACCCTGGGCAAAGGAATCGAGCCTGCCGAAATCGGAAACCATGCTCAAACTGGCGCTTACCGCGGTGACAAGGAATATCGTGCCGAAGACCTTGAAAAACATCTTGCGGGGCTCCAGCTGTATAAGTCTTGAAATGCCCCATACCAGGACAAGCAAAGGAAAGACATAGGCGGCCTTTCCTACAAGGAAAAGAAGGATGCCGCCCACGTATGAACCGAAAATACCGGTCACGTTCTGAGCGGGAACATTGGGCTGGCTGGTATAAAAAGAAAGATCCTGATCACTGAACGTGAAAAGGCTCAAAAATAGAAAAAGACCGGCAGCAAATAATACTACCGCTACTATTTCATTCTTCCTGCTATCGTCCATAACAGTATCTACCATTCCCAGAATATTATTCCGACAACGCCTAATAACAGGCAATATATGCCGAAAATGAACAGGCGTTTCGTCCTAAGCACTCTCCATAAGAATACCAGACTCAGTAGGCCTATGGCAAATGCCGCCGTCATCCCGGCAACATAACTGCCCAGATCACCAAGCACGACCGCGCTAAGATCTATCTTCAAAGCTTTGTACAGCAAGGCCCCGATGATCGCCGGGACGGCCAGTAAAAAAGAGAACCTGAAAGAGTTCTCGGCATCCATCTTTCCCAGAAGCCCGGCTGAAATGGTCATGCCGCTCCTGGATATGCCCGGCAGAAGCGCGAAAGCCTGACATATCCCCACCAGCAGGGATGTCAAAGCCGTCGGACCTTTCGCGACCCGCACGCTTTTCACCTGGCAGAACTGCCCAAGAAAAAGCGCAAGGGCCGTTATGATGAACATGAACGCCACTTTTTTCGGGCTCAGGAACACAAGAGATATCTTCTTTTCGAAAAGCAGCGCGACGATCACCGCCGGAACGGTGCCGACGGCGATGTAAAGCAGCCAGTCAAATCTTTTTTCCCGGACCAGGGAAAAAATATACCTGCCCAGGTATAAAAGGATGGCTATTAACGTCCCCACGTGAAGACATATGTCAAAGAATATGTTCGATTCGGTCAAACCGAAAAACCTGTGAACCAGGACAAGGTGTCCCGAGCTTGAAACAGGCAAAAATTCCGTCAGCCCCTGAACAACCCCTGCTATCAAAGCTTCAGTTATCGTCATACGCCCGTATGTCCAAAACCGCCGTAAGCCCGGGCGGTCTCATCAAGCTCTTCTACTTCCACGAATTCCGCCCGCGTAACTTCCTTTATGACCATCTGGGCGAGTTTGAATCCCCTATTGATCGTAAAATGTTCTTTGCCCAGATTTATGACAATGAGACTTATCAAACCGCGGTAATCGCTGTCGATCGTCCCGGGAGTATTGACAAAGCTTATACCGTGTTTCAGGGCCAGGCCGCTCCGGGGCCTGATCTGCGCCTCATACCCCGTCGGGAGTTCTATGTATATACCGCATGAAATCAGCTTTATATCGCCGGGTGACAGGATGATGTTTTCATTGACATCAGCGAACAGGTCAACACCACTTGAACCTTCTGTGGCGTAGGTCGGAATCGGCAGGTCCTTCGCGCTTTCCTTGCGTTTTATATTAACTCTTATTTTCTTCAACTTGTTTAATGCTCAACTTGACGCGGCCCTGGTCGTCGATACCGATCAGCTTGACTTTGACCTTCTGCCCTTCTTTGACCACGTCTGATGCTTCTTTTACATACTTGTCCGAAAGTTCTGATATATGTATGAGACCTTCCTGATTGGGTAAATATTCGCAGAAGGCCCCGAAAGGCATAAGTTTTGTTATCTTACCATCATACACCTTGCCGACCTCGGGCTCGGCAAGGATGCCTTGGATTATTTCGACCGCTCTATCCAGGGATGCCTTATCCGACGAGGCTATCTGACACGTGCCGTCGTCTTCGATATTGATATCCGCTCCGGTTTCCGCGATTATCCCCCGTATGACTTTGCCCCCGGGCCCGATGACTTCCCTGATCTTGTCTACTTTTACCTTGATACTGACGATCCTAGGCGCCGTAGGAGCGAGCTCTTTCTGCGGTTCGGATATCGTCTTGTTCATGTGTTCCAATATCTCAAAGCGCGCCTTTTTTGCTTTCTCGAAAGCATCTTTGAGTATGTCATAACTTATGCCTTCGATCTTCAGGTCCATCTGGACCGCCGTGATGCCGTCTTTGGTCCCCGCGACCTTGAAATCCATATCGCCGAAATAATCTTCCGCTCCGGCTATATCAGTAAGGATCGCATAATCATCGCCTTCCGTGATAAGCCCCATGGCGATACCCGAAACCGCGTCCTTAACGGGAACACCCGTCGCCATCAGGGAAAGCGAGCTGGCGCACACAGTAGCCATCGAACTTGAACCGTTGGATTCAAGTATCTCAGAGACAACTCTCACGGTGTAAGGGAATTCTTCGTTTGAAGGAAGAACCGGTTTCAGGGCTTTCGCGGCGAGAGCACCATGGCCTATCTCCCTCCTGCCGGGACCTCTCATCGGCCTGGTCTCTCCCACGCTAAAAGGCGGAAAGTTGTAGTGCAGCATGAACGTCTTCATCGATTCCCCTTCAAGAGCGTCAATGATCTGTTCATCGGAACTCGTTCCAAGGGTGGTGACCGCAAGGGCCTGAGTCTCCCCGCGGGTAAATAAGCCCGAACCGTGGGTGCGGGGAAGGAGGTTCACCTCGGAATAAAGAGCCCTTATTTCATCAAATTTCCTTCCGTCTATCCTTTTCTTGTTTTTCAGGACAAAATCCCTTACTGCTTCTTTTTCGACTTTGGCAAGCACCGTCTTTACATCAGCTTCTATCTCTTCGGGTTCCTCTCCGCCTTCCTCTTCGATCAGTTTCTTTTCGAGAAGGTCCAGTGCTTCCACGCGCTGCTGTTTTGCCGGCAATTGAAGAATTCTTATTAGTTCGCCCGACGTCTTCTCCTTAAGCTTCTTATACAGCTCTTCATTGACTTCCGCGATCGTGACATCTTCTCTTTTCTTTTTGCCTACTTTCTCTATCAACTGCTTCTGGATATCGATGAGGGGTTTCATGTTCTCATGGCCGAATTTTATGGCTTCCATCATCTTTTCCTCGCTGATCTTGTTTGACCCGCTTTCAAGCATTATCACGCTTTTCTCGTTAGCCACGACGACCAAATCCAGTTCGCTTTCGTCTACTTCCTTGAAAGTCGGATTTATCACGAATTCGCCGCCGACCATTCCTACACGCAAACCGCCTATGGGCCCATTGAAAGGAATGTCTGATATGGTAAGCGCCGCTGAAGCGCCGATAAGCGCCAGTATGTCGGAATCGTTCTCGCCGTCGGATGAAAGGACCGTGGCGATGACCTGGACTTCGTTAGTCATGCCTGAAGGAAAAAGAGGCCTGATCGGCCGGTCTATCATCCTGGCAGTCAATATCGCCTTCTCTGAAGGACGCCCCTCTCTTTTAAAGAAGCCGCCCGGTATCTTGCCCGCGGCAAATGTCTTTTCCTGGTATTCAACAGTGAGGGGGAAGAATCCCAGGCCCTCTTTTGATTCCCGCGAACATACGCAGGCCACCAGAACCATCGTTCCGCCGTACCTAACGGTCACTGAACCGTCTGCCTGTTTCGCAAGTTTACCTGTTTCTATGATTAATTCTTCACGACCGATTTTTACGCTTATCTTTTCCATTTACATCCTTTTCTGTGTAGAGTTATTTTGACAACTGGTTAACACGTTTGGAGAAATACACGTTATTTCCTCAAACCAAGGCTGTCGATAACCTGGCTGTACTTCTCCCTGTCAATCGACTTCAGGTAAGCAAGAAGCTTTCTTCTGGAGTTGACCATTTTTAACAGTCCCCTCCTGGAATGATTATCCTTTTTGTGCTTCTTGAAGTGCTCTGCGAGCTGGGTTATCCGCTCGGTCAAAAGGGCTATCTGCACCTCAGGAGAACCTGTATCGGTATCGTGCTTCTTGAATTTACCAATAACCTCCTGTTTTTTCTCTTTAACGAGAGACACGGCTTTTCACCTCCTCAATTACATTCTTTCTAACATTTTTAAACACTTACGGATAATTATGTTAGCATATAAACTATTATTTGTAAATAAGATTTACTCAAGCGGGCTTATATTTTCTGATCCTGTGCAGCACTTTATTACAGCTAAGGAATTTCCTGGCAAGTTCCGCGTCCTTGTTTATCTGCCTTACAAGATCTTCGGCTTTTCTGAACTTTCTCTCTTTCCTCAATTTCTTTATGAAGAATATCTCCATTGGACTGCCGTATAGATCCCTGTTAAGATCGAACACATGTACTTCTATATGCGGCTCTTTTCTTTTCAGGGGCTTCCTGCCGTAAAACGTAGGCCTGAATCCGATATTCATCAAACCGTCATACATTTTGCCCTCAATGTCGGCTTTTACCGCGTAAACCCCCGGCGGCGGAATTACCTCCTGGTGGGGGTCTATATTAGCAGTCGGTATGCCTATCGCCCTCCCGCGTTCATCCCCTTTTACAACCGTCCCCAGAACAGACACGGGACGCCTCAAAAGAGTTTCGGCCTTCTTCAGGTCTCCCCTGGTAATAAGTTTCCTTAACCAGGTGCTGCTTACTATTTTACCGCTTTTTTTTACCGGCGGAACGGTGTGGACCTCAAGACCGTATTCCTTGCCGATCATCCTGAACATTTCAATGTTCCCGGATCCTCCGTGTCCAAAGTGGAAATTCCCTCCTACATAGATCGTCCTGGCCCCCAACCCCTGGATAATGACTTTCTGTATGAACTCTTCAGGGGTCATGGAAGCGATGAAATGGGAGAAATGGATTATTACCGCCGCATCCAGGCCCATCTTCCCGAATATGGACAGACGGTGATCAAGTGACATTATCCTGGGAGGCGTCTTTTTCGGCCTGAGAATGGTCTCGGGATGAGGATCGAACGTCACCACTACTTTGTCCCTGCCGCGGCCGGGATAGTTCATGAGCCTCTTGATAAGGCGTTTGTGCCCTATGTGGATGCCGTCAAATATGCCTATGGCAACCACGGGATCATTGAGAGGGGATTCGTTCTTATATCCGTATAATACTTTCATTTAAGGTATGCTGATCCATGTCCACAAGGGTTGAAACCGGAATTGCCTGTTCCAAAAGAAATGGCCCGGATCTTGTCCGCTCCAGCTCCGTCAGATGCGCGCCGCAGCCCAATTTCTCCCCGGCATCCTCGGCCAACTGGCGGATATAGGTGCCTTTGCTGCAGATAACACGGAACTTGACGCAAGGGAGTTCCACGCTGATCGTTTCTATTTCTTTAATGAAGATCTTTTTTGGTTGCCTTTCGATCTCTATGCCTTTACGGGCTATCTTGTATAACCTTTTCCCGTTTACTTTTTTAGCCGAAACCATCGGGGGGACCTGGTAAGACTCGCCCAAAAATCCTTCCATTACATCTTTTATTTCTTTCTCCGACACGCGGATCTCCCGGGCCTCTATGATCTTCCCGGCACTATCCCCGGTATCGGTCTTTTCCCCGAGCCTCATAGTAGCCACGTACTCTTTATCTTGATTTAAAAAATCCCCGGACAGCTTGGTCGCCTTTCCGACCAAAAGGACCAGGACCCCGGTCGCACCGGGGTCAAGCGTCCCGGCGTGACCGACCTTTTTTATCCTGAACTTCCTGCGCACCAGGTCCACGACATCGTGGCTGGTCATGCCCTTCGCTTTATCAACTATCAAAAGTCCAAACGGATCTTCCACTAGCCTAATACCTCCCTGATCTCCTTAAGGACCTTTTCCCTGACTTCCTCGAGATCCCCTTTAAGAAAACACCCGGCCGCCCTCTTGTGGCCGCCGCCCCCGAAAGACGCCGCGATCACATCCACGTCGATCTTCCCCATAGACCGGAAACTGATATCGATATGCCCGGGATTGTTTATCCTTTCCTTGAAGAACACAGCGACCTCGACGCCTTTGATCGACCGCGGATAATTGATAAACTCATCCGTCGCTACGCTCCTGATGTTCTCCTCTTCCTGCATTTCGCGGGTCATCCACATATAGGCCAACCTACCGTCCTTTTCGACTTTGATCGTAGACAAGACCTTTCCCATTAATCTTATCTGGGGAAGTGACTTTTCCTCAAACAGTTTCGTGTGCATGATCTTGGGGTTCACGCCGCTCGCAATAAGCTCCCCGGCGACCAGATGAGTCCTTCTCGACGTGTTATCATAATTGAACATGCCGGTATCGGTCACGATCGCCGCGTACATGGCTGAATTCATTTTATCGTCAAGTTCCATCCCGAGTTTTTCGATAAGGCTGTATACCATTTCGCCCACGGCGCTCGCTTCCGGTTCGACCCAGTTAATGTCACCGAAATATTCGTTGCTTATATGATGGTCTATGTTAACTATCAGTTTCACTCCTTCCAGATGATCATTGACTTTCCCGATCCGCTCCTTCGTCGGGCAATCCAGTATAATGGCTGTTTCGGGGCGAAAACCTGCGGGGAGTTCGTTCAGGATAGACCCGGCACCGGGCAGAAATCTTAGATTTTCAGGCACTATGTAATTACCCACCATCACGGCATTTTTCCCCATCTTCTCCAGAATATGATAAACGCTTAACTGGCTGCCGATGGAATCACCTTCAGGATTTACATGCGCGGTTATCAGAAAATTATCACCTGTCTTCAGGGCTTCTGTTACTTCGTCTACCATCGATCTATTCATCCTCTTTTCCTTCCTCTGTTTCCCCGTGTTCTTCCAACTCCTTTTCGATTACCTCGAAAGTCCGATCCATATGCTCTTCCATCTCCTCTTCTTTGTCCTCGACAAATACCAGCTCTGGAATGAATTTTATCGATACCCTCCCGGCAAGTTCGCTCCGGATAAAACGGCGGGCCTTCTTCAGGGCTTTTTCGGCATCGCTCTTAACCCTTTCGTCATCAGAATATCCCAGGTAATAGATCTTCGCATACTTCAGGTCACGGCTGACTTTAGCCCGGGTAACCGCAATGCCGTCGAGACGGGGATCATTGACCTTCTCTTGCAATATCATCGATATTTCCCTCTTTATCCCCTCTGTGATTTTATCCATCCTGTCTAGCATATCCTATCCTTAGATTATTTCCGTCATGTGATCCACTATGGTCACTTTCCTGTCTTGCCTTATCGACTCGACGATGTTATCCAGATACGCGGAGAGATGCTTGCTCCCGTTAGATACAACAGCAACACCTAACGTCGACCTGCGCCACTTGTCCATATAGTCGACCTCGGCGATCGACGCGTTAAAATCCTTCTTTATGCGGTCCTTTAACCTTTTGAGCACCCTTCTTTTATCTTTGAGAGAATTCCCGTCGCTAAGCATCAATTCAACCTGTAATATCCCGACCCGCATGTCACTTTTTACGTTTCTTGCTTTTCTTCTTTTTGATGTCTTTTACCACTTTTTTCAGGTATTCTACCTCATCCTGCTTGGTCAGAAGCTTTTCGTCAAGTTTTCTGCACAATATCTGGTCAAGTATCTTCTTGTACAGCGGCCCGGGCTGGATGCCTTCTTTCGTGATATAACTTCCGGAGATCTTCAAACGCATACCGTTATAGACGGTAAAAAATTTCCTTATGCGGCTGCGGGCGACCCTTGACCGGGCCTTGGCCATTATGCAAAGAGTGGCCTCGTGGGAAAGCGGTTCCAGCAGCTTGTAAATGCTGCTCGGGGCCATTTTATTCTTCGAAGAAAGTTTGCGGATGATCCGGTCTCCTTTTTCCTTGTAAGACATCACCCTTATGGTCTCGCTCCTGGTGAAAACGAACCCTTTCAGCACTTCTTCCACCTGCCTGGCGGAAAGCGAGTCCAGGATAGCCATAAAGTTTATGAGCCACTTATCGAGCCGTCTTCGCCTTATGTCCTCGGCGGTATCATACCACTGGACGCATTTACTGATCTCCTCGAATCTCTTCTTCATGGATCTCGGCAGGACCAGGTCAGGATGTATGAACCTGAGTTCGTGAAGTTCCCTCATCCGGAACACGGTTTTTTCTGGATTTTTCTCCTTCAGGATGAGAATAAGCTCATCTCTTATCCTCTGGTTTTCCGTCCGCTTGAACATCTCGCGCCTTATCGCGTGCTGGATAAGATACTCTGTATGCTTGTCAATGGCGAACCCGAACCTCTGCTCGAACCTTACCGCCCTGAAGATGCGTGTCGGGTCATCTATAAAACTCCTGTCATGCAGTATTCTTATGGTCCCTTTTTGCAGATCGTTCATCCCGCCGAAAAAGTCGATAAAGAGGCCGAAGGTATCCTTGTTTATACCGACTGCCATGGCGTTTATGGTGAAATCCCTGCGGTACAGGTCCTCCCTGAGGGAACTGAATTGCACCGTCGGCAAAGCTGCCGGCCTCTCGTATACTTCCTTCCTGGCAGTAGCTATGTCTATCTTGAATTTGTTATCCGGATGAAGGGAAGACCCCAGCCACTTCGGCCAGTCTTTTACCAGGGTGGAGGTCCCGAACTTCTTGTGGACCACAAGACTGCCTCCTATCCTGTCTCCCAGGATCCTCCCGAATTCCATGGCATCGCCCTCGACTACTATGTCCAGATCGTAATTTTTCACGCCAAGCAAGACATCCCTCACGAACCCGCCCACAAGAAATATGCTGATACCCTTCGCGTCGGCTTCACTCCCGATGGTATTTAAAAGTTCCAATAGTTTTTTGGGGAGCAATGCTCTCATCTTTGCGGCGACATTGGACATACTTTTTTGCCTGTGGACCTTTCCCATGAACAGTGAACTGTAAACTTTCTTGAGCACATCCGTCCGGGTGATGATCCCCACCAGTTTATTGTCTTTATCTATGACCGGTATACGTCCCTTGTCCTCCTCCAGCATTATTTTCTCCAGGACATAAAGCGGGGTCCCGGGATCCACGGTCACCACTCTTGAGGCCATGTAACCCTTTACGCGGGAATGCCCCATGTTATGCCTGAGAGCCTTTTTAATGTCCCCCTGTGTCACGACACCGACCAGCTTTCCGTCTTCGTCAAGGACCGGAGCGCCCTTGTGCCCGAGACGGACCAACTTTTCCAATACTTCATTTACCGTTTCTTCCTGGATAACCGTCTTTACCGGGAACGACATGATATCGCCGGCTTTGACCTCGGGCCGGATGATCTTATCCAACCTCGTTAGAAGTTCTTCGCGGATATCTTTCGTCGTCCTGCCTTCCAGTCTAGCGCTCGCGGCGCTGGAATGGCCCGCGCCTCCCAGGTGCCCGAGCAGTTTGTTGACATCTATGCTCTCAAACCGGCTCCTGGCCAGTATCTTCACCTTTTCCCCGGACCTGAACATCACAAAGAGAACGGGATAATTCTCCACATCCTGCAGCTTATGGACAACGGTACCGGTTTCCCCGTCGAAATCACTGGAGTCCATCTCGGCAAAAGCTACCTCTACCCCGCGGACCTCGATAGCCTCTATCGATTCCAAAAGTTTTATAAGCGCGGAAAGTTCACTGGCAGAAAGTTCACGGTTCAGGTAAGAAGACACCGCGTTCAGGTTTGCCCCCTGCTCAAGAAGTTTGCTTACAATGTCGATGTCGAGTTTGGTAGTAGTCCGGTAGGTAAGATATCCCGTCTCCTCGTATATGCCGAGAAGCATCAGCGTCGCTTCCAGCGGAGTCAAAGACAGTTTGCCTTTTTTAATAAGTTTTTCCAGGAGGATGCTGACCGTGGCCCCGACCTCTTTAAACACGTCTATGTCTCCCTTTATATCATACTTGGTCCGGGGATGGTGATCATAGATATGGACTTTTATCCCCTTTTTGCCCAAAAGAGAGGCCACTATCCCGATACGGGATCTGTGGCGGTTATCAACGATTATCATCCGGGTGATGTCATCCATCCGGCATGTTTTTTCATTCTCTATTTTTAACTGATCTTTAAAAAGAGACATGAACTTCCGGACCGCCCTTTCCTGGGAACCCGGAAGTAAAAGACGGGCTTTGGGGTAAAGTTTTTTTGCCGCGACCAGAGAGCTCAGCGCGTCAAAATCGGCATTCTTGTGCGTAACGATCAAATCCATATCCGTATTGCGTATATCGTTATTCTACAACCAACATCCGGTGGGCGGGTCCTGTCGCTCAGTGTCCTGCGCGCATCCGCATTTCATTTGTGCTGTGCTCGGACACTGTCGCGCCACCCGTCCCCCCGCATCGAGCATCCAATCTACGCTCTCGGGTGGTACTTCTCATGCACCTTCTTGAGCTTATCCTTATTTATATGCGTGTATATTTGCGTCGTCGATATATCAGCGTGCCCTAGCATTTCCTGGATCCCGAGGAGTTCCGCCCCGCCTTCCAATAGATGCGTAGCGAACGAATGCCTCAGGGTGTGGGGTGTAATATGCTTCTTTATGCCGGACTGTCTGGCGTACTTCCGGATCATCTTCCATATACTCTGGCGGGAAAGACATTTCCCCAGCTTAGATAAAAACAGATGATCGTCTTCGATCTTACGCGAAAGTTTCTGCCTGGCTCCGCTCACGTATTTTGCCACCGCGTCTTTAGCAAAGCTTCCCAGAGGCACCACACGCTCCTTGCCCCCTTTCCCTGAACATTTTACAAAACTCGCTTCAAGGTTGACATTCGCCTTTTTCAGGTCCTTGACTTCCGAGACTCTCAAGCCCGTCGCGTACATCAGTTCAAGTATGGCCCTGTCCCTGACACCGGTCGTTCCCTTGCGCGGGGGAGCGTTCAAAAGCTTCTCCACTTCCTGTTTGTTCAGCACATCAGGGATGGTCTTCCAGGTCTTTGGGGTCTCGATGACCGCAGCGACGTTCTCGGGCACTATCCTCTCCATCACAAGGAACTTCCAGAATGTTTTTAGCGAAGCAAGATTTCTGGCGATAGTCGACGCGGAAAGGCCTTTGCTTTTGAGGCTCATCATGAAATCCATGATCTCCTCGCGGTCGGCTTTTGCCAGGTCTTTTTTTACGGAACGGAGGTAAGAAACGAACTTTTCGATATCCCTCCGGTAAGATTCGATAGTATTCGGGCTTACCCCGCGTTCAACTTCCATGAAATCTATAAATTGGTCGATGTATTCTTCCACTTCTGCCCTCTATCACCGGTTGTATTGCAAGAAATTCCAATACACAAATCCCAAACAGTACCAAACATACAATTTCGAAATAAAGGTCATCGGGAAATCAGATTATCAGGAAGCAGGATTCTGGATATCAGGGGATCGGGCAGAAATGCTTCCTGATATACTGATCAACTGATATCCTGCCCCCTGATGCTCTATTAACCTGGTATCCTATTTTTGATCCTCGATTCACTCTCATGCTTACGATTATCCAACATCCAACATGTGCTACAAGAACGGATTATTTTCCTTCTCGTGTCCTATCGTGGTCTCCGGCCCGTGCCCGGGGAAGACCCTGACAGAATCCGGCAGGACCATAAGCTTTTCTTTTACAGACTTCAGCAATGCCGCATGGTCACCGCCCGGGAGATCCGTACGCCCGACCCCCTCAAGAAAAAGGGTGTCACCGCTGAAGAGGATATCCCCCGATCTCACCGAAACGCTTCCGGGAGTGTGCCCCGGAGTATGGATGATCTCCAGCTTGATCCCTCCTAAAGTTATCACATCTCCGTCTCTTAAAAACCATGCCGGTTTTATGGGCCGTATATAAGACTCATCGAGCTCATGGATCAATATCGGAAAGCCGAATCCCAGGTTCCCGGCTACATGGTCAGGGTGACCGTGAGTGTTCAAGATATACTGCACGTTTATTTTATTATCCCGGATATAAGCGGCTATTCCGGGATCACACGCCCCGGGATCGATCAATAAGCCTTCGCGGGAATCCTTACCATGGACCACATAACAGTTTGTCCCTAAAGGTCCGACGACAAACCTTTTGATAACTATATCATTCAGTCCGGAATTCATCTCTTAAACTGTATTTGATCTTATTGTATGAGAAATCCTTTTTTACTCCCCTGCCTATGGATTCCAGTTTCATTCTTATCCTCGCGCGGTTCGCCCGCGTGATCCTCGAGTTCTTTATAGTATTTTCCATATCCTCCATGTCCACTATAAAAGGCTGCAGCTGATCTCCTTTTTCGTCGACAAGCATCCTTTTCATGTCATAAAGATTCGAAACGTCCTGTTCCACGGCCACTACTATCTTCTTATGATTACCCTGCATTATCTGTTCCACAAGTTCCTTGTGCCAGGTCTTCCAGAAGATGTATCGTTTAGTATAAAGCTCAATGCTCGGTTTGACGTCATAATCTTTTACCATATGATAACGCCTGGCCTCGTCTGTCTCCTTGGGTTTTCGCACAAACTTATCTTTGAGCTGGGCGCAGCCCGAAGCCAGTAATGCAAAAGCCAACAAGACAACAGCAACTTTTATTCTTATCCCTCTCATATTCTTACCTCCCGTAGGCCAGCCTGTCTCCCAATATTTTGGGTAAACCTGCATCGTAAATCTTGTTCTGGGCTGTTTTTAGGTCATATTCAACCCTGCGAAGCTCGATCATCTTTTTTCCCGGATCATATACGCAGTAACACGCTCTCCAGTCCCCGTCACGCGGCTGCCCCACGCTTCCGACGTTTATTATATACTGGATGTCGTCTTCGAGTTTTATTTTCTTTTTAAAACTCAAAGCTATCTGTCCGTCCTTCACCATGAAAACTGCCGGGACATGCGAATGGCCGACAAAACATATCTGCGTTTTAAGGATGTCAAAAGTATTCCGGGCATCCACGTTGGTCAGCATGTACCTGAACTCTTCCGGATCGTGCAGAGTCCCGTGGACCATTGTGAAAAGCTCGGTTTGATGAATGTACGGCAGGCTTTCAAGATATCCGTTCGAACCCTCTGTCAATTGCGTGATGGTCCATGAAACAGCTGCCGCGGCGTGGGGATTAAAAGAAGAAACGTCGGTCTTCCCCAGGACCGCCGCGTCATGATTTCCCATGATATTCACCGCGCCGAGTGAAATTACTTTATCAATACACTCGTCCGGGTTCGCGCCGTAGCCGACAACATCACCGGCGCACAGGAACTCTTTTTCGGCGGTATCAGGGAAGGACTTGATCACAGCATCGAATGCTTCCAGATTGCCGTGGACATCAGAGAATATAATGTAAACCATGATCAGATGGTCGGGGCGATGGGATTTGGCGCCTCCGTCCCGCTATCATGTTTTTGTTCCTCGCTTCCTCTCGTCAAAAAACATAGCGGGACTCCGGTCGGCCACCCGCCGCCTCGTCGGTAGGTCTTTTCCTCACTAGTTCGGAAACTCCCCACATTAAAGACTCGGCGGCTCCCTTCAAATCCCCTACTTATTATTCGATTGTAGGAAACTGGTCGGGGCGATGGGATTTGAACCCATGACCTCCACGTCCCGAACGTGGCGCGCTAGCCAAACTGCGCTACGCCCCGAAAATTAGGCTATATTATCATTATAATAATAAAGCGTCAATGTAAATGAGCACATGATTTAGAAACACGGTAGTGTTTGTAAATCATAGATGCGAATTCATCCCGTCCGACGCAAAAACGCCCCAAGAAGTGTCGGCGATGATAACGGGCGGGGTCAAATGAGCACATGATTTAGCTTCGCTACCGCTTGTCATATCCGGACTTTCCTGAATATTCTTCCGATTCCAGGAAATATTCGGGATCTGTCAGTATCGGCTCGTAATCTTTGGGTAACGGGATAGGAAAAGTAACGATCTCATAAACGCCTACCACTGCCCTTTTCACAATGTTTACCGTTCCCTGAAGAACGCCCCATGTATAAGCGGCAAATATCCCTTTTTCTTCATCGGCGTCCCCCATCCCCTTAGAAAGTTCAAACGGACATGTCAAAACGTTGGCTATGCCCCTGCCAAGTTTTTCTATAGGCCCTTTGGTGATATCCTCGGCATGCGCGAGCATTGGAACAATAAGAACAGCGATGACCAGAAACAGTGCGATTTTCTTCATCTTTCCCCCTTCTTTTAAATAAACCCTTCTTCCCGAAGCATTTCTTCCGTGATCATTCCCCTGGTGTCTTTTTTCTCGGCGTATTTCGCCATCATATCAAATTCAACATTAACATAATATCCGGCTTTTTTCAATTCCAAGGTAGTATTTTTTAAGGTATGCGGTATAAGAAAGATCCTTAACGCGCCCGGGAAAAGTTCCCCTATGGTCAAGCTTACTCCATCTACGGCAACAGCGCCTTTCGGGACCAGGTACTTCTCGTCACCCGGCAACGTGCTTATCTCGAGCATCCAGCCTTTTTCCGTCTTCGCGTTACGTTTGATCCGTCGTTCCCCGTCGACGTGCCCGGTCACCATGTGACCGCTGATCTTATCTCCCAGCCTTAAAGAACCTTCGAGATTGACGGCATCACCCTTCTTTAGCCTTTTGAGGCTGGTCACGTCAAAGGTATTTGCCACGACATCGAATAGCACGCTGTCCGGCTCGAACTCGACAACACTCAAACAGACCCCGTTCACGGCGACACTGTCGCCGATGTCAAGTTCCTTGTTTACCTTTTCGCAGGCCGCCTTCAAATGAAACACCGAATGCCCGCGCGTAATGCTTTTAACCTTTCCTATTTCAATGATTATCCCCGAGAACATGCCACACCTCTTACCAGTATATCCGTACCTATTCTTTTGACTTCGACGCCGTTCAATTCAATAGCTGAAGCGATGTTCTTTACTCCTCTGCCCTTCACTGAAGAGAAGGCGCCTCCCAATATCTTCGGGGCAATAAAAAACATCACTTCATCGACCATATTCTCATCAACTAAACTGCCCGCGAGTTCCCCGCCCCCTTCTACCATGACGTTAACTATGCCTTTCTGTACGAGCTTTTTAAAAAAAGGCTTGAGCGCGACCCTGCCTCGCCTGCTCCTGGTCATCATTATTTCTATCCCCCCGGCCTTGCTCAACTTTTTTGCTTTGGACTTCGGCGCCAGTTCGGTCGTAGCAATGATAACCGGCGACCTTACCGCGGTCTTTACCAGCTTTGAATCCACAGGGATCCGCAAGCGGGTATCCACAACTATGCGCGTTAATTTTTTTACGGACCTGCCCTCGCCCAACAGCAGCGGATCATCTTTAAGCACTGTATTCGCACCGACCATCACTGCGTCAAAACCGGAACGTAATTTTCTGGCATACCCGCGGGATGATCCGGAAGTTATCCATTTCGAAGTGCCGTCTCCAGCGGCTATTTTGCCGTCAACCGATTGGGCGAGCTTCAAGGTCACGTACGGTAGATCCGTGGTCACAAACTTGACGTACTTCCTGTTGAGAGAAAACGCTTCTTCCGCGCAAAGGCCCACGTTGACCCGTATTCCGGATCTCCGCAGTTTCCTTATCCCGCGTCCGCTGTTAAGAGGATTCGGGTCTTTCATGGCAACGTAGACTGCCTTGATACCGCTGTTGATCAGCGCCTGGGTGCAAGGAGGAGTCCTGCCGAAATGATCGCAAGGCTCCAGCGTCACGTACATCACGCCTCCGGAACAATCGCCGGCATCTTTCATAGCCGCAACCTCGGCATGATCTTCACCGGCCCTGCGGTGGTATCCCTTGCCGATGACCTTCCCGCCTTTGACTATCACGGCGCCGACCATCGGATTGGGGTAAGTTTTGTCTTTAGCTTTCGCGGCCAATCCCAAAGCCAGCCGCATGTATTTTGTGTCGATCTTGTTAGCCATATATTTCCTCTACAGGCTACCGCCTGTAGTATTCATTCCCCACACGGAAGTGTGGGGTTGTTAGCCATGTGCCTTACGGATCTTCCCAGACTCTTCGCGGAGCTTTTCAACTACCTCGTGATCCATCCTGACTTTGCCGATAAGGATCCTTCCCTTTTTCATCCCGTGGCAGTCAGATCCCCCGGTCGCCACCAGGCCTTTTTCCCGGGCCATCCTGAGGTATTTCCCATTTTGAGGCGTCTCGTGGTCGGTATGATAGACCTCCAATCCCCTAAGCCCCGCCTTAACATAATCATCAATATACCTGTCATTGCCCATGACCCCGGGGTGGGCCAGGACCGGAACTCCCCCCGCGTCAAGTATCATTTTGATCGCCCTGTCATAATCCAGCCTCTCGTGCCTGACGCTGCAGGGTTTGCCGTCCCCGATATAACGGTCAAATGCTTCTTGCGTGCCCCGGACAAAACCTTTCTCGCACATCAACCTGGCCAGGTGCAGCCGTCCTATTGTCCCCTCGGGGACAGACTTGATAACTTGTTCCGGGTCAATGTTAAACCCTGCTTTATTCAGGAGTTTGACCATTTTACGCATCCTCTCGACGCGGTTGGCTTTCATCTTGCGAAGGATCTCCACTAAAACCGGATCGTGCCAATCTATGAAATATCCAAGGATGTGGATCTCGGTATCAGCTGCCACGGCAGAGATCTCGATGCCGGGGATGATCTCCAGCCGGGTGTTTTCGGCCGCTTTCATAGCAGGCGATATACCGTCTATGCAATCATGGTCGGTTATGGCAACGGCTTCCAGGCCTATCCGGACAGCTTCGCGGACAACTTCTTCAGGCGTGAACGTCCCGTCGGAATAAAGGGTATGAACATGAAGGTCAGCACTCACTTTTGTCTCTTTCGGTCTTGTTTATGTTATCAAGTATCCCGTTGACAAACTTACCCGAATCCTTATCGCCGTATTTTTTGGCCAGGTCGATCGCCTCGTTGATAGCGACTTTCGGGGGGATGTCCGGGGCAAAAAGGAGTTCAAAGGAAGCGATCCTGAGAACGTTCCTGTCTATCGTAGCCATGCGGTCCATTCTCCAGTTAATCGCGTGCCCCGCGATTATCTCGTCGATCTTCCCCAGGTTGGAATTTACCCCGAAAACAAGCAGATCCGAAAATTCCCTGACCTTCTCACCCGATATATCGTTGTTTTCCCAGAATTTCCTGTGGACTTCCTCGACCGGTTCTTTTGAAATATCCCACGCGTACAGGATCTTCAGGGCTATTTCCCTCGATAATGTCCGTTTTCTCATGATCACTTCTCTGTTTTTATTTCCGAATAAAGATCGCTCATCTCTATGGCTGCCAGGGCGGCTTCCCTGCCCTTGTTGCCGCTTTTTACCCCGGCTCTTTCGATCGCCTGTTCAAGCGTATCAGCGGTCACGACCCCGAATATACAGGGAACTTTGCTTTCCATGGCCACTTTCGCGATACCCTTGGCGGTCTCACCGGCGACAAAATCAAAATGCGGAGTATCACCGCGGATGATCACTCCCAGGCAGATGACCGCGTCGTACTTGCCGGAAGAAGTCATCTTCTGGGCGATCATCGGGATCTCGAAAGAACCCGGAACCCAGGCCACTGTTATCTCGCTTTCCCTCGCGCCATGCCTGGTAAGAGTATCCAGCGCGCCGTCCACCAGTTTAGATGATACGAACTCGTTGAACCTGGAGACGACAATGCCGAATTTTTTATTTTTCGCCACCAGATTACCTTTGATCGTTTTACCCGTTGCCATTTTTACCTCCTTCATCTTCTGCCCTCTGTCTTCTGTAACCCAAACTACTACACATGCTTTAAAACATGCCCAAGTTTTTTCTTTTTTGTCTTAAGATACGCCTTATTACTCGATTTCGGCTTAACTTCCAGGGGGATCCTCCTCACTACTTTCAACCCGTAGCCTTCAAGTCCGACGATCTTCCTGGGATTATTGGTAAGGAGTTTTATTTTCTTCAGGCCGAGATCCGCCAGTATCTGGGCTCCTATCCCGTAATCTCTCAGATCCGCCTGGAACCCCAGCTTTTCATTGGCCTCTACCGTATCATATCCCTTGTCCTGCAGCTGGTAGGCTTTTATTTTGTTAAATATGCCGATACCCCGGCCTTCCTGGGAAAGATACAAAACGACACCCTTTCCTTTTTCCGAAATATAACTCAATGCCGCGGCAAGCTGTTCCCCGCAATCGCAGCGCAGGGAATGAAAAACATCACCTGTCAAGCACTGGGAATGAACCCTTACCGGGATCTCGCCCCTGGAAATGTCACCTTTCACCAAAGCAAGGTGCTGGTAATCGTCTATCATGGACTTGTACGCCCGCAGGACAAACTCGCCATACGGGGTAGGAAGGGTCGTCTCGGCGACTCTCTCGATAAGATTCTCTTTCTTCCTCCGGTACCTGATAAGGTCTTCTATGGCACATATTTTAAGTTTATATTTTTTGGCGAACTTGACCAGGCTGGGCATTCTGGCCATGGTACCGTCTTCTTCCATTATCTCGCAGATGACCCCTGCCGGTCTTTCACCGGCAAACTTCATGAGGTCCACGCATGCTTCGGTATGTCCTGCCCGGACCAGCACGCCGCCTTCCCGGGCCCTCAGAGGAAAAACGTGCCCTGGTTTTACGAAATCAGCCATTGTCGAACCGGCGTCAGCGAGAAGATTTATCGTCCGGGCCCGGTCATGAGCGGATATCCCGGTGGTTATTCCTTTCCTGGCATCCACGGACACGGACCACGCGGTCTTGTAAGGATCCTGCACGTCCTGCGACATAAGATGCAGCCCGAGCTTTTCGGCTATCTTGTCTTCCATGGGGACGCAGATAAGGCCCCGCCCGTACTTTGCCATGAAATTGACTTTTTCAGAAGTGATCCCGGCGGCAGAGGTTATGATGTCGCCTTCATTTTCCCTGGCGGGATCATCAACGACCACGACCATCTTGCCTTTACGGATGTCTTTTAATACTTCCTCTACGGTATTCAGCTTCATTTTCTCCCCGGGCATAAAAAAAGCCCTGAAGTATATACTTCAGGGCTTTTTCGTCTTTATAGCTGTCTACTTCTCCCATCCCGGCTATACGGTCGGTATCCGATTTTCACGGATTCAGATCCCGGTACGGGATCTCGCGGGCTTATCTTCGCAAGAAGAATCACCGCCGGCTGAGGAATCTCGCCTCACCCCGAAGCACTAGTTATTTTATCACACGGCAAAACTATGTCAATAAGATATATGTGGAACGTTTTCAATATAAGTCCCGCATATTTTTTTAGAGTGTTTATCCCGTCCGTCATCATCCCCGACGCCATTTGGGGCGTTCTTATATCGGACGGGATAAATTCGGCCATGTAACTTACGAATCTCATTTATCCCAGCCGTCATCATCCCCGACGCCATTTGGGGCGTTCTTATATCGGACGGGATAAATTCGCACCTATGATTTACAAACACTACCGTGTTTGTAAATCATGTGCTCATTTACATCATGCCGGGCATGCCGCCGCCCATACCGCCAGGCATGCCAGCCGGGCCGGCGCCTTCTTTTTCCGGCTTATCAGTTATAAGCGCCTCTGTGGTGATCATCAGAGAAGCGATACTTGAAGCGTTCTGCAAAGCGCTGCGTGTCACCTTTGTCGGATCGATAATACCGGCTTCGACCATATTTCTGTATTTTTCTTCCTCGGCGTCGTAGCCCCATTTCTCGTCCTTGTTCATCAGGATATCGTTGACGACGATCTTGCCGAACTTGCCGGCATTGGCCGCTATCATTTCTACCGGAGCCGAGAGCGCGCGACGGATTATGTCCACACCCGTCTTCTCGTCATTGTCCTCGACCTTCACCTTGTCGAGCTTCTGGCCGATCCTGAGAAGGGCTACCCCACCGCCGGGGACTATTCCTTCCTCGGAAGCGGCTCTTGTAGCGTGGAGCGCGTCTTCTATCCTGGCCTTCTTCTCTTTCATCTCGACCTCGGTAGCAGCACCCACGTTGATTATTGCGACACCGCCGGACAGTTTCGCGAGACGCTCCTGGAGCTTTTCCTTATCATAATCGGAATCGCTCGCCTCGATCTCTTTTTTGATCTGGGCGATCTTGGACTGGACCGCTTTATGTTCCCCGTTCCCCTCGACGATGGTCGTGTTTTCCTTGTCGATCTTGATCCTCTTTGCCCTGCCGAGGTCATCGATAGTGATGTTCTCGAGCTTTATGCCGAGGTCCTCAGTTATCGCTTTCCCGCCGGTAAGCACGGCGATGTCTCCCAGCATAGCCTTTCTCCTGTCGCCGTAACCCGGGGCCTTGACCGCACAGCAGCTGAGCGTGCCGCGAAGCTTGTTAACGACAAGCGTGGCCAGCGCCTCGCCTTCGGTATCTTCAGAGACTATAAGGAAAGGCTTGCCGGACTGGGCGATCTTCTCAAGGATCGGCAGAAGGCTCTTCATGTTGGATATCTTCTTTTCATGGATCAGGATGTAAGGGTCTTCAAGAACGCATTCCATCCTTTCCGCGTCGGTCACAAAGTAAGGAGAAAGATATCCCTGGTCGAACTGCATGCCTTCGACCAGCTTGAGAGTGGTCTCAAGGGTCTTTCCTTCCTCAACGGTTATTACGCCGTCTTTGCCGACCTTGTCCATGGCTTCGGCTATTTTCTCACCGATGACCCTGTCGTTGTTAGCCGCGATGGTCGCGACCTGCGCTATCTCTTTGGTTTCCTTTATAGGTGTTGACATCTTTTTCAGTTCTTCAACGACGGCGCTGACGGCCTTCTCGATCCCTCTTTTTATCTGCATGGGATTGGCACCGGCTGTCACGTTCTTCACGCCTTCCCTGTAGATCGCCTCAGCCAGAACTGTCGCTGTTGTCGTACCGTCACCCGCGATGTCGCTGGTCTTGGAAGCAACTTCCTTTACCATTTCCGCGCCAAGGTTCTCATAGGCGTCTTCAAGTTCGATCTCCTTGGCGACTGTAACGCCGTCCTTGGTGATCGTCGGAGCGCCGAACTTTTTCTCGATAACGACATTTCTGCCCTTAGGGCCTAACGTGATTTTCACCGCGTTCGAAAGCTTCTCGACCCCTCTCAAGATAGAACGGCGTCCTTCTTCGCTGAACTGTAATTGTTTTGCCATTTTGTTTCCTCCCTATTCTCATTTTTTAACTATACCTAATATATCTTCTTCCTTTAACATAAGCAGATTTCTGTCATCCACTTTGAATTCCGTTCCGGAATATTTACCGAACAGAACAACGTCTCCCTTTTTCACTTCCAAGGGGATGACTTTGCCTTCTTCTGAAGTCTTTCCCTTTCCGATGGCGATAACCTTGGCCTGTTGGGGTTTCTCTTTTGCGGTATCCGGCAACACTATGCCGCCCTTGGTAACTTCTTCCGCCTCGAGAATCTCGACAAGTACCCTGTCTCCTAATGGTATTAATTCCATAACTTCTCCTCCGTTCTGTTTTTATGGATTTTATACTTACCTGCACTATTTAGCACTCTCGGAAAGAGAGTGCTAATGGATTTACCATTATAGGAAAATCCGGCTTTTTGTCAAGATTTTTTTATCAGGAATTACGCGGCTTCGATAAATTGCCTCAGGAGGGCGTATCTGTCATGGATCTCTCCGGGCTTGACGCGTTCAGCCCTTGGGATAAGCTCAAAAATAAGGACATTTCTCTCTTCTTCCGGTCTCGTAGCTATGTTTATCTGTTCCAGCTCCTCATCGGAAAACTTATCCAGGCAATTCGTCCGGCGATTGAGATAACGCGCGAGGGTCATTGTCACGACTTCAATAAGGGGAAAATAATGGAATTCCTTGAATTCTTCTTTCATCTTCATGTACCCGGCAAAGACGTTGTCGTGCTTTTCGAGTCCGGCCAGCTTTTCCCTGGCATCGTCAAGGGCGAATATGAATACCATGGCGTCGTCTTTACCGGCATACCGGTCAAGCTCGCCGGGCAGTTCGTCCGTCGCGCCTATGACGACCTCCAGGTTCTGCAAGAGCACCCTGTAGTTCGGGTCTTTCTTCAGGTCCTTTATTTCCCGGACAAGGTTCAAGGCGCTTTCATTACCTATGTTCTTATCAAACGCCAGGACAAGTTTTTTCGGGCCAAGCTGTCCCTCTTCCAAAGAAAGCACTTTAGAGGTGACCATTTCCACAAGGTTCGTCGCCAGCTGCCTGGGGTCTTTAAGGTCTCTTAAAGGAAATTTCTCCTCCCGGGCCTGCGCCCGCTCTTCGCTGAACTCTCCTATCAACCTGCTTTCCTCCGCCTTCTTCCATATATCCATGGGAACACTTGATAGAGCTTTTTCGAATTTCGCGGTATCCTTCAGATCGTACCGCGAGAAGAGACAAACGGGTTGGAAACCACTTAGATCGATATGTTTGCGCTCTCCGCCGACCGCTATGATCTCGTATTGCATAGCTTCAGAAGCCGGAATAAGCTCGAGGAACCGGTTCTTCGTCTCTTCATCCTTAAAACAGATGCTGTACCGAGCGCCTTTTCCCGAAAGCGAATGAGACTGTTCTGAGATATGCTTGAACCACACATTCGGCTCAGCGCCCTCCTCCGGCTGGAAACCGTATTCTCTTTCAAGAAGCCCAAGGACCGCGGGACTGATAAAACGCGGATGAATATGTTTGACATCCGGGTGCATCGTGAAAAAGATATTTAGAAGCGGCCGGACAAGACCTTCGCCGCGCAAGTCCGGATGAATTAAAATACCTTTTAAACCCCTTTGGCTTTCATCCCCTTCCACCGGAATGCTATATATCATCAGATCGGGCAGATCTTCCCTTTTCTTGGGGGCGTCTACTTTACTTGTAAGAACTATTCCCTGTTTAAGTCCATCCGGGGACGGAAATTCGGAAAGTGCAAACCAATGGTAGGTACCGTTTCTTGTGACCATTACATTTGTCCCGCTGACAACCACCTTGTCTTCCGGAGATGTTACATCCTTATACGGCGGTTCTATTTTTTCGGGTTTTTTCTTCGCGCGCAGATAGATCTTCTGCTCCGGTTCTATACTTTTCCCGTCCGGTCTTTGCTTGAAACCCGTAAGTTCCGCGGATTTTTTCCTGTCTACTTCGAACCAGTTTGCTTGACCTTCATATCTCGCTTCTATGCTTGAAAAGAAGCCCCTGTTTTTCACTATAAACAAAGCCGAAGCGTCCAGGCTAAAAGCGGGCATCAGCGTCCCAATATACTTTCCCGGGGAGACCTGTCCGGACAGATATTCCATGGTCCTCAAGAATGCGTAGTGCTCAAACTTGACCCCCGGAGCAGGCAGATAAGAATATAGATGATCCCCGCTTTCAAGGACCTTTACTTCTACGCTGGCATTTACTTGACCCTTATATTTCACCACATAGATGCTGTTATACTGTTCAAGCAGCACAGAACCGTCTTTATTCTTTGATATGTCGATAACTCTGTCCTGTTTTATCTCATCTTTCGCTATTCCCAGCATCCTCATCAGTTTCATGCAGTATACATATTCTTTGCCGAATTTATCGTTGAACTTGTCATGGAAATGTTCAATATTATCAAGAATAGCCGCCATGCGAAGCCCGCTGGGATTCCTGTTAGCGATCTGCAGTATGAGGCCGGCAAGAAATTCATGCCACCTGATGATCTGTTTTTTTGCGTCTTTGACCCCGCGCAAATGATCAGACCCTCCCCTTATCATCTCGATGATACGGATCATGACGTCTTCGATATCGCGCGCGGCCTCCCCCGAAAGCAGATATCCCACGGTAGCCTGGTGGTCGCATAGGCTGGCCTCGCTCGAACTTTCGAGTATCCGCGTCAACCTTCCCGGAAAAGTGTATTCGCGGCAAAGATCCTTGCCTCCCAATTCAAGCAATGCTTCTATGGAGTCCACTTCGATGGCCTGCGACAAAGCCATAAACTCCTGGATGTGCTCCTCGTACTCCCTGGCGCCGATCAATATCTTGATAAGCATCCACCTTTTCATCATCTCTTTGGCGTTAGCATGCCAGGTCCTTGTGCTCCAAATATGCGTATTCCCCGTTCGCAGGTAATCAAAAAATTCGCTCCCGGTCATCCTTTCCAGGTTAAGATCCAGGACCTCCTGCCTGTCTTCAACTATATCTCTTACGAATTCTTTGCAAACTCTGCTCCGCTTTCTTATCTCGTCCCAGTCCCCGGACATGAAGTCAGGGTCTGACTCTATTCTCTCTATCACGCGGAACCCGCTGATCTCGTCGGGCTCTTCTTCTTCAATGATTCGCGCGTACCTGTCTATACGTCCCTCGGCGGACAGCTTTTGTGTCTGCGCCGCAAGGGCCTGTTTTTCTTTTTCCTCTCCTTTATATTTAACCGCTACCTGGACTGTCGCCCACAATACGGCGGTATCCGAACCGCTGTAATACACATCGATATTAAGGATATATTGATCGTTCTCCGCGTCGTACTCGTAATGATTCAGTATGGCCCCACAACTATAGATCACCCCCGGGATCCAGAGTTTATGACCGGTTTCACCGCTTTCAAGTTCATAGGGCTGACCCTCCTCGGGCTTCAATATAGGCTCGCTGGCATATTTTTTAGTGGGATCCTTCCTGTCGGTCAAAAGCACTCTGAGATCATAATATTTGTTCTCCCCGTCTCCGGCGGCGGCATGGATAAGCATGAGATCAAATCCCGTCATCCCGTGTAATTCGACCGGTATATCAGCCACGTAAGCTGAAGCCCCCAACCAGTGGAATCCCGGATGTGCCGTGGACAAATACAGTCCTACTGTCTCCCATGGCCCGGTCAAGCCATTTTCTCTTTTTGTCCGTGCCAGCCATATCTGTGAATTTTTATCCTGTTCGGGCCGGTATAAAGCATACCAGTATCCGTTCGCCGGGTTACCGAATGGGACAAAGTTCTTGATGCACTGGTCAGCGCACGGGCCGTCCGTGATCAAACGCTCAAACGGGGCCCACTTCCATTCGACTTCGGTGTCCGGATCCCTCAATTTTGCCTTTAATATACTTAAAAAATCTTCCCGGTCATGCGACGTAACGGCAGAATAGTACTTTCCGTCCCTGCGAACCGCGGTCAGGAAAACGTATATCCTGCCATCACGCTCAATAACCCGCGGGTCTTCAAGCGCCATAATGTCGTCATCCCTGCCGGGGCCATAAATACTATGATCCGGCACGAGCATATCCTTATCAATGGTTATGACCTTGCCGGCTTTTTTGTTATGGATAAGAAGCCCTACTTTAGAAGCCCGGATGTTCTTGTCATTGGGCTGGCCGACAGCGATCCTGTTGAACAGGAGGCGCATACCGCTTAACGATAACACTCCCGCGTTCAGGACATATTCTTCGGTAGATTTTTCCGGCTCAATAAGCGCCCCCCGTCTCTGAACGCTTTTTATGTCCATTTTTACGGGCAATTGTCCGTGTAATTCCTCATAGGGAGAGTCCTTGAACTCTATATGCTCCGGGGGATAATGCGGCGGATGCACATCCGGCTGCTCCTTCGCCGTCACCATGAAGGCGGTCTTGTTCCTTCCCATGAGTTTCATGGGGAACTCTAGTTTTGGCAGGGAAATGTCCCTGCCCCGCAAGCGACTGACCCGGATCGGGATCTTTTCGGGACGGCCGGCTAATGACCTTAAAAACACGCTTCGCAAAAATTCCAATCTTTCCTTATCCAGGATGCCCGGATTTTTCATCGCCGCGACCATGCTTTCACAGATGTCTTCGCTGGCTTCCAGCCTGGCATAATCGCTTACGCATCTCTCAGGTTCAGCCACTTCCTCGCTTGTCACAAGGCCACCGGGTAATTTTATCGGTGCCTTCGACCTCCTCCAGCCGAACTTCTTCTGCCATTGGTTCGTGAATAAAACTCCCGAATCATCTTTCGCGTCTTTGAGCATGTGAGTAAGTTCATGTATCATCGTCCCTTCAAGATTTGATACCCCTTGTATCCGGTGAGAGATCGGCCGAAAAGCATTTGGGAACAGGATCATCCCTCCCCCGAACGGGATCCCCTGGCCGTTAACCGGTTCGCCTGACTTGATATTTGCCTCTTGATGGTCCTCTATCAGAATATAGGGGCACCTCTTCAAGGCCTCCCCTCCCGCGATATGAGTAAAGTCTTCTAAAACTCTTTTCATTACGGAGATCTGTTCGCTGGAGAGAACCTGATCTCTCCAGTTATACACCGTAACTTGCCATCCTCCTTCCTGTTGATCCGCTCCTCCTGAAATGATGATCTGCTCTCTGGGAAGCCCCCTCTTCGCCCAGCTGCTGCCAAGCCACCAGCTCCTCCTGATGACCTGTTTCCTGACTTCATCTTCTATCTTGTCCCGCGGGCTATCCGCTCCGACTCCTACGGAATTCGCATGATCAAATTTCATATCCGCGGCACCGCCGGGCACGGTCTCAATATCCAGATCGAGAGTGTTCTGATACGCAGGGTGTATATATTCTTCGTAACCGGAGGACGCAACCTTTATCTCCCTTATCATGCGTGAAGTCTCGATATCTTCATCTCCGAACCGTTGTTTCGCAAAAAGCCTGTAAGCATAGTGATCTCTCATCTCCTCCAAAAGCCGGTGTTTCTTGCCTTCACGGCTTATATATTCTTTTAGTGCTTCTTCCCCGCCCTGGATATGCGGCGTTATGATCGTATCGGCGGCATGCAAAAGTTCATGGGTCAAGGCTATCGGGTCATCTTTAAGAGGTTCGACTACCGCAAGATACGGCTTTACCAAACCTCCCTCGTACCTGGCTACGGCAAGGCCGTTAATACCGTAAGGATTGGACTCGAGGATAAGCCTGTTCTCCTCGGGGATGGGTTTTAACAATTTATTTGACTGCGGGACAAGGCCCAGAACTTCTTCAAGTTCCTTATCTACTTCGGGGATGCCGGTCCTTTTGAACTTTTCGAACGTCCCCGGAGGCGCTCTTCTCGCAAAAAGAACAATGCGTTTTGCTTCGTTAGTTTCAATGTTGATCGCCCAGAAAACCGATACGTGTTTCTTTAACTTTTCATCATAGCTGAAATTGACGCCTTCCAAAGGATGCCACTTGCCGATAAGACCGGGCGATCCATGCAAAACGCCGCTTTGTTCCGGCCCCGGGATATGCATGCTGAAAGTGGTCCACCCGTTCTCAAACGAAAATGTAAGGTCCCCGCCGGCATCATTGATCTGGCTCCGCGCTATGGCTATGCCTCTCCCCGTACTGGAAAAAGCCGTGGTAGCTTTCGCGTCTCCGGCAAAATGCCCGGCTTCGGCCAAGTCGGCTATATCGCCTGGGCTCGAAACATAGCTTTCCTCTATCCTTGAGAGATGGTATTGATCAGGCAAGGAATCATTGCTTACGCCGAGTTTGACGTTTTGCCCGTTTATTTCCCAAAATATCCTCAGTCCTGTAACCTTGAAACTCTCTTCAAGATATTGCCTCACTATTTTATATTTTTCCTCAAGGTTCATGTCTTTCCTTGCCACGAAACTCTCGAGACTCCCGTGTTCCCGGGTAAAACGCATGAACCCTTTCGCCTTAACCGCGTTTACCGTTGTCTCATGGAAAAACGAGTCAAAAGCTATCTTGGCTTCTTTGCCGTATCCATATTTATCGAGAAGGGATTCCAGTCCCGATCTCAATTCAGATATTTTTTCATATCCCCTTTCGGAAAGATCCGTGATGTACACTTCTCCTTCATTGCTCGCGGAAACGGCATATTCCTTGTTCTTGGAAAAATATTTTACGGCCGGCACTTTGCGGAGGGCCTGGTATATTACGTCCAGTATACGCGGTTTTCCCAGCGCCTCTTTCGTGATGTCAAGTTCCTCCGGCACCGTTTTACGAAAAACGGCATTCACCACTTCTTTTTTTCGCGCGGTAAATACTCTTAGCGGCTTACCGAAAATACCTCCGGTCTTTGGATCATATTTGTGCCAGACGAGTATCACCCCGAAGTCCGGCACATCAACGAGGGTACCGAGAACAAAAGCATCTTCTCCTTTTTTGGCCGATTTCCTCCCGATGTAATGGCCTGTCCTCGACTCCCTCCCGCTCTTGTCCAGCTTACCGACGACATAACTTGTCCCGTCCTCTCGCGGCTTGATCCATTCTTCTCCCAGTTGCCATCTTTTGATATCCACCCATCCCAGTGTGCGGCCTTTCGCTACCCCCGCGTTCAAATTACCGGCAATGTGGTTGTGCACTGTAATATGGTCGACTGCTTCGCCTTTATCCTCCACAATTCCCACAATACCGTGATTGGGGTCTTTGACAAACCGCAGGGTCATGCCCGCCTTATTTTTAAAATATGTACTGCTGATAAAGCCTTGTCCCTTCTCTTTTCCGGTAATAACGTAGCTTTCCGCGCTTGCCAGAATGGTTTCGACCCATTCAGATGTAAATATATCCTTGAGAAAATACCACACGTCCCATTTAAAAGTCTCAGCTTTGATTTCTTCCGACGGCGGGGGAATGGTGACCTGCGGCGCCGGCTTGCCGGCTTTGGGCGGTTTCTTACGGCCTTTGATCTCCACATACGGCGTGGAATCGTTAATAGCGGCCACTGTCTTAAGATCGAACTCCACGGTTTCCAGCAGCGCTTTATGAAGAACTTTGCCGCCGAAGTTGTCGCGCCAGACAGGAGACATGGTCTTTCTTATAACATCGCGGTCGACCTTTCTTCGAAACCGGTCTTTTGTCGCAAGATCGACTTCTATTTCCGGATCCACTAAAGCCATCGCGGTGCATTCCGTCAGATCTACCGCGAAATCCCTCGCGGGCAGGTAAAGCCCCGAGCCGGGGAGCTTGACCCTGGCAAGTTTGGTATCTACTTCGACTCCGGCTTTCATGAACACACCGTTCCCGTTCACAAATATCCTCTTTACTCTTGCGCCGTGAGCATCCTTTATGTTCATATTCCCGGGAAGCTCCTCCGGAAACCACCAGTCTATGCCGCCCTCGAACTTCTCGAACGGTTTCTTCAGTTGAGATGCCGCGGTCAACACAACAACGTCAATATCAGAATGCTTCTCCAGGTCTTCATCTTTTTTCCGGCCGTTATACAGATCGATCCCGGTACTCCCGATAACGATCCCCACCGCGCCGTGTTCTTTTAATATCCTGTCGGCTTCCCGCAGCCCCTCCAGTCCCACTTTGGCTTCAGGCGGAACAGGATCTTCTTTCTCGATCCTTATAGTGAGTCCCATCAATTGCTTCAGTTTCATCTTTAACTTCGTCTCAAGCTGTTCGGCCATTTCCAGATTTAATTGAAGCCGACCGCCCAAGCCCATCATGCCAAGAAAGCTAAACACCACAATGCCCGCGATGATCAACGGAGCTGCCAGCCAGGAAGCTCCTGCGCCCTGTCCCAGCTGCAATCCCACCTCGGCGGCCAGGACCAGCCGGGGCGTAAGGATCCCGGCAAGCAGGACCCCCAGGATCGTCCTTCCGGTAAGGCCTTTTGTCTCCGGTTGTCCGTCTTCCGGCTTTTTCTCCGGCAGGCTTTCATCCGTTCTCTTCTTATAAACTTCCGCTCTTGAGTATCCGAAACTTAAATTATAATCCGCTTCTATTTGTCTTACTTCAGCCATTCTCTCCTCATCGACCGGCACCAGTCCATACTGCGGAAGCACATCCCTTGCTTTGCCTTCATAACCGTCTCTTTGGACAGACCCTTTGTCCACAAAAAACACGCCATCTTTATCGAGAGAACCGGTGATCAAACTTGTAACTTCACCTGACAGTCTCATTTCCATACAGGCTTTCTGGACATATGTATCTATGCCGCCGAACAGTATATGATCCAGCTGCGGATCGGAATAATTTTTTATGTTCGTCACATCCCGGACTTCGAAATAAACTATGCTCTTTTCCGACTTTTCCCCCGGCAGCGTAAAACTGATCCTGTGGGCTCCCGGCGTTTCATCGTACTCTATTTTTATGCTTTCCGGTTCCACTCCCATTGCTTCAAGTTCCCATAAAAGATACTGCCCGGCGCCGATCTCGGCTTTTACTACCCTGGCATTAGCAAAATTCCGGTGATACTTGTCGTTAAAATACAGCCACCTGCAGTATTCACGCATTTCCTCTGAAACTTGTTTCGCGGGATAAAACAGGAGTTTATCGGCTAAAATCGTTTCTTCAGCTTGCCCGGAAACCATCAGGGCCGTGGAGACGTCGGCTCCCGACGCGAGATAAAGAGACCTTTTTCTGCGATTGTTTTCGGGCAACAGTTCCGCCAGGGTTTTCAAATATTCGATCCTTTCAACCGAAAAGGCGCGGTTCCTGATGAGAGAAACTTCGTAAGGCAGAAAGTCTTCCCTGTAAGGTAAAGTAAGATCGGACGCAATACCTTCATCGATCAATCTTTTTAACTTTTCGATCCTGTCAGAAGTAAGTGAAGCGATAAATCCATCGATCCCGGCCCTATTGATACGCACCATGCCCTCGGTGAAACTCAATGGATCATTGAGAAAAGCTTTTTTTATCGTGTCCGGCCCCAAATATTCTTCCCGCATAAGTATGTTATAAATTACAAAAAACTTGATCACCCCTATGAGGTTTATTTGGTTCAGCAAGTCGTAAAAGCTCTTGGGGTCACTGGAAAGAATCCCCTTTAGGGTTTCCTTGCCTATAAATTCCTCAATGATCTTGAAATTATCTACGCCGATATCTATGATAAATCCAAGGGAACAGGTAAAAAGACCGAAGTCCTTTCTGATAGCTTCACGTAAACTCTCCGGGCCGATAAATTCATCGTTTGATAGATCCTCCCAAAACATCCTGAAGCCCCTGACCCCGAAATGGCTGAGCATGAAACTGACGGCCATGCCGAAACTGTAAGGATCATGCCTGAAATTCCACCTGAGGTTCTCTCCTCCTGCCAGGTCGTCCTCGAAGAGGCTTTTCAGGCGCTCTATGCCCAGCGTCTCGATATGCTTCATCGCTTCCCCAAAACGGACCGGCCTGTCGTACAGGCTCTCTGCCAGGACCTGCTTTCCAAAAAGATCTTCCCGCGCCAGTTCTTCAAACTTCTCTACCCCCAAATACGCAATAGAAGCCAGCGCGAACTTAAACTTCTTAAGATCAAGCCTGACCAGTTCATCCAAACGCTTTACGCCAAGGTATTCTCTTCTGCCCAGCAGTAAAAGAAATTCACGATGTTTTCCCAGGTCGGGTTCATTTTTTATGATCTCTTCTACTTTTTCTTCAAGCGAAGGTTCCTTGTATTCCACCTTCTTCAAAAGTTCTATTGCCGGGTGGCAGGACTCAGCAACAGGCCCTTCCCCGACCGTAGCATAGATCTTCTGCCGTTCAGGCGCGCTATAAAAACTTTCAATGGCCGGGTCACCCTTATGGTCAAAGAAATATCCTTCCAGGAACAGGCGGACAGGATCGAAACCGATACGTTCGAAGACCGTCTTAAGAGTCGAGTTCACCCCGGGCAGATTATCATAATGTTTGAACACCTGTATGAGGTCCACCAGGCGGCAGGCGACCATCCTCTCATGGTCCGAATCCCGGTCAATGACTTCGGTGGAATCAAAATCCTTCATTCTCGGTTCGATTCCAAGTCCGGTATCGATCAATATGCAGTTGTTGTGATGCGGGGACTGGTAGAAAAATCCCCTGTCATTCCCCCTTCTGACCTGCCTACCGTGATCGACGATAAAACTTTTCGCTTTTTCAAAAAAATCCAGGGCGTTACCGCTTAGAGCTTTGGCTGAAGACCCTTCTCTTTTTAAACGTTTTGCTTCCGCTTTTAATCCGGGAAGAGCGTCCACCACCAGCTGATCCAGTGCCATTTCCGGATATTCCGGAACAAGCATTGCAACAAATCCTCCCTTTTGCCCGTCAAGTTCAAGGTCCGGGTATACGCCCCTCGCTATCCTGCAAACAGCGGATACTTCATCTATATGATCCGCCCCCATGATATTGAATTCTCTTTCCGCGGATCCCCGGTTCATCGCTCCCAATATGTTCGTCCTTATGACCTGTTCAAAACTTCCGTTTTCGTCTACCCCCAGGCTCCGGCCCTGACCTTCGTAATATCTTTCCGAAGAAGGAGGGATAACGCCATTGTATGTAACCCCCTTTATCTTCACGTAGCGGAACGTCAGGTTGCCTATTTTTATTGGTTTTTCAAGCTTGAGCCACATGGACCGCTTGGCAAAAAGATGGTCCGGGTCCATATTTTTCCAATCCCACCCTATACAACGCCTGATCCTTTCGAGCATTTTCGGGTCATGCCTTTCCAGTAAAGTTTTTCCCCACTCGTCCCATTCTTCGATCTCATAATCCAACGGCTCCGGCCTGATCACCTGCCATAATGCCTTGGATATCTCAGTATAGACATTTTGCGGGTCTGTAACCGGGATCAACAGCGCGTCATAAGTTCTTGAAATCTCTACTTTTCCCATCAGGTGACGCGCGGTTTCATCTTCGGGACTATACAAGACGACTTCTTTTACCCCCTTCATGTCATATCCTTTGAATCTGCCGGAATTCCTTAAGCTTTCAAGTATTCTCGCATCATCGAAGATCAAGCCGGCTATGAGCTTAAAATGTTGGGTTTCCTCTTTAGCAAAACCAGCCGCTTTTACCGACATTCCCCTCGGATATCTCCAGCTATAAGTATGCGCCGTGGGCACGGGTTTCCCCTCCTCGGCAGTAATAACTTCTTTAGTTTTTGGTTCGGCCGCCGTTATTTCTTCCAATGAAACAGATCTGTCGGTAAGATCAGCTATAGCAGAGTATTTCCGGAGAGTGTTCTCGTCTTTGTCTATCACAGAGCATGGGATCGTATATTCGTTCTTTTCCGGGTCGATCTTTTTATTCCCGAAATCAAGGACCAGGGATTGTTCCCCCTGAAAGATCGGAAGCGTTAGACGGAGGTTAAAATCTTCATGTTTTTGGATAGAGTCTATGATCCCTTTTGTATAGAACTTAAGCATCATCTCATGGAAGAGCCTGTCGCTTACAAAAGGCGCGATCGAGGTCTGTGGCTGGAGGCATGACGTGCTGTTTTGTTTTCCGAGGATATCAGGGTTCGCGAAGGTGATGGAATTCAGGGTAAACAGACACACCACTACCATGGCAATTATTTTGAACCACCTGGTGTATCTCATGCCGGGAAAAGACATATATTTATTTACCCCCATAATCTACCTTTTTATTGATATAACGATTATACTTAATATAACACATATCTCTCGTTAAGTCAATCAAAAGCTATATAGCTTTTTTAACACCTAACGCTTTATAAATTCTTTATTTATAGTAACTTATGTAGATTGTATAAGAGTGGAAAGACCGTGGAAAATAAGATCTTGCTCGATTTTCTTGATATGGTGTGAATATCTTGACACAAGAGCGGCGTCACCGCCTGTAGCTACAACTTTCAGATCTGACCCGTATTTTTTTCTTAATTTTTCGATAAGTCCGTCGCACATTGCCGCGTAACCGTAAAGCGTGCCGTTGTTTATGCTGCTTTTTGTATCCTGCCCCACTAAACCCGTGGTAGGCTTTATATCGACCCTGGGAAGAAGAGCCGCTTCATCTATCAGCGAGCTCAGCGAGATCCGGAGACCGGGAAATATCAAACCACCCTCATACTCCCCTTTTCTGTTCACGCAATCAAAAGTTACAGCGGTCCCGAAATCAATGGAAACGACCGGTGTGCCCAAAAGCTTTTTCGCGGCAAACGCGGCCACTAAGCGGTCCTGGCCGACCTGGCCGGGGATCCTGTAGTTATTTTTTATAGGGACCTTTATATCTTTTCCTACTATACGCACTTTGGCTTTCGGCAATGCGATCTTGATGTTCTTTTTAAGAATCCGCAAAAATCCCGGCACAACACTGACGATCAGCGCCTTGTCGATCGCCTTAATATTTTTCCCGAACATGCGTTTCAGCGATCTTGAAGAGACTTCTTTCCGTGAAGTCCGTATAAAATACCGCTTCACGATCTTTTTTCCTTCGACCAGCGCTATAGATGTATTGGTATTTCCAATATCGATCAATATATCCATTTTATCCCCTGCATAATGTAACATCGCCGCTGAATACCCGGCGGCGGGAACCGTCGCCAAGCTCGATTATCAAAGCGCCCTTCTCATCTATATCGACAGCCTGTCCTTCAAGGACCCTGTGATGTTCCGCTACCTTCACTTTTTTTCCCAGAACCGATGAACGGGATTTACATTCTTCCCGGAGCGATGAAAACCCTTCCTTCCTGAACAACATATAATCTTTTTCAAAGATCTCCAGGAAAAATCGGACCAGTTCCGCCCGGTCAACACGGTTCAAACACTCGTTCTTCAAACTTGTCCCT
>JBARQV010000005.1:0-30724 GCA_049643885.1 Candidatus Omnitrophota bacterium | reverse complement strand
TAATGCTGCCCGGTATGGATAACTTTTGAGTCGAAGACCTTTTGCATATCATTCGCAAGAGGAAGGGCCTTTATAAATTGAGGTCTGGCTCCCACTATCGTAACTACCGTCTTTTTCATGTCATCCCTCTTTAACAGTATAATCGCCTTTCAGATCAGACAGTTTGATCTTCAGCAGACTTAAAAAACTCTGGATCCCGGCGCGGAAAGGCTTCACCTTCGAGGTATATTTATGGGTCCACCTTACCGGGACTTCCTTGACCCTCATTCCAAACTTGTGAATAAGAAAAATAAGTTCAGTATCAAAGCTCCAGTCGTTCATTTTCTGAAGGGAAAATATCTTTCTTGCCGCATCGCGCCTGTACGCCTTGAAACCACAGTTGATGTCGTTCACGCGCAGTTTAAAAATGATCCTTGAAAGCAGTATGTAAATATTCCCCATCAGGACGCGCAGGACAGACTCGGGAACGACGACCTCGGCCCCTTTTATCCTCCTGGAAGCGATGACGGCATCATACCCTTCTTCCAGGTAAGGTAAAAATTTGTCAAGTTCATATATTGAAGTGGAATTGTCCGCGTCCATGAACATGACATACTCTCCCCTGGCCTTCATCATCGCTTTTTTCAGGACGTAACCCTTGCCCCTGTTAGGTTTGCTTTCAATAAGCTGAAAATTGCTTATCTTGTTTTCGAACTCCCGCGAACTCCTAACGGTGGGATCTTCGGACCCGTCATCGATCAGGATCAGTTCGTAACTGAAATCCTTCTTGCCGAGATATTCCGCTATTTCGGAAAGGGTCGAAACGATATTTCTTTCCTCGTTATATGCCGGTATTATTATAGAGAGGAATAGCTCTTTCATAGCAGGACAATCATAGTGTTATCACCGAACTTGCACGCCCTTTTTGACAAATTCGGATACCGAGTCAGCAACGTACGCCAGCTGTTCACCAGTAAGTTCCGGGTAGACCGGGATCGAAAGAACTTCCCGGCATACCTTCTCGGTCACCGGAAAATCTCCCTCGCGGTACCCTAGCTCCTTGTAGCAAGGCTGGAGATGCAGGGACAGCGGATAATATACCCTGCTCCCGATGCCTTTCTGCTTAAGGTAGGCAGACAGGGCGTCTCTTTCCTTTATGGAAATCGTATATTGATGATAGGTGTGCTTCGCGTCCGGAGATTCCTTCGGCGTTACAACATCCGTATTTTTAAAGTATGAATCATAGTAAGCGGCGTTCCTCCTCCTGCCCTCTATCCAGTTATCCAGGTATTTCAATTTGACCCGCAATATCGCAGCCTGTAAACTGTCGAGCCTTGAATTGTACCCGATAAATTCATGGATATACTGCTTACTGCTTCCATGTACCCTGATCATCTTTATCTTATTCATCAATTCTTCATCACTCGTAACGATCATGCCGCCGTCGCCAAAACCGCCAAGGTTTTTGCTCGGGAAAAAACTCAAACAGCCGCAGTCGCCGAACGAGCCGCAACTTTTACCCTTGTACTCGGCGCCCATGGCCTGCGCGCAGTCTTCAATCACTTTAAGCTTATTTTTTTCGGCTATATCCATGATCCTAGCCATGTCCGCGCTTTGTCCGTAAAGGTACACCGGTATTACAGCTTTTGTATTCTTTGTAATGGCCGCTTCCATTTTTTCCGGATCGATATTATAAGTTTCGGGATCTATGTCCGCAAAAACCGGGCGCGCGCCCACCTGCGAGATAGACTCGGCAGTAGCGAAAAAGGTGAAGGGGCTGGTGATCACCTCGTCTCCTTCGCCTATCCCGCACGCTCTCAGTGAAAGCGTCAGCGCGTCAGTCCCGCTAGCGACTCCTATAGCATATTTTGTCCCCGCATATCCTGCGACCTCTTTTTCAAAGGCTTCGACTTCCCCGCCTAAAATGAAGTGTTGCGAGGTCACGACCCTGTCCAGGGCCTCATCTATCTCATCCTTTATGCTCTTGTATTGAGCGGTCAGATCTAAAAGCGGTATCTGCATTTCATTCTCCTATCGATTTTTTGAAAGATTCGTAATCGCTCTGGACCATCTCCTTGACAAGATCTTCAAAAGTGAGATTATAACTCCAATTCAATTCTTTTTTTGCCTTAGTCGCATCCGCTACCAGAAGGTCCACTTCCGCGGGCCGGAAAAACTGCTTGTCTATATCCACGTATTTCCGGTAATCCAGATCAAGTTCCTTGAAGGCCAGGTCGACGAATTCCCTGACTGAATGCGTTTCTTCCGTGCCCACGACATAATCACCAGGCTTATCCTGCTGCAGCATGGTATGCATCACCTTGACGTACTCCCTCGCATGCCCCCAGTCCCTTTTCGCTTCAAGGTTACCCAGATAAAGTTTATCCATCAGGCCCAATTTGATCTGTGCCGCTGCTGAGGTGATCTTCCTGGTGACGAATTCAAAACCCCTCTTGGGCGATTCGTGGTTAAAAAGGATCCCGCTGCAGGCGAACATACCATACGCTTCCCGGTAATTCCTGGTAAGATCGAAGCCGGCTACCTTTGATATGCCGTATATCGACCTGGGGTGGAACCGGGTCTTCTCATTCTGGGGGACTTCCTCGGCCCTGCCGAACATTTCGCTAGATGCGGCGAAATAAACCTTGCACTTGGAGCAATTGCTCTTTATCGATGACAGGACATGGTGAGTGCCGTTGATATTGGCATTGAAAGTTGAAAACTCGTCCTCGAACGAGTAAGTGACAAAACTCTGCGCCGCCAGGTGATAACATTCATCCGGCTGGACATCGGTCACGACCTTGAAAATGCTGGGATAACTCTCCATCGAACCGCAATGCAGCTTCACCTTGTCCTGGATATCACGGAGGCGCACCAGCCTGTGTTTCGGGTCTTCCAGCGCCACTCTCCTGATGATACCGTGCACCTCATATCCCAGGTCGATCAGATATTCCGCGAGATAGCTTCCATCCTGACCTGTTATACCTGTTATCAAAGCTTTTTTCTTCTTCGCCATCGTTTAACTCCCTTTATGCCTTGTGTAATCTTCCCCACAGGACCTTTGACCAGGCCCTCTCGTGGATATAATACAGCGTTGCCAGTATTACCTGGAAAAGAATAGTGATCCCGGTCGTTTCTTTAACGTCACCGGTCACATAATAAGAAACTGCTACGAGGATCACAATGCTTATTACTCTCCACGTGATCGATTTGGCAATAGACCGCGTCCTGGTTTCCATCATCCCTCCAAAATATTTAAATTTTCTGATCGCTTTAATTCTTCCTGAACCATTCGACCGTTCTCCGGAGGCCTTCGTCCAGGCTTACTTTAGGTTCCCATCCAAGTTTCTTTTTTGCTTTGGTTATATCGGGTCTTCTTACTTTCGGGTCATTGACCGGTAACTCTTCGTAAATGATCTCACTCGCCGAGCCCGTTATCTCCTTGATCTTCTCCGCGAATCCCAGGATGCTCATCTCCACCGGATTACCGAGATTGACCGGCTCGTTCAGGTTTGAATCCATGAGCTTCAAAAAACCTTCTATCAAGTCAGATACGTAGCAGAAACTCCTTGTCTGCGATCCGTCGCCATAAACCGTCAAGGGTTCATTATTAAGAGCCTGGGCTATAAAATTAGGTACGACCCTCCCGTCACGGCTCCGCATCCTTTCCCCGTAAGTATTAAAGATGCGCGCTATCTTCACGTCGATGCCGTGGACCCTGTGATAGGCAAGCGTAATGGCTTCCGCGAACCTTTTGGCTTCATCGTAGACGCCGCGGGGCCCTATCGGGTTGACGTTGCCCCAGTATGTTTCGGGTTGTGGGTTGACAAGGGGGTCCCCGTATACTTCGGACGTGGAAGCAAGAAAGAATTTAGCGCCTTGGGCCTTCGCCACGCCAAGAGCGTTATGGGTACCCAGGGATCCTACTTTCAGCGTCTTTATCGGATGTTCGAGGTAATCGACAGGACTTGCCGGGGAGGCAAGATGCATAACGCAATCTATTTTCCCCTCCACGACAATATATTTTGAAACGTCATGTTTCACAAATTCAAAGTTCTCGTTTCCGGAAAGGTGTTCTATGTTCTCCAGGTTTCCGGTTATAAGGTTATCCATGCATATGACCTCATTGCCGCGTTCCAGTAATCTCTCAGCCAGATGCGATCCTAAAAAACCCGCACCTCCCGTTAGAAGTATCCTCATGCCTTCCTCTCTTTGCTCGTAAACCATTCCACCGTCTTCTCAAGCCCTTGGTGAAAATCGACCTTCGGCTCCACTCCAAGAAACTTGCGCAAAGCGCTTATGTCGGCATAAGTCTTTTCCGGATCTCCCTGCCGGCGCGGCCCGTGGACAGACTCTATGTCCTTCCTCAATATCTTTTTCAGCGCCTCGGCGACATCGACCACAGAATAGTCGTTCCCGCAGGCCACGTTGAAGACCATGCCGGAAACACCCGGGGCTTCGCAGGCGGCAAGATTGGCGTCCACTACGTTCGAAACATAAGTAAAATCCCTTGATTGCTTCCCTTCCCCGTCGATAACGCAAGGTTTATCGTTAACCAGCCTGGCGATGAACGCCGGGATGACCGCTGAATATTTCGACTCCGGATTCTGTCTCGGGCCGAACACGTTGAAATATCTTAATGACACAGTCTCCAGGCCCAGCGTGGCGCTGAACATCCTGCAGTAATACTCAGCGGCCAGCTTGCTTACCCCGTAAGGGGAGATCGGGTTCGGCGTGAAGGTCTCTTTCTGCGGAAATTCCTTACAATCACCGTAGGCGGAACTGCTGGAAGCATAGGCAAGTCTTTTAACGCCGGCCTCTTTAGCCAGGATAAGAAGATTAAGAGTCCCCCTTACATTCACGTCATTAGTATCGACCGGATTCTCGACGCTTTTGGCGACGTTCCTGAGCGCGGCCTGGTGGATGACAAAATCGATCCCGTCCAGGGCTTTTTTAACGTCATCTTCACTGCGGATATCGCCCTTCCGGAACTCTATCCTGTCCATGAAAGGCTCAAGGTTCTCTTCTTCCCCGGTAGAAAGGTCATCAAGGACACGCACTTTTTCTCCGCGGCCCACGAGCGCTTCGACTATATTCGACCCGATGAAACCCGCTCCTCCTGTCACTAAATATTTCGCCATCTATTCTCCTCTTTCTCTTCAGGCTTTCGCCTGTAACATCTATTCCCCGCACGGAAGTGTTGGGTTTTCCTTTACAACTTGACTATATTATCGCCACTGATGCCCTTCTGGCCCAGAGCGTTCCTGGCGTCAAAAACCATTTTGCTGCCCCTGGCGATCATCTTGTAATCCAGGTTGCTGTGATCCGCGGTTATCAAGACTATATCCTGCTTTTTCAAAAACCCGGGCGTAATTTTACGGGAAGTCATTTTTATGTCAGGCAGATCCAGGTAAGGGATATAAGGGTCTGCATAAGATACCTGTATCCCTTTCTTCTGAAGTGATACGATTATATCAAGTGCCGGCGATTCCCTAAGGTCATTGACGTCTTTCTTATAGGTCACCCCTATCACCAGGGCCTTCAAGCCCCTGATCTTCCTGTTTTCCGACTTTAGAAGCTTTGTGACTCTTTCGACGACATACTCCGGCATCAAGTGATTGGTATGTGCCGCCAGGTCTATCATTTTCGTTTTAAAACCGACGGTCCTGGCCTTCCATGACAGGTACATCGGATCTGCCGGGATGCAATGCCCCCCTATCCCCGGCCCCGGATAAAAAGGCAAAAAACCAAAGGGCTTCGTCTTTGCCGCGTTTATGACCTCCCACACGTCGATGCCCAGCTTGTTACAAAGTATGGCAAACTCATTGATAAGAGCGATATTGACTATACGGAAAGTGTTCTCCAAAAGCTTCGTTACCTCGGCGGCTTCAGTGCTGGAAACTCCAATGACCCGGTTTATAATCTTTGAATAGAGAAGTTTTCCAAGCTCGGTGCTCTTCCTGGTCAATCCCCCGACCACTTTTGGCACGTTGGTCAATCCATATTTCTCGTTCCCGGGGTCTATCCTTTCCGGGGAAAAGGCCAGGTAAAAGTCCTTGTCCACCTCATACCCGCTTTTTTCCAGGACAGGCAATATCACTTCCCGCGTAGTTCCCGGATAGGTAGTGCTTTCAACGATAACCAGTTGGCCCGGGCGCATCTTTTCGCACAAGGCGCGGCTGGCGCGGATGATGTAAGAAATATCGGGATCCTTGGTCTTCCTGAGAGGAGTCGGCACGCATATGATCACCACGTCGGAATCGCGCAACACGTCTACATCGCTCGTGGCATAAAAACTTTTCTTTTTCAGGACCTTTCGCAGCTCAGCAGAAGGAATGTCATTGATATATGAGATCCCTTTTTCTAATTTTTTTATGCGCAGGGCGTTAGTATCCAGTCCGTTCACCTTAAAGCCTTTCCTGCAGAACTCGATAGCTATGGGCAGACCCACATATCCCAGGCCCACCACGGTTATGGCTGCCTTTTTATCTCTTATCCTTTTCTTTAACTCTATGTAAGCGCTCATCTCGTTACAGACGGACATTCATTATCGATATAGTCTTTCAACGCGTCTTCCCATGGACGCATTATGTATCCCATTTTTTTGTTCAACTTGCTGTTGTCCAAGACGGAGAACCTTGGCCTTGGAGCGGGCCTCCCCAACTCGGCGGCGGTTATAGGTTCGACGACCACATCATCAAGGTCTTTCAGATCAGCCAGTATTTGCCTGGCAAAGTCGAACCAGGTGCATTTCCCCGCGTTGCATGTGTGAAAAATATCTTTCCAGGAAAAACCGAAAGAGCTGACGAAACCTTTGAGTATCTTGGCAACGTCTTTGGCGTAGGTCGGTCCGCCGACCTGGTCATTTACTACCTTCAAATGCCTTTCTTTCCTCGCTTTCCCTATGATCGTGTCCACGAAATTTTTACCGTTCTTCCCGTAAAGCCAGCTGGTTCTTAAGATCATATAATTATCAAGCTCCTGCCTGATAAACTCTTCCGCTTCCCACTTCGTCTTTCCATAGACACTCAGGGGATTACCCGGGTCTTCTTCCTCGTAAGGAGTATCCTTTTCCCCGTCAAAGACAAAGTCGGTGCTTATAAAAATAAAAGGGATGTTTTTACTTTTCGCCAATCTGCCCAGGATCTTTGTTCCGGAAGTATTTACCAGGCAGGCCTTGTCCGGTTTCTCTTCGCATCCGTCTACATCGGTCCACGCCGCGGCGTGGATGACCACTTCCGGATTCCTGGCGTCAAAGATCGCCCTTATGCGCCCGGCATAGGTTATACTAGCCTCATGAAATATGGGCGGCGCGAAGTCCGGTTCCTGGGGCTTGTTCACGTCTATGCCTATTAGTTCATGCTCTTCCCCGAAAACCTTGCAAAATTCAGTCCCGAGCATCCCACTTGAACCCGTGATCAATATCCTCATCCCGTCACCACTCGATTATTTCCGCTCTTTTCCTGAGCGGTTCCCACCAATCTTCGTTATTTTTATACCACTCAACCGTCTTCTCTAGATTTTCGTTAAAACCGGATCCGGGAGACCACCCCAGTTTCCTGATCTTTGATGAATCCAGCGCGTAACGCCGGTCATGGCCCGGCCTGTCATTGACATATTTTATCGAACTCTTGTCTTTTTCCATGATGGACAAGATCTTTTCGGTCAGTTCCAGGTTGCTCATGCAGTTCTCCATGCCTATGTTATAGACCTCGCCGGGCTTCCCCTTATGCAATACCAGGTCTATCCCCCGGCAGTTGTCGGTGACATAAAGCCAGTCCCTGATATTGCCGCCGTCACCGTAAAGAGGGACCTCTTCTCCCCGGAGAAGGTTGGTTATAAAAAGAGGTACGACCTTTTCAGGATACTGGTACGGTCCGAAATTGTTTGAACTTCTCGCGACGACCACCGGGAGCTTATACGTGGCGTGATACGACAAGGCCAGAAGATCCCCGGCGGCTTTGGTCGCGGAGTAAGGACTACTGGGTCTAAGCGGTGAATCTTCGGCGGAACACCCCTCCGGGACGCTCCCGTAAACCTCATCGGTGCCTATCTGGACAAACCGGCTGGTATTGAACTTTCTCGCCGCGTCCAGAAGGACCTTGAAGCCGGTAACGTTGGTCCTGAGAAAATCTTCAGGATACTTTATAGACCTGTCCACGTGGGTCTCCGCGGCAAAATTCACCACCGCGTCGACTTCCCCGACAAGATCCTCGACCAGGTTCTTGTCACAGATATCGCCCTTGACGAACGAATAACGGCTGTCTCCAGCTATGTCTTTCAGGTTGTCCGGATTGCCGCAATAGGTCAGTTTATCCAGATTTATGACCCTGATGTCCCTGTATTTTTCCAGAACGAAGTGGATAAAATTCGAACCGATAAATCCACATCCACCGGTAACTAATATACGCATGTTAATCTCTCCATTTCAGACATCAGACTTTGTTAGCTGAAGTCTGTGGTCTTCTTTTGCTCCTTTTCGGCCACCAGATTATTCGCCCGTAGCAGCGACTCGAACGTTCCCGCGTCGGTCCACCACCCTTCAAGCTCGGAGTATTCAAGCTGCCCTTTCTTGATATACGCGTTGTTCACACCGGTTATCTCCGTCTCTCCCCGCTTCGAAGGTCTCAGCGTCTTGATGATATCGAAAACATGGTGATCATACATGTATATGCCGGTCACTATATAATCCGTTTTAGGTTTTCTGGGTTTTTCGGTGACTTTGCTGATTTTGTTTCCCTTGAATTCGACCACTCCGAACCTTTGCGGATCGTTGACTTTTTTTATAAGGATCCGTGCGCCTTTGGGTTGCTTATCAAATTCCTTGACCTGTTTTTTTATGCTTTTTTCTATTATGTTATCGCCCAGTATGACCACGACTTTTTCTTTTTCCGCGAAATGTTCGGCCAGGGCCAGGGCCTCGGCTATCCCGCCTTCTTTTTCCTGGTAAGCGTAATTGATGCCTTTTAGCCCGAACTCATAACCGTTTCCGAGAAGCCTCAGGAAATTTCCCGCGTGGTCGCCTCCTGTAACGATCATGATGTCTTTTATTCCCGCGTCCAAAAGGGTCATGATCGGGTAATAGATCATGGGCTTGTCGTATATCGGCAGCAAGTGCTTGTTGGTTATTTTGGTAAGAGGGAATAAGCGTTTGCCTAGTCCGCCTGCTAATACTATGCCCTTCATATAGCTACCTCTTTCTCTACAGGCTTCTGCCTGTAGTATCTCATTTGCTCCAGTCAAACGGAATATCATTGTCGAACGGATCGGCCCTGTATTCGTCGGGGTTATCATGATCATACGGTTCGGTCACCGTGTTTATCACCAATGCTTCCTCGTCGCCTATGCACTTGAACCCATGATAAACATTGGAAGGGATCTTCACCAGGAGCGGGTTCTCAAGACCTATAACGTACTCTTCGACCTTACCGAACGTAGGAGAGTCCTCGCGCGCGTCATAAAGCCCCAGTCGCATTTTGCCTTTTACGCAGGTAAAATTGTCAGTTTGCTTCTTGTGATAATGCCAGGCCTTTATTACGCCCGGGTATGCCGTGGTCATGTATACCTGTCCGAACTTTTCAAAGATATCGTCATCTCTCCGCAGGATCTCCATGAGGCGGCCCCTGTCATCCGGTATCAGTTTGAGCTTTTTGATTTTCACTCCCTCTATCACTTCACGCTCCCCGTCCTATACCGGAATACCTGAAACCCATCTTCTTCAGTTTCCCCGGGTCATAGATGTTCCTCCCATCCAGGACCACGGGTTGTCTCATGATGTCCTTCATCCGTTGCCAGTCGACTTCCTTGAATTCGCTCCATTCCGTCATCAATACCACGCAATCACTTTCTTCGGCGGCCTCATACGCGGTCCTGCAGTAAGTAACACTCTCCCCGAGTTCAGCTTTGGCTTTTTCCATAGCGACCGGGTCGTATACCTTTATCTCTGCTCCTTCCTTCAGCAAGCGCTTTATGATATCTATGGAAGGAGCTGACCTGATATCGTCGGTATTCGGCTTGAAAGAAAGGCCCCATACACCGATAACCTTGTCAGGAAGATTCCATAACATATCGGAGATCTTCTTCACCGCCACTTCTTTCTGCGCATCATTGATGGACTCGACCTCTTTCAGTAGATCGAACCGGTATCCGAGTTTCTCCGAAATGTGTATAAAGGCTTTAAGGTCCTTCGGGAAACACGAACCCCCGAAGCCTATACCCGCTTTCAGGAAATGCGTGTTTATCCTCGGGTCGAGGCCTATCCCTTCGGCTACTTCATCTATATCGGCCCCGACCTTGTCGCAGATATTGCTTAAGGCGTTGATAAAGGATATTTTAGTGGCCAGGAATGAATTCGAAGCGTGTTTTATTATTTCCGCGCCTTTTATATTCGTCACCAGGATCCTGGTATCGAGCGGTTTATACAGTTCCCTGAGTATCTCCTCGGCTTTTTTGGATTCCACTCCTATCACTACACGGTCGGGGTTCATGAAATCTTCGACCGCGGACCCTTCCCGCAGGAATTCCGGATTGGATGCGATATCGAATTCCATGCCCTCTTTTTTGAACATGTTTATGGTCCTCTCGACCCACCCTCCCGTTTCGACCGGGACAGTGCTCTTTTCCACGACAAGCTTATAGGAATTGATGCATCCGGCTATGGCCCTGGATACTCTCTCTATACCCGTAAGGTCCGCGCTGCCGTCGTCCCTCGGGGGCGTGCCTACACAGATAAATATAACTTCCGAGGCGTTGACCGCTTCCTCAATATCGGTGCTGAACCTTAACCTGTTCTGCTTGCAGTTTTTCCTTACCAGCTCCTCGAGACCCGGCTCATATATGGGCATGCCTCCGCCGCTGAGAAGCTCTATTTTCTTTTCATCGTTATCAGCACATATGACGTCGTTTCCCAGCTCAGCAAAACAAGTTCCGGTCACCAGTCCTACATAGCCAGTACCGATAATGGTTAGTTTCATAAAATGCTCCTTATATTTAATATATATTGCTTATATCATATAAGCAGAAATTATAGCATATCCCCTATTACACCGCAACATTATTGAAAGGTAAGGCTATATTGAAGATCAGTTCCTGAACGCGCCGGGGGAACGGGTCTTGAACGACCGGCTCAGGCCGAGTTGGAGATCCGGAAATGCCTTGATCTTGAAAGCCAGCCACATGGTGAAATTGTCCTGGAGCAGGTTGCTGCCGTCGACATTATATACAAATTCCGCCTCCCAACAGTGAAGATCCCTGATCACTTTCAGCTGCTGCTCTTCGATGGCTCCCTTTTGATCGTCAAAATTGAACCTTTGATACAGGCCAATGGTCCACTTTGGATTTATTTTATATTCAAGATCATAAGTAAACTGATTGCGCGGTTTAGTCGTGAATTTTTCATAACGGTAGCCCAGGTCGCACCTTAACCCGTCCCAGGGCCGTATTGAACCTTCGATGTAACCCCTCTTTAGGGCTTGATTTTTGGGGTTTATCTCTACCTCTGAGTTCACGAAAAACCACGAATAAGGCTTTAATTCGAGGTCAATGAGCAAATTCCTGAACTGGCCTTCTTTTTTAAACTTCAGCTTGTCCTTTTCCATGCGGAAAAGGAAATCGGTTTTGATAATAAACCTTATCAGGTCGACCGGGTCCTTCTTGCCGTCATGCATGCGCCTGGTCTGGAGCCGGGTCTCAAGGGAAAGATTGACCCCGTTCCTTTTTTCCAGGGTATCGATTTCATCCATCTCGAAGAGGTTGTTCCTGTCAACAGTAGGCGCGTGAGTATGAAAATATTTGAAGGAGGGAACGATTATATGCCTCAGCCCGTCGATATCAAGCCCCATTATATCGGACTTGACGTCAAATATGCGGTAATAACGGGCGAAACCGTTAAGCCCTCCCCCGATGGTCTCCCTGGAGATGATATCCCCTTCCCATCTGTTACGGCTGTATACTGTCTCACTGAACGTCCCGAACGGGGTCAGGTTCAAAGGTCCCAGATTAGTCACATAAGAAAGTTTATGAAAAGTATCGAACCTGTTCACTTCTTCCGGCGCCTCGTGGTCAAAAGCGTACCTTTTGTCGAAGATCGTAAACGACCCCTGGGAATTATAATATAAAGGCGTTTCCCAAAGCCTCTGGTCCGGGATATCGATCTTCAGTTCAGGCATTTTTTGAACCACGGTCTTAAAATCATTGAACTTTTTCTTGAAGTTTATTTCACAGATAAAATTTTGCTGGGAAGATATAATAGAAGCGTAACTTTCGGGTTCCTGTCCGGACTCTTCATATTCGTTGTAAAAGTAATCTCTCAGCACATACTGGTCGCTCCATTTATTGAACTCCAGCATCCCGACCGTTGTAGGGTCAAAATTGATCCTGTGTTTCCACTGAAACCTTCTGCGTATCTCCGGCTTTTTATTATCGTCCCTGAACGGCGTGGGGTCTATCGTCCCCTTGTCATTCTGCTGGATGATATATGCCCGGAATATACCGTCTCCCAACCCCGTCAACCCGAGATCATCACAAAAATAATAACAATCGGCGCCATAAGCAAACCCCTTTTTTGTCCTGTAATCGCCGCGGACATCCACCTTACTGTTGCCCTTTAAATAGAACCTCGATGCCGAAAGAAGGAAGTACCCCCAATCCGTATTCCAACCGGGAATAAACTGGACCTTGGCCCGGCTCTGGATTATGGGATGGTAATAATAAGGGACCCAGAGGACAGGGATCTCTCCTACATAAAAGACGACGTTCTTGGCTATGATCTTGTCGTCAGGAAATACCCTTATCTCTTGCGCCTTTATCCGGTAATGAGGTTTATCAAGGTCACAAGTGGTTATATATCCGTTCCTGAGGAGGTATTCGTTTTTGCCGACCTTGCCGGTCTCTTCGGCGCGTCCGAACCACGGGAAGGCCTCGACTTCGCCGCCGATGATCTCGCCTTCCTTGTTTAGAAAATCGTAACGTATACGCTCCCCTGTCAGGATCCCGTCAGGCTGTTCGATGCGGACATTGCCCTGGCACAGCGCTACCTGGGCCTTTGTATTCACTTCGATCCTGTCGCAGGTAAGCTTGATATCACCGTAGGTGACCGAAACATTGCCTACAGCCACTATCTTGCTTTCTTCCTCAAAATATTCAACCGTATCCCCGTCGACGATAATGGGTTGTTTCGATTTAAGTTTGAAGATATCCTCATCCTGTCCGGAATAGCCCGGCGCCTGGAAGCACGCGACCGCGAGCACCAGCACCAATACTATTTTCAAGAGCCTCGACATCATAGATCTCATCTTTTTCATTATACACACTGCTCGATAAATCGGGCAACTACAATCACAGACCGGCGACCGACAATCACGCAGTCTGCACCATGTTCCTCCCCATCCTCTTCGCCTTGTACAGGGCGGCGTCAGCCTTGTCGATCAAAACGGCAGCGTCTTCCCCGTCTTCCGGGAAAGTAGAGATCCCGACGCTTACCGTCATTTTTATCTTTTCGTCGAAAGCCTCGATCTCTTTTACTTCTATGGACTTCCGCAAACGCTCAGAAACCGTGACGGCGGCATTTTTCGCGGTCTCGGGCAGGACAATGCAGAATTCTTCTCCGCCGTAACGAGCTATCATATCCACTTCCCTGACCGACTTTTTAAGCCTTTGGGCTATTTTCTTCAGGACGGCATCCCCGACCAGGTGGCCGTTCTTGTCGTTGCACGCCTTGAAATGATCTATATCCACCATGCCGATGGAAAAGGTCAGCCCCAGCCTCCGGGCCCTGTCTACCTCCTCCTCCAACCTGGTCATAAGATAACGGCGCAGGTAGACCTCGGTAAGGCCGTCTATCACCGAAAGCTTCTGGACCTGTTCATAAAGCTCGACTTTTCTGAGCTCAAGAGCGACCTGGGGAACAAGTATGCGGAACCTGTCGAAACTGGCTTTAGACGCCCCTTCTATAGCCAGGACCGCGGATATCTTATCGTTTATAAAAAAGGGAAAGGCCAAAAAAGTATCTTCCCTGATATTCATATATCTGAACATTTTGCTGTTACTCTGCCGGTCAAGAAAAACCGGATTACTCTCCTGGTCCTTGATGTATTTGACCACTTCCTCGTAACCCAGCACCTTGTCTTTTTGTTCGTAATAGTCCTCTTCCCCGACGTTCTTGGACACTCCGCGCGAGAATTTTCCGTCAATAAAGGTAAGAAAATGAGCTATCTGGAAACGGAAATTATCCCCGAGAAAATCAAAGAGGGCGTCAAAGAACCCTTCAAATTTCAATACTGGCGCCAATTGTTTAGTGACTTCGTAGAGACGCGAAATGCGTGTAAGTTCGTTTTCTTCGCTCCGGCCGTCACGTTCGATCTCTTCGAGTCGGTTGACCAGATCGTTATATTCCTGCTGTACCTTGGACAGATTCTTCCTGTGATAGGAAATAAAATCTTCGGACAAGAGCTTGACCAGATAACTTATCCCCATGCCCCCGGCGAATAAGAGCATCAAAATAACAATATCGATTATATTCAAAGCTCCTATGACGCGGTAATAAATTAAAAATGCCAGATTAAACAAAAGTAAAATTCCCGTTTGGCGCAAAGTCAGGACATACGGGGAAAGGATGAAAATCAGGGGTATGATAAAAAGTATAAGATACTCATCTCCATGAGGAAACTTGTAAAATACCCAGCTTAAAGCTACAAGCAGGATATTGGCCACGAACATTATGACCGGTCTCATTTGGAGCATATTGCGTCTTTCCCTTTCGCTTTTGCCTGATACAACCGACGGTCAGCTTCCCAGATAAGGTCTTTCATAAGTTTGGCGTCATCGGGAAACACTGCCACACCTATAGAAACGGTCACGGACATCTTTTTCCGCCTGACCACTATCGGGGTGTTCTTTATCTCTTTCCTGATCTCTTCGGCTAATTTTTTCGCCGACCCGGCGCTGTAATCAAGAGCTACGAAAGTAAATTCTTCTCCCCCGTATCTGGCCACGATATCCCCGGCCGAAGCCTTGGACCTCAATATTTTGGCTATTTTCTTCAGGATGATGTCTCCGGCGATGTGTCCATGTTCATCGTTAAAATCCTTGAAATTGTCTATGTCCATCATGAGGACGGCAAAGGAACTGTTGCTGTGAAGCGCCCTTTTTATTTCCTCCTCCAGGCGTTCCATAAAATAACGATGCACAAAAAGACCCGTCAGACTGTCCTTTATGGCCAGTTCCTCGGTCTGGCGGTAAAGTTTCGTGTTCTCAAGGGCTACGGCTCCCATTTCCCCGATAATGTCCAAAATGCGCAACTCATGCTGCGAAAATGCTGCTTCCTCGGAACTATCCACGCGGAGAATACCTATGATATTTCCCTCGCTCACCATCGGTTTACTGATCAGGGAGGAGAAATCATGTTCTTCTTCAATACTGAACCTGAAATCCTCCTTGATGTCCTTGATCAAAAGTCCCTTCATGTTCTTTACTACCCACCGGTCGAATATATCCCCCTTTTTTATCAGGGCCGGGCGCCGGCCCTCCCCTTTAGCTGCACGGGTCAAATTAAGTTCATTCGCTTCCCAGTCGACCAGGTACAAGAGTACACGGCTGTTCCCCTTGAATATTTCAAAAGTCTTTTCTGTCAGGATCCCGACAACATCATCGGTAGACAAAACCATGCTCAAGTCATCGGCTGTGCTTTTGATGTCCAAGAGGCTTTTTACCTTATATTCTACTGCCAATATTTCCGCTTTACGGTTCTCAAGGTGATTCCTGATAAGATTGGTATCCTCCTCTACCTTCTCCAAAGTAACCGTATAATCCTGGTTGGAAGAATTGATTTTCCTGGAAATATTATGACCGATAAAAATGCTCAGAAAAAACGCCAGGATCAAAACAGTGTAATAATACGGGTTCAGATCCGTTAAAGGCCTATAGATGAACACCATCGTTACCAGAAAGGACGCCAGCCCTCCGAACACTCCGAAAGTGGCCCAGAAAAGCATAACGGTAATGCTCATCATTATCATGATGCTGATGGCGATAAACTCAAGGTGTTCTACCGAATTGCCGAGAGCGGGCATAAATTTTACAAGACCATACAAAAGTCCCGCAAAGAAAATGATGGAAGCTGAGATGAGGAGATCCCTCTTCAGGAAAGGAGTCATTTAACCTCTTCAGACAATGGTTTTTTCAGTTATTTTATCAAAAAAGTGGACCTTGCTCATATCAAAAACAACGTCCATATCCTGGTTTATCTGGGGGTTGGCATCGCCTGCCACCCTGGCAACAAGAATGTTTTTGCCGGTATTCAGGTGTATGTACGCTTCTGAACCGAGGTGCTCGACCACCTCGCATGTCATCGCTACTATGTTCTCTGGCGGCGCTTCCGAAACAAACAGTTTGTCGTGAATATCCTCGCCCCTTACGCCTATTATGACTCTTTTATCGATGTAATCTAATAGTGACCTATACATGCTTTCAACTATTCTTACGCGAAAGTTACCCTCATCAAAATAAAGTCTTCTTTCCCTTTTCATGATCTTTCCCTCAAGAAAGTTCATCGGGGGAGCACCTATAAAACCCGCAACGAACTTATTAGACGGTGAATTGTACACATTTGTCGGAGCATCAATCTGCTGAATGTCCCCGTCTTTCATGACAACTATTCTGTCTCCCAGTGTCATAGCTTCTGTCTGATCATGCGTTACGTAGATCATTGTTGCCTGAAGCCTTATATGCAAACGATGCAGTTCGGTCCTCATCTGTACTCTTAATTTAGCGTCCAGGTTACTCAAAGGTTCGTCAAAAAGAAATACCATCGGTTTTCTTACAATAGACCTGCCTACCGCGACACGCTGGCACTGCCCGCTCGAAAGTTCCCTGGGTTTTCTGTCCAGCAGTTTTTCAAGTCCGAGTATACCGGCAGCTTCCTTTACTCTCGAATCTATTTCGTCTTTGGGGTATTTTTTAAGCTTTAATCCGAAAGCCATGTTCTCGTATACGTTCATGTGCGGATAAAGCGCATAATTCTGGAACACCATGGCTATGTCCCTGTCCTTGGGCGGAATATTATTGACTCGCCTGTCCCCTATGAATATGTCACCCTCAGTGACCGTTTCCAGACCGGCTATTACTCTCAGTGTAGTGGATTTTCCGCAACCGGAAGGACCTACCAAAACAACAAATTCTTTATTTTCAACCCCGAAATTAGCATCGTTAACCGCGATCACGCCTCCGGGAAATACCTTGGAAACATTCTTCAAACTGACTTGGGCCATTATATCAACTCTATTAGTTAAAAATTTTTATTGTTATATATTATATAACGTCTTAAATGTCAATAGCTCAGATAGTCGATCAGGCTTGAAAGAGTATCCTTCATCTTGTTTCTCTGCACGATCATATCAATAAGACCGTGCTTCAGTAGAAATTCAGAGCTTTGGAAGCCTGACGGCAGTTCCCTGTTTATGGTCTGCTGTATCACCCTTGGACCCGTAAATCCTATAAGGGCTTTCGGTTCGGCTAGGATGATGTCTCCAAGAGAAGCAAAACTGGCCATGACGCCGGCCATCGTGGGATTGGTAAGGACCGATATAAAAAGCCCCTTGTTCTTGTTAAGCCTGTTCAGCGCAGCGCTGGTCTTAGCCATCTGCATGAGAGAAAGCATGCCTTCATACATCCTGGCCCCTCCTCCCGAACCTGAGACTATTATCAAGGGGATCTTTTTTTCATTCGCGTATTCTATGAGACGGGTGATCTTTTCGCCTACGACAGATCCCATCGACCCCATGATAAACCGTGAATCGGTCACTCCTAGCGCAACTCGACGGCCGTTGATCTCCCCTTCCCCGGTAACAGCCGCTTCTTTAAGCCCTGTCGCTTTCTGGTCTTTCTTTATCTTATCCGGGTAGTCGCTTGGGCCCTTGAATTTTAAAGGGTCTCGACTCAGCATATTCTTGTATTGCTCGATGAATGTCCCCGGGTCTAGGAGCATCTCGATGCGTTCATATGCCCCTACCCTGAAATGATACTCGCACTTCTGGCATACCTGCAGGTTCTCTTTCAGCCTCTTCTTATAAAGAAGTTCCCCGCATTCCGGGCATTTGACCCACATCCCGCCCGGGATCTCCTTCTTCTTCACCACGTCAAACTTCTTGGGTTTTCTTGTAAAAAATACCATAACTGCCAACCTATAACCTAAAATCTAGAATTTGCTTTCAGGCAAATTTGTTTATGACAAGCCCTGATAAAAGTTTGGGATAAAAATAAGTGGACTTCTGGGGCATCATGTCCCCTTTCTCCGCCACGGCCTTTATTTGTTCCACCCGCGTCGGATTAAGGAAAAATGCCGCCGCATGGCTCCCCTCTTTGACAAGGGCTTCAGCTTCCACGGGATCTTTCACATAAGTGATATTGCCTTCTTCCTCTTTAAGTCCAAGCAGATTCTTAAAGATACCCGAATGCAAAATGCTTACATCCAGACATTTCCACTCCAAGGATTTTTTATCGCTGATGAGCTCCTGGAAAAGACCTTCGTTTTTAAGTTTTATGATAAGATATCTATTCCCGCCGAAATACCCGAAGAAGTGATCCTTGGCTGTCGCTTCCTTGAGGCGCTTCAGGAGTTCACCAATATCTCCGCATTCTTCAACATCAAAATATTTGCCGAGTTTTCCCGCTATCTCATCCTCTTTAACCTGTATTTCCTTTATGGCCCGGTGAGTGGCGACAACCGTAAGACTGTTGTCTGCAGCATTGCCGGTCATATCGGTAAAATACATCAAGACATAATCCGCGCTGCCGTCGTAATCCGGCTTTTCCCTCTGCATGTTACGGTATACCATGGCAACTTCGTACCTGTGATGCCCGTCTGCTATGTATACTTTCTTGCCCTTCATTTGAGAAGAAATATTTTTGATCGCCTCGGGATCCGAAACACGCCATATTTTATGCGTTTCACCGTTCACTTCTATATCGATCAAGGGTTTAGACGAGGAAATTTCTTTTTTAATGATATCGGACACCGCGGCTCCGTTGTCCTCGAACAAGACAAATATAGGGCTCAAGTTCCCTTTTACCTGTTTTATAAGATTCATCCTGTCTTCTTTCGGTTTCGCGAGAGTGTATTCATGAGGGATGACCGATCTTTCGCCTGGATCTTCGATCTTCATCAAGCCGAAAAATCCTATCCTGTTATAGACTTTTCCATCGTACTCATATTCCTGGGTGTACACGTAAAAAGACTCGGATTTGTCCTTTAGCAGGATATTCTGATCTTGCCATTCGGCGACAAGCTGGCCGGCGCGGGTGTATTTATTATGCTTGTCATTGTCGCCTTCAATGGATTTGCCGAGGATGAGCCTTATGATGTTATAGGCATTCTTTTCGTATAACTCATCGCGCATCTTATCGGAAATGACATCATAGGGGGGAGCTACGACACTTGCATAGTCACCGCCGACCTTGCCGGTATCGTAACTCAAGCCTTTAAAAGGTCTTACTTCTGCCATCTTACCCCTTTTCCCAGGATCAAACCGGCAAATACCCCTCCAAGATTTGAGGCTGCGTCAAGCAAACTCGGTTCTCTGCCTGGAACATACCGCTGAACCAGTTCCATTAAAATACCATATCCCCCACCCAATATCAACATAAATAATATGATTTTAGGTGCTATATTATTACTGGACCAGTAGTAATATCCGCGGACCATAAGGACTGCTAGAACCGTATATATAAGAAAATGGGCTATCTTGTCGGAATGCGCTACTTCGACGTCAGGGATGATCTCCCCGGGCATGATCGAAAGGACCAGTATCAGTAAAGCCCAGGCCGCGGCAGGGGTCCAGACCCGGACGTTCTTATTTTGTTTCATTTTGCTGCTTATTTGGACAATTACAGGATCCTCCGCAAAGTGGTTTTTTATCACCCTTCCCGGAAGCTGCCTTGATATCGGAGCAGGAGGACTTATAATCGGTTTGATAAAAACCTTTGCCTTTAAAAATGATGCCCGCGCCGGTACTTATCAGGCGTCTTACCCGCCCGTTGCACTCAGGACAGTTTTTTAAAGGTTCATCCATCATACTCTGGAATGCTTCGAACTTATGTCCACATTTTTCGCAGTTATAGTCATACGTCGGCATATTCTCTCCTAATATTTAATCCCGGACAGCCCGGGATTAAATATTAATTTTACTTGGTCCCGGATATCGCGCCTTTGGCGCGATTCCGGGATGACATACCTTTACTTAAATATCTTCTTGACCTTGTCCGCCAGGCTCTTTTCGCCTTTTGCTTTTTTGTCCAGTGTAGCTTCGAATTCACGCAGTAATTTCTTTTGATGGGCGGTAAGGTTCCTGAGAACTTCTACCTGGATCTTTACAAGCTGGTCGCCCCTTCCCCGGCCGTCCAGGCGTTTGATCCCCTTTCCCTTTAAACGAAATATGTGGCCGCTTTGCGTGCCGGCCGGTATTGACAAGGGGACATTTCCGTCCACTCCCGACACTTCCACCTCGTCCCCGAACACGGCTTGTGTGAAAGATACGGAATACATCAGCAAAAGATCATATCCACGCCTGGTAAAATATTCGTGTTCACCGGCGGCAATATCGACATAGAGATCACCCGGAAGTCCTCCCTGCCTTCCCAGTTCTCCTTCCCCGGAAAGGCGCAGGCGCGTGCCCGCGTCGACACCGGGCGGTACGTCCACCGTGATCTTCCGGACCGCTTCCAGTCTCCCCGACCCGTCGCACTTCGAACAAGGTTCCTTGATGATCTCGCCGGTTCCCCTGCATGCGTCACATGTCCGGGAAATGCTGAAAAATCCGCTGGTCTGGCTTACCTGACCCCGCCCCCCGCATCGGGAACAGGTGACCTTCCCGGTGCCGGGTTTGGCACCGGAACCCTCGCAGGAGGAACAAGTCACCAGCTTGCGGACTTTTATCTCTTTGGATGTACCCCTGGCAGCTTCTAGAAAATCCAGTTTAAGAAAATATTCTAGATCCCGGCCTCTCTGAGGACCTCTTCTCCTCTGCTGCCCGAACCCGAACATGTCCTCGAAGATATTTCCAAAACCGCCTCCGAAAACTTCCCGGAAAATATCGAACGGGTCGTGAAAACCGAACCCTCCCGCGCCGGGGGCATACTGAAACGCGGCTTCACCGAACTGATCGTACTGTCGCCGTTTTCCCGGGGCGCTCAGGATCTCGTAGGCATGTGACAATTCCTTGAACTTTTCCTCTGCTTCCTTGCTCCCGGAATTTTTGTCGGGATGGTATTTTATCGCGAGCTTGCGGTACGCTTTTTTTATATCTTCGGCGGAGGCATCTCTACTTACACCGAGTATCTCATAATAGTCTTTAGCCATATCTAATGTCATCCCGGACGAGCCCGGGAAATTATGTCATCCCGGAATTTGCCGAAGGCGAATATCCGGGATCAAATAATATTTTTAATGGATCCCCGCTTTCGCGGGGATAAAATTCGGCCTTACGACTTACGCTTTCTGCGATCGCGTAAATCGTGGCCTCATTTTATTTTTTATCCTTACCTTCGTCGACCTTGTAATCCGCGTCGACTACGTCCTCTTTGCCCTTCTCCTCGCCCGTTCCGGCTCCGGAACCGCCGGCCTGACCCTGGGGGCCGCCGCCGGCCTGCTGCTGTGCCTGGGCCTGCTTATACATCTCTTCCGAGAGCTTATAGCTGGCTTTCTGGAGCTCTTCCTGGGCCTTTTTTATTTCATCGACATTTTCAGACGCCAGCGCTTTTTTGGCTTTTTCTATCTCTTCGTTGATCTTCTTCTTCTCATCACCGGAAACCTTATCGCCGTAATCTTTAAGAGCCTTTTCGGTCGCGTAGACGAAAGAATCCAGCTGGTTCCTGCTTTCGATAAGTTCCTTTTTCTGTTTATCTTCTGTTTCGTGTTCTTTGGCGCCTTTTTTCATCTTTTCGATATCCTCCTTTGAAAGGCCGCTGGAGGACTCGATCCTGATCGACTGCTCTTTGCCGGTCGCTTTATCCTTCGCTGAGACGTGGACTATACCGTTCGCGTCTATATCAAAGGTGACCTCTATCTGGGGAATGCCTCGCGGTGAGGGCGGGATCCCTATCAGATCGAACCTGCCGAGAGTCCTGTTGTCAGACGCCATCTCCCTTTCACCCTGGAGAACATGGATAGAAACAGCGGTCTGGTTGTCCGCCGCCGTCGAGAATATCTGGCTCTTTTTTGTCGGGATGGTCGTGTTGCGTTCGATCAATTTTGTCATCACACCGCCGAGAGTTTCTATGCCGAGTGAAAGAGGCGTAACGTCAAGAAGCAATACATCCGAAAGCCCTTCTTCCCCGCTTAATACTCCTCCCTGGATAGCGGCGCCCATGGCAACTACTTCATCCGGGTTCACTCCCTTGTGCGGTTCTTTTCCGAAGACCTCTTTCACTACTTCCTGCACTTTCGGCATACGGGTCTGTCCCCCGACAAGTATTACCTCGTCAATATCTTTCGCGGAATATCCTGCGTCTTTAAGGGCTTTGTAACAGGGCTCTTTTGTTCTTTCGACAAGGTCATCAACCAGTTGTTCCAGTTTGGACCTGGTCAAGGTCATTGTAAGGTGTTTAGGGCCGGAAGCGTCGGCCGTAACGAATGGGAGGTTGATCTCCGTCTGCATATTAGTCGAAAGTTCGCACTTTGCTTTTTCCGCGCCTTCCTTTAGCCTCTGGAGAGCCATCTTGTCCCGGCGAAGATCTATACCCTGCTCTTTTTTGAATTCCTCGGCTATCCAGTCCACTATCTTCTGGTCGAAATTATCCCCTCCCAGATGCGTGTCACCGTTAGTAGCCTTGACCTGGAACTGCCCTTCTCCGACTTCAAGGATGGATATATCGAAAGTGCCGCCTCCAAGGTCAAAAACGGCTATTTTTTCTTCTTTCTTTCTCTCAAGTCCGTATGCTAAACTCGCCGCCGTAGGTTCATTGACTATCCTAAGGACTTTCAACCCGGCGATCTCACCGGCGTCCTTGGTGGCCTGTCTCTGGGAATCGTTAAAATATGCCGGGATGGTTATGACCGCATCGGTCACTTTTTCGCCGAGATAATCCTCCGCCGTCTGCTTCATCTTCTGCAGTATCATGGCTGATATCTCCGGCGGGGTGTATTTTTTCCCCTGAGCTACGACCACAACGGTACCCTTGTCGTCTTCGTCTACCTTGAAAGGCACCAGTTTTTCTTCGACTGCCACCTCCGAATGTTTTCTTCCCATAAAACGCTTTATGCTGAATATAGTATTGTCTGAATTTGTCACGGCCTGGCGCTTTGCGGGCTGCCCAACCAGGCGTTCCCCGGTCTTGGTAAAGGCTACAACGCTCGGGGTCGTCCTTGCCCCTTCGGCGTTCTGTAAAACCTTCGGTTCCCTGCCTTCCATGACCGCAACACAAGAGTTCGTCGTGCCAAGATCAATACCTATAACCTTACCCATTTTCTCCTCCTTTAAATGAGACCACAACTTATGGAGCGAAGAGACATAAGTTGTATGGCCGAATTCATCCCGACGAGGCCCCTTAGGCCGAGTCGGGGCCTACCTCTTTTTCCGTATTTTCCAAATCGTTTTTTGCAATTATGACCTGCGCTGGACGCAAAAGTCTTTTCTTCAGCGTGTACCCGGCGCGGATTTCTTCAAGAATAATCCCGTCGGGATGCTCGTCGGTCTCGACGACCGAAACCGCATCGTGAATGTTGGGGTCGAATTGTTCCCCGACCGTTTTTATGTTTTCTACTCCGTTCTCGTCAAGTATTTTGTGAAACTGTTTCTGGACCAGCTTTATACCGTCCATGACCGCGGCCTTGTCTTTCGCTTTCTCCATAGCGACCAGCGCAAGATCGAAATTATCCACTATCGGGAACAACTGCGATACGATGTCCTCGTTCGCGAATTTCATGTGTTCCCATTTTTCTTTCTCGATGCGTTTGCGTGTATTCTCATACTCGGCGTGCACTTTCAGCCATTTGTTGTAATATTCGTCCCGTTCTCCGGCTTTGAGTTTGAGCTCCTGGTACTCTTCTTCCGGCAGAGCGACCTTCTTTTCCTTGTTTTCTTCTTTCTTTTTTTCCATGGCTTTCAGCCTTTAATTTGTATCTTCCAGCTTGGCGCTGATAAGGTCAGACAGGCATCCAAGTGTCCTAAGGGCGCTATCATAATCCATGCGGGTAGGCCCGATCACTCCGAACCTTCCTATCGTCCGGCCGTTCAATTCGTAACCGGAGGTGATCAAACTGCAGTCACGTAACCTGTCAAACTTATTCTCCCCGCCTATATAGACCCTGATCCCGCGGTAAGGCAGTTCGTCCTTCATCAGCCGCACAAGGTCCTTTTTATCGGAGAATATCTGAAAAAAACGGCGGGTCAGGCTCAAATCCCTGAATTCCGGCTCGTTCATGAAATAATCAAGTCCATCCCAGTATATCTCATTTTCCACATCCTGTTCGACCAGGTCTTCGATCACGTCAAGAGCTGTTCCGGCCAGCTTCATGACCTCTCTTTCCTCCCCGCTTCTATCCCTGATCACGCGCTTAAGGTCCACAGAAATGTCAGACACTACAGATTCCCCGTAGTTCGCATTGATATAATTCGCCACGCGTTCAAGCTGCGAGCTTTCGAGTTCTCGGTCCAGTTTTACGATATAATTTCTTACGGCATTGGTCATCGTTATGAGGACCGCCAGTACCGCTTCGGCTTTGATCTTGACCAGCTCGATCTGCTTTAAATACAGGTTTTCCACGCTCGGCCACATGACTATGCCCGCGTTGTGAAGTTCCCGGCTGATAAGAAAAGACGTCATCTTGATGACATCTTTGACGCTTTTTATGCGGTTCATATATTTTTCGGTCAAACGCTCGGCCTGAAGCTTTTCATCCTGTATCTTATCTTGCACGAAATCCACGTAATTACGATAGCCGCTGTCCGTCGGTATGCGGCCGGCCGAAGTGTGTGGCTGTTCTATGTAGCCCAGCTCTTCCAGCTCGGCCATGACGTTCCTTACGGTCGCGCTGGAAACCTTGTTTTTCATGCTCCTGGCGACCGCTTTTGAACTTACGGGGGAAGCAGTCGACACATAAAAGCGCACGATATGCGCGAGAACGTTCAGGTTTCTTTCTTCTTTTCTCTTTTTATTAATCATAACAATCTTATATATTATGCTACTTCTTTTTCGTCTATTTAGCACTCTTTTAGTTTGAGTGCTAAATTATATCACTATCATTTGGAATGTCAAGAATATTTAGAATCTGTAGTTTGTAGTTTGAAATTTGTAGTTTGGGTCCGTGGGGGCGGGTGGCGCGACAGTGTCCGAGCACCGCACAAGCCAGTGGCGCGGAGGCGCGCAGGATACTGAGCGACAGGACCCGCGTACTGGATATTGAATATATCCAATATCTAATATCTTTCCTTAAGTTGCTTAAATATGGAATACTTGACCTTTTTAGGGACACGGGCGTTTATGAATACCCCTTCTTCCCTATACTCTTCTTTTTTAATGGTCCCGTTTTCACGTATCATCTTTAAAAGGTCAAAATGTTTGTGAGGAAGGGTGATCTCTATGTCCTCCATGTCTTTCTGGATATAATTGACTATGCTGTCGACAAGCTCTTCAAGGCCTTCTTTTTTAAGGGCGGATATGACGAAAGGGTTCTCAAATTTGCGCTTTATGCGTCCCCTCTCCAGCGTGCCGGAAATTATATCCGATTTATTCAATATGGAAAAAACAGGTTTCTCGCTGACGCCTAATTCTTCAAGAACTTGGCGCACGGCTGATCCTTGTTCGTCGATGCGGGGATCGCTCATATCGATAACGTGGAACAGTATATCCGACCCGACGACTTCTTCGAGGGTGGCTTTAAAACTTTCGATAAGGTGGTGCGGCAGGTCATGCAGGAACCCTACCGTATCGGATATAAGGACGGTCTGTTTGTTCGGAAGAGTCAATTTCCTGACCGTGGGATCCAGGGTGCTGAAAAGCTGGTCTTTTACTTTTACGTCGGCTTCCGTAAGAGCGTTAAAAAGTGTGGACTTTCCTGAATTGGTATATCCGACAAGGGAGATCGTCAGCATGGAAAATTTTCCGCGCTGGGCACGCCTGAGCTGGCGCTGCCCGGTGATCTCCTTTAAAGACCTTTTCAACTTGGCGATACGCTCCCGGACGCGCCTCCGTTCATATTCCAGCTGTTGCTCCCCGGGGCCTCTTGTCCCTAATCCTCCTCCAAGACGCGAAAGCTGTACGCCTTTTCCGCTGAGCCGTGGAAGAAGATAGATAAGCTGGGCAAGCTCGACCTGCACATTCCCTTCATTAGAAGACGCTCTCCTGGCAAAAATATCGAGAATGAGCTGTGTCCTGTCGATCGTTTTTACTTTTACTATCTCTTCCAGGTTATTCTGCTGCGAAGGCGAGAGATCGTCACTGAAAATGACCACGTCCGCGCCCGCCTCAAGGACAAGATCCGCTATTTCCTGGACTTTCCCCTTTCCGATCAAGAAACGCGGAGTCAAAGTCTTTAAACGGCTTATTACTTCTCCCACTATCTCGACACCGCATGACTCGGTAAGACGCCTGAGCTCCTCTTTGCGGTCCTCGAGTTTCCACGTCTCCTTTCCGATCTTTTCGATCGTGACAAGGATCGCTTTCTCCCGTTTCTCTTTCGTCTGTTTCAGCTCAACCATGATAGGATATTATCTATGCCAGAACTGTGGAAAGCCTGGGGTGTGTTCGGTGCGAGTTTCCGAAAAAAAAGCGATTTTAGGTCGTTTTTTTTCGGACTGTTTGAGCACAGAATGCACCCCAGGCTTTCCGCAGTTCTTCTATCTTACCACGAAATACCTCATTGCCAAGCAAGTTTTTCAGATGAGGTTCATCGTTCAACGGGAAAAAACTATATACTGTGAAGCCTAAAGGGAGTAAAATAATAGTGATCAATTTCCTTAAAAGTTTAGCTTTGATGAAAGAAATAGAAATGGACATTAAAGGCGTATTATCAAAGAATCTTGGTATAAGCAAGCTTACGGGACCTTCTTTAAGAGAAGCCATAGTGCCTCATTATAATCACCTGCCTGATGATGAGAAAAGGCGTATAAATCGTGAAATTGCCCATGATGTTATAAAAGCTGTAAGAGCTGCCAGAGGTAAGAAAAAATACGAGGATACAGGAAAAATGGAATCTTTACCGAGCACTAATGTGCTGGCGATAAACCACGCTGGTCCTCTTGATGTTACAATTGAATGGGAAACTGAACCGAACGGCACTCTCAAGCTGGCAGGATTCCATATAGATTCAGGAGGAGATCAGATCAACGTATCAAAGGTATTCAGCAGTTTCAATGAAAATATTGCGTTGGTGGCACTGACAGGAAAAGAGGGAGAGGAAATTACAGATGAATGGGAAAGAAATTTCTTAAATAACAGCATAATCCCCACACTGATCCGTGCCGTCAAAGAAGATCAACAGGTGGCGGTCTATAATATAATTGACGGTGATCCGCTTCCCGGAATGTTCGAATGGCGAGATGAACTGTCGCCAGAAACAGTAGAGAATATCAATCGGGAAGCCCTGACAATGCTTGAGCGGATGTTTAAAGGGGGTCCAGATAATATCTGGATAGTCCTTTCGGCAGGAGGACCCGTAAGATATAACAAGGATCTTGCCTATTATGCTTCGCTGGTAAAACGAATGAAGAAGAAATATCAGGACAAGGTTGAATTACTGATCGATTTTAAATATATGTCCGGCCCCGATGAGGCTATGTCAGTTTTGGACATTCATAGAGACACGCCACAGGATATAATTAAACCGAACTTGGAAGAATTTATACAGATCTTGATCTCAAGCGGTTTGGTAGAAAGAGGCTCCTTGGATGAAAATACAATTACCGAAGAAGCTGTTAAAGCATACGCAATAAAATTGAGAAACAAATATAATCTTCTGGGAGTGCTTGTTTCAATGGGTAAAGCTGGACTAATGCTCGTTATGCAGGATAGGATCATTAAAGAAAAAGGTATCAAGATAATACAGGCCTGTCATACGGCCGCCGGAGATTCACTTAAAGCGGGAGTTGTTTACGCGCTTTCCAATGGAAAATCATTTGAAGAGGCTGTGCATACCGGAAATCTTTTTGGAGCTTCAACGGCTTCTATGGAAGGTTCTCAAACTGTCACACCCCAGAAGCTTGCCGAGATAGAGGCTTTAGCACACATGCAAAATGTAGTGCCGGAGGTAGAATATTTGACAGCAGAAAAGGCTTAAGCTCTGTGTGGGGGTAATAAAAAACCGGTGACTATATAAGTCACCGGTTTTTTAAAGATGCTTTGAGCAGTTATTATACCGTGCCCCTGCGCTCTTCAAGCTGCCTGCGGATCTCCGCGGATTTTTGTTTTGTGAGCGGCATGCGCAAAACAAAAATAATAGCGATTATCAGGCCCACGATCGGTAAAAAAGCGAGACTCGCGCGGATCCCGAATATGGTCTCAGGCGTCTGCACCTTAAGTTTCCAGGTAAAACCCACCCACGACAAAATAAGACCTGAGAAAAAATACCCTAATGAATTTCCCAGCTTAAGAATATAGGAAGCACAGGCGGTAAAAGAACCTTCCCTTCTTTCCTTCGTATTGAGTTCATCGTAGTCGACAATGTCGGCACCTATAGAACTATGCAGCATCCATAGAGACGCCGCGCACATTCCCATCAAGCCCGACGCTACCGTTTGCAGCCAGATGATCTTCGGTGTATAGAGGAACCAGGAGCCGCCGTAACCCAATATGCCTATGCAGCAGGCTGCCACTACTGCCCTCCGTTTGTCGATATGATGCGCCAGGGTCGCAAGCAGCGGAACCCCTATAACGCCTCCCACCATAAAAGCTATGCCCATAAAAAACTGCCAATTATCTCCGACAATTTTATCACCGGCGGCTACATAAAAAACTGTGGCATAGTAACCAAGTGAGCCTACCATGCTCGTGCCTATGATAAAAGCGGCGCCCACGATAACCATCTGACGGAATGGCTTACACCTTAGAGTCTCACCATAGGAACTCAGGATGGAAATTTTCTCCTTAACATTCACAACCACTTTCTCATAGTAGCGTTCTTTAATTCTAAAGAAAATAATTATGGCAAAAATAGTCATTACAGCACCTAATATTGATGTGTACACCTTAAGCCCCAAGAGAGTATTCTTTTCTCCTGTTCCCGGAATAAGAAACCAGGCCAAATTGGTAAACCTCAAAGCATAAAAATTGCCCAATTCTGAAACCTTTTGAGCCATACTGCGATAGGCCATGACAGAGGTACGCTCTTCATAATCAGGCGTCATTTCATTGCTCAAACTGTTATAAGGTACTGTGAAAGCGCTGATTATGGGAATATAGATCAGGTTTGCCCCTAGCATATACCAGAATACCACGGACACACCGAGGAATTTTATATTCACCCAGGACGGCGACACCCAAAACAAAATAGGCAGGGCCAGTCCGCTTAAAATACCGGCGATCAGAATAAAAGGACGCCGGCGGCCGTGTCTGGTACGCAAATTATCGGACACCCACCCCACCACAGGATCAACAATGGCATCAAAGACTCGGATCAATGTAAGCGCCAAACCCACCAGCCACGGTGCGACGCCTAAATACATGTTAAAAACCGCAAAAGCGACAGACGGGTACAGCCAGAGACCCCACATATCAAGTGCCGTGCCAAGACCATAGGTCATCTTGGTGAGAATCGGAAGACGGTCCCGCAGAGGTTCCTTCCCACTAACAACATTAGCTTCTTGCACTATGTTTCCTCCTTTTAATGAGACTTGGGTTTCAGAAACAAACTGAAACCCTTAGTCGAATTATCCCGAATCCGAAGGATTTGGGGCCCTTTTTTGCGAATTGATCTTAACGATTATAACATGCATCGATAAGCCGCTCTATACTTGTGGTAGCCACGCATTGAACCGTATCAGCGCCGCCGTAATAAATTTTAACCTCGCCAGAATCCTCCGCCACAGCCCCGCAGGTAAACACCACGCTGGGAGTCTGCCCCACAAGTTCGTATTGCTCCTCGGGGATCAAGATCGCGTCTTCAGACATAGCCTTGACTTTTGACGGATCCTCCAGATCCAAAAGACACACGCCTAATTGATAAATAAAATGCTGTTTACATTGGGTGCGCACTCCGTGAAAAATATTGAGCCATCCCTCGGGTGTTTTAATAGGAGCGGCTCCCGGCCCGATCTTTGTCCAGGCCCAGCGGATCCCCTCCCAGTTCCTGAATACACATTTGCTCTTTCCCCAAAAAATCAGATCCGGAGAATAAGACACCCAAATATCCCCGGTATCGGATCCGGTATTGGGACGGTCAAGGCGCGCGTACAGTCCGCCTATCTTCTCCGGGAAAAGCACCCCATTGCGGTTATCTGTTTCAGAAATAAACCCAATCCACTCAAATTTCTTAAAGTCCAGAGTCTTCACCAGGCTCAGCCGGCAGGTGTGGGCTGAGTGCGCGGCATGGACTATGTAATATGCATCCCCGATCTTTGTCACGCGCGGATCATAATACATGCCGCCGGTATACTCCTTAAACTCCGGATCATTGTGGGGCATATCCACCGGCTCTGGCCGCGGCTTAAAATGATATCCGTCCTTGCTTTCCGCGATCCAAAAACGGTCAACCAGAGCGGAATTCTCCACCCGGCAAACCATCATATAAATACCGTTGTATTTCACGATGCCGGAATTAAAA
>JBARQV010000004.1:0-3778 GCA_049643885.1 Candidatus Omnitrophota bacterium | reverse complement strand
CTTCTATAATGTCCCCTCTTCGGGCCTCAAGCCGTTCGATCTTTTTCTTTTTTATGATACCGAGGAACCGTTCGTAGAGTTTTTTTTCGAACCCCTTACCTACCCTGCCGCCCCCGTCAATAAAAGTCCCGACTTTAAACTTATCCAGGATATACAAAAGCCCGCCTATGTGATCTTCGTGGTCATGCGTAAGAAGAACGCAGTCTATTTTTCTTATTCCTCTCTGCCAGAGATACGGGGCAATGACGTTCCTCCCGGCATCGCGCCCTGTCCAGTTTCCGCCTGAGCCTCCGTCTATCATCATCACGCTGCCGTCGGTAAATTCAAGAACGGCCGCATCGGCTTTTCTTACGTCAAAAAAAGTTGTCCGGAACGCATCCGGGGGCCTGAGAAAAACTTCATTCCACACAAAAAGGTTAGCCGCAAAAATGAGGAACAAAACTATCGTCTTACTGCTTGCTTTCTTGCGGGTAAAAAGAAATATCACGCCCGCCAGGGCCGCGTAATAGACCATGCTCAAGAAAAAATTTGGGGAAGGAACTCTTGCAAATGAAAAAGGCACCTGAGTGAACATCCGCATGATGTTAATAAAAAGACCTATAAGAACGCTTAAAAAACGGGATAACATAACCGCTAAAGGGATCAGGAAAGCGAAAGAACCCAGAAGAACAAGGCAAAATCCCAAAACAATAAGAACAGACAATACGGGAACAGCCACGAGGTTATTGATAAATACCGACGGTGTGATTATCTTAAAATACGCCGCTATTACCGGTATCATGCCTACCCACACAGCGAGTGACAGTGACAGAGACTTAAGGGCGTATCTTTTGATGCGGGCTTTTATGTTTTCCCGGGGGTTAAAGGGCGGTATGTTAAAGAGCGCGTCGGTAAGAGGTGTTATTAAAACGATGGAAAGGACCGCAAGGTAAGAAAGGATGAAGCCTGCCTGGAAGAACTGGCCCGGCTGGAAAAAAGTTATAAGAAGCGCCGAGAGCGCGAGGGCGCTTAAAATATCGGCCTTACGCCCCAGCATAAGGCCGAAAAGGACAAATGAGCCCATTATAGCGGCGCGTAAAGATGAAGGCCTTGCGCCGGCGAACACAGCGAACGCGCATATACCGAGAATGGTCAAAACATAAGACAGGTTCCTGGGGATCAAAAGCAGCCTGAAAAGGCCGAGAAGGATAAATGCCAGTATCCCAACGTGAAGGCCGCTAACGGCAAGGATATGCATGGTGCCTGTCTTGACGAATATGTCTTCGGTCTGGTCCGCGATATCTCCTCTCCGGCCTAGGATAACCGATCCAATAACGGCTTTTGGCGTCCCTGAAAGAAACTTGCTTATGACGCGGCTTGCCTTTTCCCTTGCGCTAAAAAGAAAACGCTGAAGAAGAATAACCGGCGTTCTACTGACACCTGTTTTAAAATAGTGATCGCGTTCACCGGAATACATCACAGCACGGATGCCGTTTCTTTTCAGATAAAGCCCGTAATCGAACCCGCCGGGGTTTGTCTTCCCGGGCGGGACGGAGAGTTTGCCTCCCAGGGCTAATCGATCACCGATCTCGGGAAAATCTTTTTCCGAAAAGAGAGTCACTAAAACGGAACCTGTGGTTTCTTGCTCAGTGTCGCCTGTCAGCAGCTTATCTACATCGAACGAAAACTTCCGGTAGCGGGCATAAAAAGGCCCGCCTTGCTCGGGATCGCTCGTGACCGTCCCGTAGATCACCGCTTCCTGCTGATCTTTCGAGAGAAAAGAACTTATATCGCCGGGGGCCGGAATAATATCTGACGTGTATCTGAATGCGCCTAGAAGAAAAAAGAACAGGCAAAGAACGGGAAAAAAGAATCTCGCGTTCTTGATGGCCGCGATCAGGAGCGTGAATGTCAGTACAAGAACAATTATCGTGATCGCGGTGGGTAATGTAAAGAAACCTGCCAGGAAAATGCCGGTAAGGAAAGATAGTATTGGAACAAGAAGTGGGCGCTTCATTTATTCAGCATCCAGTGGGCGGGGCCTGTCGCTCAGTGTCCTGCGCGCCTCCGCGCCCACGGCTACAAACTACATTATTGCCCGATGAATCGGGCAACTACAACATCAGCCCACAGCCCACGGTCGATGGTCCACGAACGGCCGACGTAGTTGCCCAATTTATTGGGCGAAACAAATATTTGCCCGATGAATCGGGCAATTACGGTTCTATCTTTATATACTCGCGGATCTTTTCGAGCTTCTTCTCCCCGATGCCTTCGACGTTCAGAAGGTCTGTTTCGTATTCAAAGTCTCCGCGCGAGCTTCTATATTCAACTATTTTTGAAGCAAGGACTTCGCCGACGCCGGGTATAACTTGCAGCTCACTTGCAGTGGCTTTGTTGATGTCGACCCTGCGCGCTTCTTTGAGGTTCTCTTCGACCTGTTTCAGTGTTAGTTGTTCTTTTACACCGCCTTTGACGATAGTTATCTCCGGCACCGGACGGGTGTGCTTATAATAAAGGACGAAAGCGCCTATCAAGAGAAAGGCGGACAAGACGGCCACAAAAACCATCTCATGCTTTGTCATAAGCGTGTATTTTGCGCGATCCATGATATCCTTAGGTTAATATAGAAGCGGCAAAAAATCAAACTTAAACCAGCATGTCCCAGTGCGCGCTTTTCCCCGTGAGTATCAGGTCCACGCCTTCCCGTGCCTCTTCCCTGCTTGAATACCTGCCTTCGACCTTTCCCTTTTCCAGGAGCTTTTTGATAGCCTGTTTATGCCTGCCCTTACCGACGAGCCGGCCTATCTTGCCACATGTTTCTTTATCTTTAATAGTGACAAGGAGATACATCGAAGTGCCGTCTAATTGTGTCAATATCTTCATGGCAAACCCCCTGTTGTTTACTTTAATTATATCACAAAATGTGATATGTGTAAAGGATAAAATTATCACATTTTGTGTTGACTTGAAGCCGAACCGCGGGTAAACTTGAAGAGGAGGAAAATAAAATGGACTTCGCTAAAAACCTCAGGAAAATTAGAAAAGAGAAGAACCTTTCCCAGCAGGAACTTGCCGATAAACTGCGGGTTTCACAGTCCACCGTGGGTATGTGGGAGTCCGACAAGCGCACGCCCAAACTGGAGGAAATAAACCGGATCGCGAAGGCCCTGAAGATCACGGTCCGGCGCCTTCTCGAAGAGAGCGACCGCAAGATAGACATCGTCAAGGGCGAAATATTCATAGACGGAAAAAAAATCGAAGAGCTTGAAGCCGGAGACGTGCGGGAGCTGATCGACCATATTAACATGCTTAAAACACAAAAGAGATCCGCCCCCTCGGGCCCCTCCCCGCGTAAAGGCAAATCTCCCAAAAAGATACTTATCATAGATGACGAACAGGACATATGCGAGCTGCTGTATTCATACCTCGTCCCACATAATTACCGGGTGTTCCTGACATTCAACGGCCAGATGGGGCTGGAATATTTCGACGAGATCAAACCGGACGTTGTCCTTCTGGACCTTTTCCTCCCTGATATAGACGGCATCGACCTTTTGAAGATCATACGCAAGGTCAGCGACGTGCCGGTGCTTGTCATCACCGCGCATCCCGAAGACATAGTGGACATACATGCCGGAGACCTCAATATAGAAGGATTTATCGAAAAACCCTTTTCGCTTGAACGGATATTGAACTCGATCAAACACATTGTGGGTGAATAATGAAGAAAAAACGTGAACAAGTAAGGGCGCGGAAGAATTTCGGGATAAACATAATCGCCGTGGACACCAGGGGC
>JBARQV010000003.1:0-5373 GCA_049643885.1 Candidatus Omnitrophota bacterium | reverse complement strand
AGGCGACTCCTTTTATAAGGTTATATATTGCCGGTACTAGCTGGGCAAAACCCATTGCTACATGAGCACCGCCTACCAAACAACCTGAGGCAATCGATACCGCTAAAACTGCCTGATACAATCCTTCTCTTGTACTTATATCAACTCCTGCCATTCCGGGCATCATCCTTACCATATTATCCATCAAAATAGACATGATTTGCTTATCCGCTAATAATCCGTGAGCACTTACCATAGCATCTATAATTCTCTTATCAGCAAAGTATATAATTTCCCTGAATGAACTCTGTCCGTCAGATCCCTCGACTCTCCCTCGCTGTTGCTCGGGGTCGCTCGGGATGACGGGAGAACCGGCGAAGGCGCTTTCTACTTCAGTTATGGACAACGGGATAATAAGGTCTCCGATAATGTAATCGAAGGTTGCGCCTCCGAAACCGGTGAGACTCTCGAAAGCTCCGGAACCGGAATCCGGCTTAAAAATACCGTATACCATGATGCCTTCCGTAGTCCGGCAAAGCTCCCTGATAGTGCCATCGGCGAACCTCGCATAGAACGTCTCCGTCAGGACCACGTCCTGGATGCGGTTCCTGAGTCTATCGGAAAGGGTCAATTTTTCGGAATAGGTATATTCTTTCGTGACAACCAGGTTTCCATGTTCATCATAGATCTGTTCTTTCGCCAGACGGCCTCTGGAATCCTTTTCTTTTACGACCTCGCCGACTTTCAAAACGGCGGCTTTCTCGAACTGCCAGCATTTCAGCGAGAGATCAAGCAGGTACGCGCCCGATTTCACGTTAATCGTAAACTCGGTAAATTCACTCTTAAAAAGATCGTTAAATCCTGACGAACCTTCCTGAATGCCTAATTTAGCCATGAGGGAAGGTAAACCCCCAAGAACACTAGATCTTATCTTCGCCTGGATGTAGTATTCTCCTCTTTTGCCCACGCTGAGAGTGATCCTTTCAAAGTTCTTTGGATCGTTATCGGCAAGTTTTACCAGAGCTTCTATTTCCTGTCCCAGTTTTTGGAGTTTTGCCGTCTGCTCTTTCAGGCTGTCGAGGAGCTTTTGCACACACGCCTCATCGAGATTCAGCGATAACCCTCTTATCGTGGTCCTCGCGCTCTTAGGATCAATATCAAGCACTACATCGGCGTGTTCGCTCCGCAGGCCGCTGAAATTACTACTTAAATAATTATGTACTTTTTCCGAAAGAACACGGTCCGATATTTTAGCGGAGTCTACTATCATCGTCGCGTTTATGAGCTCACTGGCATCCCCGTTTATCCTTACCGCTATAGCGAAGTTCTTTATGTTCTCCAGACTCCCGCATATGCTTAAGACCATCTGTTTTAATCTTGATACATCCTCGCGCTCTTTACCTTCCTGCTGGGTGAAAAGCGAGGTAACGTTCCTGACATCAATAAACATGAAAAGGTCGCCCGTTCTAAGGTTCAGTTCGAATTTGATCTTATCTTCAAGTCCCAGACCCGCACGAACCGCCCATTCTTTTGCCTGTCCTCGGAGTTCGCCGCCCCAGGCCATGCCCCTCAGGTAGGATTTTTCCCCGTTCTTGGACATTACCAATTCTAATTCTGCGTTCCGGTCTTTCATAAATTCGATATTCCGCCCTAAAGTATTTACGCCATCAGGACCGGCGATCTTTTGCAATAACGGGCTTGCCGAAAATTTAAGAGCGTCTTCAATATTGATCCCATAATAAATCTCTCGGGTATTAGTATCCTCATAAACATATACTTCCTTTACCTCGGCTTTTTCAGCAGCCTCGACAACACGCTTATCTGCGCCCTCATTTTTAATGTCTTCCACTTTTTTCATTCCTATTTCCCTGAGGTCAGGCATAGCCTTATCTTCTTTTGGCAGACTGGATATCTGGTTGATCACCATCTTGGCGATGGGTGCCATAAAACGCGCCCAATCGCTTGGGTTCTCCTCAACGAACTTGTCGATGGAAGCCGTCGCAAGGGATTTCGCGGCCTCGATAGCGAAATATTTGCCGATATCCGTCATGTTCGTAAATTTGATTCTTCCCATCGCGCTGCCGTAAGCGAACCCTATCGCCGTGGATGAGAAACTCGCCGCCGCGGAAGTCAAAAACGGGTCCCATTCGTTCTCTCTCCCCACTTCGTATATACCCTCGCTGACCAGGGCCTGCGTAGAACCGAGAACAGCGTTAGGAAGGAACATATCCCAGCCTGTACTCGCCGCGTCTTTGCCTATTCCCAAACCATTTAATAGATCCGCCCCGTACTGTCTCAAGCCGAAAGTGACGATCTGGGAAGCCAAAGAAACCCAATCAAACGTGCCCTGAAAGATCGAAACAGCCACATTGAACGCCATGGAAAGAAAGGGACCGGGGCCGGGAATCGCGTTCAGGACCGCGCTTATGACGCTTATTATGGCCCTCCCGAAAAAGGTAGCCCAGAAGCTCTGGCTGATGACCTGGACATCCGTGTACTGGTTCGTGTTTTCAGAGGTTTTATCGCCGTACTTATCGTACCAGATGGTCTTTTCGCAATGCTGGATTACATTGTACCTGCCGTTCCTGTCGCTTTGTTCGGTTTCCTGGTGGTAGTAATAGTAATATTTGGTCTGGGAAATATTGCCGGCCTGGTCGTAAAAATAATATGTTTTGCTGTAGCTGTTGGCGTCTATCTTGGTATAAGTCTCCACCAGCTGGCTGAGACTGTTATAGGTTGAAGAATCCACACGAGACGTCTGACCTTCGACGGTTTTATTGTAACTATACTTATGACCATATTTGTCATATGTTATGCTTGATTCTTTTATTGGCTCCGGCCCTTTTTTGATGACTGGATTACCATGCTCATCATGTTCATAGTGCGTAATATCATCTTGATAGCATGTAATTTGGTCTGCAGCATTATAAAAAGTGAATATTCTTTTTGTTTCTATTCCTTCCCATTCTCTTGGCTTGCCCGCAACCAGGTCTTTATACCCTGATTCATAATCAGTGTACGATACCGCCCTTCCATTTTCATCATAAGTCGAATCTGACCTAACACTCGTTAGCTCGAAAGGAGCGTACATATATAATTCTTCATATTCCTGATAGCCAGTTTCCAGGGCCCAATCCAAGAGAGTCTTTTCATCCCATTCTCCCTCACCGTTATAGTTGTCTTTATCGACGTTGGGAAACCATTTTCTAAGGTCAGAATTTTCCGGAGCATTATTCCAAACATTTCTGAGCACATTATTAACATCACCGACATTAGTGGGAGTCATGATATCGTCTTGCCAACCGACGAGATTCCCCCAATCGTCATATTCCATGCCATGCCGGGCAGTCGTAGTTGTCGTCATGTACACAGGAGTGGAACCGGTATTCTCGCGAAACTTATCGGAAACCTCAGTATATCCTTCGACCTTGCCGCCGGCATAAGCCATATCCGATACATGGCGTTTAAAGATCAGATCCTCATCAATATTCGGGATATACGTCTCGTCGTAACCGACTGGATTTTCCTTCTCGTACCATGTATTTGTTCTTGTAGTTATTTCGGTTATATCCAGCGATCCATCCGGAGCGGTTTTATTAACTGTCTGCGTGAAAGCTACCGGCCTGTCTACGTCGTATACAGCATTTTCCCAATTTGTCACTACCACAAGTTCGCCCTCATCGACCTGAATTCCGTTAGAGTACGCGTGCCATAAATGCTCGATCCTGGTTTCGTTATAGTCCGATATGTTGTTTTTATCATCATATTCTTTTGCTTCAAATGCCGTGCTGATATCAGAAAGTTGAACAGGATTGAAATAGTTCGTTTTTGAGTTTATTGCCTGCACCTCGTAAATATAAACATAACCATTCCCCGTCCCTTCGCCACCAGCTAATGAATTGTCGGTACTGACTGCTATTTCGATTCTTTCAACATTCGTATAATTTACGGGCATAACTATTATATCTTTGTCCGGATTTGATACAGAGCCGCTATTCTCTCTTTTTTTATGAAAACATCCCGGTTCCGGGACAAATTCGGGCTCCTTTTCTCCGCTTCTAAACACTTTTATTCCGTAAGAAACTGAGCACTCGTGATGATAGGGTTCCCCTGTACTGACATAAGCGTAAACATCGAACTTGAAAAGAAGCTGTTCAATATCAACCTCTTCGTCAAAATAATGTTCGAACACAATACTGGCACTTCTGCTTCGCTCGCAATATCCCGGCAATCTTGAATTCCAATCCCCGTCATAAGTCACTTCTGTCCCCGGGGCAGGAATAGCTTCCGGCCAGCAAATAACATTAGTAATGGCCGCGTATTTATAGGTTTTTTTGTTAGTATCTCTGGTTTTTATGTTGTTTCCTTCATAGGTGGCTTCCCAGGTTTCATCGGTAATGAGTACTTCGTTTTTTCCGAAATCGATCTTTTCGCTTTCCGTGACGGTGTCAAATGACCCGTTCCCGAAGTCTTCAATAAGCTGGAAGATCCTGTCGCTGGCAGTAAGCCTGCGGCCAAATGGATCTGTAGTTTCATCGGAGGTGTAATCTTCAAGATCGGACAAGACGGATTCGCACCTTATCGCTCTTGAAGAAATAAGCCGACCTTCATCGTCGTATCCTTCCGCGATCCACTTTGCTACGTAGCTTTTGCTGTTGGGGTTGACGACATGCGTGTAGATCTCCTCGAGCAATTCGCTCTCGTCGTAAGTCTCGATCTTGCCTACTGTTATGCTGTTTCCGCCCTCGATAAACTCCCTGTGGACCGTGACCCTGGTCCTGCCTTCGATCTCTTCGTGCGCGTATGTCTCCTCCGTGAGCACTTCGCCGGATTGATCTTTAACGAGAACTGAAAGCCTTCTGTAGTCTTTATCATATTCGTATAAAGCAACCGGATCGACTGCGCCTGAAAGTTCCAAAGTAACCGTAAGCACGCCGCTATCCGGGTCTGTCGCGTAATTAGCCTCGGCGACCAGGATATCATCCGTTGGATCGTCAAGCGTGCCCTTACTGTCCCAAAGCTCTTCGAGCTTGTTATCTTCATATACGAAGATATTCCCTCTTGTATCCGTTATTTGCGTCACCTGGCCGTTCTCAGTAATGATATCTGTCCAGGCTTCCGGGTCTATCTCAAGGCGCGGAAGATGCTTCCTCATTTCCTCCAGTACGTCCATGACCGGGCTGACGGGATCTTTCGAGCCGCTCCTCGGACCTGCGCCTTCCGGCTCCATTTGGCTGATGAAATCCCTTTCCCTGTAAGGCGCCATAGCGGGAGTCCATTCGAAATAGATGCCATTCCCTTCAGCATCGGATACCGAAACAAAGTCGCCGTTTTTCAGAATAGTGGTCTCGACTTGTTTCCTCTCATTATACGCATATTCACGGACAGAATATA
>JBARQV010000002.1:0-2674 GCA_049643885.1 Candidatus Omnitrophota bacterium | reverse complement strand
TTCCCGTCGATAAGCGTGTACTCAAGGGTTATGACCCTTCCTGTTTTCGCGAAGTATTCTTCGCATGCCTTGATCAGCTTTTCCAGCGGATATCTGCGGTTGATGGGCACAAGCTCGTCCCTTAGGGTGTCGTTTGCGGCATGAAGCGACACCGAGAGCTCTACCTGCAGCCCGATCCCGCTCAGCCTTAATATGCCGGGGACCACCCCGCAAGTCGATACGGTTATCTTTCGCGCGCCGATCCCTCTCCCGTCCGGATGGTTTATAATACGTATTGACTTCATCACGTTATCGCAGTTATCGAGCGGCTCGCCCATCCCCATGAAAACAATATTGGTCAAGCTGCATCCCGATGCCTTTTCCGCTGCCAGGACCTGTCCGATGATCTCAGAGACTTCCAGGTTTCTTATAAGTCCTCTTTTCCCGCTCGCGCAAAAAGGACACTTGAACTTGCATCCCACCTGGGTCGAAACGCACAATGTCCTGCGTTTTTTCCCTTTTATCAGGACACTTTCTACCAGCTCGCCGTCCCGGAGCTTCCACAGGAATTTCTCCGTGCCGTCCTTTGACCGCACGCGTTTTTTCAGTTCCAGGTCTCCTACCGTGAACATCCCGTCAAGTTTCTGGATAAGCTTTTTAGGAAGATCCGTCATTACTGTGAAACTTGACGCGTTTTTCCTGTTAAGCCAGCGGAATACCTGGCGGGCTCTGTGGGCAGGTTCGCCGATAGCGGCCATTTCCTGTTTAAGTTCATCGACTGAGAGGTTACGTATATCTTTTTTCATGCGCTTCAATATCAGGCTGGATAGGGATTAAATGAGGAATAGACTTTCTCAATAGATCTCTTCAATATGGTCTACAGAGTCCTTCCGGATAACTATTTCCGACTTGCCTTCCGCGATATCTATAAGCAGGCCCTTTTGCCCTTCCATGATTATCCTGGCATCAAGGATCCGGCCGTTTTTAAGATAAATGCGGATATCTTTTTTAAATGCGATCATCTTCCCGTTGATCTTGACTTCTCCCCGGACCCCGAGCTTATCAAGCACGGGCTGCGGAAAATTAAAAAAGGAGCTAGCCTTATCCACGACCTGTTCCCACCTCCGGGTAAAGGTCTTCTTCATATATACGACCTTCGTGTACGCGACCGAACTGCCGATCAATAAAGCGATAAGTAGAAGATTCAGAAGGAAAAATATGACCCCGTAAACTATAACGCACAGAAAAGACTTGAAAAAACCGACACTATAATAGTTTATGAGGACAAACACCCATACTAACAGTCCGAAGAAAAAGAGTAACGGCATGGCGCCCGCAAAACTCAGGATGACTGCAGCGATTAAAGCGTTTTTAAGATTATTACGGTAATTGTCCCTGTCAACAACCTCTATTGAGGCCCATATTATAAATGTGCTGACAATTATTTTAACCGCGTATGAAACAATATTGAATACGAGCATCTGCTTCCCTTCTTAAAGACAATATATATCATACATTATTACGAAATGCTAATAATAGCGGTGATATTTATTAAGCGCGTAGAAGGCAGGGTTCGAAGCCACGGTCCCCGAAGGGACAAAATTAAGTGGCGCGGTAAGGTTTTTCAAGCTTCTCTAATAATAAACGAGCATTAGTCGCATCAATAATTTTCCATTTATCTTCGTGCTGAATAATAACCTTGGAATGATGTACACCAACAGATAGTATTTCTGGCAACCCCGCTATTTTATTTGAATAAGTACAAATAGCTTTCATCGCTTTTTTCTGTATTAAATCATTCACTAATTCTTCATACTTGGACAGTTTAATCCATTCTTTTTCCCGAGCCCAGTTTCCGCTCCCGCTTACGCGGAGACCTTTAAATCCTTTATCTAAAGCCTGCTTTTCTTTTTCTGCCCAAAATTGCATTATCATTTTGGTGTCAAATTTATCATCTTTTTCGTATAAATCCTTACTGTATAGCAATATCATTTGTTCCTTTTCTATATACACATCTAAATCTGGAATCTTCGTTTTTAATGCTTTTTCTGCATCACCTTTTTGAGTGGAACCTGAAAGTATCCAGACGCAAACTTCATTATTTTTCAGCCCCTTTTCAAAATACGGAATCAAAATATCAATTAACGCTTCTTCTGTTTCATAAACAAGACAGATGTGTTTGTCCTTAGGCATTTCTTCTACAAAATTAATCACTTTCTTTATATCTGTGGTGTTCATCTTTCCTCCAGTAGCTTATTAGAATGCCTGACTTTGATATATATTGTACTGCTATACACTTTTATTTTCACCTAAAAACACAAGCAGCTTTAGAGGTAGGAAACCAGCCCCGAGCCAGGCTAGGGGCGCAGGATCCCTAACTCCTACGCAAGATATGAGCGAATGGCGCGGACCGAAAACGAAGTTTTCACAGTCCGCGGAATGAGCGAATATCATCCGCCGAAGGTGGAACAGAAAACTGCCAAACGCGCCACCGTGTCATTGCGAGAGGCAGAGCTACGAAACAAATTCAAGAAAAGGAGGGGACGGTAATCATGTATCCTTTCACATTCTCAAACCTTATACGACCCTTTACGCACCCAAAACCACGATGCATCTGGGTCCAAGTCCGCATCTTATGCGAAACTGATAAAGCTATACTGGTCAAGTGCAACATAAAGACCTGGATACCTAAATC
>JBARQV010000001.1:0-19305 GCA_049643885.1 Candidatus Omnitrophota bacterium | reverse complement strand
CTTTATGGGTAGTGCTCGTGTTTGTTGTATTCAGGACCCTGGGAAAAGTGCTGGGGGTCTTTTTTGGCGGCCTTGTGTCAGGCGCCCCGGGGAATGTAAAAAAGTTTACCGCGTTCGGACTTATACCGCAGGGCGGGATCGTCGTTGGACTGGCCCTTCTTATAAGTCAAGACCCGCATTTTTCTGACATTTCGCTGATCCTTTTGAACATCATACTTGGAACGACGGTTTTGCACGAATTCGTTGGGCCGCTTTTCGCTGAATACGGACTTAAGAAGGCAAAGGAAATCAGGAAGGAATAAAAGCATTAAATAAAAAAAAGCAACCTTTTTGCAAAGTTGCTTTTCAAAAGCTAGCTTTTCTTTTACCTTTTCTTTTTAGTTTAAGGGGGGAGAAAAGCTAGAGAAAAGACCCATAAACTCTTAATCCCCATACCTGTATACCTTTCTACTACTAGTATAACACAATATATGCCAGAGGCAACTTTTGAGGAAGTATTAGTTGTTTATTGCGGCGCCTAAAATGTTAAAAAATGAAATAGCGAGATATGGCCCCGATTGTCATCCCGGAATCGGCCGAAGGCCGATATCCGGGATCTTAATAGAATAAAAGTTGATGGACATGATAAAAAAACATGACATACCCTACATGGTTCTATAGTTTGCTTTGGCAATAGCTATATAGTATACTAAGATAAATTAATGCTTAGGTGCTGTAAAATAAACTATTAAATCACATGATTATTAGCCTTTTGGTCTTAAATCTGGTTTTACTGGTCATAGCCGTCCTGTTAGGCGTAAGACTCATCGAGTTTAACCGCACAAGAAAAACACTTCAGGGACTTATGGATCACGCGCATACCGGGTATTATAAATACAGACATAAAGACGGTGTGGTCCTGGCAGCAAACAAGAGTTTTATGGAGATAATTGAACTGGACATAAAAAAGGACAAGGCCATAGGACGTTCACTGAGTGAGCTTATTATTTACGTGGACGATGAAGAGAACATGCGTGAAAAGGTGAAAAGAGACAGGTTGCTCAGGAATTTTGAATACCATTTCAAGACATTACAAGGGAAAGATAAATGGGTCCTTTATAATTCGTTCATGGTCCGCGATCCCCGGACAGGGGAAGAAGCGATAGAAGCGATGATAAAAGATATTACCATGGAAAGAAAATCTTACGAGAATGTGAGGAGGGCCGAGGAAAGATACAGGAAGTTGTTCAAAAATTCCGGCGACATGGTGGTCATATACAAATTCGAAACCGGGATAATCGAAGAGATCAACCCGGTAACTGCAATACTTACCGGTTTTTCTGAGGTTGAACTCGTCGGCAGGCCATTTGAAAGCCTGTTCCATCCGTCTTCGCGCAAGAACCTGGAGGAAGTCCATAAAGACCTGGCTTTCAGGGGAGCTTCCCGGCTTGAAGGGTTAATAGTGTGTAAGAACGGTTCATATAAGGAAACAAGCCTGACATTGAGCATGTTTGAGTTCGAAGAAGAAAAAATAGTCATGGCCATTGTTAAGGATGTCTCCGCGCTTGTCCGGGAAAGAAAGGAACAGATGCGCAGGAAAGAGGAGCTGGAAAAATTCTGGGAGGCATCGGTCGAAAGAGAAGAAAGGATAAAGGACATCCGGACCGAATTGCAGGTATCCAAACAGCAGATAAAACTTTTAAAAGAAAAAAATGAATTCGGAAAACAGCCAGAAGAAGAATGATCTTGTCACAAGTGAAGAACTGAAATATCAGTCGGGGATATTAGCGGCCTCTTTTGGGATACGTGTCCTGAATCTGATAGTGGGGTTGATAGCTCTTTATGTTCTCAAGGGCTTTTTCTCGTTTCCTTTCAGCCCCCAGTTGTTCCTGGTCCTTTACGTGTGGCTGTTGACCAGCGTCATTTACCTGATACCTTTCAAGCTCGGCTTGTGCAGGACAATGAAAAGCTTGGAAGGGACCCATTTCAGCTATTATTTCTTGGGGATAACTTATGTCACTTTTTTTGCTCATTATCTCGGAGGGATAGAGTGGATCGCATTTTCCATTTATATCTTCGATCTGGCTTACGGGAACGTGCTGCTTAGCAGGGCTAAAGGGGCGATCATTACCGCGTTCGCCATGCTCAGTTTCATATCGCTTGGGCTCGCGGAATACAAGGGGATAATCCCGCACTACCGGTTACTGGCGCCTGATTTTATCAGTTATGGCAATCCTAAATATCTACTTGGCTTCAGCGTTCTTACCGTTGGCGGGATATTCTGCCTCTTATCTTTCAGCACGGGGTTCTTTGCGAAGATAAAGGAAGAAAGGGAGAAGGATATTCTCGATTCGAAAAAAAGGTTTGAGTCCAAATCGCTGCAACTGGAAAAGATGGCCACGGTATTGAAGAAGAAAGTAGCCGAGAACACGTATATACGCAGGGCGGCTATAGGATATGTGGAAAAGAAAGAATTCGAACTCGAAGCGGTGAAAAAGGACCTCGAGGAACAGATCGAAAAATTGCGGAAGACCCAAAGATCGATGTTTTTCATGATAGAAGACCTTAACGAGATGAGCGCCCAGCTGAAGGATGCCCGGGATCACCTGGAGGATAAGGTCAGGGAGCGAACGGATGAACTGCTTAACATAAGCAAGAAGCTTCACAGGAGCGAGCGGCTAGCTTTTCTAGGGAAGTTGTCAGGAAGCGTGACCCACGAGTTGAGGAATCCCCTCGCGGTAATCAAGAACTCCGTGTATTTCCTGGAAAAAAAATTTCAGAAAGAAAAGGACGAGAAGGTACTGAAATATATAGATATATTAAAGAAAGAGATTTCGGTTGTCGATGCCATTATAGATGATATAATGGGTTTCGCGAAAACCAGGCCTCCGAAGATGGAGACCGTGGAGATCAAAGAGGTGGTCGATAACGCGATAACAATACTTAACGTGCCCGACCTGGTCGCCCTGAAAAAGGATTATAAGCGACTCCCGAAAGTGCAGTGCGACAGTAATCAGCTGATGCATGCTATCGTGAATATCGCGAACAACGCCATTATTGCCATGAAGGGCAACGGCACTCTGACTTTTCGCGTCCTGAAACATGAAGACAAGGTATGTATCGAAGTGGAAGATACAGGACCGGGCATTCCACCTGATCAAAGGGATTTGATATTTGAACCCCTTTATAGCAGCAAACCCAAAGGGACCGGTCTGGGATTGCCGATCGCCAAGATGATGGTTGAGAATCAGGACGGTAGAATAGATTTTACGAGCGAGCTTGGGGAAGGCACGGTTTTCAGGATCTGGTTACTGTTAAATAGAAAGGCGGAAGCTGAAGAATGACCGAAGATCCAAAGAAAATAGTCATTGCCGATGATAACCAGGAATTGTGCGATATACTGAAAACGATCCTTGAAGGTGAAGGATACTCGGTGCATGTAGTCTATGAAGGGTTCTCCCTGCTTTCCTATCTGAGAGAGGTCCAAGACGTGGCCGCCGTTATACTGGATCTGATGATGCCCGAAAAAGGCGGGATCAGTGTAATAAATACCGTTCGTTCAATTTCACCCGCTTCAAAGCTTATTATTTACACAGGCTATACTAATTACAGGCATTCGGTCTTGGGCAGGGAGGCGGACGCGTTCGTAAACAAAACCGAAGGGCCGGAAAGACTTCTCAAGATCCTTAGTGATCTCATAGGGGAATGATAATATAAGTGCGCGTTCATTTTGACATAGCTCTTTTCATGTGGCAAATACGGAGAGGTGGCTGAGTGGTTGAAAGCGGCGGTCTCGAAAACCGTTGTGCCCTTTGGGCACCGGGAGTTCGAATCTCCCCCTCTCCGCCAGTAAGGTAGTGACAAAAAAGATTTCAATGAGTAGAATATATATCAGCAAACGGGGGTAGTTATTATGGAGAAGTTTTTTTTGAGTGATAAGATCAATGATGTGACCATCATCAGGATGGCGTTCACCGAGATCAGCCTCGTGCAGCGGGAAGAATTGAAGAAAGAAATGGAAAAACTGCTGAAAGGGGACAATAAAAAATTCATCATCGATCTAACCAAAGTCGGTTTTATATCGTCTCTGGTCCTGGCCACGCTCGTTTTTTTCGCCAAGGAGGTCCGGGAAAGGGAAGGGGCGGTGAAGTTGACGGGGGTATCGACCGAAGCTTACAGTATTTTCCAGCTCACTCAGCTGGACAAGGTCTTTGAAATATTTGAAACAGAGCAGGAAGCGCTGGAAACTTTAAAATAAGCCTGGCGCAATAGTAGCGGAGAGGTGTCCGAGTGGCTTAAGGAGCTAGTTTGGAGAACTAGTGTGCGGTTTCCGTACCCAGGGTTCGAATCCCTGCCTCTCCGCCATTAAAAAACAAACCCGCTGTTAATTTCAGTGGGTTTTTTAATGGCTATGAAATTGTATAAAACACAATTTCATGGATCTTTGCTTCGCAGAAATCCAGAAAAATATATTCTCCTGGATTTCTACTCGCAAATCTCCGGAGAGCTCGGGGAACCTCACCCCCTTCGGGGGTTCGGTTTCCCTGCCGGTTAATGCATGCCTGATGGACTATTCCAAAAATTTAGCTTTTCCCGGGCATTTTAAGCTGAAGTTGTCACAGCTATTAGATATGTGTAGGCATGGCAACCGTCCGAGCCCCGAGTATTCCTGTAACGAGGGGCGAGTTTTGCCATGTCAGTTTAAAATGTCCCGAAAAGCGTTAAGAATTTTTGTCGGGCCGGAAGGCATGTATTAGCCGGCGGGGACATTTGATATATTTTCATATCTAAAATTTGGTTGGGAAAGATTTTATTGTTTTTGCGGATCAAAAACGCAGGTCATTTCCAGCGCAAACCCCGAAAAATACAGAAATTTACAGGTCAAGAGGCAAAAACAAACTTTTGTGCGACTAACTATATATTGTGTTGCATCTTGACAAGATGGCCAATATATGGTATTTTTTGATATGTTTTTCAGTTCTGTCCAGATAAAACCGGAGGGGTGAGTTATGTATGCTACGGACATCAAATTCATAAGAAAAAGAGACGGGAGACTTGAATCGTTTGATCCCCAGAAGATCGAAAAGGCCGTTTTTACGGCGGCCAAAGCGGTCGGGGGTGAGGACAGGGAAAAGGCCGTAAAAGTGACTAAACAAGCGGTTTCTTTTCTGGAAGTCCTGTATAAAGACGACCGGGTTCCTACCGTTGAAAGCGTCCAGGACCTTGTCGAAAAGATACTGATCGAGAACGGCCATGCCAAGACAGCTAAGGCGTACATCCTATACAGGGAAAGACACGCTAAACTCCGCCAGACCAAGATCCTGCTCAGCGATGCGGTCAATATGGTCGACAACTATATCCAGCAGAAAGACTGGAGGGTAAAAGAGAACGCGAATATGGGATATTCCCTCCAGGGTCTGAATAATTTCATCTCCACGGCTGTGTCGAATAAATACTGGCTGGACAGGATCTATTCCAAAGAAGTAGCGGAAAAACACATATCGGGGGATATCCACATACACGACTTGGGATCTATCAGCGCCTATTGCTGCGGGTGGGACCTCAAAGACCTGCTTATGCGCGGGTTCGGCGGAGCCTACGGTAAGGTGGAATCTAAACCGCCGAAGCATTTCCGCGTCGCTCTTGGGCAGATAGTGAATTTTTTCTATACCCTCCAGGGAGAAGCGGCTGGAGCCCAGGCTTTTTCCAATTTTGATACTCTACTGGCCCCGTTCATTTATTATGACAAACTGTCCTACGGCCAGATAAAACAATATATGCAGGAATTCATCTTTAATATTAATGTCCCTACCAGGGTCGGTTTCCAGACGCCGTTCACCAACATTACCATGGACCTTACTATACCCAATTCGTTCAAGGACGAAGCGGTCACTGTCGGCGGAGAGTTCAAGGATAAAAAGTACGGTGATTTTCAGCATGAAGCGGACCTTATCAACAAGGCTTTCTGCGACGTGATGAGTGAAGGGGACGCAAAAGGCCGGATATTCTCCTTTCCCATACCGACCTATAATATAACCAAGGACTTTGACTGGGAAAATCCTGATAGTGACGGACTTTGGGAAATGACCGCGAAATACGGGATACCTTATTTTTCAAATTTCGTCAACAGTGATATGAGCCCGGATGACGCGAGAAGCATGTGCTGCCGGCTACGCCTCGACAATAGGGAATTACGCAAAAGGGGAGGAGGCCTGTTCGGATCCAATCCTTTGACCGGTTCTATCGGCGTGATAACCTTGAATATACCCAGGTTGGCTTACCTGTCTGCCGATAAGGATGATTTCTACAGGAGGCTGGACGAACTTCTTCGCATATCGAAAGAAGCCCTGGAAAATAAGAGAAAAATACTGGAGAAGCTTACCGAGCAGGGGTTGTACCCGTATTCAAGTTATTACCTTGCGGATATAAAAAAAAGGTTCGGGACTTTCTGGGCCAACCACTTCTCTACGATAGGATTGGTGGGAATGAATGAAGGCTGTCTAAATCTGGTCAAGGAGGACATCAGCACGGATGCGGGCAGGGCCTTTACCTTGGAGCTCCTGAACTATATACGCGAACGCATGGTCGAGTTCCAGGAAGAAACAGGACATATGTATAACCTGGAAGCCACGCCCGCCGAAGGGACTTCTTACCGTCTGGCAAAAATAGACAAGGAGAGGTTCCCGGGGATCGTGACCCAGGGAGAAGCGGAACCGTACTATACTAATTCATCGAATCTGCCCGTTAAGCATACCGACGACCTTTTCTGGGCACTTGACCACCAGGACGCGATCCAGTCTCTTTATACCGGAGGGACGGTATTTCACATATTTCTGGGCGAAAGGATCGAAGACAAGGAGACATGCAAGAAACTGGTCAGGAAGATCGCTAACAGTTACAGGCTGCCTTATTTCACTATTTCGCCTTCGTTTACGATCTGTTCCGTCCATGGGTATATACCCGGAGAGCACTTCATCTGCCCGTATGACGATCCCTCCCATGAGGGGCAAAGCACGAAAGAGGGGGTTTTGATATGAATAGCAAAAAATGCAAAGTAGAGGTTTTTTCAAGAGTGACGGGTTTCTTCCGTCCAGTGCAGTCCTGGAATAAAGGAAAAGCTGAAGAATTTAAAGACAGGAAGAAGTTCGACCTGGAGGCGGCAGCGGAGAAATATGAGGATAGCAGGGTTACAAAAACTGTCGCTGGTTGATTACCCGGGATGTTTAGCCGCCGTAGTGTTCGTGCAGGGATGCAATTTCCGCTGCGGGTACTGTCAGAACCCGGATCTGGTAACCCTGGAAAAAGAGTTTGATTGTTCAGAACAGGAAGTCCTGGATTATATATCACGCCGCAGGGACATGATAGACGGCGTTGTAATAACCGGTGGCGAACCGGTCATCTATACCGACCTTCCCGGATTTATAAAACGCATCAAAGATACCGGGATTAAAGTGAAGCTGGATACCAACGGGACGGCTCCCGGGCAATTAAGGGAACTTCTGGCATCCGGTCTTCTGGATTATGTCGCCCTGGACATCAAGACTTCCCTCCCGAAGTATGTTCAACTCACGGATATGGATGATATTGAAGGGACCATCTCGGAAAGCGTTCGCCAGATCATGGCTTCGGACATTCCTTATGAATTTCGGACCACCTGCGTTCCGGGAATCGTAGACGAAAAGGACATCGCCGAGATCGGGAGCCTTGTGGACGGAGCGAAAAGATACTGCCTTCAACAATTCCGCCCCCTCATAACCCTTGATGAAAAATTCGAGAAGGTGAAGCCCTACACAAGAAAAGAACTTGAAAGATTTCGCGACATCCTGCTGGGTTTCACCGAGAAAGTGGAGATCAGGGGTGTTTGATCTCCCATAATCCTTGCGCAATATATCTTTTCCTATTACAATATAATCCATGAGAAGTATCAGTTTTAAGACCAAAGTAGCCTTAATATTCTTTACTTGTTTTACGATCCTTTTCGTATTCCTTATAGGTCTTTTTTATACAAAGGCCATCTCTATCCAGAAAGAGAACCTGAGGCAGAAGCTCATAGAACTTTCGACCTTAGGGACTAAACTTATCTCTGCCGATCTTGTTGAAAACATGGTCCCGGTAAGAGCCAGCATGAAAACCAGGGAGTACATGGAGCTTGCGGGAAAACTGAATAATATCATGGGCATCCATCCCGAGATCGCTGATGTGTATATTCTTGTCGCTACCAAAAAGCCCGGGGTGATGAAGTTCATAGCGAACGGCGATACCAAGGAACCTGTCGATTGCGGGGAGGAATTTGACGTGACCAGCTATCCGGAGCTTATGAAAGCCGCCGAATGGCCATCGGCAGACCGCGACCTTCTGGCGGACAGGTGGGGCCTGTGGCTTTCAGGATACGCCCCGATCAAGGACGACAAGAACAGGACCGTGGCGATATTAGGGATAGATATTTCCGCTGAGACCGTGGACCAGATGAAAAGCGTGGTCAGGCGGAATGCTTTTTATGTTTTTATGATAGGCATTATCCTTTCGATCTTAGCCTCTAACCTCGCTTCATGGTGGCTGACCAAGCCCCTTGATAAACTGGTCGAAGGCATGGAAAAGATACGCAAGGGGGATCTCGACCACAAGATAAATCTGGGGACAGCTGATGAAATGGGAAGGCTCGGCGAGAATTTCAATGCCATGGCCTGGGACCTTAAAGAGCATATAAGGAACATAACTGACGTAACGACCGAAAAAGAGAGGCTTAACCGGGAATTGGAGATCGCCGCGGAGCTGCAGCAAGCCATGCTGCCCCACTATAAGCTGGATGTTAAGGAGCTGGACATGGCCAGCCTCAGTCTTCCGGCCCGTCAGGTGGGCGGCGACTATTTTGATTATATAAATAAGGATAACCGCAACATAGGTTTTGTAATAGCGGATGCCACCGGCAAAGGGCTCCCGAGTTCTATCTTCATGACCAATTCAAAAAGCATATTCAAGGTCATAACCACGGAGGAGATCTCACCCGCGAAGGTCATACAGAGGACAAACGACCAGGTGATAAGGGAGATGAGCGCTTCTGCCGGCATGTTCGTGACAATGTTCTACGGTATTTACAACCGGGACACTAAAATATTCCATTACTGCAACGCGGGACATAATCCTCCCCTCTTCATAGCGGAAGGAAGCTCCAAGGTCCGCCTTCTCAGCACCCACGGGTGTCCGGTAGGTATAATAGAAGAGCAGGAGTACGGGCAGGATGAGATAAAACTTTCAAATGGTGATACTATTATCCTTTATACCGACGGGGTCGTAGAGGCCATGAACAAACAGCGCGAGATGTTCGGCCTTCAACGGCTGTTGAAACTTGCCATAGAGATCAAGGACCTTTCGGCGCAGGAGATTGTGGACAAGATAAGAGCAACCGTGTTTGAATTCGCCGGGACGCAGGCCCAGTTCGACGATCTGACCCTCCTGGTATTCCGTATCAAAGAATAAAAAATGGCGAGTGTTTTTGGCGCGGTAAAGAATGGCGTCCCCGGCAGTAACCGAAGGTCCTGGACGGGGGCAAATGCCGGAGTGAGTTCTTTACGGAAGGATTTATTTTTACGGAAAGAACGAATGGAGGCATGTATAGTTTCGAAGAAGCTATACAGCCATTCTGAAGTAGTGGGTATATTTTGCTAGCCAAAGAATGGCGTCCCCGGACAGATTCGAACTGTCGCCACCGGCTTCGGAGGCCGGTACTCTATCCAACTGAGCTACGGGGACGCGCTTGATCCGGAATGTGTCCTCATTATACTTGCTTTCATTTCCGTTGTAAATCTTTAACCTGGCCGGTGTCCGGTAATGTGTTTTTGATGCATAGGATTTTCTGCAGCGCTTGTGGGGTAAGGGCGGCAACGAACAGATGCCCTAAAACCCTTAATTTTACTAATTGATATTGACAAGGCATAGAAACTTTAGTATATTAACCAATAGCTGTCGTTCATTCTAGTCAAACTCAACAAGGAGGTGTTGAATGAATAAAGCACAGCTTATCAGTTCCATTTGGAAGACAGGGAAATACGGCACCAAAGCGGAAGCCGGCAGGGCTTATGACGCTGTGGTCAACTCCCTGGCGGGCGGTCTGAGCAAAGGCAGTCCCAAACAGAGAGTCATTCGTCTTCCCGAGCTTGGAACTTTCCAGATGAAGACAAGAAAAGCCAGAATGGGCAGGAACCCCCAGACCGGCAAATCGATCAAGATACCCGCGAAGAAAGTCGTAACTTTCAGAGCCGGTAAGAGCTTGTCAAAAAGTTTGTAATTTAGCTTTTTGGAGCATAACAACAACCCCTGTCTTTTAAAAGACAGGGGTTGTTTTCTTCTGTTTCCATGATGTATAATGTTAGATAATTTGTTCCGCGATTTTCAAGATAAATCGGCAGGTGTAACATGATCACAGTAAATGAGATGGCAAAAATGGTAAACGGTGTTGTTGAAGGGGACGGAAATATATCCATTAAGGGTATGGCCCCGATCGCTTTCGCTAGGGAAGGCGACCTGACGTTTGCCCTGAGCGAGGAAGATTTTAAGAAGATCGAAGGGAGTCAGGCATCGTGTGTTCTTACCACCGAGGAGGCGCCTTCTTTATCAAAGACTTCGCTTCGGATCAAAGATCCGAAACTAGCGATGACCGTCCTTTATAACGCTATGGCTGAATTAAAACCGCCGGGTAAGGGAATTATCCACCCAAGTGCCGTGATAGCGGATAGCGCTGCATTAGAAGAAAGCGTTTCTGTAGGAGCTAATTGCGTAATAGGCAAGAATGTTAAAATAGGTACCGGTACTGTTCTTTATCCGAATGTAACGGTGTATGACAATGTTATCATAGGCAGCAAAGTGATCATCCATTCCGGAGCGGTTATCGGTGCGGATGGCTACGGGTTTATCCCGAAGGATGGTAAGATCTACAAAGTTCCCCAGATGGGAAGCGTCATAATAGAGGACGAAGTCGAGATCGGTGCAAATACGTGTGTTGACAGGGGAACATTTATGGATACGGTGATCGGCAAAGGCTCAAAACTCGACAATCTTGTCCAGATCGCCCACAACGTGAAGCTTGGCAGAAATGTTTTGGTGGCAGCCCTATCCGGGATAGCCGGCAGCGCGACAGTAGGTGACAATACAATGATGGGTGGAAATGTCGGCGTAGCAGATCACGTGAATATCGGGAAAAACGCCAAAATAGGCGGCAAAACCGGCGTTCACGGTCACGTGAAAGAGAATGAAGTCATATTCGGATATCCCTTCAGGCCGGCCGCAGATGCGAGAAAAGTATTCGCGCTCATGTCTCTTTTTCTCAAACATTCCAAAAAAATAAGAAAGTTTATCAGAAGTTTGCCTGAGGAGTAAGCATGATAATACTTACCGGCGGCGCCGGTTTTATAGGAAGCTGTTTCCTTTGGAAACTTAACCAGGAAGGCATCAACAATATTATCGTTGTGGATCACCTCGACGAGACAGAAAAGTGGCGCAACCTCCAGGGAAAACGCTTCCGTGATTATATCCAGAAAGATGATTTTATTTCTCTTGTTAAAGAAGACAAGCTCCCCAGGCCTAGATTCATAGTGCACATGGGAGCCTGCAGCTCAACCACCCTCGCCGATGCCGATTATTTCATAAAAAACAATTATGAATATTCCAAGGTGCTGGCCGGCTGGGCCTTTAACCATAAGGTTCCTTTCATGTACGCCTCATCAGCCGCTACTTATGGCGACGGGAGTTTTGGATACAGTGACAGCATCGATAACACTATGCGGCTCCGGCCCCTTAACATGTACGGCTTTTCCAAACAGCTTTTTGATATGTGGGTGATCAACAACGGACTCGTTGACAAAGTGACCGGTCTTAAGTTTTTCAACGTTTACGGTCCGAATGAATACCACAAGGGCGAGATGATGAGCGTTGTTTGCAAAAAGTTCTCCGAGATGAAAGAAAAAGGCGTGATCACGCTATTTAAATCTTACAAGAAAGAATATCCGGATGGAGGCCAACAAAGGGATTTTATATACATAAAAGACGCCGTTGAGATCATGTATTATTTCTTCACCAATCCCCGTAAGACCGGTATATTTAACCTCGGGACCGGTGAAGCCAGGACATGGAACGATCTTGCCCAGGCCATGTTCGCGGCGCATTACGGCCGTACCGGTGAAGGGAAGATCGAATATATCGAAATGCCTGAATCATTAAGACCGAAATACCAGTATTTTACCCAGGCTGACATGTCAAACCTGAAAAAAGCCGAGTGTAATTTTGAATTCCGCACCCTGGGAGACGCGGTTAAAGACTATGCCGGCTACCTGGAAAACGGGTCCCGCCTGTAACGTTTTTCTCTCTATAAAAAGATTTTAAGTTCTTTACTATGAAAGGTTCTTGAACTCTTTGGTTTCGGGATTGAAAACGGTGAGAAGGTTCCGACCGCCGTTTTTGGATTCATAAAGGGCGTGATCGGCTTCGCTTATCAGGTATTCGGGCTTGTAATCCTCATGCCCGTTGTATGTGGAAAGCCCCATGCTGAGAGTCACTCCTACCTCTTTGTGGTTTATATCGATATGGGTATTTTCGACAACCCCCTTGATCCTTTCCGCAACTTCTATGGACTGGTCCATGAGCTTTTTCAGTCTCTTAGCCACGGACTCGGCTTCTTTTAATCCGGTCTCTATGAGGAGAATAGCGAACTCTTCGCCCCCGTACCTGGCGACGATATCGGAAGCCCGCACGTTTTCAGACATTATCCTGGCGACGGTCCGCAGTATCTCGTCCCCGGCGAGATGGCCGTGGGTATCGTTGAAGCGTTTGAAATAGTCGATATCGCACATGATGAGCGATATCGGGTGCTTGTACCTCTGGGCGCGGCTTATTTCTCTATCCAGATGTTCCTTGAAGTATTTCTGGGTGTAAAGCCCGGTCAGACCGTCATGGACGGCCTGGTATTCAGCAATACGTTTTTCCTGTTCTATCCTCGCGCTGTACTCCCGGTATACCATAAGGCCCAGGAGGAGAAGAAGGAGCAGGGTAAAAAAGAACTGAGTGATGTTCAGCATATTCTTGTATTCTTCAAGTCCTTTTTTGTATTCTTTGTTTATGTCATAGACCAGAAGGGTCCCTATCTCCTGGTCTCCTTGTCTTATCGGGTATACATATTCGGCGCTGAGTATGTCTATCTCCTCGACGTTCCTCAGCACGCATTGCATGTTACCGTCGACATCCTTGTATAGGAAATTCACGCTTAGAAAAGGTATATCATTATATTTGTTGATAAAATTTTCGATGTTTTCCAGGGAAGGGATCTGGACTTCCTTTTTAAAACTTTGGTAGATCGAAGCGGCCAGACGTTCGGCCCGCTCCAGGTTGTAGGAAGTGGGTTTCGCTATAAAGTAAGCGTACATGATACTGCTCTGCCTGTTCAGGAGGAAATTGAAAAGGAACCAGCTCATCACAACGAGCAGCACTATGTACAGCAGGAATCGCGTTTTAATAAAAGATACCTTCATGTTACATATTATTATACACTAAAGGAGCGAAAAACCAAAAAAATTGAAAAAACCATATGAATGTGCTATATTTTCTTATATCTTAACTTGAAAGGAGCGGTATCGATGGATGAGATATACACCTCAAAGGATATCATAGAGATGGTCGTCCAGGCAAAGGGGCGTGGGGTCGAGCTTTATATAACCCTTGCCAGAAATAGCGAAAATTACCATGTCAGCCAGCTTTTCGCGGAATTCGCCAAAGACGAACAGAAACATAAGCTCGAACTTGAAAAGTGGCTTGATTATTTAAGCGGGGCGGAGCGTGAAGAGGCTTATCCCGGCGAGAGGTCGCTTTATCTGAAAGCGCTCGTGGATGCCAATACTTACAGTTGCGACTCCATGCAGAAGAAAGCCCTTAACACGACCATAAGCGAAGAAGAGGCTCTTCAGGCCGGTATAAATTTTGAGAAGGATTTCATGCTCTTTCTGCATGACCTGAAGCAGCACATCACCAAAGGAAGCGAAAGCACTGTCGATTCGCTCCTCGAAGAAGAGATCAGGCACTTCAGGGAGATGTTTTATCTTAAAGGAAAGGTCGAGAAGGGCGAGTAAGATCTAATATTCAAGTTCGGCAGGGACCATTTTTCTGACCGAATTGATCAAGAAGATATCGTCGGCTTTCAAAAGGTCCTCCATGCGGAGGACCTTTTCTTTCAGCGGTATTTTCCGGATCCTCAGAAGGTGCTCTCTGTAAACCCCAGCCAAAAGGCCGCTTGAGACCGCCGGGGTCCAGTAATTTTTACCTTCCCTGATAACGATATTCGTGATGGCGCCTTCGGTTATTTCATCTTCGCTGTTCAGGAAAATACAATCAAAGAACCCTTTTTTCTTATACCGGGCGAGCTCCGCGTCGTATATTTTCCTGTTCGTGGTCTTGTGATACAGAAATAAATTTTCCTTGTCCATTTTTTTATCTGATATAGTCACCTTTACGGGAGAGCCGGAAGGCGGATCCAGCGGGTCTGAAGAGATGTCTACTTCTCCGGTCTTTTCAATGACCAGCCTGACCCGGTATCTTTTCGTCCGGTCGAAGAAAGAGGAAGTTTTTTCAAGAGTGAGAAGGGCAGCATCTTCATCGAGCGGAAAGGAAAAATACCGGGCGCTTTTCCTGAGGCGTTCCATGTGCAGGGCCAAAAGAAAATATTCCCCGTTTTCCCAGAGAATGGTCTCGATCAGGCCGAATTCAGGAGAAAGGTCAGGGTTTGTCAGAAAACTTCCTTTCAGTATGCTCTCGTTATATTCTTTTTCGGGGACCGAGTCGTAAACTATCCCGCTTCCGATCCCCATGGCGCCCGCTCCAGTATTTTTGTCGATAAGTAAAGTGCGGATAGCGACATTGAACTGGGCGTCTCCCTCCGGGGTAATGAAACCGATGCTCCCGGTGTATATATCGCGTGGTTCTTTCTCGGTTTCGGCGATTATCTCCATGGTCCTTTTCTTGGGAGCTCCGGTCACCGAACCCGAAGGGAAAATGTTCTTGAATATTTCTCCCCAGTTTATATCTTTCTTAAGGCGTGAACGTATGGTCGATGTCATCTGGAAGAGCGTCCGGTATTTTTCAATAGAAAAAAGTTCTGCCGGCATGACAGACCCGGTTTCGGAGATCCTGCCGAGGTCGTTTCGCAAAAGGTCCACTATCATTATGTTCTCGGCGCGGTTTTTGGGCGACCTGGAAAGATTATTTCTGTTGAGATTGTCTTCTTTGTTGGTCTTTCCTCTTTTAATGGTCCCCTTCATCGGCCGGACGGTGAGCTCTTCCCCTTCTTTTCTGAAGAAAAGTTCGGGGGAAAGAGAGATGACCGACCACCTGTCGAGGTCTATGAACCCGGCGTATGGGACGTCCTGGGTCCTTCTCAAGGAGTTGAAAAGCTGCCGGGGAGAGCCCTTGAATCCGAATTTATATTTGAAAGTGTAATTGACCTGGTAGGTATTGCCGTCCTTTATGTGTTCCCTGATATGGTTCAGGTCGCTGTAGTAGATATCACGGGGAACTGAATAATGACCTTCGCTTATCTCGAATGTTTGAGTGTTTTTCGGATCATGAAAAAGGTCTTCCAGCCGGTCAAAAGGGATCTTTTTGGCCGAAGAGAAAATCCCGAAACAGAGAAGGGGGAAAGAGGATGTCTTTTCAAGGGGTATCTCCTGAAAGTATGATCCCAGCTCGTAGGAGAGGAATCCGGCTGCGTAATAGCCTTCCATGATCGCTTTGTCCAGGTGATCCAGTGCCCTTGCGATGTCGCTTTTCTCATGGCAGACGATCATATCCACAGGGTCCTGGAATAAAAGCACCTGTCGTGAGGCCGCTCCTGGGGAGGTATCGTAAAACAGAAAAGTGTTTTTCATAGACTATTATTATAGATGTGATAAAATAAAAAATCAACGTAAGCTTTTCGCGTGCCAGTAGCTCAGCGGATAGAGTAGCGGCCTACGAAGCCGTTGGTCGGAGGTTCGAATCCTCTCTGGCACGCCATTTTTTAGCTGATGAAAAAGCATGAACTCTATATGAAACAAGCACTTGCGGAAGCGCAGAAGGCCTTTGACGAGGAAGAAGTGCCTGTAGGAGCGGTGATCGTTTACAACGGACAGATCATTGCCAGGGCCCATAACCAGATAAAAATGCTTAAAGACCCCACTGCGCATGCGGAAATGATAGCCATTACACAGGCCGCGTCCTTCCTTAAGAATGAGAGATTGAACGAGTGTGACCTTTATGTTACAATTGAACCTTGCTCGATGTGCGTGGGAGCGTCTATACTGGCGCGCCTGAGAAGCATAATTTATGGGGCAGAAGACTCAAAAACCGGGGCTTGCGGTTCGGCGATCGACCTTGCGAAACCCGGTCTTTTTAACCATTATCTTGAAGTTACACGCGGCATACTTGAATCCGAGTGTCGCACGATAATCCAGGAATTTTTCCTGGGAAAACGATGATCGGCGGAGAGGTGGCTGAGTGGCTGAAGGCAGCGGTTTGCTAAACCGTCGTAGGGTTTAACGCCCTACCGAGGGTTCGAATCCCTCCCTCTCCGCCATAAAAAAACCAAAAACCTGCTGCTGACAAAGCGGCGGGTTTTTTTATGGACTGCAATTGTGTTTTAGACTCATAACCCATTTTTTTTTGTAAAAAACGGGGCCATTCTACTTTAGCAACTCTGTAGTTTATAGGATGGGAGCAAAAGTACATATATGAAAATAGGCATAATAGGATTACCTCAGACAGGGAAAAAGACTCTTTTCGAGATTCTTACGAACCGCGAGGCTACGGAGAAGGAAATCGCTTCGAAGAAGCCGATAAAAGGCGTTGTTGAGGTAAAAGACCCAAGGTTTGACATGTTGGCCAAGACCTACAAGCCAAAGAAAGAAGTAAGGGCCAGGATAGAAATCGAAATGCTTCCAAAGCTGGAAAAAGACACTATTGCAGAAGGTGGTGTCTTCACCGATATAAATGAACTCGATGCCATATGCCATGTAGTAAGAGCTTTTAAAGACGAATCAATTTATCATGTAGAAGGTTCCGTCGATCCGAAGCGGGACATAGATTCGGTAAATTCGGAACTAATCCTTCACGATCTTGTCTTTATCGAAAAGAGGATGGAGAATATTGAGAAGAAGGTGAAACGGTTGAAGGAAGAATCGGTTGAAAAAGAGAAAGCGCTACTTGTGAAATTGAAAGTGCATCTCGAAAAAGAATTACCGTTACGACTTATTGACCTGACTGCTGACGAAATTAAAATAATATCAAGCTATCCTTTTGTCACGCGCAAAACCTTAATAGTAGCCCTTAACATCTCAGAGGAGGATCTAAATAATACCGCCCTCATCGAACAATTGAAGCGCGATTACCAAGTGGCGGCAATCGACATCATGCAAATTTCGGCAAAAGTTGAATCTGAGATAATTAAGCTGGAATTCGAGGAAGACAGAGAGAAATTCTTAAAAGAACTTGGCATAAAAGAACCCGCCGTAGACGCGCTGTCGCGCTTATTGATAAAGGCGCTGAATCTAATATCTTTCTTCACCGTTGGGTCAGATGAAGTGAGGCAGTGGACTACCAGGGCCGGATCTACAGCGCCAGAGGCTGCCGGCGTGATACATACGGACCTCCAGAAAGGGTTCATAAGGGCAGAAGTAATAAAATATAGCGACTTTGCAATTTATGCTAGCGAAGCAAAGGTTAAAGAAGCAGGGATTTTATACGTCAAGGGAAAAGATTACATTGTCAAAGACGGAGATATACTGGACATAAGATTTAATGTTTAGATAATTGGGGACAGGCCCGAAAGTGCCACTTCTAACGCATATATTTTAAATAAGATAGAGAAATAGAGTTATTATGCCAAATCAAAAGAGAAGAAAAAATATACGGAATATTGCGATCATCGCGCATGTAGACCATGGTAAAACTACACTTGTCGATGCGCTGCTAAAATATACCGGCGCATATGATTTTAAAGATGGGGAAACCGCGATCATGGATTCAAATCCTCTCGAGAAAGAAAGAGGGATAACCATATTTTCCAAAAACGCTTCGCTTGAATTTAAAGGGGTGCAAATTAACATAGTTGACACCCCGGGGCATGCCGATTTCGGCAGTGAAGTGGAGCGTATACTTCAAATGGTAGATGGAGTGCTTCTTCTGGTCGACGCTTTTGAAGGGCCAATGCCCCAGACGAAATTTGTTTTAAAAAAATCCCTGGAGCTGCACTTGAAGCCGATACTTGTAGTTAACAAGCTGGATCGTCCGCACGCACGTCCCGATGAAGTTGCCGATATGACTTTTGATCTTTTCTGTGAATTGAACGCCACAGATGAACAACTCGACTTTCCTATAGTGTACGCTTCGGGGAAGGAAGGGTACGCGATACTTGATCTTGATGAACCGAGAGAGTCAGTGAAGCCTCTTTTGGAAACTATACTGCACAGGGTGTTGCCGCCGATCGCTGATCCGGACATGCCTTTTCAGATGCAGGTGACAATGCTTGATTATGATTCATATGTAGGCCTTATAGCTGTTGGACGTATTTTTCACGGAGAGGTCAGTGTCGGTGACCCTATAGCAGTTGTAAAACATGACGGTACGGTTGACAGGGCTAAAGTAACAAAGATAATGAAGTACAAGGGCTTGATCCGCATAGAAAGCGATGAAGCGGTTGCGGGGGATATTGTTTCAATTGCAGGAACAGAAAATGTACAGGTAGGCGAGACCCTGACTTGTATCAACGAGCCGAAGGGGCTTCCGACAATAAAGATCGATGAACCGACGATATCCATGAATTTTTCTCATAATACCAGTCCGCTTGCCGGTAAAGATGGGGGAAGATTTTTAACGTCGAGGCATATTCGCGAACGGCTGGAGCATGAAGCGAGGATAAACGTCGGGATAAAGGTTGAAGAGGTTGATGGAGGCGAGCGCTTCAAAGTATCGGGACGGGGCGAATTGCATCTGTCGATACTGATAGAGACGATGCGCCGCGAAGGATATGAAATGGAAGTATCCCGCCCTCAGGTAATTTTTAAAAAAGCGGGGGGACAGGTGCTTGAGCCTGTCGAAGAAGTAGTGATCGAAGTGGACGCCGAATATCAGGGCGCTGTTATGCAGGCTCTTGGTGAGCGTAAAGCGGAGATAAGGAATATAGAGACAACTTCAGCCGGTGCGATAAGGATGGATTTCATTATCGCTTCCAGGGCGTTGATCGGGTTCAGGAGCGACTTTCTGCTCATGACTCGCGGTAGCGGGATCATGTACCAGAATTTTCTGGAATATCAGACG